>CBDFNK010000001.1:0-25550 GCA_965250205.1 Hyphomicrobiaceae bacterium
TCGCCCATAGCCACCGTTTTTGACTGCCTGACAAACCTTTTCCCGAGCAACATCTTTGCTTTCTGGGGATACCGAATCTTCCAAATCAAGAATCAACGCATCGGCAGGTAAGCTTTTTGCTTTTTCCAAGGCACGGGCGTTGGCACCTGGCATATAAAGTACGCTGCGGCGAGGTCGAACGCGCATGGGTATTCCTTTGTTCCAATTCTGAATCTTAAAATGAGAGACTTTGATGCGGTCCCGCTGAGACGAACATCAAGGCCCCTCAATAAAGTCAACCCTTAACGAATTTTAGCTGTCAATTCCAATGAAAGACGCCTGCAAATCTGTTCGACTTTCGGTTAAGATCACAAGGCGCAGAGCACCCAGGCTCGACACCAGCGGCAAGTTCCGATAACGCAAACGCGTAACTTCCCGCGTATCCAGATGTGGTTAATCAATGACAGACTTCCCAGTTAATCTCAGAACACGATTTCATGAGTTTAAATCTCAGAAATTCAGCAAGGCTGCCGCCAGCTATCACAAGCTCGCAGAACACGGACAAAAACCCGAAGTGATGGTTATCTCCTGTGCCGATAGCCGAGTCGATCCAGAATCCATATTTTGCGCTAAACCAGGTGACCTGTTTGTTATTCGAAACGTTGCCAACCTTGTTCCCCCTTATGAAACATCCGGACAATACCACGGTGTCAGTGCAGCACTGGAATTTGCGGTGCTCAATCTCAAGATTAAACACATCGTCGTAATGGGTCATTCCGGCTGCAGCGGCATCAAAGCTGCTGTTGAAGGAAGCACAGCCATACAAACAGAAGCCCGCTTTATTTCAAACTGGATGTCGATGTTATCAGAGCCAAAGCTCTCAGTATTTGCAGCCTATCAGAATGCCAAAAAAGAAGAGGTCACTGATCGACTTGAGCTTGCAGCCATAGAAATGTCTCTTAAAAACCTGCGCACATTTCCATTCATCAAAGACTTAGAAGCGGTAGGCGACATATCCCTACACGGTTGTCATTTTCGTATTGCAAATGGTGATTTGGCTGCGCTTAACGAAGAGACAGGCGAATTTGAAAACGTATAAATGATACGAAATTACTCGTCGTTCTTTACGCTCAATGCCTTCAATAACGGTGCGATTTTTGAATCGACCACAGAGCCGCTTAACGGCCCGCTGTGCTTGAATACGATTTCGCCTTTCCCATTGAGCACAAATGTCTCAGGCATCTTTGCGACACCCCATTCTATGGCTGCCCGGCCATCACCATCAACACCAACGGCCGTATAAGGGTTGCCAAATCGGCCGAGGAAACGACGCGCGTTGGCCGCGTCATCTTTATAGCTGATGCCATAAATCGGTACGCCTGTCTTTTCCCTCAGCATCACGAGAATTGGGTGCTCTGCGACACACGGCGCGCACCATGACGCCCAGAAATTAACCAGAGCCGGGCCCTTTGTAGTTAACGTTTTTGCATTGATCCCCGGGACGCCAACACCTGCTTGTTTCAGATCTGCAAGTGGTGCCAGAGCTAATTGAGGAGCAGGCTTACCAATCAGCTGCGACGGCAGCAAAGATGGCCCGTCGCCTGTCAGCGCAAAAGCAAACAGTCCTGCAATGGCCAGAAAAACAATCAGCGGTATCAGTACCCAGCGCTGCATCGCGTTATGCGGTCCTTATTTCGTTGCCGTATTTCTTGATTTATGACGCAGCTGATGAAGATTGGCGTTTGATGCCACGGCGCTCAAGTTCTATCAACGCCTGCTTGTGACGACGTCCGTCCAGCCATAACCATAGTGAAAGGGCCATGATGATAGCAGCCATTGCTCCATAGGACGCCCAAATAAACGATGCGTGTGGTCCAAGATCCATGAGTGACTTCCTTGTCTGATAGGCTGTCTCGGCACCGCCGTTAAGCGCGTGTTTGTTGGTCCACTTCCGCCATCGTCAATGTCTTAACGCGACGGCGATAAATCTCATTGCGCATCGCTTTGAGATGCATTGCTATAAACAACAACGTAAATCCTGCAGCGCTTACCAATAGAGGTGTCCGCATGCTGGAGTGCACGGTCGATGTCATACCCGTTGAAGGTTGATGCAGCGTGTTCCACCAATCGACGGAGAACTTGATGATCGGCAAAAGGACGATCCCCACCAGCGCCAATATGGCCGTGAGGCGGCTGGCCAACAGTTCATCATCAATCGACGACCTGAGCGACATCAAACCAAGGTAGAGGAAAAATAACATCAATACCGAAGTCAGGCGCGCATCCCACACCCAATAGGTTCCCCACATCGGCTTACCCCACAGCGATCCCGTGATCAGGGCGATCAATGTGAACGCAGCGCCAAGCGGTGCTGCCGCTTTGGCAGACACATCAGCCAACGGGTGGCGAAATACCAGCAGACCAAAACTGGACACAGCAATGATGCTATAGCCCATCATGGCCAACCAAGCCGCCGGCACATGAATGTACATGATCTTAACAGTCTGACCTTGCTGGTAGTCAGCAGGGGCGACAAACAACACTAGATAAAACGCGTAGGCCAATAATCCGAGCGCCAATACCAAGACCACGGGCATCAGCTGTGCTGACAAAGCCATAAACCGGGTCGGGTTAGCCAGCCTTTGCGTGAGGGTCTGGGGTTTGGGTGTCGTGTAAGAGGTCATAGATGCACTGTACCTAGGTCAATTTTCTGTGTCGTGGTTCTTGTCAAGGGCTCGGCTTATTGAACCCCACTATTTACTGAATTTACTGAATTTGCGCCCTTATAGCGGCGGCTGAGGCAATTGGCCCAATCACCACTGCACCCAGCGAGATTGCAGCCAAGAGCATGAGCGATGGCGCAACACTGGAGGCAACAGCCGCCTGTCCGGTGAGCGCTGAAATGCCCAAAATCAAGGTCGGCACATAAAGTGGTAGCATCAATAGGGCCAGGAGAAGCCCACCGCGGCGCGCTTTCAGCGTCAAAGCCGCGCCGACCGAGCCAAGAAAACTGATTGCAGGTGAGCCCAACACCATGGTTGCAATCAGCAACGGAACGGAGGCGAAATCCAAATTTAGCAACAGGCCTAGCACGGGCGCTGCCAGGACAAGCGGCAATGACGTCATCAACCAATGTGCCAGCGCCTTGGCAACCGCCACCAATTCCAGGGGCATTGAGCCCATCGCAATGACTTCCAATGCGCCGTCATCAAAATCGCTCTCAAACATGCGCGGCAACGACAGTAGCGCAGACAGCAACAACGCAATCCATAAAATGCCGGGTGCAAGTTTGGACAACAGATTAAGATCCGGACCAAGACCCAACGGCATCAACGTGACAACGATCAAAAAGAAGCCCAAAGCCGTGCCAAGCGCGCCACCATCGCGTAGCGCCAATCTCACATCGCGTGCCACAAGTTTAAAGAATGCTCTCACGCAGTACTGACCTCCGCACCAAGCTGCAAAACCTCGGCATTGTCTAAACCAAGATCGAGGTGTGTTGCTGCTACGACGAGTCCAGAACTCTCAACGTGGTCTTTGATAATCTCAGTCAGAGCGGCCGAGCTTTTTTTATCAAGCGATGTTGTCGGTTCATCAAGCAACCAAATAGACCGCGCTACGCATAGCAATCGCGCCAAGCCAAGCCTGCGCTTTTGTCCTGCTGATAGATAACCACTCGGAACTGATGCCAATGACGTTAGTTGAAAGCGATCAAGTGCATTTTCAATGCGCCTGTCACGTTCGGTTGGTATTGCATGTGGATCAAAATAGCCTGCATAAAAATCGAGCGTTTCAACAACTGTTTGACTGGCCTTGATTGCATTGAGGTGGCCAACATAATGGCAAAGTTCTCTAAGCTCTGGCCCGTCCTCCTCTGAAGGGACAACACCATTTGCCTGCATGGTTCCTGATTCCGGTTTCAAAAAACCAGCAAGCGTGCGCAGCAACGTTGTCTTTCCCGAGCCATTAGTGCCTTTCACGATCAAGGTTTCGCCCGCGTGCACGTTGAAGCTCAGGTCTTCTATGACCTGGCGACCGCCACGGGTGACTGACAGATTGTTTACAGTTAGCTTCAAGGCTTGGCCCAGTGGTCTCAACGCAGCGCAAAAACAGTGGCGGTTTGCCGCAAATTTCTTCTAGTGAGCGGCTGGCGGCAACCCGCTCGGAACCTTATAAAGGCTCTGACGTTATAGAGGCCAGCGTCATCAAGGGGTAGAGTAACCTGTTTTTTGCGACAAATGCACGTTGCCTAAGCGCTCACCCAACGCACCTCAAAATATTATCTTCCGCCACGACCGGAAAACGAGGAGATTTAATTTTGTCCACGACACCCGCCGCAGCCCCGACCCCGCTTTCGATAGATAGCTTCAACTGCCGCAAGTCCCTCACCGTCGATGGCCAAACCTATACCTATTATGCGCTCGCAGAAGCGGAGAAAAACGGCCTCGATGGCATCTCCAGCCTGCCGTTCTCACTGAAAGTGCTTTTAGAAAATCTGCTGCGCTTTGAAGATGGCCGCACGGTAAAAAAGGACGACATTGCGGCGATGGCCACATGGCTAGTCGATAAAGGCTCGGCGGGCAGCGAAATTGGCTTCCGTCCGGCGCGTGTGCTGATGCAGGATTTTACCGGTGTACCAGCCGTTGTTGACCTCGCTGCAATGCGCGATGGCATGACTGCTCTTGGTGGTGACCCCAAAAAGATCAACCCGCAAGTGCCCGTTGATCTGGTGATTGATCACTCTGTCATCGTCGATGAGTTTGGTACACCTAAAGCGTTCGCAAACAATGTGGAACTGGAATACGCCCGCAATCAGGAACGTTATAAATTTCTCAAATGGGGCCGCGAAGCTTTTGCAAATTTCCGCGTTGTACCTCCCGGCACCGGCATCTGCCATCAGGTCAATCTGGAATATTTATCTCAGACCGTTTGGACCAATGCCATGGCGGACGGTTCTACCGTTGCCTATCCTGACACGCTCGTTGGCACCGATAGTCACACGACGATGGTCAATGGCCTTGGTGTTTTAGGTTGGGGTGTTGGCGGCATTGAAGCCGAAGCCGCCATGCTCGGCCAACCAATTTCCATGCTGGTGCCAGAAGTGATCGGTTTCAAACTCAACGGCAAACTCAACGAAGGCGTCACAGCAACCGACCTTGTGCTCACCGTCACGCAGATGCTGCGCAAAAAAGGCGTAGTCAGTAAGTTCGTTGAATTCTTTGGTCCAGGCCTCAACCACATGACCTTGGCCGACCGCGCCACCATCGCTAATATGGCACCTGAATATGGTGCCACCTGCGGCTTCTTCCCGGTCGATGATGTGACGGTGGATTATCTCACCGTTTCAGGACGCGACGCCCATCGCGTTGCCCTTGCCAAAGCCTATTGCCAAGCTCAAGGGCTCTATCGTTACGGTGACGCCGCTGATCCAACGTTCACAGACTCGCTGGCGTTAGACCTCAGCACTGTCGTTGCCTCCATGGCCGGTCCAAAACGTCCAGAACACCGCATTTCGTTGACCGATATGAAGAGCGGTTTCGCAGACTCACTGGTCAATGAATACAAGCGTCCTGAAGGTGCATCCCAATCTCACGCCGTCGACGGTGTTGGCTATGAGCTGGCCCATGGCAACGTGGTTATCGCAGCCATCACCAGCTGCACCAACACATCTAACCCGAGCGTATTGATTGGCGCTGGCCTTTTGGCGCGCAACGCTTTGGAGAAGGGCTTAACGACCAAACCATGGGTGAAAACCTCCCTGGCACCTGGATCACAGGTTGTTGCGGCCTACCTCGAGTCAGCAGGACTACAAACATCTCTTGATCAGCTTGGTTTCAACTTAGTTGGCTTTGGCTGCACCACCTGCATCGGCAATTCCGGTCCCCTGCCGCCGCCTATTTCCAAAACCATCAATGACAACGATATTGTTGCTGCTGCTGTCCTGTCCGGTAATCGCAACTTCGAAGGCCGCGTATCACCCGATGTACAAGCGAACTATTTGGCGTCACCACCACTTGTTGTCGCCTATGCGCTGGCTGGGTCCGTTGCCATTGACCTAACAAGCGAACCGTTGGGCGAAGATAAAGACGGCAACCCCGTTTATCTGAAAGATATCTGGCCCTCGAACCACGAGATCCAAGACTTTATCGCCAAAAACATTTCGCGTGATTTATTCGAAAGCAAATACGCTGATGTTTTCGATGGCGATGCGCATTGGAAAGACGTCGAAGCTCGTCGCGGTCTCACCTATAGCTGGGACAACGGCTCAACCTATGTGCAAAACCCACCCTATTTTGATGGCATCACGCCTGAGCCTGTCGCGCCAAGTGATATTGAAAACGCACGCGTACTCGCATTGTTTGGCGACAAGATCACCACCGATCACATCTCGCCTGCTGGCGCAATTAAGAAAGAGTCACCGGCTGGCGAATATCTCTTGGAGCGCCAGGTGCGGCCACAAGACTTCAATCAATACGGTACGCGTCGCGGCAATCATGAGGTGATGATGCGCGGAACGTTCGCCAACATCCGCATCAAAAACACCATGAATGTGGATGGTGACGGCCGCGTCAAGGAAGGCGGGCGCACGGTGCATTACCCATCGGCAGAAAATATGCCGATCTACGATGCCGCCATGCGCTATGCCGACGAGAATGTTCCATTGGTTGTGTTTGCCGGTGTTGAATATGGCAACGGATCATCACGCGACTGGGCCGCAAAAGGCACCCGCCTGCTCGGCGTCAAAGCGGTTATCTCGCAATCGTTTGAGCGCATTCACCGTTCCAACCTGGTCGGCATGGGTATCGCACCGTTTACGTTTGAAGACGGTACCAGCTGGCAAACGCTTGGTCTTAAGGGTGATGAAACCGTCACCATCAAGGGACTCAGCACTGTGCAACCGCGCCAAACGCTTAACGCTGAGATCATATCGTCAGATGGCAGTGTTCAGCAGGTGCCGATCCTGTGCCGGATCGATACGCTGGATGAGCTCGAGTATTATAAGAACGGCGGCATCTTGCATTACGTCCTTCGCAACCTTGCCAAAGCGGCCTAGATCGCGAGCCCAATGCGGGTTTACCGAGAAGAGGGCAAAAAATTCGAGCCCACGTTAACTGCCGTTAAAAAGTACAGTTAAGGTGGGCCCGTTGCGCTACTTTCCGACTAAATTTCCAAAAATTCACAAAACTCACTAGGTTTTGAGTCGTATTAATCCATATCTCGTCCGATACTTGGAGAATCATGAAATGGGCTAGATCAATCTGCAAAAAGTTGGAAATGACTTTGAGCAGATAAGTTGATCGCCAATCATGGAATAAAGTCATGAGATGAAGCGTCGAGAAAACAGCTTCACTATCTACAAGAAAAGGCTCGACGCTCTAGCACCGGAAATGATGAAGGTCCCAATGAGAGCACGTTTATTTCACGTTTTGGCAATCTTGGCTGTGCCGTTGAGCTTTGCTGTTGCCGCACCTGAGCCAACACAAGAGCAACCTACTTCACAACAGCGCCCCGTGCATGCGGTTCTGGAACTGTTTACCAGTCAAGGCTGCTCATCGTGTCCGCCTGCTGATCGCCTTTTGCAAAGCTATGTAACCAGAAAAGATGTGATGGCACTGTCACTACCTGTTGATTATTGGGACTATATCGGATGGAAAGACACGCTGGCGTCACCTAAAAATGCGCAGCGTCAACGCAGCTATATTTCCTCATTTCGCGATGGGCCGATGTACACGCCACAGATTGTCGTCAATGGTCGTGCAGAAGCGCTTGGTTCCAGCCACCGCCAAATCGAAAATGCAATTCTGGACACTACTGCACATTTCGAAAAACAGCGCATCCCCGTCCATTCCTGGCACAATAACAGCACGATCATTATTCGTATTGGCGCAGCACCCGCCGATCAACCTGTGAAAGAGGCAACAATCTGGCTAACGCAGATTCAAAAGTCAGCCAACGTTGAAATTAAGGCCGGCGAAAATCGCGGCAAATCGCTAACCTACAAAAATATTGTCCGTGAAATGACACCCGTGGGTACCTGGAATGGTAAGGCCATGACCATTCGGTTATCGCGCCAAGCAGTTTTGCGGCCTGATACGAACGAGGGTGCCATTCTTGTGCAGGAAGCCACTCACGGCCCGATCATTGGTGCCGCATGGCTTGGCCGCTAAATTGAACAGACGGCCAGTTTGAGACACGGACAACAGTACGCGGTCAGGCAGCAAAGCCACGCTTTTTCAGCAAGCCATCAATTGACGGTTTGCGGCCACGAAAGGCGATGTAGGCATCTTCAGGGTCCTGGCGATCACCCGCTGAATAGATGTGCTGCTTGAGACGTCGTGCTGTGTCTGCATCAAAGATATCTCCCTGATCAACAAACGCTTGAAACGCATCAGCATCCATCACCTCCGACCACATGTAACTATAGTAGCCCGCTGCATAGCCGCCAACAATATGCCCGAAATGCGTAAGACGATGGCGCATACCAACCTCAGCCGGCGTCTTAATCATCTGCATCAGATCTTTTTCAAAACGCACCACGTCGAAATCTTGAGCAGGTATCTGCTGATGCAGCTCAAGATCAGCAAACGCGGAGGCCAGATACTCCACCGATGCAAATCCCTGGTTAAACGTGTCAGCTGCCTTGATACGCTGAATCAAATCATCCGGCATCGTTTCACCCGTTTCAGCGTGAATGGCGAATTTTTTCAGAATTTCAGTTTGCAACAACCAATGCTCAAAAAGCTGCGACGGTAGTTCAACAAAGTCGCGCGAAACGCTGGTGCCAGACAGCGACGGATACGTTACATCTGATAATAATCCGTGCAAGCCGTGACCAAATTCATGAAACAGCGTGCGTGCATCATCAAATGACAACAGCGTCAGTGCACTCTCACCGCCACGGGCAAAATTCATCGTATTGACAATGATCGGGCGTACCTCGCCATCCAACTTGTGTTGGGCCCGAAAGCTACTCATCCAGGCGCCCGAATGCTTGGAAGAGCGCGCAAAATAATCGCCAAGAAACACACCAATATGGCTGCCGTTCTCATCACGCACCTCAAAAGCACGCACATCAGGATGATGAATAGGCACGTCTTTCAACGGGCTAAATGTCAAACCAAACAAACGTCCAGCAACGTAAAACGCTGCTTCGATCATTTTATCGAGTTGCAAATAGGGGCGAAGATCCGCGTCATTGAGTTGAAATTTCTGCGCCCGGACTTTCTCCGTAACATGGCGCCAGTCCCAAGCAGCAATCTCGTAGTTGCCGCCCTCAGTACCAACAACGGATTGCAGGTCACGGCATTCTTCATGTGCTCGCGCCACGGCAGGAGCCCAAACTGCATCAAGTAACGTGCGCACCGCCTCCGGCGTTTTCGCCATCTGATCATCAACGGCAAACGCGGCATAGTTCTCAAAGCCGAGCAAATTTGCCAACTCGTAACGCAACGCAACAATTTCTTTCAAGATTGCCCTATTGTCTGTTGCTCCACCATTGGCACCGCGATTGATCCAGGCGTTATAGGCTGTCTCGCGCAAATCACGACGTTCAGAGAATTGCAAAAAGGTCTCTATGCTCGAGCGCGCCAACGTAATGGCAAAACCCTTAGATTTACCCAGATCTGCCGCTGCACGACGTGCTGCATCCCGCGCACCCTCGGGCAATCCAGCAAGCTCACCATCATCGCTCAGTAACAAGTGCCAGTCTTGTTCGTCCTTCAAGACGTTTTGTGAGAATTCGGTCGCTAATGTCGCCAACCGAGCCGTAATTTCGGCGGTACGTTGCTTGTCGCCATCATCCAATTGCGCGCCAGACCGTACAAATCCCTTGTGGGTGCGCTCTAAAAGACGGGCGTCTTCGGACGCGAGGTCCACTGCACTTGCGGCCTTAAACACCTCATCTACGCGTTTAAAGAGGGCACTGTTGAGATAGATCTTCGATGTGTGGTCGGCAAGTTTTGGCGCAATCGTGCGCTCGATTTTCTGCAAGGCTGGATTTGTATGCGCGTTGGCAAGATTGAAAAAAATGCGACACACATCCTGCAAAGTCCTGCCCGACTTCTCCAATGCAAAAATCGTGTTCGCAAAAGATGTGGGTTCAGAATTTCCAGCAATGGCGTCTATTTCCTCCAAGTGCGCCCTAAACGCATGTTCAAATGCCGGCATAAAGTGATCGGGCACGATGTCAGCAAACGGTGGCAGACCAAACGGTGCCTCAAAGGGTGCCAACAGTGGATTTTTGGAAACTGCGGTGGAAGATATCATGACATTTGGACCATCGGTTGCTGCTCAGTATTTGGAGACTCAGGTCTTAAACCAAGCTGGGTTCATGATCCAACTGAAAGCTGATGCGTTTTGATTTTGGTGCATGTTCCGGGCTGAAAACTGCGTACACTTTTCTGGAACATGCTCTAAAAAATGAAAGACAAAAAAGGGGCCGGTAAAAACCGACCCTTTTGCAGATATTGCCAGCCGAGGGAGAGAGGGCGCGTAAGGCCCGATCCTTTTTGCAATTCCAAGTGGAGGCTGGGGGGCTTGAACCCAGAACCGCGTCAAAGACCGGACCTTGAGGCAACGGCGATAGAGTGCTCAAACTTTGCGGCACTGGCTTGACTACCGCGCGACCGCTTCTGGGCTGGTCTAAGGTCATTTGTTGTTCACCAAACCCGCGTCCCGAACGGCCCCACTTCCTCGCACCCTGCCCTAGATCAACCTGCGAAAAGTTGGGTTCGAGTTTGAGCAGATAAGTTGTCGCCAGTTATGGGATAGAGCGTCGCGCAAATAGCTTCACTGTGTACGAAAAAATGCGCGCCGCTGTAGATGGCAGCGCTCTCAAACGAAAATGCCCGCCCCATGATAGGGGCGAGCACTTCGTTTTCGTTACTCGGGAGAGAGTTTAAGAAGGTCCGGTCCACGGAGAGAAGGCTCGGAGGGGATTGGGGGGCTGAATTCCGAGACAGTAAGTATGGACCGGACCAAGTCGGGGTAGGCTTAATTTGGCCTGCCAATGCGGCCCACAAAGGGAAGCTTTGTGTCCTTGTTGTGATAATTATTGCTGGATATTTCAAGGAATCGAGGCCAGAATTTCTAGCTCCAAGTGCTTGAAATCAGCCCAATTTCAGCACAACATGACATCGAAACTAGGAGGCGCCATTGAGCGATTTCGAACCCATAGCTTTTCGCCCGCGCGCTGCGGGCGCTCCGTCTGGTTCTGGATCCTTAAACAGCAACGCAAACAGTACGGCTGTTGTCGCCTTTAATCGCACCGAACTTTCCGACATTTTGTCTGTCTATGGCCGCCAGGTCGCCCAAGGCGAATGGCGTGACTATGCGCTCGACATGACCCGCGACAAGGCGGTGTTTTCAATCTTTCGCAAGTCGAGCGAAGTGCCGCTCTTTCGTATTGAAAAAACACCCAAGCTGGCCCGACGTCAGGGCGCTTATTCTGTTATTGCCGCCACCGGCCTGATTTTAAAGCGCGGCCAGGACTTACATCGTGTCCTTGCTGTGTTGGACAAAAAACTCAAAGTTGTGTGACACCAGATACTGTTCTCGAAAAACAAAAGCCCCGCCAGCAGAAGTACTGGCGGGGCTTTTATTTAGGTTGACGTCAGTGCAACTACTCGCGGCTACCAAACAGGCTAAGCATCGCCATAAACATGTTGATGAAGTCCAAATAGAGGCTCAAAGCACCCATAATAGAGGCTTTTGCAACCATCGCTGCATCATTGCGAATGACCATGTAAGTATCCTTGATGCGTTGCGTGTCGTACGCCGTCAGACCAGCAAAGACCAAAACGGTAATGCAGGAAATGGCAAATTGAAGGGCACCTGATTGCAGCCAGATATTCACGATTGCCGCAATAATGATGCCGACAACACCCATGATCAAGAATGATCCCCAAGCGGAGATATCCTTCTTGGTGGTGTAGCCCCACAAGCTGAGACCGGCAAAAGCAGCAGCCGTTACGAAAAAGATCTGAGTGATGGATGCGCCTGTGTAAATCAGGAATATCGAAGAAATCGATACGCCCATCACGGCTGCAAATGCCCAAAACGCCATATGGGTAGCGGCAGTGCTGAGCTTATGAATACCAAATGAGAGCACCAAAACAAACGCCAGCGGCGCGAACATCAGCACATAGTTCATGGGTGACGAGTAAAGCGTTTTGCCCAGCGACGTTAGCATTTTGCCATTGCTTAATGTCGCAACGGCCAGACTTGGATCAGTCGTTACAGCCAAGTTTGAAATTAGGTACGCCACAAGACCAGTGAAGGCGACGCCGGCTGCCATGTAGTTGTAGACACCAAGCATGTGCGTACGTAGGCCCTCATCGACGCGGGCAGCGGCCCGGCCAACAGCACCGGTGTTTGAATGATGGTTTTCAGCCATAGGGAATTGTCCTCTCAAAGAATCAGCGAAAACGCGAGATTTCTATCTGGAATATGGCGATCAAACTCGGTGCTTTCAAGACGTTAGGGTCAAAAAAGTCCAATTATCTTATATCCCATCAAATATGCCATCAAATTTATTCAGCTCTCAGATAAGGCACTGTTTTTGCGCGCAAAATACTCCATGTTCCAAGGCCACCGAAAAGCAGAACGAGGCCTGAAGCCAAACTCAAGGCAAGTAGCACGGGTGTCCAGGAAAATATGAAGTTGACCTTCATCACATAGGTCAAGGCGAGCCAAGCTGTTAAACTGCCAAGCGCGATTGCAACCACGGCTGTCACAGCAGCGAGCAACAGATATTCTGTGACGTGGATTGTTAAAATGCGCCGCCGCGTGGCGCCAAGTGTTTTCAAAACGACGGCTTCCAAGTTGCGCCGACTTTGTGCTGTGGCAAAGGCACCTGCAAGAACCAACGCTCCCGCTAACAAAGTGACTGTGCCTGCTACCCGGATCGCCATCATAATTTTTGAGAACACGTCATTGAAGGCATTAATCGCGTCTTTGACACGGATAACCGTTTGGTTGGGAAAGGCCTTACCGATGGCACGCGAAAGTTTTGCTTCTTGTTTCAATGTGCTTGTCTTGGGCAAGGTAATGGTGGCCAACATCGCATGAGGGGCTGCACTCAGCGTATTGGGAGAAAATACCATGACAAAGTTAAGTTCCAAGCTCTCCCACTGCACTTCCCGCAAGTTTGAAATTCGTGCCGTGAGATTGCGCCCCAACACGTTTACCGTCACGGTGTCACCAACCTCCAAACCAAGTCCGCGTGCCAACTCGACTTCAAAAGAGACTTGTGGTTCTCCATCATAGTCTTTTGGCCACCAGGTACCGAAAACAACCTTGGAGCCTGGAGGCACTGTTTCAGAGAAACTCAGACCGCGATCGCCGCGCAGAACCCACTCCGCCTCTGGTGCCGCCTTCAGATCTTCTACTGCAACGTCCTTTAGTTTCACTACGCGCCCACGCAGCATCGGAGCAGAGCGTATATTTGCTTTTGGACTTTGTCCCAAAATCAGTTTTTGAAACGGTGCCATGTCATCTTTAACGATATCGAGAACAAAGTAGTTCGGTGCCTCATCCGGCAGGCGACCGGTCATTTCTTTCACAAGCGAAGAATCCACCAGGGCCACTGCCACTAACAGCGACAAGCCGATGCCGAGAGAGAGAACGACAGCGCGCGTCATGCCGCCTGGGGCCCCAAGATTTCCAATTGCCAGAGCAATCTCCGGTCTGCGTGCACGCGGCATCCCACGCGCCAAACGCGTCACCAGACTGCCAAGACCGAGAAAGATCAAAAATACTGCAGCTACACTGACGCAGAAATAGAGAACGATGTGCCGTGCATCAGACATCAGAACGGCAAACACCAACAGAATTCCAGCGAGCACGACTGTTGCAATGATTGCCATGGCGGGTGGTCTGGCTTTGTCATCACTGACAAGATCGCGAAACAGAACGCTTGGCCGGATATCGCCAGCCCTCGCTAGAGGCCAGACGGCAAACAACATCGTCACCAACAACCCATAGGCTGTTGCTGTCAGTGCGGTGCTCAACGTAGGTGCCAGGCGCGCTGCGATTGGCAAGTCATCTGCCAGAAGTTCGACGAGACCAACGGGGATTAGATAGCCAAGGATTAACCCAAACGCGATACCTACACCTGCGATCATCAAAATTTGTGCGACAAAGATTGCAAACACCTGGGCACTGGTCGCGCCCACACTTTTCATTGTCGCAATAACTTTTCGACGGCGATCAATGAAGGTCGCCACTGCGTTGGCTACACCGACGCCTCCAACCATCAATGCGGTCAAACCAAGCAACGTTAAAAACTGACGCAAGCGGTCCAATGTGCGGGAAATTCGGGGTGACGGATCGCGCCGGTCTTTCAGTGCAAAACCAGCTTCGGGCAGAGCGCTGTCCAGCGCGTCACGAAACGATTTGAGCTTTTCTGGGTCGCGACCGGCTTGATCCGGCAGTTGAATGGCATAACGCCAACGCGCTAAGGTACCGGGCTGCACCAACTTGGTTTTTTCCAAAGCACTAAGTGACAGCAGTACCCGCGGACCATAGGTCAATCGTTCCGTCAGCCCGTCGGGCTCTTTGATAATGGTGGCGATAATAGGTAGCTGCGCTTCGCCAAGCTGGATCTTGTCTCCAACTTTTAACTTAAGTCGCTCCAACAAAATGGGATCAATCGCCAATCCATCCTGGGCGAAGACGTCATTTGAAAACACCTTGCCATCGGCCAGAACAATTGTACCCACCATGGGATACGCACGATCCACTGCTTTCAATTCTACCAGCGTTTGATCATCACCATTCGGCAGACGCGCCATGGTGCGCAAAGTTACGCGCTCACTGACACCGCCTTGTGTATCAAGAAAAGCCCGCTCAGGTTTGGTTGCTCTGGCATGCGCTCTTGATAGGGCGATATCGCCGCCAAGAATTTCTGCGCTTTGGTCGGCAAGACCGGTGCGTAATCCATCACTTAGCGCACCAACAGCCGTAATCACAGCAACACCGAGCGCAATGCAAGCGATAAAAATCCAAAAACCGCTGAGCCCATTTCTAAATTCGCGCGATGCCATGCCCACAAGACCCAACCACGTCGTGCCAACACGCGCACGCGTCCCTGGAATGGATTCGCCTGGTATCAACTCGGGTCCTAAAGTAAGGTCGCTCATGCAGCCGCCGCATCTTGGCCAGCAACAATGCGCCCGTCAGCCATGCGCACAACCCGATCACAGCGCGACGCTAGCGCATCATCATGGGTCACAAGCACCAGAGTTGCCTTTCGCTTGGCTTGAAGATCAAACAGCAGCTCCACAATCTGCTGGCCGGTTGCGCCATCGAGATTACCTGTTGGCTCATCGGCGAGCAGCAACTTCGGCTCCACGACCAAAGCACGCGCCAGGGCGACGCGCTGCTGTTCGCCGCCTGAAAGCTGTGTTGGATAATGGTCCTTTCGATGCAACAGCCCGACATCATCGAGCAAGGCATCAGCACGCTCAAAAGCATCCTTGTGGCCTGAGAATTCCAACGGCAAAGCAACATTTTCTTGCGCGGTCATCGTCGGCACGAGATGGAAGGACTGAAATACAATGCCAATGTCACCACCGCGCGCCAATGCAAGCTGATCTTCGTTAAGACGAACAAAATCATGGCCTACAACGTCAACTGACCCAGACGTTGGTTTTTCAAGCCCCGCCATAATCATCAACAACGAGGTCTTGCCCGATCCTGATGGGCCTACAATCGCCAGCGAGCGTCCCTCGACAACATCGAGATACACCGACATCAGAATTTCAACAGGACCAGCACGACTATCGAGCGTTAGATCAACATCTCTGAGTGTAACGCTGTTTGGGCTCACAATTTCTTTGCTCACTTGAAAATGAACTCCTGAGGACCGAGGTCGGGTGCGGCTTATTTTTGCCGCCGGGTTAAACTATTCTCTACCGTTGTATGACAAAACCTGGATGTGACGACAGCTTGAGGCAGAATGATGAAGGTATGTTGGAATAAGACCCAATGGTTTGATTTGCTGCACATGGTGGTGCTTTGTGCCGTGTTCAACCTTGCCTTGTTTTTCTGCGCTGCCCAACTTTCAGCCCGAGATGCCCTCGCTCCGCTCAAAATCGTCGCATTTGGCGATAGTCTGACCGCAGGCTATGGCCTGAAACCCGCTGATGCCTTCCCGGTTCAACTCGCCCGCGCCTTAAAAGCCAAGGGCTACGCTGTTGATGTCATCAATGCCGGTGTCTCTGGTGATACCACAGGCGCAGGTCTCGCCCGATTTGATTGGGCGATCCCGGACGATACAGACGCCGTGATTTTGGAACTCGGTGCCAATGATGCGTTCCGTGGCCAAGATCCAAAAATCACTCTCAAGAACCTCGATAAGATACTTGCCAAATTGCGTGCCAGAAATATTGAGGTCCTAATTGCAGGAATGGTTGCGCCCCGCGGTCTTGGAGAAAAATATGCGCAAGCCTATGATCCCATATTCAAACAGCTGTCACAAAAATACGGCCAGTTACATTACCCATTTTTTCTAGAAGGCGTAGCGCTTAATCCAAAGCTCAATCTACCGGATGGCTTGCACCCCACAGCAAAAGGTATTGCCATGATCGTGAAACGCATTTTACCCTCGGTTGAACAGCTTATTGATCGCGCAAAGGCCCGTCTCGCCAAATCACTCTAAAATGGTAGCAACTATAGGGAGTGCGCTTGATGCCGCGTCTCTTTTCTGGGTTGGTTTTACCGGCCGACATACGCCAACACTTGGCAATGCTAAAATCACCCTTACCTGGTGCCAAATGGGTGGAGCGTGACAACCTCCACTTGTCACTGCGTTTTGTAGGCGATATCGACAATCACCAAGCCGCTGACTTTGCCGACGCCTTGAGCCAAATTAAATGCCCACCTCTTGACCTGCGCTTGCAAGGTCTCGGTCTGTTTGGTGGCAAAACACCAACGGCGGTATGGGCGGGTGTTGCAGCCAACCCAGCGTTGTCGAACTTGACTCGCATGCATGAAAATGCAGCTCGACATGCGGGCCTCGCCCCTCTTGGTCGCAAATTTACCGCTCACGTCACACTCGCCCGCTTGAAACACAGCAAGGCCGCCGTCATTGCACGATTTCTACAACGGAACGGCGGCTTTCAAACGGCTCCGTTTCAGATTGACTCTTTTGTATTGTTTTCCGCCCGCCCGCGCACCGGAGGTGGCCCTTATGTCGTCGAACAAACTTATCCGCTCGATCCAACGGTCAGTGACACAGCATCAAATGCTGCAACGCAGGCAGGCTAATTTGTGATCAATACTTTCTGCGGTTGACTTAGAGCCTCGCGCCTTTTCTCCTACCAGCCAAGCTATTTGCTCGACACTCTATCCCAGGACTCTATCTCATGACTGGCGATCAACTTATCTGCTCAAAGTTGCGATTCCAACTTTTCGCAGGTCGATCTAGCGTCGACGTGGGCGATCCCCTGGCCAAACCTTGCCGGGCTTGGCGGCCGCAAAACCAGAATTATAACTTACTTTTGGTTTGCGTCGTCGCTGTCTTACAGCACTATATTTGCGCTGGCCTTGTTTGTGGATTAACGGTCGTTTCCGACGTCGCTTAACGCGCACCGCGTCATGGCGTACCTGGTGTTCTGGACCCTGCTTGGCAACTGCCGCCAGGTCATCATCGCTACCTTCGATTTCGTTTTCTTGATCCTGCCTCTTAGACGCTACGGCGCCATCCAGACTTTCAACAATGGTTTGTCCTGGCTCGCTGGCGTAAGAATGGGCGGGCCTTACCCCCGACGAATTAAGTTGCTGTGGTTGTGAGGCTGCATGGCGACGCTGTTCCTGTTGCTCTAAGCGCATGCGCTTTTCAGCTTCCCGCGCGGCATACTGCATATGTTGAACTCTGGCGCTGTAGTGCCAAGGCATAGGTTTACAGGAACATGATTTGACGAGCTTTTTGCGATAGAGAAAAGCGGCATTGATATGCTCATAGGCTCGACCCGAAAGATCCGTCATTCGTTTAACGTCTCTACTACCCGACGGCATGTAAAATAATTTAGCATCGTCATTGCAGCTGTCCTTGCAACGTCGCGAGAGATCGTAGAATTTTCCCCGGGTCGTCCGGTCGCTCATTGGCCAATAGTAGCCGTCGCACATCCGAACACACATGGCCCTATAGTGAGCATATCGCGGCCGTTGTCTCTGTCGACCCTGCTTCTTCTGCTGCGGCACACTTTGATTGTGCGAGATGTGGCGACTGCGTCGTGGTGGCATCCTGCGTGGCCGTGAATGATGGCCGCCACCGAACAGACTTTGCAAAAAACCTTGTGCGCTTGCTGGTGTCGTCATTGGCCACAGTAACGCCACTGCCAAAACAGCGCCCAGACCTATCTTACTCAAACTGAACACGGCGGTTTCGCACAACACTTGATTGCGCCTAAAGAACCCGGGTGAGGCCCTCGGCAACGCTGAAAATATCATTCTGAATAAAGTCGACCCAGCGCGATCATGACCAAAGATGGCAAACAATCCTTAAACGCGGCCGTCAAAACATACGATTTTGGATCATTTTTCTAAGGTCAAACGCGCACAGGTGTTAACCGCTGTTAACTTTTGTGCATTCCAACCTAAGCAAAACACAGTTGTAGCAGCAGCTAAGCCACGCGAATGATCACTTTGCCTGTAGCTTCGCGCCGATCTAAAACGCGAATTGCTTCTGCGGTTTCGTCAAGTCGATAGGTGGCGTGAATTCGAGGCTTCAAGCTGCCATCAGCGACCCAGTTCAAAACTGTTTCCATGTTTGAGCGATGACCTTTTGGATCTCGTTTCATCGCCTCACCCCAAAACACGCCGCGCGCGTCCCCGCCACGCAATAGCAACAAATTGAGTGGCACTTTTGGGATGTCACCACTGGCGAAGCCAACGACCAGAAAGCGACCTTTCCAGGCTAAAGCGCGAATGGCGGCTTCAGAAAAATCGCCGCCAACACAGTCGTAGACAACATCAACGCCTTGGCCGTCTGTAACCCGGCGGAGCTCTGCTTTTAGGTCGGCATCTTTGTAGTTGATGCCAATGTCAGCGCCATGGTCGTTGCAAATTTTGAGTTTTTTTTCGGACGATGCCGCCGCAATTACGCGCCCGCCCATCAGATTGGCAATCTCAACAGCGGCAAGGCCAGCACCGCCTGATGCGCCGAGTACAGCGACCGTTTCACCTTGTGCTAGGTCGGCACGGTCCTTGAGGCCGTGAATAGCTGTACCAAATGTAATCGCTAACCCGGCCGCAACGTCATCTGAGACGTTAGCCGGAATTTTCACCACGGCGGATGCGGCCACCGCCACATATTCGCGCGCGCCTCCCCAGCCAATATAGGCGGCTACCCGATCACCTTGTTTAAAGCCTGAGACGTCTTGGCCAACCTCGGCGATGGTTCCTGCTATCTCACCGGCAGGTGAAAACGGCAAATCAGGCTTGTATTGATACTTGCCCCGCGTCACCAGGGTATCGAAAAAGTTGAGCGCAGCCGCATTTACGCGTATCACCACATCTTCTGGTCCGGGCTTGGGTGCGTCTATGTCTTCTATCGTGATTGCATCCGGACCTTTCAGGCTGGTGCACAGTGCTGCTTTCACTTGGGCGTCCTTTCCTGCGTGCCGTTACAGGCCGCGCGCGTTTTCGATTTCAGGTTTTGTCATAAAGCGGCCTGACGCTAAGATCAAAACTATGTAGGAAAAGAACTATCTTTTATGCGTGAGCGCTCCATTCCCGAAAATTGGCCCCCCGAACCACGCGGTTATTTTGCCATTGGTGCTGAGCGCATGTCGAAAGCACTCAATCTCGGCAACCTGATGCGGTCAGCGCACGGGTTTGGTGCCAGCTTTACTTTCACCGTCGGCGCCACATACCAAGCGCTCGAAGCGCGTGCAGACACGTCAAAAGGCCAATTTCATCTCCCGCACTATAATTGGGACACACTGGATGCGATGGCTTTGCCGCAAGGCTGTCAACTTATTGGCATTGAGCTCATTGATGAAGCGATTGACCTGCCAAGTTTCCGTCATCCCATGCGTGCCGCCTACGTGCTTGGTCCAGAGGCTGGCTCGCTTTCACCAGATCTGGTGTCCAAATGTGATTATGTGGTCAAGATCCCGACGCGATTCTGCGTCAATGTTGCAATGGCTGGCGCAATCGTGATGTATGATCGCCTCACAAGCCTGGCGAAATTTGCGGAGCGACCCCTTAGCATTAGCGCCCAAGCCCACCGCAATGACAAACTTGAACAATGATCCGACATACGATTGAAGTCATTTTATTGGATCCAAACCCGCACAAACCCAAAAGATGTTCCGGCCTTAATGATGATCTGTCAAAACTCACAATTTAAAGCACTCGCGATTGCGCTCGCTTTTGCCGCTTTTTCAGGCCCGGCTTTGGCGCAGAACGCAGCCATGGTAATGAAAGAGTTTGGTACGTGGTCCTTGCATCAAAGCCGCGATGCGTCCCACAATATTTGCTACGCTGTTTCCAAACCAACTAGAAAAAAACCCAAAAAAGCCAATCGTGCCGCGATCCTTTTTTATGTTTCGGCTTGGCCAAAAGACGGTGTTCGCAATCAAATCAGCGTCAAACTGGGATATCCGATTGACGTAAAAAAACCAGTGACCATTCAAATTAACGCCAATACTTTTAAACTATTGGCACGTGATGAACGCGCTTACGTCTACGATGCCACGCAAGAACTTAAACTGCTGGAAGCAATAAAAAATGGTTCGCAGATGGTGGTTAAAGCAACCTCAAAGCGTGGCACCCAGACAACCGATACGTATTCACTCAAGGGTGCGTCATCTGCACTGAAGTCCCTGACAGAAAATTGCTCTTAACGATCAGCAACTGCTGTCACCAATCGGGACTGAGCCTTACAACTTTTACAAACTAATTTACTTAACCCGGTCCCGTCGACGCAAGTTGACATAGAGTGCGCCTTCCCCGCCATGCTGTGGCGCTGCAGTTTGAAAGCCAATCACAATTGGTCTTAAATCAGGTTCCTGCAGCCAGCGGGGTACATTCCGGCGCAGCACACCCGGTTCTACCTGGCGCCCAAGCCCATCAAAATAATCTTCATTATTCTCAGATCTGAGCGATCGACCGCCCTTACCGGTGATGACAATGACCCAGCGTAATCCGCGTTGCTGTGAGGCAAACAAAAAATGACGGAGTGCGCCGTGGGCTTCGCCCTGACGCATGCCGTGCAGGTCCAGCCGTGCTTCAATGCTGATGCGTCCGGAGCGCAATTTGCGCACATTTGATTGACCGAGACCCTTTGGCTCTGGGGCTTGCGTGGGTATCGGTTGCCGCATAAGCGGCTCGGCACGCGGCTTTGATGTGATCTTAGAACCTGGCTTTGTCGAGGAGGTCTTTATGCGCGTGTCGATTTTGGCCTCAGGCTGATTTGTATCAGCTCCTGCTATACGAACACGGTCGGTGTCTCGATCAGACTTGCCAATCGGTGTGATCGAGTCGGCAACACGTTGCCAAAGGGCGTTTTCGTCTTCAGACACACCACCTTTTTTTGATTTATCTGTTGGTTTCTTGCTCATGCCGAAGCTTTGCCCCCCTTTGGCTTCAGTACAAAAAATGTTGCCGGATGCACGGTCAGTCCTGCTTTGTCACCTGCATCGGGACCCGACCCGAAAAAGATATCACCCCGCTCCGGTCCACGAATGGCTGACCCGACATCATGTGCAATCATGAGTTGCGAAAAGCCCTTTTTGGCTTTGTCAACATGACCCAAGGTTGGCGCCGAAACAAAAATTGGTGCGCCAATTTCGTGATAGGTCGTGTCAACGGCCAGACTTCTCAACGGGACCAAGGGAATTTGCATGACACCCAACGCACCGTTGGGCTCATCGTCTGTCAAAGGGCGGAAGAAAATGTAGGACTCATTCTTCCACAGTACCTCACGAGCACGGTCTAGGTCGGCTTGAAGCCAAGACTTCAACGCCTGGAAGGTCAATTCTCCTTTCTGAAAGACGCCTTGATCAATCAAGTGTCGACCAACCGAGGTATAGGAATGGCCGTTTTTACCATCATAGGTGACGCGCTCGGTGGTGCCGTCTTCAAACTCAAGGATACCGGAACCTTCAACATGCAGGAAGAAGGCCTCAACCGGGCACTTCAACCATGCAAATGCTAAGTCTTGATCGGCCAGCGCACCTTGTTCAATCTCGGACCGAGTTGGACAAGGTGCCGGACCATCAGGCGTTTTAAGTGCATGCGTGAGTTGATCGCCAAATTGGCCACGATCAGCTTCAGAAACCAGATTGATCAACTGCTTGGGTCGCCGCAATAACTGCACCGGATAGCCATCGCGTTTCGTTTGTGAAGCTTTTAGTATCGGCTCATAGTATCCTGTCATCAGTCCGGGACACGAGACATAGACAACCCCATGCGGCACAAAATAAAGCTCAAAAAAAAGACGTGCTGCTTTATCCGTTGCCACGTCACATTGCTCAGCGAGGGAATGCTCTGCCACTGCAAGCAGATCTGACGAAGGTACTTTGCCGAGATGACCAGTTCCGTCAGATGCAATAGCGAGCAGCCGACGGCTCGAGGCCTGAAACGCCTGAAACGCCTTCAGGTGCGCGTCGTCATACCAGCCTTCGAGGTCAGCAAAGCTAACGGGTTCAAAGCTGACATCTGGTTGGGACATAGCAGGTATTCAGTTAAGGCATGATCGTGGTCATGAGATAGAGCGTTGAGCAAATAGCTTCAGTGTGTACAAGAAAAGGCGCGACGCTCTAGTTTGGTGCCTGTGTCGCAATCAATTTCCAGTTTGGATTAGCACGCGCACGGGCCGTGGAAACATCACGGCTAAAGGTCCAAATATCGGTGATATCTTCCACCACATTAGGATCGCCGGCTTTCACGTCACCAGACTTGTCCCGTATTGCTGTGATCATTTCACTCCCGAAACGCACAACGACATTGGCCGCGCCATCGCTAACTTCCGCTTCCAACACATTAGACTTTGTAATGCCGACAAATGTCTGGTCGAGAATCAGACCATCTTTTTCACGTGCGTTAACCGCATCTTCGAACGACCGGTAGACATCGTCGCTCAAAAATTCGCGCAACGCCTTGAGATTGCCTTCCGCATAGGCAGTGACGATCATCTCATAAGCCTGTTTGGCACCCTCAATGAAGTGATTGGGATCAAAATTTGAATCCGCACTGCGAATGCTTTCCAAGCCTTCGATCAAACCAACGTCATTTTTGGCAAACTCTTTGATGCTCTCGCGAATTTGTTCCTCCGTTTGTTCCGGAGGTTCAGGATGCAGTTCATCGTTATCAATACGTGCGGTCGGCAAAGTGACAACATTATCCGAATGCCCTTTGTCGTCATCGCCGAATTCACGCTCGCGTGTGTGGCGCTCGATGCGCGAATCATCGTCATCGGTGCGCTGCCCAAGCACACTGCGCAACTTTAACGCCACCACAACTGCCGCAATCAGTGCGATCAGCGTGAATACATCGATTGTACCATCGTTCATAAGAGGCGACTTTCCAAGCAATGCCTAAGCGGCGGGCCTATCGAGGGGGGCGTGTACCAGTGTCATAAAGTCTGGTCCAGGCCCCATCAATGTGGCAGGCTGATAGGCAATGGTCCCGAAAAAAGGTTGAGATTGGTTATAACGACTATATTAGGCCACTAGGCTGTTGATTCAACCACCAAGCCTCTTCACCGCACAGAATGTCGCCCGTCTTCGGGTTAATTCGGAAGATTAAGATGCGAATAGCCCTGCTGTTGGTTTTTATTGCCGTTCCGCTGCTGGAAATCGCGCTGTTAATCAAAGCTGGAGATAGCTTCGGTTTTTGGCCAACCCTCTCAATTGTTATTCTGACCGCCATTTTGGGCACGGTGATGCTCAGATGGCAGGGTTTGTCGGTGATGATGCGAGCGCAAGAGACATTACGCAAAGGTCATATGCCGGTTGAATCCGTGGCGGATGGCGTTTTCCTTTTGCTCGCAGGTGCCTTTTTGTTAACCCCGGGTCTGCTTACCGATGGAATTGGCTTTGCATTTTTGGTCCCGGGCGTTCGTCGATGGCTCGGATCGAAAATTCTCCGCGCCTTGTCGCAACGTATGGGCCTTGGTGGCCTTGACGAATCTCAAGAGAAAAAACCTGGTAGGTCAAGCAACCGGCGGTCTGGTCGGGACAGGTCTGGCCGGGACAGGTCTGGCAACATCATTATTGATGCTGACTACAAAGACCTTGATGCGCCCTAAACCCTCTCCCGGCTGACGCTCTAGCCACAACCCAGAGCAATCCGTCCCATTGCTGAGCCTTGCCTGCCATGATAGCCAGCGGTCTACTACACACTTTTGATATCAACCGACAACGAGCATAGCGCCATGGAAGACAACGAACATTCAACAAATGGCGGCAGCGCTGATGTGGGCAAGGATGTGTCTGATGTTCAGGCACAAATTGTTGGTCAGTACATCAAGGACCTGTCGTTTGAAAATCCCGGCATCGGCAAGCCAATCAATGACAAGGAAGAACAACCCAACCTCGAAGTTCAGATCAATGTGAACGCCAAACATCTGAGTGATAGTCACTATGAAAGCGCCATTGAATTTAAAGCGCTGGCAGCCAATTCCTCGGGCACGATTTATGATCTGGAACTAATTTATGCCGGACTGTTTAAAGTAAAAAATATTCCTGAAGAGTCGTTGGAAGTCTTTTTGCTGATTCATTGCCCAACATTAGTCTTTCCATTTCTGCGCCGCCTGGTTGCCGATATCACGCGGGAAGGTGGTTTTCCGCCATTGTTTTTGGATCCGGTCGATTTTGGCGCTCTTTATGCCCACAACAAAAAGCACGCTGGTGCACCTGATCCCAAGATGACAAACTAAAGCGTCACGCCTTTTGTTGTACACAGCCAAGCTATTTGCGCGACGCTCTATCCCATGATTGGCGATCAACTGATCTGCTCAAAGTCGCGTTCCAACTTTTCGCAGGTTGGTCTAGAGCAACCTGCGTTTAGTTAAACGTGTGGCATGTCTAATCTTGCGTCTTATCTTCATCAAGATAACGCTGCCAGAGCGGATCTTTGCCAAGGGTTTTGACAAACGCCAGATGGGCGCGGATCTCATTCTCGGTAAGCCTTGGTTTTAAAGGTTTAGGGCGTTGCAATGCCGCTTTTTTGTTACCTGATTTATGAGCGCGATTTGAACCCCCACCATCAACCGCCAAGGAAAGTGCTGCTTGGCGTTCACCGAGCAACTCAACGTAGACGTCTGCCAACAGCAGTGAATCCATCAAGGCGCCGTGCTTAATGCGCTTGGAATTGTCGATGCCGTACCGTTTACACAAAGCATCGAGATTGTTCGGACCCGACGGATGCTTGCGCCTAGCCAACTGTAACGTGTCGACGACACGACCCATTTCGAGCGCTGGTATTGCCAGGCGATTCAACTCGGCGTTCAAAAAACCGATATCAAATGGCGCATTGTGGATGACAAGCACGTCATCCTTGATGAAGTTCAGAAAATTTTTGGCAACCGCATCAAAGGTTGGTTTATCCATCAAAAACGA
>CBDFNK010000002.1:0-19697 GCA_965250205.1 Hyphomicrobiaceae bacterium
TGACCTTGCGTCCGTTCGCTTTGTGATTGCCGGTGCCGAGCGCGTAAAGGAGCAAACACGGGAGCAATGGCGACAGACAGGAACAGAAATCTTGGAAGGCTACGGCGCAACAGAATGCTCACCCGTCATCGCCTGCAATCTACCCGACAATAATCGCACAACGTCAGTTGGCCAAGTTCTGCCCGCTATCGAAACGCGCATTGAACCTGTTGCAGGCATATCGGACGGCGGCCGGCTGTTTGTGCGCGGACCCAACATTATGGCGGGCTATATCTTTCACAACGCACCGGGCCAGCTTGTGCCGCCAGTCGAAGGTTGGCATGACACCGGCGATATTGTCATGATGGACGATCGATTTCTAACCATCGCAGGCCGCGCAAAGCGATTTGCCAAAATCGGTGGCGAAATGGTGTCACTGGCGGCAGTTGAATCTGCGATATCGGACCTTTGGCCAGAGCATAATCATGTCATCGTCAACATTGCCGATGAGCGCAAGGGCGAGCAATTAGTGTTGGTGAGTAATTGCCCTACCGCTGAGCGCAAAACAGTTTCCACCCATCTTAAAGCACACGGCCTGCCAGAACTGTGGGCACCAAAATCAATTCTCAAGGTTGATGAGATCCCCGTCCTTGGAACCGGGAAAGTGGACTTTGCCGCCACTCATTCCCTTGTGGCGACCCACCAAGAGGGTGCCCAATGAGACGCATTTAGACGTCAGATTCCTTTCTGTCGTGGCGTCTGTGCCGCCATCGCCTCAATCATGGCGGCTAGAGCGTCGAGCCTTTTGTTGTACGCACTAAAGCTATTTGCTCAGCGCTCTATCCCATGGCTCTATCCCATGATTGGCGATAAACTTATCTGCTCAAAGTCAAACCCAACTTTTCGCAGGTTGACCTAGAGCCTTTCAGGTTTAGGTTCGTCCATATCCAACATGTCGGATATAATTTCTACACTCGTCTTCAGAGATTGTGGCAACGACGTCAGCGACACGATTTGAGATGGTATTGAGCGTGCGCTCCTCAGCCATGCGCATCCAGTGTTTGATCTTCGAGAACACCTGCTCAATCGGATTGAGATCTGGTGAGTAGGGTGGCAGGAATGCCAGCGTCGCGCCGACAGCGCGGACAGCTTCTCGGACGGCGTGGCTTCGGTGACTACCGAGATTATCAAGGATCACAATGTCACCAGGCTTGAGTGTTTGCACGAGTATGTCCTGAACGTAAAGCTGGAACAGTTTGCCATTGATTGGCCCATCCATCACACACGGCGCTGTCAGCGCGTTGACGCGCAGAGCTGCAAGAAACGTGTACGTGCGCCAACATCCGTCGGGAGCAAAGCCTTTTAACCTCTGCCCACGTTGGCCCCAGCCGCGGATCGGTGCCATATCTGTCTTGATCCAAGTCTCATCAATAAAAACCAGGCGTTGCGCATCGAGCTTGTCCATGGCACCACGCCACCGCGTCCGACGGCGCACCACATCAAAACGAAACTGCTCAATTGCCAGCAGCGTTTTTTTTAAAGCTCAAGCCTTCTCGGCGCAGAAAACGCCACACCGTATCATGTGAAACGAAAACGCCGCGTGCGGCCAACACGTCTTTCAAGCGGTGCAGGGTGAGGTGCGGTGTGGCTTCGATCAACGTCAGGATTGTAGAGCGATGCGGTTCCAGCTGACACTTTTTATATCCACCGAACTTGTCTGGATCAATGCTTCCCGTCTCGCGGACCCGCTTTGCCCAGGTAATCACTGTCGATGGTGCAAGTTCAAATCGTTCAGCAATGGACCGCAAACTATCGCCCTCATTAATCGCAGTCTGCACGCGTGCCCGAAGATCGTCAGAATATGGTTTCCCCATGAATACTGGCCGCCTCATCCAGTACTCATCTTGAATCAGAAATAAACTGATTTGGGAATCCCTCGATTCAACCTAATCCTGAAAGGCTCTAGAACGCCCAACCGCCCCACCTCCACCTGAAAAAACGACATCAACCAGCCTCAAAGCGGCCAGGCGCTACACTCGATTAACCATCATCTGCGCATCTTAAGCGACAGGTTGTGCGCAAGCATAGCCTACTCATCGCGCGATGCTGCGGGCTTGGTGGTCGGTCACCGTGACTTGGGAACCACGAAGGTTAACCTAACCGATCAAAAGCCATGTTGTTGCCTTGACCCATTGCAGCCCAGACCGCCATTATCAATTCATCAATCATGTTGCGGGCAGCCCTGCCCTCGAATTGTAATCAGGCGGATTAAATTACTTTATCCGTTGAGGGACGAATGACCGAAATTTCACGTACACCAAACCACCAAGCTGTACCTCGTTCTGATATCGGCGTTGCTTGGTTTGTAAGACGTGCCATTGCTGCCGTCGTTATTTGGTGCGTGAGCATCGGTGGCGTTGCCTGGCTGTTACACGCCTCGATTGACCCAACCTTGGATGCCAACGCGGCGGAAACGCTCATAAACGATCAGGCTATTCATGTAACGGGCTCCCTTTCAAAGCGCTAGGCCATCCTACGCTTTGTCAAACGCAGATAAGTTGCTCTAGATCAACCTGCCGAAAAGTTGGGTTTGACTTTGAGCAGATAAGTTGACCGCCAGTAAGTAGATCAAATTATTCGCCTAAAATCGAAATCGATTTTATGCGGTTTGATCTGGTCCGCACGTCCCCACACCTATCAACAAAGCAAACCTAGCCCACCGACGTGTGCCTGAGCCTGTGCTTTTGCCGTGCAGAAGGCTAAGGGGCGTGCTTTTGCGCGTAGTTATGCGGCGAGGCAATAAAAATAGCCGGTCGCAGTCCCGATCCATATCTTGCCATCAATGATGCACGGTGAGGATATAATGCGACCATCAAGCTTGATCTTCCAAATGAGCTTACCTGTTAGGGCATCCAGACAATAAAAATGAAAGTCTCTAGAACCAAACAATACCTTGCCATCAACGACAGCCGGTGACGACCAGATTGCGTCACGCGTTTTGAAAGTCCACAGCAGTGTACCGGAATTGGCATCCAAGGTGTGCATTACACCATCTTGACCGCCAACATGGAGCCGTCCCGCTGCAACGGCAGGTGTTGACCAATACCCCTTGGTGTTGCCTGAGTAGCGCCACACCTCCTTGCCAGTTTTGCGTTCAAAGCAAAAAACATGCGAGGCCAGCTCTTCTGCACATGCATAAACATAGCTACCGGAAATAACCGCTGACGCGTCCGTGTCGTCATGCGTCTTGGCTTCCCATCGAACTTTACCGGTTTTAGCATCAATACAAAACAAAACGCCATCATAGGTGGCCGTATAGAGCTCACCATCTGCAACGGCGGGTGAGGTTTCAGAACCGTTCGAACCCAGCTTAGTACCAGGCCCAATGCCACCCACAAAGCGCTTCCATATCAATTTCCCGGTACTTGGATTAAGACAACGAACATAACCATTTTCACCGGCTATGTAGAGACTGCCGTCGATCACGCATGGGGAGGAGTCTAAATCATTGCCCGTGTCATGGCACCAAAGTATACGCCCGGTTTCAGCATCAATGCAGCGCAGCAGGTTGTCCGTGTTGCCAATGTAAAGGCGGTTTTCATAGAGGCACAGCGAACCCTTAAACTTGCCGCCGCCTTTGAGCTTCCATACCAACCCTCCCGTGTCAGCTTGGAAAGCATAGACATAACCGCCGACCGAGCCGACAAATACATAATCACCAAGCTTTACCGCCGTCCCGGTCCAACCGGTTCCAGCCCAGACAACGCGCTCGCCGCGCATCATGTTTTTGATCGTGGCTGTGCGATATTTCCAGGCGATCTTGGGAACCGCTTCAGGAATGGGCCCGGTGCCATAGAACGTATGCGCCCCGTTACCGCGAAACATCAGCATTGCATCATCTGCAACGCTGTTTTTGCCATAGGCCCACTTCGGCAACCTGGCCCGCGCTGCACGCCAAGACCGCGCCTCGGCACTGGATGACAAAACCAGACCGGTCAGTGGAAACGTAGATATGGCCGCAAAACCAGTTAACAACTGTCGTCGGGACTGACGCATACAAACATGGCTCCTGGTGCTTCCCAACAGGGTCTACGGTCGCTGTCGGGAGTCTTCAGTGAGACGCAAAGGACACTTGAGAATTTGCCCCTGCACGCCCCAACTTTAAGAGCCTTCCAACCTCATCACACTCAATCAAGAGGCAGGCCAAAACGGCCCGATCTTGGAAAACCCTTAGGCACCATGCGCCCAGCCTGGGCACGTTTTCCAATCCAATCACGCAACTCGGTAAATGACAGCGTGAAGGTGCGTCCCGCCGGATCAATCCAACTCAAACCGTCAGCCTTAGCAAACACCTGAATATCCGACACGCCACCATCCTTATAGCGCTGCATAATGTTACCTTTACCGCGGGTCATTTCGTAAAGTTCGCTAAGCTTAAAGACCAGAAGCTTGCGATTTTCACCGACAATGGCCACATGGTCGCCATCTACCGGCACGCAAATTTTTGCTTCATCCGGCTCTGAGACGTTCAGCACCTGCTTGCCCTTGCGTGTGGAGGCCATGACGTCACTTTCCTGCACGACAAACCCATAGCCACTCGTTGAAGCGACCAGTAAACGGCGTTCGGGCTGATGCACGAACACGTCAACAATGTCGTGATTTTGCTCGACATCAATCATTAGCTTCAACGGTTCGCCGTGTCCGCGTCCACCTGGCAGCTGGCTACACTCAAGCGTGTAAAACCTTCCGTTGGTCGCAAACACAATGAGCTTGTCTGTTGTGCTTGCTTTAACGGCACGCATCAATCGGTCATTACGTTTAAAGTCAATCTTATTGAGCTTATCTTGATGCCCCCTGAGCGCCCGGACCCAACCTTTTTCTGAAACAATAATAGTGATCGGCTCGCGCTCAAGCAACACTTGGTCGAGATCAATATCAATCTCTGGAGCTACTGATATATCGCTGCGGCGGCGTCCGAGATCAGTAGATTTGGCGTAGGTCTTCTTCAACTCTTTGACTTCATCTGCAACCTGCGCCCATTGCAACTCATCTGATTTTACAAGCCGCTTTAGTTCTCGTTTCTCCTTGGTCAGATTCTCATGCTCGGCACGCAATTCCATTTCTTCAAGACGCGACAGAGCTTTCAAGCGTAAGTTCAGAACGGCATCGGCTTGGACTTCGGACAGTTTGAACGCGGCGATAAGTTTTTTCCTAGGCTCATCCTCGAAGCGAACGATGCGGATCACCTCATCGAGGTTGAGAAAGGCGATCAAGTAGCCATCAAGGATTTCAAGACGCCGCTCAATGCGGCCCAAACGGAAATTCGTGCGCCGAACCAGAACCTCAATGCGATGTTCCAGCCATTGCTGAAGCACATCCCGCAAGTTCAAGACATTCGGAATTTGGCCTGCCGACAGCACATTCATATTGAGGCTGAAGCGCGTTTCCAAATCCGTGAGCTTGAACAAACTCTCCATCAAGACAACAGGATCAACGGAGCGGCTCTTCGGTTCGAAGATCACACGCACTTCCTCGGCCGATTCATCGCGCACATCACCGAGCAGGGGCAGCTTTTTATCCTGCAACAGCTCCGCAGTCTTTTCGATCAACTTTGATTTTTGCACCTGGTAGGGGATTTCCGTCACCACCACCCGGTAGGCACCCCGTCCGGCATCTTCCTTGTGCCACCGGGCGCGCATACGAAAACCGCCGCGGCCCGTTTTATAAGCTTCAAGAATGTTTTCATACGGCTCGATAATAATACCGCCGGTGGGAAAGTCGGGTCCGGGAATGAATTCAATCAGTTTTGCAATCGTTGCGTTGGGGTGCTTAATCAAATGCAAAAGCGCATTGCCAAGCTCTTCTATGTTGTGTGGTGGAATGCTGGTCGCCATGCCGACGGCAATACCTGTGGCACCATTGGCCAACAGATTGGGTACAGCAGAGGGGAGGACCACGGGTTCCTCGTTCGTGCCATCATAGGTAGGGCGAAAATCAACTGTGTCTTGATCAATGCCATTGAGCAGCGCTTGGGCCACTGCTGTTAGGCGACTTTCCGTATAACGCATGGCAGCCGCGTTATCGCCATCGACGTTGCCAAAATTGCCCTGACCATCAACCATGGGATAGCGGACAGCAAAGTTCTGCGCCAAGCGCACGAGTGCATCATAAATCGCCTGATCTCCGTGAGGATGATAGTTACCCATCACTTCACCGACGATCTTCGCGCACTTCTTGTAGCCCGCTTCGGGATTGAGTTTGAGTTCGCGCATCGCAAACAAGATGCGCCGATGAACCGGTTTCAAGCCATCGCGAACATCCGGTAGTGCGCGATGCATAATCGTCGACAGCGCATAGGCCAGATAGCGCTCTTCCAGCGCCTCTTTCAGGTCGACAGCCTCAAACGACCCACCTGCATCAAGAATCGGTTTGTCACTCATTCAATTTGCCTACTCCGGCAGCCTTCCGGGAGCAAGATCCGAGCCAGCCTTAGGCCCCAGACAGCCCCCTAGGTGTGTTCGTTTTACCCAGGTTTTCTCGCCCCTCCTGCACTTGCTAGAGCGTCGAGCCTTTTGTTGTACACAGTGAAGCTATTTGCTCGACGCTCTATCTCAGCGCTCTATCCCAAGACTGGCGATCAACTTATCTGCTCAAAGTCGATGCCAACTTTTCACAAGGTTGATCTAGACCTCGTTATCACGCTTCAGGAGCGTAATCAGTCGTTCACGGGCCGTTGGCATGTCGCGCTCACGCGGCCCAAGGATACGGGTTTGCAAGAAGTGTCCCGTCAGCTGAAAGCCATGCATTAAGTCATCACCCATAACATCACCGCGCTGACTGCGGTTCAAGAAAGATGGCAAGGCTAAAAGACGATCTTTGTACGGCTCTCCCGCCGACGCAGAAACAGCGCGGCCCGACTTTGGCGAAACATAAATCAACTGATCATTGCTTCCGGTCGCTGCGCATTCTGTTAAGTCCAAGCCAAAACCCAATTCCTCAAGCAACGACAATTCCCAGCGCACGACCAGGGCGGGCCAAACACCCGGTGCATCGAGAAAACCCAGGACGAACTGTGTCACTTCATAAAGATTAGAATGGGGTTCGCGTTCTGCAACCAGATGCAGCAAGGCGCACATGGAGGTTAACGCAGACAGCGTCTTTGACTCATTCATGGCCTCCCCTGCATATCCACGACGCAACTCCACCGTCATCGTGCCTAGCTGTTCGGGCAGGCGCCCTTTCCAGTTCACATCGACCACATTGCCAATTTGTAAAACCGGGCGCAGTCGACGCGAGCGGCCACCATGCACCAGACCCAGCCAGCGACCGTGACTAGAGGAAAACACTTCCGCAATGGCCGCTGTTTCACCGTGCGGGCGCACACCTACAATGATGGATTCGTCGGACCAATGCATAAGTGCCAGGATATCCTACGACGTTGAGGCGCGACCATAGACGACTCGGTCCTAGAAAGGGGAAAGTTAGTCGCCTTTTGGGAACTCAAGACCCATTTCGCGATACCGTTCGGGATCTGAGCCCCAATTTTCACGCACTTTAATAAACAAAAATAGATGAACTTTGCGGTCGAATAAGTCAGTCAGTTCAGTTCGGGCCGCCGATGATATCTTTTTGACCGTCTGGCCGCCTTTGCCGAGCACGATGCTTTTCTGACCCGCCCGCTCGACGAAAATGGTCTGCTCAATGCGCACCGATCCGTCCTTGAAGTCCTTCCAGTCGGTAGTTTCAACCGTCGTCGCGTAGGGCAGTTCCTGATGCAGGAAGTGATAAATTTTTTCGCGGGTGATTTCTGCCGCTAATACCCGCTGGGGCGCGTCTGACATATCATCTTCTGGGAAATGCCACGGGCCAACAGGTGCCTTTTTGGCAAGATAGGCTTTGAGATCATCAACGCCATCGCCTTTTTCGGCGGAGATCATGAATACCTGGTCGGCACGACCGTCAGCACTTAGCTCCTGCGTTTGCTCAAGCAACTTTTGTTTATCGCGCACGCGGTCAATTTTATTGAGCACAATGATCAATGGTGCGGTGATCTTGGAAATCTTTTCTTTAATTTGGGCAATGTCATCATCAAGACCCTGTGCAGAATCAATCATAAAGACCACGATATCACCGCTTTTTGCGCCACCCAGCGCCGCATCAACCATGGCACGGTCCAAGCGACGCTTGGGTTCAAAAATCCCTGGGGTATCGATGAACACCAATTGGGTGTTCCCCAGCGCTGTGATGCCTCTTAACGGTGTACGCGTTGTTTGCACCTTACGTGAAACGATGGTGACCTTGCCACCGACCATGCGATTGACCAGCGTTGACTTGCCTGCATTTGGCGCACCGATCACGGCTACAAAGCCGCAGCGTTTTTCTTCAGAATTTTGGGCACCATCGCGGGTGTCAGATCTATTGGTCATCATTGAACATTCCAACAACGCCTTCGCGTTCTAATAGGGCGCGTGCGGCAGCTTGTTCAGCCTGACGTTTAGAACGCCCAAGACCGGTCGCGGGATCGCAACCTTTGATGCGGACTTCAGTTGTGAATTTTGGTGCGTGATCTGGGCCATCGCGCGCCAGTTCCACATAGCGCGGCAGCGACAAACCTCGCCCCTGTGCCCACTCCTGCAACACCGACTTGGCATCGATTTGCTGCGCCCCACCTTCGTTCAATAACGGTTGCCACAAGCGCAGCACAACATCGCGGGCAACGTCAAAGCCTGCATCTATGAAAACGGCGCCCAAAACAGCCTCAACGGCATCTGCCAAAATGGTTGACTTGTTGCGTCCACCACTACTGTCTTCGCTTTCAGAGAGGATCATATGCGCACCAAGGTCCAGCTCGCGGCTAACGATGGCACAGGTATCGCCTTTCACGAGACCATTATACCGTCGGGCGAGCTCACCTTCTCTGGCATCTGGTAGCGCCTGGCTCACCGCTTCAACAATCGCGAGCCCAAGGACACGGTCACCAATAAACTCAAGCCGTTCGTTATCGTGCTTAACGATACGCGCACCACGCACGCTGGCATGGGTTAGAGCGCGCTCAAGCCACTCTTGATTTTTGAACTTGTGCCCCAGACGCCGTTCAAGCTCCTTATATTTGCGCGCCTTGAACATCTAAGCCTATCGAACGAGATTAAAGAACCGGCTCCAACGCAGATCAGATGGCCAAGTCCATGGGCTGGTCCATTTGAGCGCGCTTGGTTCATCAACGGCAGCAGAAAAGAAAATGATTTCAGCACGGCCAACAAAATTCTCAAGCGGCACCAAACCAACGTCATGCGTTGCACGGCTATCAGTTGAGTTATCACGATTGTCGCCCATCATGAAGTAGTACCCTTTTGGCACAGTCACCGGGCGGGTATTATCAAACACACCATTGGAGTCAGCATCCAACACCGTATACTTCACGCCATTGGGCAATGTTTCTTCATACGAGGGAATAGAAATTTGGCGTCCCGTGTAGCTCGTGGTCTTTAATACACCTTTGCGCTTTTTGGGAATGGCCTTGCCATTGATGTGCAGGACGCCGTCGCGCATTTCGATTGTATCACCCGGCAAACCGATCACACGCTTGATGTAATCTGTTTCATTGTCGCGCGGAAGTTTGAACACTGCGACATCGCCACGCTCGGGCTTGTCTTCAAATAAGCGGCCTTCAAAGAGCTTTGGTGAATACGGGAATGAGTAGCGTGAATAGCCGTAAGACAACTTTGAAACAAACAGATAGTCACCGATCAGAAGTGTCTCTTTCATAGAGCCCGAAGGGATATTGAAGGGCTGATAAAAGAAGATCCGAACAACCAAAGCGATTATCAGCGCCTCGATAATAATCTTAAAGGTTTCACCCCAACCAGAGCGGGACGCCGTTGACATATTCGCTTCCACCTTCTTCTCCTCGTTTCAACCGCACCCGTTATCACTGCTTCGTTGCGGTTTGTGTGCCTTGATTTAGCGCACAATTGAGCAAAGCCTAGAATTGTATCACCGCTGTGGCGCAAATGCCGCCATTCAGGGGTGGCAGGCTCCAAGCGCTTGATCAATAACAACTCTGAAAACAGGCTAGAGCAACATGCGTTTAATAAAACGCATGTTGCTCTAACTCTTTGAACTTCAACACAAGCTTGCGCGGTGTTGGTTAAGAAAATCAAATTATCCGCCATAAATCGAATCCGATTTATGGCCGTTTGAACTAGCACCCTAACCGCGAGATGACTGTCTTTTCTAGCGTGCTCGATTTGAGCCTTAAACCCATCAAGCGTTAAGCACGCCAATTGCCGCGCCACCCACTCAAAGCTGAATTGGTGGCCTGAATTCCGCTTCACAAGGCCTGGGGGATGTCTCAAAATTTGCTGTAGCAGAAGCGCGAGCCTAGCTAGCGCGGGTCACCTAGTTCAACCTGCTCAAAGTCGCGTTCCAACTTTTCACAAGGCCGATCTAGGCACAATTCGGGTTTGTCGGTTTGGGACTCGAATCCAGGCCACAGCTTGGCGCACGCTTACAAACGCACTGCACTGCAATGCAATATATAAGCGCGGATCTGCTGCACTTACTACTCGGCAGCGACATCAGCATTGCGCGGCTGTACATCAGCCATGTAGTCAGCCAACAAAGCTTCGCAAATAGCACCAGGTGTGTAGGTAATATCGTCAATTGCAGAGACAGGTGTTACTTCCGCCGCCGTGCCTGTGATAAAGCATTCGGTAAAGCTCGCCAGTTCGTCCGGCATAATCACCCGCTCGACAACGTCAAAGCCGCGCTTTTCCGCCAGAGCAATAACAGAACGACGTGTGATGCCATCCAAGAAACAATCTGGGATCGGCGTATGAATAACGCCGTCTTTGACCAAAAATATGTTGGCGCCCGTGCATTCTGCAACTTGGCCACGATAATCAAGCATTAACGCATCTGAAAATCCAAGCCGTTCGGCCCGGTGCTTCTCAATCGTGCAGATCATATAGAGCCCTGCGACTTTTGCCTTGCAGGGTGCGGTTGCAGGATCAGGCCTGCGGTATTTGGCCAAGCATATCCGAATGCCTTTGAGCCGCTCTTCCATGGGGAAGTAAGAACCCCAGTCCCAGGCTGCAACAGCAACATGTGTTTTGGTGTTTTGAGCCGCAATACCCATCTGCTCGCTGCCACGCCATGCGATCGGGCGCACATAACAGTCCACGAGATTGTTAGCAGCAATTACATCGCGGCAGGCATCATTGATCTGGTCAACGGTATATGGAATCTCAAATTCCAATATCCGCGCACTTTCAAACAGACGTTCGGTGTGTTCGTTCAGCTTGTAGATCACCCCGCCATAGGCACGCTCGCCTTCGAATGCGGCACTGCCATAATGTAAGGCATGCGAGAGAAGATGGAGCTTAGCGTCGCGCCACGGCACCATCTTACCATTGAACCAAATCGTTCCATCTCGATCATGAAAGGGGACAAGATCGGCCATGACGTCGTGGGTCCTTGCTGGAGCGCCGCTGCGAGTTAGTTTTCAGCAACAGACACACCGGTTTGCGATTGGCGCCCATCTGCGCCCCATGCCCCAAAAAGAGCGATGGTGCCACGGGTGGCGCGCCAAACTCGGGCGATAATAACCCTGCGATACGGCGGCTTTGCGCATAAAATGACTTGCCACGAGTATCAATCACATTCAAATATGTCAACATGGCTGACATATTGACTGGCACCACCACTGACACCAACGACCCCCAGGATCTGGGCGCGCGTCCGGCGGATTATGATCGGCTTGTGGCGTGTGCCGAGTTGCTGTTCTTCGCCTACCGTGATTTTACTGGTGAACCAGATGCCGTACTGGAAGAATATGGCTTTGGACGCGCCCATCACAGGGTCTTGCATTTCGTAGACCGCAACCCCGGCCTCAGGGTCGCGCGCTTGCTTGATATTCTAAAAATCACCAAGCAGAGCCTGGCACGGGTGCTCAAACAGTTGATCGACACGGGCTTCATCATCCAACGAACCGGACCTCAGGATCGACGCGAACGCCGCCTGTTCACAACGAAAAAAGGCAACGCACTTGCCGAAACGCTGACAAATTTGCAGGTCAAACGTCTGGCCCAAGCTTTTGCAAGTGCGGGAGCGGGCTCTGATGAGGCGACGCAAAAATTTCTCCTTGCTATGATCAGCCTGGATCAACGTCAGGATGTGGAAAGGCTCACCCGCTCGACAGCCGCAAATGTGATAGACCGCGACCCAGAAAGCGGATCCACTCAAAAGGATTGATGCCCGGTGCCAAAACAGAAGCCTAAGACCAAGCCCATGGTTGCTCCTAAGGCAAAGCCTGAGACTGCTTTGGGCCAAGGCGCTCTTCCCGATGATGCTACCCACATCCTCATCGTTGATGACGACAAAAAGATCAGAGATCTGCTTTCGAGATTCCTGCTTGAATCTGGTTTTCGGGTAACTGGCGCTGCGGATGCAGCAAGCGCGCGGGCTGCCATGCGGGGCTTGTCATTCGATCTTATTTTGCTTGATGTGATGATGCCCGGTGATAGCGGACTCGTTCTGGCGCGTGAGATTAAAACGAAAAACAACATTCCCATTATTTTATTGACTGCGCGCGCCGATCCAGAAGATCGCATTGAGGGGCTCGAGGCTGGCGTTGAAGACTATCTACCAAAACCGTTTGAACCGCGTGAGTTGGTGCTGCGTATCCAAAACATATTGCGCCGAGGTCGGCCACCTTCAGGCCCCCACGATGAAATCCAATTGGGCGAATACGTGTTTTACATAGCCCGTGGCGAATTAAAGAAGAACGATGATAATGTCCGCCTGACAGAGCGCGAGCGCGACTTATTACGCCAGTTTGCACAGCGCCCAGGCGCGACGGTACCACGTCATGAATTGTGCAATGATGATTCAACGGGGAGCGAACGAGCCATCGACGTGCAAATCAATCGCCTGAGACGCAAAATAGAAGTTGATCCGTCAAATCCGGTTTATCTGCAAACGGTACGCGGCAAAGGGTATATCCTTTACACGGATTAGAGATTGGCCAAAGCGATGCGCACGCCCCGCATGTTCGTTCACAAACCAACGACAGGAGATGCTGCCGAGCAGAACCGCTCCGGTGACACAGGGTCGTGGCTTCAGACGCAATGGACAGCGCTCACCTCTACTCTATCGGACATGATACCGAAGGGTCTCTACGCCCGGGCGCTGATCATTATCATCGCGCCGATTGTCGTTCTTGAAGGTGTCATTGCCTTCGTATTTATGGAGCGTCACTGGCAATGGGTCACGCGACGTTTGTCCGAAGCCACAGCCCGTGACATTGCAGCCCTGGTCCAGGTTTATGAATACGACACATCGAAAAAAAAGCATGATCAATTGATCAAGCTGGCGCGCGACAAGCTTGATCTTTCGATGACAATTCTGCCGCCCGGAAATCTGCCACCACCGCGTTCCAAACCATTTTTTAATTTGCTTGATCAAGCGCTGTCGCGCGAGATATCCAAGCACGTCAAGAGACCCTTCTCAATCGACACCGTGGCCGAAAGTGACTTCGTCTTAATCCGTGTCAAACACACAAAATCCATGTTGCATTTTATTGCAACTCGATCGCAAACTTATGCCTCCAACTCGCACATCTTCCTGTTATGGATGGTCGGCACATCGGTTATCCTTCTGACCGTCTCCATTCTCTTTTTGCGCAATCAGATTCGGCCCATTTTGCGCCTTGCAGAGGCTGCTAGCGAATTTGGCAAGGGTCGCGGTGTGCCCGAAGATTTCCGCCCCAGGGGCGCGCGCGAGGTGCGTGATGCTGCAGAAGCATTTCTTGAAATGCGCGAGCGCATAACAACACACGTTGACGAGCGCACGGCAATGTTAGCTGGCGTCAGCCATGACCTTAGAACCATTTTAACACGCTTTAAGCTTGAGCTTGCCTTCCTAGAAGACTCTGAGGATGTCAATTCCCTCAAGTCCGACGTCAAAGAAATGCAGCATATGCTGGAAGACTATATGGCTTTTGCGCGCGGCGACGGGGGCGAAGATTCAGCACCTGCCAGCTTGAAAGATCTACTCCATGAAGTTGTCGACGAGGCACAAATCTACGGCGTGCCAATTGAGTTGAAATTCCGCAGTCGACAGAAAAAAATGATCATTCCTCTTAAGCGCAGCGCCTTTAAGCGCGCAATTACAAATCTGGTGTCTAATGCCGTGCGTTACAGCGACAAAATCATCATTCGGGTGGCGCGCGAACAAGGTTGGATTCGTGTTGAGGTCGATGACAATGGTCCTGGCATTCCTAAAAGTGAGCGCACTGCGGTGTTTAAACCTTTCTATCGCCTGGACAAAGCACGCACCCAAGGCGATGGCAGCACCGGACTTGGCCTTGCGATTGCACGCGATATTGTGCGCAGCCATGGCGGTGATATCAAACTCGGGGACAGCACCATCGGTGGCCTAAGAGCCGTGATCTCAATCCCGATTTAGTTGACTGGCCCGATACGCCACCACTGTGGGCCTGAAAAAGCCCACTAGATCAACCTGCCAAAAGTTGGGTTTGACTTTGAGCAGATAAGTTGATCGCCAATCATGGGATAGAGTCTTGGGATAGAGACATGAGATAGAGCGTCGCGCAAATAGCTTCAGCGTGCACAAGATAAAGGCTCGAGGGCCTAGTGCGCTGGCTCAAAAGCGTTAGCACTCATCTACTATGGTCGGCTTATCTGCTTTATTCGGCCAAAGCCTCTTTCGGGATCAACAGCCCACCAAGCCGCAATCGCACCTACAATTTGTGCAACAAGAAACGGTGCAATATCTTCGCCACGAATACCTGCAAATGTGTCCGTCAACGTTCGTGCAATGGTGACAGCTGGGTTTGCAAACGATGTTGATGCGGTGAACCAATACGCGGACATAATATAAAGCCCGACCGCCATCGCCACACGATCTGGATTGAACCGCACTAACAATAAAATTGTCAACACCAAACCAAACGTCGCGACGACTTCTGAAATCCACTGTCCTGTACCCGTGCGCACTGTCGTTAAGGATTGAACAATGGGCAGATCAAACATGACATTGGCAAGCACAACGCCCAGGCATCCACCAATAATTTGAACAGCAACATACGCGACACAATCTTGTGTCGAAAGCGCACGCTTGAGACGAAAGGCAAGTGACACTGCAGGATTAAAATGGGCACCTGACAGTGGGCCAAACATTTCAATAAGAACGACAAGTGCCGCGCCCGTTGCAAGCGCATTGGCCAATAGGGCCAAGGCCATATTTCCGTCAGTCAGCTTGGCCGCCATGATGCCAGAGCCAACGATCGCCGCCAAAAGAAAGCCTGTGCCAAGACATTCAGCAACCAATTTTTGGCCCAAAGAGACTGATCTTTGGTTGGATATCGTGTGGACACTCCTAAAGCGATTTAACCGGACCGCTTTGGCTTTGACCAAGCGCAGTCAGTTTTTTCTGCAAACTCATCTCATTGAGCGTGTCAAACGGCAGCGCGATAAAATTTAAAATACGCTGATGTAAGATTTGATGGGTCTTCTCAAATGCAAGCTTACGCGCCTCATCTGTACCAACAAACCGTGAAGGATCGGCAACACCCCAGTGCGCACTTATAGGCTTGCCGGGCCACACCGGGCACACCTCATTGGCTGCTTCATCACACACCGTAAAAATGAAATCGACAGACGTTGAACCAGGCCCAGCAAATTCGTCCCAGGGTTTTGACCTGACACCAGTTGTGTCATAGCCAAGCCCATTCAGCATCGCCAGCGCTTCAGCATTGATCATCCCACTTGGGTTGCTGCCTGCGCTCAGGCCGCAAAACCGATCACCGCCAACCTTGTTCATGATGCACTCTGCAATCACAGAGCGGCATGAATTGTGCGTACACAAAAAGAGAACATTTGACGTTTGCATCTGTCGCCTCCCACCCTACTGAAAAACGTCCCATTGCTACGCTTATATCTCATCATCACGACAGTTCGTTGCAAGTGTCATGCGCAAATGAACAGGCTAGATCGACCTTGTGAAAAGTTGGAACGCGACTTTGAGCAGATAAGTTAATCGCCAGTCATGGGATAGGGTCATGAGATAGAGCGTCGCGCAAATAGCTTCACTGTGTACAACAAAAGGCGCGACGCTATAGATCATGATCGAGCCAAAAGTGTATGCGGTTTTGCGCCTGGACATATGATCTGAGGCAAAGAAAAACGGCCATTAGCCTGCCAGTTCCTGACCACGCTTCTTGGCTGCTGCGACTGCTTTTTCGAATAGAACTTTAAGTGCATCGCCGTCCCTGAGCACATCCAATGCGGCAGCAGTGGTCCCGCCCGGCGACGTGACGGCTTGGCGTAGTTCTGCAGCACCGTGTTCAGAGTGATCCAGCAACCGGCCGGCCCCTGACACCGTGGCCCGTGCCAAACGCGCGGCGAGTTTCGGGGCAAGACCTGCCGCCACACCGGCATCTGTCAAAACTTCCGCCATCAGAAAAACATAGGCAGGGCCCGAACCTGAGACAGCTGTCACAGCATCCATCAAGGTTTCATCGTCAATCCAAGCCACATCGCCAACACATGCAAACAAGGCATCTGCTAGGGATTTATGTGCGTCTGTCGCGGTCGCATTGGCCAGACACACCGTCATGCCTGCCCCAATCGATGCCGGTGTATTGGGCATGGCACGGATAACGGGTTGCTTGGAGTTGAGGCCTGCTTCAAGGCCTGCGAGCGGTTTGCCTGCAAGCACGCTGATCACCACTGTCGAGGCATCGACGACAGATGAAATGGACGCCAGAACGTCGGCCATCATCTGTGGTTTAACCGCAAGCAAAAGGACGGAAGGAGGTGCAATCAGCTGCGCACCGGCATCCGATGAAATGGTAATGCCCTTTTTGGCAAGGCGTTTTTCAATGGCCTCGTTAGGAGCTGGGTCCTGCACAGCCACTTGAGCGAGCTGCAATCCGTTGGCGACAAATCCCTCAAGCAGGGCCGCGCCCATTTTGCCAGCGCCCACAACCAGCATCGTGCCATCAAACTTCAATGTCATCGTCTTTATGTCCAAACCTCAGCAACGGCATGCGTCTCAAGACCACGGAGCGCAACCGTCAGGGAGGTCGTCATAACACAAACTTGGTGGACGTCACCTGGGTCAGCGCGAAAACCAGATAGCGATAGGGTTACAACGTTAAGTTAGGTGACCCGACGCACGGACCTAGATCAACCTTGTGAAAAGTTGGGTTTGACTTTGAGCAGATAAGTTGATCGCCAATCATGGGATGGAGACATGAGATCAGAGCGTTGTGCAAATAGCTTCACTGTGTACAACAAAAGGCGCGACGCTTTAGGCTTGCCCTTCGGTCTGAAACATCGCCGAAGTGAGCGCTTCGCGGCTTTCCTTCCCGGCCCAAACCACAAACTGGAAGGCTTGGTAATAGCGTTCGCACGCTTCAAGAGCGGCACGCAGCATGGCTTCGCTTTGCTCCGGCGTTGCCACCGAACTGTTAAGCAACAGCGCATGGCGGAACATCACAAGCCCTTCTTGGGCCCACAAATCAAAATGACCGAGCCACAGCTGCTCATTGATTTGGGCAATCAACTTGTACATTTCGTTGAGACGATTGTCTGGCACCTTGAAATCAAACGCACACGCTAAGTGCAACGCCTCAAGATCATCGCGCCAATTGAGCGACAAGTGATAGTCCGTCCAGCTGCCCCCAACGACCATCGACACCTCATCCGCGTTGGTCCGATCAATAGCCCAGCCATGAGCCGTTGCTAGGCGTTCCAGAAGATCAATTGGATTGCTTTGGCGCTGAGTGCGCTGGTCAGCCGATGCCATGGAAGTCCTTCAGCGGTCAGACGGGAAATCGTGCCTGTCAATTGCCTATACGGTTGGGCAATTGATTTGCCGGGACCAAACACCCTTGGGTCGCGAGTCGCAAGGCCGCACCGCCTTTGTCCACGGCCAATGTTGCCGTGCAGAACAAGGACCACATCATCTTGATCAGTTGGGGGCAACTCTGTTGAAAACTATGGCACAACGTGTGGAAGGGGCATTCTTGCACTCGACGCGCAAACAATGACGCAGAATGCGATTCCTGTTGTAGCGGCGAGCTTAATCAACTTCGAGTTTGAATTCCCGGTCGCTTAGCCGTCAAGCTTGGCTTCTAAGGCGGCCATTCGCTCGCTCAAGGCTTCATTTTCCAAGCGCGCTTTTTCCGCCATCGCCTTGACGGCCTCAAATTCGTCGCGGCTGACAACATTCATATCGCCTAATATGCGCTCGGCCTGGCTGCGCACCACCGTATCAACTTCGCGCTTGATACCTTGGGCAGCACCAGCGGTGTCAGTCATTAATTTTGCCAGTTCATCAAGCACTCGGTTTGTCGATTGGGACATGTATCCACCCATTCATTTCTAAAAAGGCCCGTAGTGTTGGCCGTGCCATTATAGGGACTGAACAAAAGCGCATCCGCGCTCGTGGAGAAAACCTACAGGTTCGCCAAACGTTTGTCGCAGATATGCGTCAAAAAGCGACGACGCCATGGCCCTTAGCCCTAGAACACGCTAACACACCACGCGGCGACACCCAGTGAACGGTTTTACAGATGATCCTTGCGCAAATCCCATTCCCAAATCTTGACCCCATAGCCCTTGAAATCGGTTTTCTGTCGGTCAAGTGGTACGGCTTAGCCTATCTGGTCGGCTTGCTGATTGGCTGGTTTTATGTGCGCCGTCTCCTAACCGAACATAATCTTTGGCCGGATGGCAAAGCACCATTTACGCCTGCCAAGGTCGATGACCTATTAATTTACATCACCATTGGTGTGATACTTGGTGGTCGGCTTGGGTTTGTCTGCCTCTATGAGCCTGAGTATTACCTCGCCAATCCACTTGAAGTTCTCAAAATCTGGCGCGGCGGGATGGCCTTTCATGGCGCCTTGATCGGGTCTGCTCTCGCCATTTTTCTTTTTGCGCACAATCACAAGGTTAGCGCCCTTTCCACAATGGATCTGTGCACTGCCGCTGTGCCTGTTGGCTTGCTCTTTGGCCGCACAGCTAACTTCATCAATGCGGAACTCTATGGACGAGTAAGCGATGTCAGCTGGAGTGTGATCTTCTGCAACGACACAATTCGCAAATATTCAGGCGGGATATGTCCCGGCGGTTCACTTCCGCGCCATCCAAGCCAACTCTACGAAGCCGCCCTTGAGGGTGTTGTGTTGTTTCTCATCTTGCGGCTCTTTACACATCGCTTTGAAAGCCTGAAGTCGCCAGGCATGACCGCTGGTCTATTTTTGATTGGCTACGGATTGGCCCGCTCATTTGCCGAACTGTTTCGGGAACCGCATGAAGGCCACGCCTTCAATATCGGCCCGCTGACCGCTGGCATCGCCTATTCCATCCCGATGATCTTAATTGGCGCTTGTCTTGTCTATCGTGGCCGCCAGGCGGCCAACTCAGCGGTTTAGGGCCAGCGGTTTAGAAATGGTACAAGACCTGCATCTGCGCCGAAACACCCCGCTCCTTACTAAACTCAAGGACCGCATTCATCGGTTCGGACCGCTGTCCATTGATCGCTACATGCGGTCTTGCCTGTTTGACCCCGAGCATGGCTACTACAAAACCGCAACCGTGCTCGGTCGCGATGGCGACTTCATAACGGCACCTGAAATTTCGCAAACCTTTGGCGAGTTGATCGGCCTTTGGTGCGTCGCTGTTTGG
>CBDFNK010000003.1:0-24675 GCA_965250205.1 Hyphomicrobiaceae bacterium
TAAAACCGGGATTTTCGCGGGCACCCGGTGGCCACACTTTGGCAACACTTTTTAGCACACACTCAACCCAATTGAGTCGATTAGGCTGGCTGCCTTTGTGAGGCACCGCAGTGGATTCGCGACCGACAAACAGCACGGCAAACAACGGTTTCAAAGATGATCAGACGATTAGGTTCAAACTTGGTGCGTGGCGGCGTGATCATTGCCGCGCTTTTTTCACACGTCATGGCGTTAAGCGCTGAAGAGCGATTGCCGTGGCAGAGCGATCCATCGCCACGTAGTTATGCAAAGCGCGGTGCCGATGACACCTATCGTCCCGGTGTGACGTATGGCAACGAACAACGGTATTCGGCGGGCGCTGGCGATCGTTATGACCAAGGTCGCGATGTTTACGTAGCACCGGCGGCCGAAGATGGAGCTGGCGACGTTTATCGTCCGGGTGATACCTACCGCGGTGATACCTATCGCTCCGATCCGCAACCGCCTCCTGCATCAGATTATGGCTATGGAAAACCCTATCGGGCATCACCACCGCCAACAAAAGCCCCGCCTGCCAAAGCCTACCGCGAGCCCTATCAGGGCAACTATGGTGACCGCGACTATGGGAACGCACCTCGTCGTGTGCCAGAGCGGGTTCAGCCTGACTATTATGAGCAAGGCGAAATTATTTCGACCGGCCACAGTTTCTTTGGATCGATTAGCCAGGGTCTTGCAAAAGCAGTTGAATACGCATTCTCCCGTCAAGGGCGGCCGAACGGTTACATCCTTGGCGAGGATGCCGGTGGTGCCTTTGTGGTTGGTTTACGCTATGGCGAAGGACGATTGCATACCAAGGACGCAGGCACACATCGTATCTATTGGCAGGGCCCGTCCGTTGGTTATGACGCTGGCGCAGAGGGCTCGAAAACCATGGTGCTGGTCTACAATATGCGTGACATATCAGACGTCTATCACCGATTTGGTGGCGTCCAGGGCTCTTTGTATATCCTCGGTGGCGTCAGTGTTCAGTTCCAGAAATATGGTGAGGTGTCGCTGGCCGTTATTCGCTCCGGCGTAGGCCTGAGGGTTGGTGCCAACGTTGGCTATTTGAAGTACACGCGCGCGCCAACCTGGAACCCATTGTAGGTGCCCGTCGCAGGATGCCAATTGGTAGGATTTCCAATCTCGGGAGAAAGGGTGGCCTTGGCTTCACCCAGCCAAGCCTTTGTCCTGTCCCCATAGCCAGTGCCGATTTGACGCCTGGGCAGGCCGATGGAACCAGCGTTTATCACCCCAGCGTTTGTCTCTTGCGGCTGGTCGTGGCACATAAGGAATGCGCTCGGGGCCCCGGTGACGGAGCTTCTTCGTAGAGCATGTGCAACGAGGCATTCACAGACACCAGGTGTGAGATAGATTTGAGACCTGACTTTGCCGCATTGGGGAATTTGAGGACGCACCCGTGATTACACTTCAATCGGTAATGCTGGTTGCGCTCGGGGTCTTTGCGGCCGGTTTTTTTGGGCTGTTCCTGGCGCCACTCTATCGACAACGCGCTGCCAAGCTCGCAATCCAAGACTTAAAACGCTCAATGCCGTTGTCGGATGCGGAAATTCGCGCGGACAAAGATCGCCTGCGGGCTCAAAATGCAATTGCCATTCATCGCCTTGAAACCCGCCTCGAAGAGAGCGGTTTGGTTGCCGCCCGCCAACGCGTTGAGATCAACCGGCGGGATGCCGCGATCAGTGGTCTTGAAAGTGAAGTTGGTCGCCTTGGGACCATCCTTGACGAGCATGAGAATGCGCGCAGGGTGCTTGAGCAAACCATTACAGAACGTCTTCCGATGGTCGAGCGCCGCCTATCAGAAGCAAAGGAACTGCTTTCTCAGAGGGACAAGGAAATTGGAATTCTTTCCCAGGCAGCCGATAAGAATATGCGCGCGCTGGAAGAAGCCAAGCAAATCAACACGCGCCAGCGCGAAGATTTGCATCGCCTGAACGCGACGCTGGCAACACGTCAGGCACACAATCGCTCAAGTTTTGCAGATGCCGGTGTTGAGACAGAGATTGCGTTACGCGGAGATATAGAAGCGCTGCGTACAAAAGCGCGTGATCAATCGGAATTGATTGAGCGGCTAAAGGTTGGTCCATCACACACTAAAGGGGCCAGCGTTTTGAGCAGTGGTGATGGCGCGACAGCTGCAGCAAATGTAGAAAAATTACGCATCCAACTTCAGGAAGCCCAACAAGCGCTGAGGCAGGCCAGGGGTGAATCTCAAAAAGGCAAAGAATCCCAGTCCGGCCTGGAAACAGAACTTGCTGCAATGAAAGCAGAGGCGGAGCGTTTGCGCAGTGAGCTGTCGCGCCTCAAAGCTGCACTCAATGTTTATGAGACAACGGATAAAGAACAACAGACGTCCAAGGAAACCAAAGTGGCGTTGAAAGCTCGGGTTGGATCTTTGGAAACTGAACTCAATGAGCAGGCGGATACCATCCGACGCCTAAAGGCAGAAATTGCTGCTGGTAATGACAAGATGGCCCGACAGGCGGCGCACTATGTTGACGTTATTCGCCGCCTTGGGGGCGGCACCCAACCGGCAACAAGTGCAGGCGCAAGTGTAAGAGTAACTCGCGCTGGAGCCGTAGACGACACACCTAAAGTGTCAGAGCGTCGCTCAAGTCCGTTGTTGGATCGCTTAAAAGCGCCACGCAAAGATGGACGGGCCCTGCCGGGGCAAACACAACTTGCCGAGGCTGCCAAGCGCGCCAAGCCGTCCGAGCGTGAAGAAGCCAAGGTCAGTGACTTTATTAAAGCGCTGGGTGGACATGCCTCACCAAACGCGTCGCATGCGAGTTCCAATCGGGCAATCAGCGCATCTGAAACGAACGTTGGATCCTCTACAATGAGTGCTTCCGTCAAGGCAAGTTCAGGGGTGGCTGGGCCAGTGGCGGGGTCACCACCCAAGCCTGCTCGTAACGACGGCAAGGATGCAAGCGGCCGTCAGCGTCGTCCCGGATTGTTGGAACGACTAGCTGGCAGAGATTAACCCGATGCTTCTTGCAGCCTACAGATGCCTCTCTTAGTTCGGATATGATTCGAACAAGGGCTCTATGCTGCATGATGTTGTGCTGCTGAAATGCAATCATTTGCTTTCGAGCCCCAGTGCTGTAGAGCTTCGCTACTGACTAGATCAAACTGCCTTAAATCGGAATCGATTTTGGGCGGATAATTTGATCTATTTTACCAACACAAGCTTGCGTAGTGTTGGAAGTTAAAGATACCAACACAAGCTTGCGTAGTGTTGGAAGTTAAAGATACCAACACAAGCTCGCGTAGTGTTGGAAGTTAAAGAGTTAACACAACTGGTTTGCGTTAGTGTTGGAAGTTAAAGATACCAACACAAGCTTGCGTAGTGTTGGAAGTTAAAGATGCCAACACAAGCGCGTAGTGTTGGAAGTTAAAGAGTTAGAGCAACTGGTTTGCGTTTCAAAAAACGCTAGGCTTGCTCTTGGGGGGCTGTATTTGTTCTGTCCCTGAGCCCACCTTTCACACGCCTTAGGCGCCAAACGGACCCCTTACACGATGCCAACGCCTTTTGATCGTCGCCGGACATTTGCCATCATCTCGCATCCCGACGCTGGTAAAACCACGCTCACCGAAAAGTTGCTCCACACCGCCGGTGCGATCCATCTTGCAGGCACGGTGAAAGCGCGTGGTAAAGCGCGCAGGGCGCGGTCAGACTGGATGAAAATTGAACAAGAGCGTGGGATTTCGGTGACCAGTTCCGTGATGACGTTTGAGCATCGCGGTCTTCAATTCAATCTACTGGATACGCCAGGCCACGAAGATTTTTCCGAAGACACCTATCGTACGCTGACGGCTGTGGATTCCGCCATCATGGTGATTGATGCTGCCAAAGGGATTGAGAGCCAAACGCGGAAATTATTCGAGGTTTGTCGTTTGCGCGACATTCCCATCATAACCTTCATCAACAAGGTGGATCGCGAGGGTCGCGAACCGTTTGAGTTGATGGATCAGATCCAAGACGAGTTGCAGCTTGATATTTCACCGGTCGTGTGGCCGGTCGGAATGGGTGGGCGATTTTATGGCTGCTACGACATACCCAATCGCCATTTTTTGACGTCTTCAAAGGGCAAAGGCGGCGCGTTTGACGAAGTGGTCGCGTGTTCTGGCTTGGACGATCCCAAACTTGCCGAGCGCGTGGATGAGGATGTGTTGTCTAACGCCCATGAAAATATGGAGCTGGCCATTGGTGGTTATGCCCCGTTTGATCGTGAGAGCTATCGTGAAGGACATTTGACGCCGGTCGTTTTTGGCAGTGCGTTGCGCGACTACGGTATTTTAAGCCTGCTCGATCTGGTGGCAGAGCATGCGCCTGAGCCACGTCCAAGTCCAACTAACGGCCGAGTTGTTGAGCCGAAAGAGAAAACCGTTTCCGGTTTCATCTTTAAAGTGCAGGCCAACATGGACAAAAACCACCGAGATCGCATCGCTTTTATGCGGCTGTGTTCGGGTGACTTCCGTCGCGGCATGAAACTACGCCAGGTCCGTACCGGCAAAGACGTGATGATCCACTCTCCGATTATGTTCATGGCCAATGACCGCGAAATTGCTGAAGAAGCAGGCGCTGGTGACGTGATTGGTATTCCAAATCATGGCACTATTCGTGTCGGAGATACATTTACAGAGGGCGAAGAACTTCGCTTTACGGGCCTTCCTGTTTTCGCGCCTGAAATTCTCAAACGTGTTTTGTTGCGTGATACAACGCGAGTCAAACAAATGCGCCAGGCGTTGCAGGATTTATCTGAAGAGGGCGTCATCCAGATTTTTAAACCAGATATTGGTTCGCAGTGGGTTGTCGGAGTTATTGGTATTTTGCAGATCGAAGTCGTCAAAGACCGCGCAAAGAACGAATATAAAGTTGATATCGATTTTGAAGAAACGCCCTTTGCAACTGCGCGCTGGATGAAGGCGGAAAATGAGGCGGTGATTAAAGCGTTTACATCATCTAATCCGTCGGCGGTGATGACCGACCGCGATGGCGATCCTGTGTTCATGGCAAAAAGCGCCTGGGACCTCGATTTTAAAATTGAGAAAAACGAATTCATTCAGTTCTTGAAGACGAAGGAACTGGAGTGAGGGCGCGTAATTTCCCCCGAAGGGGCCTCATAGTCCGCGCTTGTTTCAGTCACATTGGCGGTACGAACGGGATAGATAAAAATCAATCTAAATTCGATGCAATATTGACCGGACTATCAAACAAGTTTTCCATTTTCTTAGACTAGGTTAGCTGCTGGTCAATATTGAGCAGCGAGGTGCATCATGACCGCGGACACCAAAATCGTGTATTTAAAGCCGTGCGAGCTCGCGGTCATAAGTACTGTTGGCCCGTACAGCTCCTCAGAGCAAAGCGCTTGGACTCAGCTGTTTGAATGGTTGGACCGTGGGCAGCACCATGAACCCAATGGTATGGGGTTTGGCCTGTCATACGATATGACAGCAGACGATCAAGAGTGCATCAAAAAATATACTGCAGGCGTTCGAGTACCCAGGTCGTGGAGACAGACAGACTGGGAGAGTATGCAGATTCATACGTTCGGTGGCGGTGCGTATATGATGCATAAGAACGTTGCGACTTATGACTACATGTCAGGACTGATATCTGAAATTGAAAAACAATGGATACCTCGATCAGGCCTCTATTTTGATCGCTCTCGACCTGTTTTATCTCTCTACCGCCATGATCCAAGAGTGACCTCTGACGAGCAGCAGAAAGCTGATGTGTGTTTGCCGGTACATTCGGAGAGACGCTGCGACGTTCGGATGACTTAAACATCGCTAAGTGACGCGACTGCGTCGCCGGGGCTTGCCTAGTCGCTCGATTGTTCCGAAAACCGGTTCCCACTTTTCGGATCTTGCGACGAGCCCGCCCCGTCGGAGCGCGTTTGGCGCGTGAGATAAATAAAATATCACACGAAGTGTGTGGGCCCCGTTCGGGAGAAACCTTGAACCCGTGTTACCGGCGTGAGAGGTAGGCGTCCTAGGCCACTAGAGGAATGGGGCATTCGCGATGAGCAAACACGACCAGTTTGGCCTCATGCGACAAAATATGGGGTACGTCTCAGGTGTCGTCAACCACGTCCACAACGCGTTGCATCACAGCTTCTACAGTGGCGGCAAGTGTTTTGCAGTGCTAAAGCAGCTGCGCAATGATCCAAGATCCATATCTAGACCCTGTTGAGATTGTCGTTTCGGACACGGACGTCGGCCGCCGCCTTGACCATGTGCTGACCGAGCAGGTTGCGGACATGAGCCGGTCACGTCTGCAAGTCCTGGTGCGCCAGGGCGCTGTACTTGTCACCGAACAGGTTGTTTTAGACCCAGGCGCCAAGGTCAAAGCGGGCGATCTTATCATGCTGACCATTCCCGAGCCGACACCGGCACGGCCTGAAGCAGAGCAGATCGCACTTCATGTTGTTTATGAAGATGATGCGTTGATCGTTATCGACAAACCGGCAGGCCTCGTTGTCCACCCAGCTCCTGGCAACCGTACGGGCACGCTTGTCAATGCGCTGATTGCACATTGCGGTGACAGTCTCTCAGGCATTGGCGGTGAGCGCCGACCCGGCATAGTCCATCGTTTGGACAAAGACACATCCGGTTTGCTGGTTGTGGCCAAAACAGATCGTGCCCATCGCGGTCTCGCGGCTCAATTTGCCGCCCACGGTCGCGACGGCAAATTGGAGCGTACCTATCAAGCTTTGGTTTGGGGCACATTTGATCGGCCGACAGGTACCATCGCAGCACATCTTGCGCGCTCGAAGTCCAATCGCACCAAGATGACGGTCGTTTCCGATGAGCACGGCCAGGAAGCGGTAACACATTATGAAGTCGGCAAGGTGTTTACCGATTCCGTTGGGCGGTCCATCGCCAGTCTGGTGACGGCACGCCTTGAGACCGGACGCACGCATCAGATCCGTGTGCACATGACCCATGTAGGCCATCCCCTCATTGGAGATCCGGTTTATGGGGCGGGATTTAAAGCCAAGGTCAATCGATTGTCTCCCTCGGCTCAGTCGGCGATTTTAGCGCTTGCGCGTCAAGCCTTGCACGCTGTAAGCCTTGGATTTGAGCATCCGGCAACACAAATGCCAATGCACTTTGAAAGCGCATTGCCACGCGATCTTTGTGCCGTCAAAGACGCGCTCGAGGTAGACGCATAAGGTATTGTATTAATTTGCTCAAAATTTGAGTTTTTGGCGCAGGATATTGGTTGCCAATTTTTTGCACCAAGGGTTGAGGTCAGGATTGATTAACCCCTCTCAGGATATGCTTGGTTTTTTAAAACACATGACATCCAGGTGCGGTTATGGATTTTCGGTTCAAGCTAGCAGTAATAGGTTTTTTTGTTGCGATGATGCTTCTGAGTAATGCCAACAGTGAAATGATGCAGGGTTTTGGTGGGGTGTTCATGGCTCTTGGCGCATTGTTGATCTTTGCAGTGGTGGCTCTTTTTCCAAGCCTCAATCGTGGCGATTCCACGGACCGGGCAAAAGCGGGCGGCGCTTGGAGTGATCACATTGAGTTTGAAGAGCCATCCGTCAGCGAAAAAAGCGACAATTCTTGGCGCTAGGTGGCCGCTAAGAAAATTGGCAAAATAGCTGTATGGCCCCTTAAATACTGCCTAGAAACGCCGGTCAGGCCCTTGAATTGGGCCAAATAAATCCCATTTCCTTAACAAGTTGTGATGTAACGTGATCGATCGCTGATAATCTATGCCTTGAGCTTGACGCAAGCCAGGGTGTATGACGGTCGCCCGCCATTCGAGGCACCATAATTGGTTCTGGGTGGTCCTGTTCGCGCGATCCATAAGCGCTTTAAACGTGGATTTGGCGCACCGTCTGTTCGAAGGTGAAAGAAGAGGGATATGGCCACAAATAGGGTTCCTACAGTTCCGAGTTCAACCACGGGTCTGTCGCGGTATCTTGCGGATGTTCGCAAGTTCCCGATGCTTGAGCCCGATGAAGAGTATATGCTCGCCAAGCGTTGGAAAGAGCACGACGACACCGATGCGGCCCACAAGCTTGTCACCTCGCACCTTCGTTTGGTGGCCAAAATTGCTATGGGCTATCGAGGCTATGGCCTGCCAATTGGCGAGGTGATTTCGGAAGGCAATGTTGGACTGATGCAGGCGGTGAAGAAGTTTGAGCCCGACAAAGGCTTCAGACTTGCAACCTATGCCATGTGGTGGATACGCGCGTCGATCCAGGAATATGTGCTGCGCTCATGGAGCCTTGTTAAAATGGGCACCACAGCTGCGCAAAAGAAGTTGTTCTTTAATTTGCGCCGCGCCAAGAGCAAGTTGCAGGCCTTGGACGATGGTGATCTAAAACCGGATCATGTCAAGAAGATCGCCGAGCAACTCGGTGTGTCTGAAGCCGACGTGGTGTCGATGAACCGTCGCCTTGGTGGTGACTCCTCACTTAACGCACCATTGAAGGCTGATGACGCAACGGGCGAATGGCAGGATTGGCTCACAGACAATAGCCCGACACAAGAAGAGGTGTTGGCAGATAGTGAAGAGCTGGAACACCGCCGCAATTATTTGGCGAGCGCCCTCAAGATCCTTAATGATCGCGAGCGCACCATCTTTAAAGCGCGACGCTTGGCAGAGTCGCCGCAAACGCTGGAACAGCTGAGTCACGAATTTGGTGTGTCGCGGGAGCGCATTCGCCAGATTGAGGTGCGCGCCTTTGAAAAGGTGCAGGACGCGGTGCAAGATGCCGCCCAAGCGGCAGAAACAGGTGGCACCGCTTAAGAGGCGCGGCTCATTCTCTGAAAGGTCCGAGCCAGGGCCCTTGGCGTCGGGCCCAGTGGCCTAGTCGGCGCGATCGCCTAACCTGTGTCCCGTCCCGTCCGGTACAAAGCATGGTTTGCAGGCCACAGTTGTATCCCCCATTTACGGGTTGGGGCGAGACCAGTCATCGCTCTGTTGTACGAATCACGATAAATCTAGGGGACTGGCTGTGGATAACTCTGCAACTGGTTGCATCTGAAGCGCTTTTTGCCCTTCAGGTGGAGGGAGTGCGTGCGTTAGGACAGCAAGGGAAGAAGACCTCTTGATTTTCCTAGGCCAGGTTTTGAAACCACTTGGCAGACCAGCTCGCTTAGATGGGTGTCGGCGCCGGACGGAGCCGCGCGAGGGAACATCTGGCAGCAACGCATGGGCTCACCCTTTTGAGGCCGTCCAACCATCCCGTGTCTTCACTCGCCAATGTGCAGTTTATGATCCCCAAGCCGTCCCAGGTCTGGCGCATTTCGCGTTGCACACATTGGCCTGTCTGAGCGTCGAGACACGGAGCACTCGCGACGATGGAGTTCGCAATGCTAAGGCATCTCCGCATATTTCTCATCCCAACTTTGAACCAGGAGGGGGCTCAACGGACCACACACTTTGATCCCTACTGGTATCTTGTTTTGCTCTGGCGCTTTAAACTTTTTCATCCTCCAAGTAGTATCTAGTTCACTTTAGTCAGCAACGCTGGCCACAAATAAATAAAGGCCGGTCCTACGACCGGCCTTTTAATTTTGGGGACCAATGCAAAGAGATTGCGATTGCTCCGACTATTACATAGGGCCAATTTTACATGGGGAAGGCTGCGATTTGTTGTCCAAAGTAATCGTCAACTGCTTGGGTGAGCGAGTTTGCAACCTTCTTGCGCCAGCGATTGGAATTCAATTTTTTAGCGTCTTTCTTATTGGTCACATAGGCAAGCTCAATCAATACAGACGGAAACTTTTGTGTTTTGAGAACGCGGAAGCCTGCGCTCTTGTGGGGCTTGCGACGCATCGTAGTCGAGCGGCCCATATAGTTGACGATGGACTTTGAAAACAACGCGGTGCGGTCTCTGGTGGCATCAACTTCGCGTTTGGCGAGATCTGATAAAAAGCCCTTAACGACAGAGACATTGCCACGTGCACGTTTCACTTTGGCTAATTCATTTCGTGTCAACAGATTGGAACCAGATTTGCGTTGCGTCCTGCGGCTGAGGCCCTTGGCGAGTGAGTCGCGCAAGGAATAGACCGTGGCACCGCTTGCAGAAGAGCGGGCATAGTCGGCGTGAATGGCCATAAACAGATTGGCTTTATGGCGTTCTGCGAAGTCGACGCGCTTAGACAGCTTGATGAACACATCAGTATCGCGAGTCATCAAAACTTTGTAGCGCCCAGTTGCTTCGAGCTTGTCGCGCAGCATTTTTCCAAATGCGAGAACGACCTTTTTTTCGACAGCGCCGTTTTTTTTCGCCCCTGAATCATGTCCGCCATGGCCCGGGTCAATGACGATAACGGGTTTGTAGGAGTTGGCCCGAATTTCTGATGGGCGCTGAGCTCTGGCAGGCAATGGTGGCTGTAAGCGACCTGCGCCAAGGCTATAGGTTGGCCGTGGAATATTACGTCTTGGCTGTTTTGGTGCTGCCGTTTTTATAACGGGTGCCGGCGACACGGGAATTATATCGAGCGCCAGTTCTTTGCCCGGTCCGTGTTCTGCCGCTTGAATGATGGCTTTTTCCACGATCACTGGTTCGGTGACTTCGATAACAATCCGTGAGCTGCCAGGGGATGACTTGCCTCCGCGAAAGGCTTTGACGAGACCAACCGGACGCCCACTCAATGCAGGTGGCAGTCGAAGTTTTACGTTGGGGAGTTCCACCACCACGCGGTTAGGGCTGGCGAGCGAAAAGACTTGGAATTCTACGTGCTTTTCAAGACCGATGCGAAAACGTGTTCGCTTTTTTTGAGCTTCAAGATCGGCTGCTTGTTCAGCAGCGCTTTGGGATGCGGAGGGCGACAACATGCGCGACCACATTTCCATGAAGCCTTCTGCATGAGATGCAGTGGTGCCCAGCACCATAAGCGCGGCAAACGCCGCTGAATGCGGCAAGATCTGCCGCATTGGCCCGAAACCCATTTCAATCGACCCCCGTCTACGCAACCTAGTTCCAACTTTGTGGAGTTATTGAACAATTACCCGGAAAGATGGCCTTTTCCAGGACAGTGTCAGGCAATGTTAAGGTTATGGGGCTGGCAGGGTTAACACACGCTTAAGGACTTGATTCGACTTTGATGTTTTGGGCCGGTTCGCCGGTGATCGTTGCCACCCACGGGGGCCTCAGGTGCTGGGCTGCCCCTTAATCTTGGGCTTGTTGGGGGCAGAAGGGGCAGGGTCCGTTTGTTGGTGATTGCGGCCCCGCTCCGGCGTACACAGGCGTCACTAGATCAACCTACGAAACGTTGGAACGCGACTTTGAGCAGATAAGTTGATCGCCAGTCATGGGATAGAGCCATGGGATAGAGCGTCGCGCAAATAGCTTCGCTGTGTACGAGAAAAGGCGCAACGCTCTAGGACTTTTGCCAGCGCGACTTGGCGGTAGCATCGCTATCGCGGCACGAGACCCAGTCTGCCTCTCCTGAGCCTAGGGTTTCTTTTTTCCAGAACGGGGCGTCTGATTTTAGAAAATCCATTATGAACTGGGCGGCTTCAAAGGCGGCATGGCGATGCGGGGAGGCGGTGATCACCAGAACGATCTGCGCGCCGGGCTTCAATTCTCCAATTCGGTGGACAATCAGGCTGGCATTTAATGGCCAACGCGCATTGGCTTCAGTTTCGATGCGCTGAAGCTCGGCTTCGGTCATACCGGGATAGTGTTCCAACGCCATATCCAGTAGCTCTTTGCCGCCAGCTTCACCGCGCACGAGGCCAGTGAAGGACACACAGGCACCGATGTCCGTGCGCCCGGCTGTCATTGCCTTCAATTCACCGGCAACATCAAAATCTTCAGCTTGAACCCGAACACTCACAGTGGTTTGACTTTCCTTTGTCGCGTGTTTGGGCCATTCAATTTTGCGCCGAAATGCGCGCAAAAGCCGCTTTCCTCATCGTTAATCCCGCCGACAATTATCCGCCTGTTACAGGAGGGAAAAAAGCAACTTCTTGGCCATCACCCAAGGCGATATTATTTTTAACATGTTTTTGGTCGATGGCGATGCGGATGACATCGGGTTTGGCAAACGCTGCCTCGTATTCCGAGCCCTGCGTTTTCAGCCATTTCATCAGATCATCAACAGTGATCACAGTATCAGGCACCGTGCGCGTTTCTTGCGCCCGACCAATTTTCTCACGAACCCAAGCGAAATAACGTAACTGCAATGCGCTGTTGGTGGTGTCTGGCATGACCTAACGCTCCATGGCATGGCGAACTGCGGCTTTGAGATAGTCATAGCCGGTCCACAATGTCAGCAGGGCTGCAAGCCACAAAAATGCTAGCCCGACCGTTGAGGTGCCCGGAAAGATCTTATCAATAGCCGCACCGGCCAACAAAACGCCAAGCGCGATCATTTGAACGGTTGTCTTCCATTTGGCGAGTTCGGTGACATGTATTTTGACGTTTAGTTCAGCAAGAAATTCTCTAAGGCCAGATACCAAAATCTCGCGGCACAGGATGATCACCGCCGCCCAGATTGAAATTCCGGTGATGGTTTGATCGTAGACCAACAACATCAACGTAGCTCCAACAAGTAGCTTGTCAGCAATCGGGTCGAGCATTCGGCCAAGCTCGGATTGCTGTTGCCAAGCCCGTGCCAAATAGCCGTCAAGCCAGTCAGTTATACTGGCGGCAACAAAGATGGCCAGCGCCGACCAGCGTGCCGTGTCGCCCTTCAGGAAGAAAAGGCACGCAACAAGCGCGGGCACTGCTGCGATGCGCGCATAGGTCAGCACGTTGGGCAATTTCAGATGGTGGGAATTTGAAGCGGTATGATCCATATTACTCTTGGTACACCACCCGTTGGTTGGCACGTCAATGGGGCGCGGCAACACTGTCGGTAGCTGGACGGAAAATGAGGTCAAAAGTCCTCATTTTTGAGCACAACGAACGAGATCAGCCCGCCAGGGGCCCCAGATTTTGGCTTGTAGTGATACATCAGGGCCGCCAGTTGATCCGTGATCCCACTCCAGAAACGGACTTTGAACAGCCCAGCGTCATAGCGCAAGTCGGCGCGCCGTCCGACCAGATTTTGAAGAGCTTGGTCCATGGCGGACTGTGCAATGCGGCCCGGCAGGATAAGGCTACAGGCAAAGGCGCGCGACTTTCCAAAAGCTGGGAAGGTGTCTTGCAAGGCCTTGTCAGCGTTGCCTGAGGAGATTGCGACCTGAAATTTTACTCCATCTTTCAGGAATGACCACGCCTGGAGTTGGTCGGGTGGCACTTCAGGGGCATAGGCCTTGAGTGGGTTGCCCGTAACTGGCTTCCACTTATGTTTTTTTGCAAGCTTTGTGATCGGCAAAAACTCAGGAAGATTGGAATAGCAGATGTCGTCAAAAAGCTTGGCGGTTTGGTTTGCTTGTTCGGCTTCAGATATTTTGTCTGCCCGCGTGGTTTCAGCGGCCAGATAACGGCTTGGTGCCAACGCACAAACTAAGGCGCACACCAGAACCGCGACGGTGTGATGGCGCCATGACACGCACATTGATGTGGAATTGAACACCAAGCACCCTCCTTAGGCGATCGATAGACCGTGTGAACCATAGCGCATGGTAAGCGCGACGTCGCTTGTTCGCCAGGGGCATCACAGCTAATGCGCACAACCTTTGCAACACGAGAACCTGCGCGCCAGGCCGGTGAGGGTACTACTCGGCTGCGACAGCCAGTGCTTTTGGCACGAGGCCCAATTGAAACTTGGCCTTCTGGCGCAGTTCATCAATTGGACGCAGCTTCCCACGTCGCTCGAAATGCCAGAATGTCCAGCCGTTGCATGCAGATTTACCTTGAACCTCTGCGCCAACGCGATGGATGGATCCTTGCATGCCGGGAAGGGCCACCGTGCCATCTGCCTTGACTTCCGCGCGATACCGTTTGCGACCGTCAAAAATGGCGGCACCCGGTTTTATGATTCCAAGTTCAATCAGCGTACCAAATGGAACACGAGGCTCAGCACGTTTTGAACGCATGGTTTCAAGTGAAGACGGCGGCAATCTTTTCACAGCCGCAATACGTTCCGTGGCCGCCTTGGCGTAGTCCGGGTCTTGTTCAATGCCAATCCATTTGCGCCCAAGCCGTTTGGCAGCGGCACCTGTTGTGCCGGTGCCAAAAAACGGATCCAATACCGTGTCGCCAATCACGGTCGAGGCGAGGATGATGCGACTGAGCAGTGCTTCTGGCTTTTGTGTCGGGTGTGCTTTGCGCCCTGTGTCATCTTTGAGTCGTTCTGGGCCAGAGCATATTGGGAACAACCAATCTGAGCGCATTTGCAAATCATCATTCATCGCCTTCAAGCTCTCATAGTTGAAGGTGTAGCGCGCGCTTTGCTCCTTTGATGCCCAGATCAAGGTCTCATGAGCGTTTGTGAAACGGCGACCGCGAAAGTTTGGCATCGGATTTGTCTTGCGCCACACAACATCGTTCAAAATCCAAAAGCCGAGATCTTGTAACGTGGCACCCAGGCGGAAAATGTTGTGATAGGAGCCGATCACCCAAAGTGCGCCATTGGGCTTTAGGACGCGGCGACATTCAGCAAGCCACGCTTTGGAGAACGCATCATAGTCTGCAAAGCTCGCAAATTGATCCCAACTATCGTCAACCCCATCAACACGCGTGTTGTTGGGGCGCAATAGTTGTTTGGAGAGCTGTAGATTATAGGGCGGATCCGCAAAAACCAGATCAACGCTTTCATCGGGCAGAGACCTGAGATACTTGACGCATTCTCCGACCAACACACAATTTTCGGCCTTTGCCTGACTGGCACGGCGACGAACACTCATGGACGCAACTTTCAACTCAACAAAATGACAGACTTCATGCACGACGCGCATGGCCCAGCTTGACCCGTGATCAAGCGTGAGATGGCCACCAGCATAACCAGCTTATGGGCGGATGGAAGACCTCGTTTGAAAAATTAGTTGAGGTGACTCTACAAGGCTAAGCGCGAGCGCGCTAGAGCGTGTATGACTTAGATGGAAGCGTATCCTGCGTTTGCGAGATAGTTGGCGCATTCTTCGGGTGGAAAGCGGCTCAGCAGTTCGCCGATGTGGTCCCATAGCTTATCAACTGTGCGCGCCTCGGCCATGCGCATCCAGTGTTTGATCTTGGCGAACATCTGCTCGATCGGGTTGAGGTCGGGCGAATAGGCTGGCAGGAACGCCAGATTCGCGCCGACCTCACGAACCGCCTGACGCACGGCATGCGATTTGTGACTGCTGAGATTATCGAGAACGACAATATCTCCCGGACGCAGAGTGGGCACAAGAAACTGCTCGACATAACACCGAAAAAGTTCTCCGTTGATCGGGCCGTCGATAACGCAGGGTTGTGTCAGGACATCGACCCGCAGGGCTGCAAGAAACGTCAAAACGTCAAAGTGTGCCACCCGTCCGTCCGCTGCAAAACCATAAAGACGCGCGCCTTTTGGCCCCCACCCACGCAACGGCGCCATGTTGGTTTTGATCCAGGTTTCATCAATGAAGACAAGGCGCTCCGGCGCGACGTGCTGTTGAACACTTTTCCAGCGTTTGCGTTTGCAAACGACATCGCTGCGGTTTTGCTCATCGGCGTACAGGCTTTTTTTTATGGCTCAGCCTGTGGTTGCGCAGGAATCGCCAGACCGTATCGTGCGTCACCTTGACACCGCGTTCCGCCAGCTCGTCTCTCAAGGCCCCGTACCGTCACATGAGGCATCTCAGCGACCCGCGTCATGATAAAAGTTTTGTGAGGCTCGAGAAGCGCACGACGATGCCCACCCATTTGGCGCGGCCCGAACGATCCGCTGTCGCGGTAGTGCTGCGTCCACTTCGACGGGCTTGAGGGTGCAACGTTGAAACGTTCGGCAACCGCCCGCGACGATTGCCCTGCGAGAACTGCCATCACGACGCGTTTGCGAACATCATTTGAAGCTGGTTTGGCCATGTATGTATGCATGCATGCATGCCTCCTCACCAGCACGTATGATGAATCACTGTTCGCACAAAAAAGGAATCAAAGAACGATTCTTCTTAAGTCAGACGTGCTCTAAATTACTGCCTCAAAAAATAAAGAACACTACTGAAAATCATCATACAGAATAAGATTTTCAATCTGCCCCTTTGTTCATGGGGTGTTCACGACCCATTGAAAACATTTTATCTTTATAAATCAATAAGTTAGACCACTTCAAACTGCTTAGAAGGCAGATGCTCTATCCGGCTGAGCTACGGGATCGTGCGCTACCGGCTTAGGTGATGGGCAGAGCCAAGGCAAGACCCAGCATGTTGAAAAAGGCCGCTGGCGTGAGGTTGGGGCGTGCTGCTCCACAAAGCCTAAGCTTTTCACTCAATTGGCAAACCTGAAGTGCATGACGTCGCCGTCGACAACAACGTACTCTTTGCCTTCAAGGCGCATTTTGCCAGCTTCTTTCGCGCCGACTTCACCACCAAGCTCGACATAGGCCTCATAGGCGATGGTCTCGGCGCGAATGAATCCCTTTTCAAAATCGGTGTGAATGACGCCGGCGGCCTGGGGCCCCTTGGTGCCTTTCTCTACCGTCCACGCGCGCGCTTCTTTTGGGCCGACCGTGAAATAGGTGATGAGATCCAATAATTGATAGCCCGCCAGGATCAGTCGGTTAAGACCGGGTTCATCAAGTCCCATATCGGACAGGAATGCGGTTTGCTCCTCCACTTCGAGCCCTGCCAGTTCGGCTTCAATTTTTGCTGAAATGCTGACAGCAACGGCACCCTCTTTTTCTGCCCGTTGTGCGACGTCTTTTGAATGTGCGTTGCCCGCTGCAGCAGAGGCTTCATCGACATTGCAGACATAAAGGACAGGTTTGGCGGTGAGCAATTGCATGGTCTGATAGAGGGCATTTTCTTCATCAGAAATATCGGTCGCGCGCGCCGGTTTGCCATCGCGCAGGGATGCCAACACCTTGGCCATTACGGTGACTTCGGCTTTGGCTTCCTTGTCGCCAGCATTGGCTCGTTTTTCGAGATTGGAGAAACGTTTCTCGAGTGATTCAAGATCGGCCAGCATGAGTTCTGTCTCAACCGTTTCGGCATCTGCCAGTGGGTCAATCTTGCCATCAACGTGGGTGATGTCATCGTCTTCAAAACACCTGAGCACGTAGGCAATGGCGTCGACTTCGCGGATGTGGGACAGAAACTGATTGCCAAGGCCCTCGCCTTTCGAGGCGCCGCGCACCAGGCCTGCGATATCAACGAACGTTAAGCGCGTTGGAATAATCTCAGCGGATTTCGCGATGGCTGCCAGCTTGTCGAGACGCGGGTCAGGCACGCCAACTTCGCCGACATTGGGCTCAATGGTGCAGAATGGATAGTTGGCTGCTTCAGCCTGAGCCGTTGCAGTGAGCGCATTAAAGAGCGTTGATTTGCCAACGTTAGGCAAACCCACAATGCCGCATTTAAATCCCATTTGAAGCCCTTTTCGCGCTGGAAGTCGTTGGGCTGGGCTACACCGTCTTTCGCGCCCAATCAATGGGCGCGTTGCCGCTTAGCAGCTCTTTGTGCCAACACTCGGCAAACCGGTGTTGGAGGTGCCAACACTCGGCAAACCGGTGTTGGAGGTGCCAACACTCGGTAAACCAATGTTGGAGGTGCCAACAACCAAGTCAAGCTGGTGTCGGTTTGTACAACACTCAGACCAGGCTCGGGTAAAGTTGGGTTCGACATTATCTGACGATGTGACGAGCTCGCCAACCTACAACAGTAATTTTAGTGGTAGCGCAGGAACTTGAAGTCAGAATATCGGCGCAGGCTTGGCAGCTTTGAGCGTCCACTCATCGCATCACGCAATGCCTCTTTTAAATTGAGGTTTTTGTCTTTCTTGACGACGGCGATGACAATGAACGGGCGTTGCCAGCTGGTTTCAACAGCTTCACAATTTTCACACGGGTCGCGATATTGGCCGAGATTGAGGACCCAGATCGGCACGTCTTTTGCGACGGTGGATTTGATCAATTTTGCCGTTTCACGCGCACGTCGGTTAGCCCGTGCAACTTCCACCTTGGCGACGCCTTCTTGTGATGCTGTGCCAACAGCTACAACATCTAAGGCTGATTCAAGGGCGTAGCGCACGTCGCGATCAAGAACAGTTTCAGAAAATGTCGTCAGCGGAATGACAACGCCATTGCGTTCTAGTTGATTGTAACTGGAGCGCACCCACAGAAATTGTTTCTTTAAGACAACAACATCAAACAGGCCACGCCGGTTTTGTTTGTCGAAACCTTCCACCTGGAAAACAATAGAATTGGCAGTGCGCCGAACCAATGTCATCCAACCGGGATGGTCAATGGCGCGCGTGTAACTGATGACACCATCGGAAATGACCCAGAAACCGACAAAGACCATTAACAACAGCGAACTGAGCGCTAGGCCCATGTCGCGTACTGTTGGGAAAAACAAACACATGCAGCAGCGGTTGCGCCAACGCTCATCGCGGTTGTCGTTGCTGGATAGGCTCCAATGTTTTGGATCAGCTGATGCTACCGTTGTGTTCGTCATGCCTTCACTGGTCGTCATCGGTTGTTTCAGCACCGAGATGGTTTAGGGCCCGCGCTGTTCGCCACTCAAATTATAAGCCATGTCTAGCGCTAAACCGTGGCGAGGGCGGCGCTTTCTCGCAATATTGGTTAGGGCAGGGCTGGCGGCAGGCCCAATGGAATTTTCAGCGCCAAGGGATTGCCGCGGGACGGCATCAAAAAAGACAATAAAAACATATGCTTAAATGGGGCGCTGAGGATCCAATCAGGCCTAGTCGCCTTTCAAGCCGTTACGAAACCAGGACTTCAATCCCTCGGCGAGGGGTGATCCCGCTTGGTTGACTTTGCCCGGTCTATCGCCGTTTGGGTTTGTTTTTTGGGGCTGCTTTGCAGGATTCGACTGGGCCTTGGCGTCATTTTTTTCCGCAGACCCCGATGGCTTTTTTGGCTTCTCAGGCTGCACCGCGCGAACGACGTCCGACAAAAAGCGGTCGCTTTGATCGTTTGCCAAAAGTGGAGCGGCTTTGGCGATCTCGTTCAGCATCGGTTCAAGCCATGTCAGGTCAGCTTTGGCAAAGTTGGACAATACATAGTTGGCAACTTGCGATTTGTTGCCGGGGTGGCCAACGCCAATGCGGATGCGCTGATAGTCGTTGTCAAAGTGTTGGCTGATCGACCGCAACCCGTTGTGGCCCGCATTGCCGCCGCCTACCTTTACTTTGAGTTTGCCAGCGGCGAGATCGATCTCATCGTAAAACACCACGACATCTTCTGGCGCTATTTTGAGATAACGCGCGGCAGCCGCAACAGAGCGCCCGGATTCATTCATGTAGGTTTGTGGTTTGAGCACTAAGATGCGTTCGCCATCTAGGCGTCCATCACTCACTTCACCTTGGAAGCGATTTTTCCATGGCCCAAAGTTATTGTGGTCAGCAATCTGTTCAACCGCCATAAAGCCAACGTTGTGGCGGTGTTTGGCATAGTCGCGGCCGGGATTGCCAAGGCCTACAAAAAGTTTCATCGCCACTAAGCTCCTAAATATGGCGGCCCTGAAATAGGATGCACCACAAGGGCGGGCGGTTGGCACTTATTTACACGAGCGCCAACCGCAAAGGCTGTTTTACTTTTTGTCGTCGCCGTCAGCATCTGTGGCTGCGTCGCCCTCAGTTTTTTCTTGGTCATCGACGTCAGCTGCTGCATCTGCTTCAGAAGGTGTTTCTTCAACTTCTTGTTTCACTGCGCCCTGGATCGTGGCGACCGTGAAGTCGCGGTCAGCGATGACCGGTTTGATACCGTCCGGCAGAGTTACTGATGACATGTGGATCGTGGCACCAATTTCGAGGCCATCAAGGTCAACCTCGAAGAAGGGAGGCATACGATCGTAGGGGCAGAATACCTCAATGTCATGGCGTACAACGTTGAGAACACCACCCGCGTTTCAGGCCCGGTGAATTAGCTTCGTTTAAGAAGCGTACTGGGATAGCGGCACGAATGACGCCGTCGGCACCAATTCTCAAAAGGTCAACGTGAACCAGGGTATCTCGAACAGGATGAAGCTGGATGTCGCGTGGAATCACCTTCTCTTTTTTGCCGCCAAGGCTGACCTCGACAACGGTTGACGTGAAGTGGCCTTTTTTGACCTGCTGCGCCAACTCATGATGATCCAAAGAAATGGGTGTTGGCGGTTTGTTGCCGCCATAAATCACCGCGGGTATCTGTCCGTCACGACGAGCTTGACGTGCGGCCCCCTTGCCGACACGTTCGCGCGCCGTAGCTTTCAGCTCAATGAGCTCGAATGCCATGGGCTTTCTCCAATGAAAAAAGGCCCCTTGAGGGCCAATATCCAGCGCCTGGGCCTCCAAGGGTGCCGCACAGCGCACCTCAACCGTTAGCTGAGGTGGGGGCGTTATAAGGGGCGACGCTCAAAATGGCAAACGGGGAACGGTCGCAGGCTGAGGCGGTATCAAAAGCGGTGACCTGTCGGGCCCGCGTTGCCAGCTCAGAGTTGCTTTAAGCCTTGAGCGGGAAAGCCTTCTCCTGGCCTAATAGAACAGGCTGGAGACACTTTCAGAGCGCGCTGTGCGCGATATGGCTTCACCAATGAGGCTGGCTATCGAAAGCACGCGGATGTTGTCTGCGGCCTTAATGGTTTCGGTTGGCAGAATCGAGTCTGTGATTACCAGCGATTCAAGGGGTGAATTTTGCACCCGACTGACGGCACCACCGGAGAGCACTCCGTGGGTGATATAGGCCTGAACATCGGTTGCACCATTCTTCAATAGTGCTTCAGCGGCGTTCACCAGCGTGCCACCTGAATCGACAATGTCGTCAATGAGAATGCAGCGCTTACCTGCCACTTCACCAATGACATTCATGACCTCAGACACGCCAGCCTTTTCGCGACGCTTATCGCAAATGGCGATCGGTGCTTTGATGCGTTTGGCAAGTGCGCGGGCGCGGACCACACCGCCGACATCAGGCGAAACGATGACAACATCTTTGGCGTTGGAATGTTCTTGAATATCGCGCGCAAAGATGGGCGCGGCAAACAAGTTGTCAGTTGGAATGTCAAAGAAACCTTGGATCTGGCCAGCGTGGAGATCAAGCGTCAACACGCGATCGACACCCGCACGCTCCAACAAGTTAGCGACCAGCTTGGCTGAGATGGGTGTGCGCGGACCTGGTTTGCGGTCCTGTCTCGCATAACCATAGTATGGAATGACGGCTGTGACCCGCATGGCCGATGAGCGCTTTAGCGCATCAATCAGGATCAACAGTTCCATCAAGTTGTCGTTGGCGGGAAACGAAGTTGACTGGACGATAAACACGTCCTGACCGCGCACGTTCTCTTGGATCTCAACGAAGATTTCCAAGTCTGCAAAACGCTTGACCAATCCTTTGGTCAACGGCGTGTCGAGATAATTGCTAATCGCTTCTGCAAGCGGCCGGTTGGAGTTGCCGGCGACGACTTTCATGCTCTGGGAACTACGACCATTGCATTCGCGGGAATCGAAGGGCACGGGCTTTGCTCCAAGTCAGATTTATGACGCGGCTTCTAACAATCGGCCCCACAACTGTAAACAGCTGTGGGGCCGATTGTTGGTGTGATTTAAGCAGGTGGGCGCTGCGTGTGTGATCTATTTGCAGGGTGCCCATTATGTTCTTGTCCTGCTGGTCAGTTTGGCTGTGGCAGCAGCTTTAAGATGCCCTGAGCCGCAGCAACTGCCGCTGCATCAGCTGTTTGGCCCCAGGCCCCGTCGAGCGAGCCCTGAGGGATCTCGTTCTTTTGCAAAACGGTGCCGAGTTTCTTGCCCGTTGGGTCTTTCACATTCCAAGCGATTTGGATTGGCTGTTTACCTTGTTTGCCCTGGCCAACAATAACGTTGCCAGCAACTGTGTAGGTCTGACCACTTGGCGCGTTTGAAAGTGCAACGCCTTTTCTGGCCAACTCGCGCTGAAGCGCTCCGGTGAGCGAGACACCACCATCACCTGGTGCACCGGTAACGCTTGGCACCATTGCGAGCAGCTTCCCGGGCTGTGTGATAGAGCCGGTTGTGTTGGTCGCGATAGGTGTTGGCCGCGGCGTCAGGGCTACGCCTGCGGCTGGTGTTGCTGCCACTACAGGTGTCGGTAGGCTTGGTGATGTGGCCCGAGGAATTGTTGGTGAACCAGGTGCCAGCATCGCCGACGTGGTTTGCTGTGATGGCAACCACGTTGCAATCGAAGACGCTGTTTTTCCGGCAATCTTCCCGACAACATCTGGCGTGACCGCTGCCCAAGGATCGGTGCCCGATGCATTAGCCAGCAGCTCTTCGCCAGTAATACGGGTAACGCGTTTGCCTTGCGTGTCAGTGAGGTCCCAGATGTACGAGATTTTCGTTCCAACACTCTCTTTGGCAGAAACGATATATCCACGCACCGTATAATCGGATGGCGTGCCAGGCACCCTGGCCACAGTCACGTTCTTGCGTTCGATTTCCGAAGACAGCTGCGCTGCAAGTTGCTTGGCCACAGCGTCGGGTGCACCGATCACAGGTGCAATTGTGACTTTGGCCCTGCCTGAAGGCTGACCAGATTGCGCTTGTTGCGTTAACGCAGGTGTGCCTGTGTTAGTCGCTCCGAAAACATTGCTGCCCGTTTCACACCCGGCCAAACCAAGGCTCGAGATGATTGCCATCGCTACAAGCGTGAAAGGCTTTACGACGCGCCACGCTGCAGCAGTATCAATGGTCGTCACAATGACGTCCCCCTATTTTTGACCCGCTGTCTTCCGGCGGCCGTCGTACTAACATTGCGGCCTTGCAGATGCTTACTATTCCGGTACACACACAATTCCGTGTACCCAGTCCGCCAGCGAGCGTCCACCCGGTTCCAGTGCAAAACTGGTGTTGTCCCTAATTGATCAACGGGATAACGCGACGCAATTGTGGATTGTGCAGTTAAGCCACAACAATGGCGGAGATTTGGCGCCCGTAATCGGGCTCTCGGCGGGCCTGGGTGCGCCGATAGCTGAAGAAAAGTGATTCGGTCTCGTGGGTACACAGTTTTGAGCGCTCAACGGTTGCAAGGCCGCATCTTTGCAATTCTTGAGCAATAAATCCAGGCAGGTCAAATCGGGCCCGGTTGCCTGGCTGAGAAACTGCAAAGAATGCGCCGTATTCCGGGTTCTTGGCGGTGAACTCGGCTTCAAATTCTGGCCCAACCTCGTATGACGACTGGTGTATACAAGGCCCAAGCGCGGCATGGATGTGCTGGCGGTTTGCACCCAGGTTAACCATAGCCGTTACGGTCGCTTCGAGCACGCCAGCAACCGCCCCGCGCCATCCTGCATGGGCTGCAGCGACGACACCCGCGTTCGGATCTGCAAACATCACTGGCCCGCAATCAGCGGTGACGATGCCGATGGCGAGACCCGGCGTCGCCGTGACGACAGCATCTGCTTTAGGTAGTGCGGTTCTGTCAGGCAGGCTGTCGAGGACAATCGCATCGGTGCCGTGGACTTGATAGGGCGTTGCGATCTCTGGTGCGTGAGCGCCCAGATGACACGCTACGCGGGCACGGTTTTCTGCAACATGGCCTGGATCATCATCCGATCCGCGCCCGCAGTTCAACCCCGCATAGATACCTGTCGAGACGCCGCCTTCGCGTGTGAAAAAGCCATGGCGAATACCAGCAAGAGATTTGAGATTTTTGGCTTCGATTGGTTTGGGCATGGGGTTCTGACGGTCGATCAATTTCTTTCGGATGCTGAGCGCGAGCGGATGCAGAACGGTTATGGCGACAACCCAGGCACGGGCGCAAGGTCTGGCGACCGGATCGCTATGGTTTGAAAGCGCCCGCCCATGCCGGTTGGTGACAGCAATCGTGCAACGGCGGTCTCAATTTCAGCTGCTTGATCCGGGTTGTGGGAGATCAATTGCGATGCCCGTTGGACGATGCCAAGACTTCCCAGGAAGGCGCTCTGGGTGACAGGTCCGTCGATTGCAAAGCCCTGTTGATGCATTGTTTTTGCGAATTGTTCAAAATCAACATGGGCCGTGAGATCGGCTTCGCCAGGGGAGGTGAGGGGATGCTCATAGCGGTGTGATCGAAGTGCCTGCAGGGTATCACCACGACTTGAGTGCGTGTGGCCATAGTCAATGAAGAGACCGGCGAATGGCACGGCATTTGTGCCGTCACCAAAGGCAAAGTCTTTGAGGTTTGAGGCTTCTGATCCAGCAAGGGAGCGGGTTTCGATGATTTCACCCGCCTTGGCACCCTTGAGGGCACTAACCAGTGGGGTTAGTTCATCGGGTAGCTTGTTGGCGTGCTCGGGCGGTTTGAACCGACCGAGCATAAACTGTAACTGACCCGTTGCATCAACGCCAACGCGGCGGCGCTGCCAACCTAGATGGGTGTCGGGCGTTGCAATAAATTGTTGAATCGGCAGGCAGTCAAGAAATTCATTGGCGATCAGGATAGTTGGCACGGCCTCCAGAGCAAACACTTCTTCTGGCCACGAAATGCGTGGCGCAAAGTGTTTGAGTGTTTCTGCTTGCTGTTTTTTGAGGCCGGGATGGGTGTCAATGATGGCGATGGACACGGCGTCAAAAAACGCTGCTGAGCGCTGGGCGGCGCGAAGGGCATCGCTGAGGAGTGTGCCACGGCCGGCAC
>CBDFNK010000004.1:0-7500 GCA_965250205.1 Hyphomicrobiaceae bacterium
CGCAAGGCCACAGCTGGGTAGCTGTGGACAGCTTCGTCTTGGCCTATCCGTCTCTGCAAACTTTGCATGTTCTGATGCGTGAGCTTATGCCTTGTCGGGAATAAAGGTCACAGGTGCATTGACTGAAAGATCGCCAGCGCCAGCCACGTTGGCATAAATGCCAAAATCAGTGTGGCTCCAGTTGCGTGCAAGATGCACCAGCAAATCCATGTCCCTTTGACCAGTCTCGGGGTCGACATTGATGGCGGCGCAGCGTTCAGTGCGCTTTAAAACGTTGAGCTTAACGGACCCCATCGCAATGGCTTTGCCGACCCAGCCGAGTTCCTGCCACGGCGTGCCGGTATCGATGATCACATTGGGTCGAAAGCGCAATGGATTGAGCGTTGAAGCTGCGACGCGTTCCAGTTCGCGCACCGATGCCAGATTGACAATGTGCAGGCACTTGTCAGCGACATCAGAAAAGCTGTGGTCGGGTGCACAAACAATCTGTGGTGCACCCCTCAGGTCATCTGCAAAGTAAGCGCTCAAGAATTGTGTGATGATGGCACGCCCTGGGACTGTGTTCAGTTGACCGCGCGCCACTACCTTGCCATCGCGTTCAATGCTCAATAGATGGGTGTTGCTGTCAAACCGTGTTTTCAGTGTTGCCATCCGCGCATTGCGCATCAGCATCAGAAAATTGACTTTGGGCAGGTGACGCGGCTCTTGCGGGTTAAATCGACCATTGCCGTTTTCAATTGCATAAGCCCGGTCAAACGGCAGCGTTTCGTCAATCGACAGGGAGACTTTTTGCATAGGCTGTGGCGTCAGGCCCTTCACCGGGTAACGATAAATCGCTGTGACGCGTGCCGACGTGTTGGTGTTCATGAAGTGCTCGCCATTAAGTTTTTAGTTTTTGCTGGCATAGATCAACCCGCGTTTAGTCGGAGGCAGGTTGATCCAACTCTTTAGATTCCCAACACTGCGCAAGCTTGTGATGGTTAAATAGATCAAATTATTTGCCTAAAATCGATTCTGATTTAAGGCAGTTTGATCTTGGCCCTTTAACTGCCCCAACCAGACCCTATATCTCAATTGATCGGGTGTCGTACCATGCCCCACAATGAACTGTCTCGAGACGTTCTGGGGACGGGTTCAGGGACGGTTCGGGACCCTATACCATTTTCTTTGATGACGGCATGATCTTGGTTGCCATTTGGAACCTGGACATGCGCCGAGGAGGATTAAGATGAATTTTGAGCGCTATAGTGATCGCGCCAAAGGCTTTGTGCAGTCTGCCCAGGGCTTAGCTGCGCGTGAAAATCACCAACAAGTCACACCAGAGCACCTGCTTAAGGTGCTGTTAGATGACAGTGAAGGACTGGCTGCAGGCCTGATTGGCAGGGCAGGTGGTGAGCCCCAAGCGGCGCGTATCGCCGTTGATGCCGATATTGCCAAGCGCCCACAGGTGTCTGGCGGTGGAGCCAATCAATTGTATCTGTCGTCTGAATTGGCGCGGGTTTTTGAAACGGCTGAAAAAGTCGCAGACAAAGCCAGCGACAAGTTTGTCACGGCGGAACGCTTGTTGTTGGCATTGGCACTGGAAAAAACAAGTGCCGCTGGAAAAATTTTAACCGATGCGTGCGCGACGCCAGATCGGATTAATCAGGCGATCAATGATCTGCGTAAAGGGCGCACGGCCGATACTGCGTCCGCAGAACAAAGCTATGACGCCTTAAAGCGCTATGCCCGCGATCTGACCGAAGCGGCAGAAGCTGGCAAGCTTGACCCGGTGATTGGCCGAGATGAAGAAATCCGCCGCACCATCCAGGTGCTGTCGCGGCGCACTAAAAACAATCCCGTCCTGATTGGTGAGCCTGGCGTTGGCAAGACAGCTATTGCAGAAGGTCTGGCGCTCAGGATTGTGCAGGGCGATGTTCCAGAAAGTCTCAAAGACAAGCGCCTCATGGCTCTAGATATGGGTGCGCTGATTGCAGGTGCCAAATACCGTGGTGAATTTGAAGAACGTTTGAAAGCGGTTTTGCAGGAGGTGCAATCTGAAGATGGCCGCATCATTCTGTTTGTCGATGAAATGCACACGCTTGTCGGCGCTGGTAAAGCAGATGGTGCAATGGATGCCTCTAATCTCCTGAAACCTGCACTAGCCCGCGGTGAACTGCACTGCGTTGGCGCAACGACGCTTGATGAGTTCCGCAAGCATGTCGAAAAAGACGCTGCCCTGGCACGCCGTTTCCAACCGGTTTTTGTCGATGAGCCAACAGTTGAAGACACCATCTCCATTCTGCGTGGTCTCAATGAGAAGTATGAGCTACATCATGGAGTGAGGATCACAGATTCAGCGCTTGTAGCTGCCGCGACTTTGTCGAACCGTTACATTTCTGATCGGTTTTTGCCTGATAAGGCCATCGATCTTGTTGATGAAGCGGCCTCGCGGCTCAGAATGCAGGTTGATTCTAAGCCAGAAGAACTTGACGAGATTGATCGCCGTTTGATCCAGCTTAAGATTGAACGCGAAGCCTTGCGCAAGGAAGAGGATGTGGCGTCCAAAGAACGTCTCGAGGTTCTTGAGAAAGAAATTGTCAATCTTGAAGAACGCTCTAATGCGCTCACTGAGCGCTGGGAGGCGGAAAAAGGTAAGCTGGGTGCTGCGCAAAAGCTGAAAGAAGAGCTTGAAGCCAAACGGACAGAGCTTGATCAAGCTCAGCGCCAAGGTGAATTCCAACGCGCTGGCGAATTGTCCTATTCGGTGATTCCTGAACTGGAAGCCAAGTTGGCCGAAGTTGAAAAAGAAGATGCCCAGGTCACAGCGATGGTCGAGGAAGCGGTCACGCCTGATCACGTGGCACAGATTGTGTCGCGCTGGACCGGGGTGCCGGTTGAAAAGATGCTGGAAGGCGAACGCGACAAGCTTTTGAAGATGGAAGATGTCCTCTCCAAGCGGGTTGTCGGTCAGGCAGAAGCGGTCAAAGCCGTTGCTACAGCCGTACGTCGGTCGCGTGCCGGCATCCAAGACCCCAATCGTCCGATAGGCTCATTCATGTTCTTAGGGCCAACGGGCGTTGGTAAAACGGAGCTGACAAAAGCCGTGGCCGAGTTCATGTTCGATGATGACACCGCAATGGTGCGCATCGATATGAGTGAATACATGGAGAAGCACTCAGTTGCCCGTCTTATCGGTGCACCTCCCGGCTATGTTGGCTATGAGGAAGGCGGCGCTCTGACCGAAGCGGTCCGTCGACGCCCCTACCAGGTGATCTTGTTCGATGAAGTCGAAAAGGCGCATAGCGATGTCTTCAATGTGCTGCTTCAAGTGCTCGATGATGGACGCCTGACCGATGGTCAGGGCCGCACGGTTGATTTTCGCAACACGCTGATCGTGATGACTTCGAACATCGGCGCGGAACATCTCGTAGCACAAGCTGAAGACGAGGACATTGAAGGCGCGCGTGACGTGGTAATGGCAGAAGTCAGAATGCGGTTTAGGCCAGAGTTTTTAAATAGGCTCGATGAGATCATTTTGTTCCATCGCCTGAAACGCGAACATATGAGTCACATCGTTGATATCCAGATTGGACGACTGTCAGCGCTGCTGGCTGATCGCAAGATCACCATTGATGTCGATGATCAAGCGCGTACATGGCTTGCTGAGCGCGGCTATGACCCCGCTTATGGCGCGCGCCCCCTAAAGCGTGTCATCCAAAAGCAGGTGCAAGATCCGCTTGCCGAACTGATGCTCGCAGGCAGCGTCAAAGATGGTGATGGGCTACGCGTATCCGTGCGCGATGGTACGTTGATCATCAACGATTGGCCGGTGAACGTCGCGGCATAAGATACTGCAACACGTGTTGACGTAACGCAAAACCCAACGGTGTTTGGTCACACTGTTGGGTTTTGTTTAGTTGCGTGAAATCTTGTTTTTGGCGCATCAATTATGGTGCGACATCTGCACATTGATGAGACATGTTGTCTTTGTTTTGCAGGCAAAACCCTTGTTTTCGGGCGCTCTCAAATTCGGGGACGAATTGCCACGTGGGGTTTGCCACACTTCTTTGTTCATTGCCCGGCGGCGTTACCCGCGCTGATAAAAAAACAAACAAAGGGGATCAATGAGCTATGAATAAACTAGCTACACTAATGCTTGCACTTCTCACAATGGTTGTGATTGTGCCAGCTGCAAACGCGACCTACCTTGCAGGCGGTGTTTTCGGAGACCGCTCCTACGGCGGTAGTAAAACACTGAACCGAGGTATTGGACTAAACACGCGCGGCACAACCCGTAGCCGTCGCTATACAAATCGCGGTTCACGCAGTGGCCGGACCTATCGTACGTCGTCACGCCGCTCTTCAGGTGGTGTTGGCAAACGCCCACGCAAATGGTGTGGTTGGTGGATGCGCAAACAAAAAGGTGGTGGTGCGCAGTTCAACGTTGCTTGGAACTGGCGCAAGTATGGCCGTTCGACATCACCACAAGTAGGTGCCGTTGTTGTTTGGCGCCATCACGTTGCGATGATCACAGGCCGCACAGCGGATGGTCGGTGGATCACCACAGGCGGCAACGAAAGTGGCCGCGTACGCACACGCGCTCGCTCTCTGAAGGGTGCGATCTTCCGCATCTAAGCCAGAACGAAATCACAAATAAAATTACGGCATGGCTTTCTGCGCGAAGGCCATGCCGTTTTTTTTTGTGTAGGGAGACTGCTGTTTGAATTACGTCTGTTTGGCCCAACCATTGTTTTTAACGCAGTCCCAAGTCTTTTTTTCAAGCTCATTCATGCGCGCGTCATAGGGTGGTTTCTTGAAGTCTCTGGTCGATGGTCTGGCGCTTTGTGTTGCGATATTTGGGTTGCCGGTGGCAACAGCCAGTGCACCTTGCGTACCAGCAATTGCGCCGGCGCCAGGTTTCATAACCTGGTCAACAAGATGACGGGTCCAGGCTTTCACTGCCACATCTCTATCGGTAACGACTTTGCCATCGATGGTAATGCCCCCTGCGTAAGCCGTCTTGCCACATTGGGTCCGGACAGCGGCAAGACGGGCATCGTCACTTGAGACGACGCCGTGTTGGGCATGATAAAACTTTGCTTTTGGAATACTTGGCCCGCATCCGCCAATTATAACGGCCGCGCAAAGACCCAGAACTCTACCATCTTTGAGAACCCACATGTGCAATGGCCTGACTTTTGAGGGAGGGATTTGACGACGTGCAAAGTAGGATAGTTGTCTGGCAAAGGGTAGTGCACAATCAAAGAAACAGTGACTAGGCAGATGCTATGCGGGTCTTTGTTCCGACCTCCTAGGCCGCCAAGCCTGCTTGTTATCTGGGGTGGAATTCGGCTAGTGCCAGCTACGTTCGGCTTGCCGTCTTGGTGACCACGGGTGGGCGGCGCATCAGTTCGTCAATGCGTTTGTGTTCCCTTTGAAAGGACTCAAGCTCTTTGTCTTTGAGTTGGCGCTCACGCGGCACCTGCATCGACATTGGATTGACGAACCGCTTATTGACCAGCACTTCGAAATGCAAATGCGGTCCAGATGACAAGCCTGTTGAGCCTACTTTTCCGATCACTTGGCCTTGGCGCACTTTCACACCGCCTCGTACCCCAGGTGCTATACGCGACATGTGTCCATAGGCTGTTTGATAGCCGTTGGCGTGGCGAATGCGGACGTAGTTGCCATAGGGGCCTTTGCGCCCGGCCTGCTCAATGACCCCATTGCCAGAGGCCAGAATTGGCGTGCCGCGCGGTGCAGCCCAGTCGACACCTGTGTGCATGCGACGACGCTTTAAAATAGGATGCCAACGCGAGCCGAAGCCTGATGTCAGCCGCACGTTGCCGCCACGGACAGGTCGCCGCATCAAAAACTTGCGCGAATTCGAGCCTTTATCATCGTAGAAGTCGACTTTGCCATCACTGGTTCGGAAGCGATAAAAACTGCTGGTTTCTCCGCCAGAGGTGATGGAGCTGTAAAGCAACTCACCTGGCGGGCCATTAACGTCAGCATCTTGTTTTTGATCAAAGAACAACTCGAGCTTGTCACCGGCTCTGAGGCGCCGCCCGAAGTCGGCTTGGTAGGCATGAATACGCAAGATGTGCATGATCAAATCAGGGGCTGCACGTTGTACAAGTGCGGCGTGATAGATGCTCCTGTAAAGACTTGTTGCAGAAATGCGTTTTTTGCTTTCGTTGAGCGAAGCGCGTAGAACATTTTTGACGTCAGGTTGGTCGGCGTTGGCAATAAACTCACCCGCACTGTTGCGGATCACCGTGACGCGATGACTTTTGTCACGGTCATATAGGGAAAACTGCAACGGTTCCAATTTGCCCGTTTCGGTGAGTGAGGGCACCAAAGTAATGCGCAGTTTCTGGTTTGGTTTGATGTCCTTGTCGGTGACAAGATCTTTGGCGGCCTCAAGCATCGCTTGTGCTTGCCAGATATCAGCTCCATTGGCGCGCAGTAGACCAGTTAGCGTGTCACCGTGATTGACAGTGATGATTTTTTCTTGACTGCCCTCTATTTCGCCATCGGGGCCAAAGTCAGAGCCCGCGTCTGATTTTACAATTGTACTGGTGTTTGGGAACACCAAATCAGAATCGCTGGGTTGGCGGTCTGCGAGGCCTGTAAAATCATCAATCGTGTCTTTCGCAGTTTGCGCGCTGGTTACCGTATCACGAACGATTTCATTCACTTCACGTGTTTCGAGTTCCTGGCCGTCCTCTTCCGGGATGATACCGCCAAGCAGTTCAAGAACGCGGACTTTGACGCCATCATCTTTGTGAATTTCGTTTTTTTCTTTAGCGCCGACAGGTTTCTTGTCGGCGTAAAGCAAGAACGGATTGAATGGTGGGATGACGTCATTGTAGTTGGAGGGAACCGCAGCCAAATTTGCAACAATGCGAACGTAAGGTTTTGCCTTGAGATACTCGCGTCCGGAGCGGCGCTCTTTGTGTGTGTCGTGTATCGTGTAGCGCGTTGAGAACGCGCCCGAAGTAACTTCCAGGCGATTCATTTTCGGCACCAGCCAAACCAAGCCGTCAGAACGGCGGAGAATGGAGCGCATGGTTGGCGGTGGTCCGCCGTCACGAATTTTTTTAATTGCAGGAAAGAAGCCTTTGCCGCTTTCGCTGCTGTCGGATGAGCCAAACACCGCAACAAAAATGGCCGTTGCACCAATCGTTGCTGCAAGGCACGTGCTCATGAGCCAGCGAAAACGACCGCCATGTTGACTGTCGACATGATCTGAAGCGAACAGTTCATCGTGGGCCGCGCGCGCGCGCTGCGTCATCGGCAAACCGCGCAGGGTGGCGCGTTGCGAACGGTGCGTTCTGGGAATGCTACGAGACGTACGACCGTGATCCATTCGAGTGTTGCCCATCCCCCAAAGGCCAAAACCAGCGCTCAACAGCCTTAATCCGTCTCATTAGACGAACACGAGAGGCTCTAACCCTTTGAAATCGAGAAAATAAACTTCATTGCACCCCTTGTGCAGTGATGCGGTTTGCTCGA
>CBDFNK010000004.1:12500-25420 GCA_965250205.1 Hyphomicrobiaceae bacterium
ACAGGGCTATGCTAAGTCAAACGACGACGTATATGGCCTGACGCCTGCCCGGTGCCGGAAGGTTAAGAGGAGAAGTGCAAGCTTTGAATCGAAGCCCCGGTAAACGGCGGCCGTAACTATAACGGTCCTAAGGTAGCGAAATTCCTTGTCGGGTAAGTTCCGACCTGCACGAATGGCGTAACGATTTCCCCACTGTCTCCAGCATACACTCAGTGAAATTGAATTCCCCGTGAAGATGCGGGGTTCCTGCGGTTAGACGGAAAGACCCCGTGCACCTTTACTGCAGCTTTACAATGGCAATCGTGTTTGCATGTGTAGCATAGGTGGTAGGCTTTGAAGCAGGGGCGTCAGCTCCTGTGGAGCCGCAATGTGAAATACCACCCTTATGAATATGGTTGTCTAACCGCGGACCGTTATCCGGTTCCGGGACCTTGTATGGCAGGCAGTTTGACTGGGGCGGTCGCCTCCTAAATTGTAACGGAGGCGTGCGAAGGTAGGCTCAGGTTGGTCGGAAATCAACCGTCGAGTGCAATGGCATAAGCCTGCCTGACTGCGAGACTGACAAGTCGAGCAGAGTCGAAAGACGGCCATAGTGATCCGGTGGTTCTGTGTGGAAGGGCCATCGCTCAACGGATAAAAGGTACGCCGGGGATAACAGGCTGATGATGCCCAAGAGTCCATATCGACGGCATCGTTTGGCACCTCGATGTCGGCTCATCTCATCCTGGGGCTGGAGCAGGTCCCAAGGGTATGGCTGTTCGCCATTTAAAGAGGTACGTGAGCTGGGTTCAGAACGTCGCGAGACAGTTCGGTCCCTATCTGCCGTAGGTGTTGGAGAATTGAGAGGATCTGTCCCTAGTACGAGAGGACCGGGATGGACGTACCTCTGGTGGACCTGTTGTCGCGCCAGCGGCATAGCAGGGTAGCTACGTACGGACGGGATAACCGCTGAAAGCATCTAAGCGGGAAACCCACCTCGAAACCAGTTCTCCCTTGAGAGTCGTGGAAGACCACCACGTTGATAGGCCGGGTGTGGAAGCGTAGCAATGCGTGTAGCTTACCGGTACTAATAACTCGATTGGCTTGAACGCTCTCATTTAGCAATGCTCATCTAATGCTGGGTCCAACACGACTTTAGGAAGTGTTGGCCAACAACTCCAGCAGGGCAGTAGCCCAACGCCAGTACTCTGCGCGTTGGCCAAGTCCAACACCGGTTCTCCCGTGTGTTGGCCAAGAATACCATGTCTTGAGGTTTCATCACTTCGACATGGCGCCAGATTCGCTGACGTCTGCGAGTTTGGTCAAAGCTGCTGCCTGATGGGCGTAGGACTTATCTCAGAAAATATGAGTTGCCCAACACTGCGTAAACGCGTGTTGGAGCGGCTACCCAACACCGGCTTGCCGAGTGTTGGTCAAGAAGTGTTGGTAAAACGCCCAACACGGCTTTAGGAAGTGTTGGTAAAACGCCCAACACGACTTTAGGAAGTGTTGGCAAAACGCCCAACACGACTTTAGGAAGTGTTGGCAAAACAAAGATCTCATTCTTCTTCACTTTCACACCTTCGCTGATCTGGTGGCTATGGCGGAGTGGCTGCACCCGATCCCATTCCGAACTCGGCCGTGAAAACGCTCCAGCGCCGATGGTACTCCGTCTTAAGACGTGGGAGAGTAGGTCGTCGCCAGGTCTGCCAAGGTGTGAACAATGAACTTCTAGCTTATCCTCTATTCACGACGTCAACCCAACACGCGCTTGCGCTGTGTTGGGTTTTTTGTGACCAACACGTGCTTGCGCTGTGTTGGCTTTTTTGTGACCAACACGGGTTTACCCAGTGTTGGCAAAGAATAACAACGCCCAACACGACTTTAGGAAGTGTTGGTAAAAAGCCCAACACGACTTTAGGAAGTGTTGGTAAAACGCCCAACACGGGTTTACCCAGTGTTGGCAAAGAATAACAACGCCCAACACGACTTTAGGAAGTGTTGGTAAAACGCCCAACACGACTTTAGGAAGTGTTGGGAAGTGTTGGCATGAAGAATCCAAAACGCCCGCTGGCTTCACCGCCGCGGGCGTTTTTTTTGTGCTGACTCACAAGGTCTCTCATTATCGTTTTGGCTGGGGCTTGAGGCGCAAGCCGGGCCGCGGAACGCTGAGCGAAGACGGCAGTCGGCCCATGGCGTGATCTATTGAAGGGTGTCGGACCTTGGAAGGTCGGAAGCCTGACTTCATACGGGACAGCGCTTCAGTGCAGCTTGGAATATCAGATGTCTGTTGTTCGAAGCGTGTCACCGACGCCTCATCGCACCAGTCCAAAAGTTTTGGCATGGCTGTGTGGTGTGCAGCCGTGTCTCTGAACCCGCGCATGGCAGCATCGTCGGCCCAAACGCTGAATGTCCAAAACGCACGACGTCCTTCCTGCGCCAGCATTCCATCCAAGAAGCCTTCTGAGCGCTTGAGTTGTCGGACGCTCGCCATCGAGTGCCACATGAACACTGGATAAAAGCGCAATGACCTCAGTTGAAGTCTGGTGATCAATACAATGGGCACGGTGGAGAACTCCTGAAGGTTTGGTCTTCGCAAAAACAAGCCGCATTAAGCCGATTTCAAATTAGTGCATTCACCTGTAGCACTCAAATATATGTGTGCGCTTTGCACAGTCAAAAAACGGACGGGCACATGATCATTGAATATATTCGCTATCGCCTGGAACCTGCGGCCGTCGATGACTTTGTTGCAGCGTACGAAAAAGCAATGGCGCTCTGATGCGATCAGCGTTGTTTTTTATAGGTAAAGCCCGCCTTGCGCAGAAACCGCGACAGTGAGGCGGGACGTGCGACAACCTCGTGGATCTCTTCAAGACGTGCCGCCAGTTCCGGGTTGGTAAAAGCCCAACACGACTTTAGGAAGTGTTGGCCAAGAGATAACGAAAACGCCCGCGGGCTTCACTACCGGGGGCGTTTTTTTTGTGCCCAACATCGGTTTACCGAATGTTGGCTAACTCATAAGACAAAAACGCCCGCTGGCTTTCCGCCGCGGGCGTTTCTCTGGTCCTACGCCAAATCTATTCTAGCGGCCCCAGAACGGCGGGGCATTGATTAATGCCATAATCGTTTTTGATGTCGACTACCGACTGATCGACAACACTGAGTTCTCGGTCAACAGCTGAAAGTTCGTCGACTGCCCGTGTTACCTGTTGCTGCAGGGCGTGTTTTTTGCCCGGATCCGTCTCCTCAGGTAGTTGATCGCGCAGCTGTTGCGCAGTCTCTGCCAAAGTTTCCCGTCGCGTGACAAGGCCAAGACGAAAATCTTGGCGGCTCTGATAGGCCTTTCTAATCGTTTTGCAGGTTGCTCTTATTTGGTCTAGATCATGTGGTGGAATCATTTGGTAGGTCCCTGAATGATGATGTGCCGATTTTAGCGTAGCTCTGACGAACGAGGATAAGTATGCTGATGTATATGTGTCGCTTAACGGTAAGATGCGCAGTGTTTTGCTTTTTAATCTTCGCGACATTGATGGGTGCGACAGCGTTTGAGGACGCAAAAGCACAGCGCGTACAAGAGGGTGATCTGACCCGGTCGATTGGTGAACTTCGGCTCCTTGCCAAGGCCGTGATTGGCGATGCCGAATCAGGCACGCCTAAGCGCACGATTTGCAAAACCTGCTTTCCTGCGCCCATTTCACATTGGCGCGCGGCACAATTTTACAGCTTGAGTGGTGACAGGACGAACGTGGCCCAGGATTTTTTACGGCACGTGCGTACGGTGTTAACTGCTGCGGCCTGCGATGGGAATCGCGAAGCATTGGATGAGATTTACAAGATATCCAAGCGTGCCGAAGACGCTGTTCTTAATGAGGCAGAGGCTATTTTTCTCGACCACCAATCAAAGCGCGTTGCAACGCAGCTTGGCTTCCGGTCACATATTCGCGCAAAAGAGAAGCAAGCGAAGGATACATCTCGGAACTGGAAGAGGGTTTCAGATGTCACTACGGCCTTGCGATCAGGCGACGTTGAGGGGGCTGTGAAACGGATCCCATCGCTCGCCGAGCTTTGCCCATTGTGACCACTATTAAATTTTGAACGAGTTGCTATAAAGGCATAAATGCGCGGGCAAAAGATCACCCGCTCAAGAGGGAGAGGGTGTCATGGTTCGATTGTTTTCAAGCCTCGTTGTTATGTTCGCCATGATCTGCGTCGGTGGATGCGGGTCAGAAGATCACCACGCGCCATCAAAAGGCGCCAAAGATAAGCCTGGAGCGCTCGGCACGTTTGAATTCAAGCCTAAGGATTGGAAAAAAGGTGAAACGACGTGGTGGAAAGACACCGATGGCGTTGATCCCGGTGTCGCTGGTTGCCATGTCGGCACAGACAAAGACGGTAAAGCCAACGGGCGCATGTTCGGTGAAGCATGTCTCTCCGAAACGGAACTCGTTGAATCCAATCCCGGTGCTGAGGTGATTCACAAGCACAGCGATGATACAGGACACCCTGACAAATTCGACTGCAACGCCTGGTGCACAGGCAAAGGTTCTGCCAAGGGCACATGTCAGGCAGCCCCTGCCCCACCCTGCGAAAGTTCGGCTAAATGCGTGTGTGGCTAGCCCAACACGACTTTAGGCCCAACACGCGTTTACGCAGTGTTGGCAAAGAATAACAAAGCCCAACACGCGTTTACGCAGTGTTGGCAAAGAATAACAAAGCCCAACACGCGCTTGCGCTGTGTTGGCAAAGGATAACAAAGCCCAACACGGGTTTACCCAGTGTTGGCAAAGAATAACAACGCCCAACACGACTTTAGGAAGTGTTGGTAAAAAGCCCAACACGCGCTTGCGCTGTGTTGGCAAAGACAAAAGCGCCCTAACACCAGCTTGGCCCAGGTGTTGTGTTTTAGCTTTTGAGGCAGTCAACAAATCCATCGGCAAGTTTATGCATCATGGCATCGTAAGCACCTGGACCACTTGGAACATCAGTGCCAATCGGATCGAGCACACCGGTTTTTGCATCGGTGCCTTCAACCACGGTTATGATGCGTCGCGCATTGAATTGCGGTTCTGAAAACACGCATCGGGCACCAACCTGTTTGATTTTTTGGCGAATTTCATTGAGACGCTTGCCACTTGGTGGTGCTTCTGGGTGCAGGGTAATGGCACCCACAGCTTGCAACCCAAAGCGCTTTTCAAAATACTGAAAGGCATCATGAAAGACGATGAAGCGTGCGGTTTCTACGGGGGCCAATTTCGTTTTGAGGGCTTGCTCAAGTATTTTTAATCGTGCCACAGCCGCAGCCCCGTTTTTCTCCAGTTGGTTTTTATGTTCGGGCGCAATGCGTTGAAGTTCGTTGACCAAGGCGCGCACCATGTCGGCTGCGTTTTTGGTATCAAGCCAAATGTGCGGATCGGCGGCGGTGGCGTGTTGGGCTTTGTCATGTTGGGCTTTGTCGGGGCCCTTATCACGCTGATGATTTTCAGGCTCAGGGCCATGACCATCATGATGGTCATCACCATCATGAGCCTCGCTATGATCGTGGCGTTCAAACGCACCTGAACCACGCAATCCCAGAAGCTCAAGTCCTGGGGCCTCCATCAACGTCAAAACTTGAACGGATTTTGGCAGCGACGCGACAATTTTTTTTGTAAATGGCTCGACCCATGGCGCGATGCGGACGAACAGATGAGCATGATGCACCGCCTCTGCATCTGATGGCTTGAGGGCATAGGTGTGCGGTGACCGGGCCCCTTTGATCAAAAGTTTTGGAGTGGCGATCCCATCCATGACTTGTGCGGCAAGCGCGTGTACCGGTTTGATTGTGGTGACGACACGAAGGTCGTCTGCTCGAGCGGTGCCCATTAGATAGCTGAAAGCAAACAGGGTTGCAGCACAGCAAAGTCGGGCGCGGGCAACGCGTGTGTGGCCTCTTTGGGCGTGGAGATGAACGAAAAAGGGGGTCATGTGCTAAAAAGCCCATTTAGGTGACAGGGTTTGTGCCGGATGAGCCCAGGTTTGGCCAAGGTTTGCGACGTAAATAAGCCGCTGAGTCGCGTGCTGGAAACGGTAATCCTTGGGATTGCCACGCGGCGTGTGAGATGGCAACACATTAATAGCGTGAGAGACATCCCTCAGCAACGCTCACGGGGTAGGACTGCAATGTTGAACCTGAAACAAACCGGATGGTTTATGATTGCCTTTGTGCTGGCTACCGCTGGCCCTCTGTCGGTAGCCCACGCCCATCCCCACGTTTGGGTCAAGACACGCGCCACATTGAACTACGAAAACGGGGCCCTGGTCGGCATTACCCAAAGCTGGTTGTTTGATGAGCTCTATACCGCCATGGCGATCCAAGGATTGGACAAAAATGGCGATGGTGTTTATGCGCGCGAGGAACTCGCCGAGCTCGCAAAAATCAACATCGAAGGCATTCAGGAATTTGACTACTTCACCGATGCTCGTCTTGGCGACAAGCGGTTACCTCTTAAAGAGCGTGATGACTATTGGCTGGAGCACAAAGACGGGGCGCTAACGCTGCACTTCACCGTCAACTTTGAAAACCCCGTTTTGGCTGAGGCGGATGGATTTTCTTTTTCCGTTTATGATTCAAGTTTTTTCATTGCCTATGAATTTGCCAAAACTGATGCCGTAGCACTTGGTCCCGGTGCGCCTAAAGCCTGTCAGGCGAAGTTGACCAGCAAGGATGAAGGTGGTGAAGCAGCGGACCTGAGTGCTGCTTTAACGGCGCAGTTAGGTGACTACACAGGCGGGGATACGATGATGCAACAAGTCGAAGTTTCCTGCCCCAAATCATGATGCGCTTTTTTCTTGCAGTTGTGCTGTTTGCGGTTCTTGGCCTTGCTGCCACACTCACAGTGGCTTCCTTGGCGCACGCAGAACCCTCCGCTGAGCCGAAGGGTACGGCTATCCAAGCTGGTGCGACAACCAAAACAGCCCTCGACAAACGGCGCTCGATTTTAGGTGCCCGGCCATCGGCGTTAACGGCAGGACGCTCAGCTGCCAACGCAAGACCCACAAAACAACGCGGTTGGTTTGATGGCCTATGGGGTTGGGTTTTGGCCCAGCAACAAAAAGCCAATCGTCAAATTGTAGGTGCGGTTAAGGCCTTGAAATCTGAAGGCGGCTTCTCTGCCGCCCTGGCGCTCATCATGGTCAGCTTCATCTATGGTATTTTGCATGCCGCAGGTCCTGGTCACGGGAAAGCGGTGATATCATCCTATGTGTTGGCCAATGAACGCACAGTCCGCCGGGGCATTAAGTTGTCGTTTTTAGCAGCGTTTTTCCAAGCCCTGTCGGCCATCGCCATCATCACGGTTCTTGTGGTGATCATGAAGGCCACCAGCTTTCAGATCAAAGGTGCTGAAGCATGGATCACGACATTGAGTTGGGGGTTGATTGCCGTGCTCGGGGCTTGGCTGCTCTATGGTCAGGTGAAAGCTCTCAGGCGGACTTGGAATACACATAAGCAGGAAGCCGAAAGCGCATGTGCACATCATCACAAGCATGGCGCGCACGCTGATGATGGCGAATGTTGTGGTCATACCCATATGCCCGATGCCCAACAGCTTGAAAACGATTTTTCCTGGCGCAAGGGCTTTTTGATTGCAGCCTCGGTTGGTGTGCGACCATGCACAGGCGCGTTGTTAGTTTTGATTTTTGCGTTGACCAATGGTTTATTGTGGGCTGGCATTGCTGCAACATTTGCCATGGCGCTTGGTACCGCAATTACTGTTTCAATTCTCGCCGCCGCGGCGGTTGGCTCGCGTGGATTTGCAACACGTCTTGCTGGTGGTGACAGTCGATGGGGATGGCGCATTGAACGGACAGCCGGTCTCGTCGGATCCTTTCTGGTGTTTGCGCTGGGCGTCTCATTTTTTATCGCCTCAATGGGCCCCACGTCTCCATTTTTAGCGCTACCAGGTTGCAGCACGTGTTCCCATGATGTGCGCCAACACCGCTCTTAAGCGTGTTGGTTAAGGTTAGCGCCAATCGCACGCGCCAAACCAGTGCTGTTGGCGCGGGACTTGTAGGGGGCAGTTTATCCCAACCCTTAGGATTGCCGACCTGAATGGTCTCTTGTTTGGATATGGATCTCGTCGTTGCGTACTGTTGCGTCAAAACTTTTTATTACCTGCCTTATCGTTGCCATGGGTTTTATGATCTGGGCTCTGCCAATTCGCGCGGCGCGTGATCTGACGGCCGCGCCTCAGGCGGCGTCAGACTATGAGTTGGTCGTCCTTGAAGTCGCAGGCTGCATTTACTGCCAACTGTTTCGCCGAGACGTTGTGCCGACCTACAATGCCACCACCCACGCGAAAACAGTTCCGATGCGGTTTGTGGACCTGGATCATGGTTCCCTTTCAGCATTTCAACTGACAGCTCCGATAGAAATGGTACCAACCGTCGTGCTGCTGCACCAACATCGCGAGGTTGGGCGTGTTTCCGGCCACATTGGTCCAGAAATCTTCCTGCATGCGGTCAATCGGCTGCTGTCAGAGGCGCCTTAATCCAAAATTTCACTGTTCCGTCATTTTGAACGCCCGTCTTTTTTGCTAAGATTGGGTGTCGGGCGCACCCGCGCGGACATTGGTTGGAGGAGTGAGGATCATGGATCGGCGCAATTTTCTCAAGTCGGTCACGGGTGTTGCAACGGCAGTTGCAGCGGGCACGACAACTACACAAGCGGCAACCTCTGGCAAGACATCAGATATTGCAGCGCCTCATATTGGGTCAGGCCCGCGCACGCTCCGGCTCGCTCTCTCGGCGCCGGACAACGGCCAAGGTATTTCTGATTTTTGCCATCAGTTTGCAGCCCGTGTTTATGCCGTGACGGAGGGTGCGATCATTATCGACGTCGCACACCAGAAGGGTGCTGGCCTTGATGCGGTCAGCAGAGGAGACGCTGACTGTTATTGTGCAACTGAGCATGGCCTGCAACGTGCTGTACCTGAACTCGCGTTCTTTGCTGGTCTTCCAGGTCATATGGCGATGGACGCTGTTATGTTGCACAACTGGTTCAGTGTCGGTGGTGGCCAAGACTTATGGGATCGCATGTCAAGTGATCTTGGTGTGAAACCATTGGCCATTGCCCACACCGGACCAACCTCTGGTCTGTGGTCTGTAACGCCCATCACCTATCTGAGCGCCATCTCAGATCAGACGATTTTTGCTGAAGGTTTGGCTGTAGATGTTGTCAGAGGGATAGGTTCTGAAGCATTTGAAGGAGCCACCGAAGATGTTGCTCAGAGCATTTCGAGGGGCAGTTTATTTGCAGCCGAGGTGGGTGATATTCCAACAGCGCTTGGTGCCGGGTTGGTCAACGTGGCCAAAGTTGTGTCCTTGCCGGGGATTAATCGCGTCGGCAGTGTTGTCGCGTTTGGGCTGCGAAAAACGATATGGGATCACTTTACCACAGGTGAACGTGCCCTGATGGAGTCAGCGGCCGCAAGCACCTATTATGAGACGCTTGCTGTCACACAAAGCCAAAACCAGATGATGACGGCGGCATGCTCGTCTCAGTTTGGCTTGCGATTTGAAGACTTGGCATCAGAGGTGGTGGAAACGGTGGACCGCGTTAGCGATATTGTGATTGCCCACCTTGCCGCTTCGAGCCCGAGAGCAGAACGGATCAACGCCAGTTATATGGCCTTTCTGAAGACACGTGGGCTGACATCTTAAGCCCGATGTGTTGCGCTTAACCGGCAAGGTGTTGCTGGCCGCGTCGCAATCTGGCTCAAGCCCACCGCCGTGCCGGCTCCAAGCCTTTGAAGTTATTGGCTATCAGGAGCCCAAAAACAGCCAAGCTATGCGTTTCCATTTGCTTGACCGGATTTTCAAATTGAAAGAATAAAAGAATAACAGTGAAAAGATCGTTTTTTTGCGATCCGCGCGAGTCACTTTATGGCTATCGTGTGTTTGGTCGCCGCCCAATCTGGACCTGCTTTAAAAGCGAGACAGCGAGGCGGCACCCTGCTCTTGGCAAATCTGCCATGGTGGGGACGCTTGAAAAAGGAGCTTTTCAATGAGCGATGATTACGCTGGTGACGTTAAACGGTATGCTTCGTCAGCAGATGACAAAGTTATTACCAATATTGTCAAACATCTGGGCATCGCCTTGAAAAGCAAGGATGCCTCACTGGTGTCGTGCTCAAGCAAGGATGAGCTGGCTCGGGTGCGCGATAGCTGGCTGAAGAAAAAACTGGGCATGGGCGATGACGATGCGGCGCTCGACAAGTTGGTCAAGGATGTCTGCGAACAAATGCAGGGTGACAAACGTAAAATGCGTGTCACCTTCTATTACCTGCTGGCAGAAAAGACCGACAAACTCAGCTCTCTCGCCTAGAGCAAACCTCGCGTTTGATCTAGAGCGTCGCGCTTTTTCTCGCACCAGTGAAGATATTTGCTCGACGCTCTATCTCAGCGCTCTATCCCATGACTCTATGGCAAGACTGGCGATCAACTTAATCTGCTCAAAGTCGAACCCAGCTTTTCGCAGATTGATCTAGTTTGCAACTGCAACAATCATGGATTTTTGATCAGCCCCCGGCATGCTTGTGTCAGGGGCTGATTTGTTTCTGGGCTGGCGCTTATCAGTCTAGGTGCGTCTAAGGTTGTGGGTTCTAGCCTGTTTCCGGGCTTTTCGCGTGCTGTCTTATCCATAGTGCGGGCAGTGGCGACAGGTGTTTGCGGCGCGATTGGCATGGGTTAACGCTGGCGCTGAGGGGCAGACTAGGCCCCCTAACCGTTTCTAATTCTAACAGTTCTCAATTCTTAAAAGCTGTTATATGCTAGTGTTCAGTGGGATTGGCACGAATTTTTCATGAGGGTTCGTGTTGATAAGCTGGTCGCAGTGAGCTGGTCGCAGTGAGGTTGTGCCGCTGCCAGTTTTTGTTCCTGGCACGCTGGCATTGCCAAACGTGCCATTTGGTAGAGTGTTTAATGAGTTTTAATGAGTAAAGGAGGGGCCCGGCTATGAATGCAACCTCTCTCGACGAGCTTCGGACCAAAACGGTTACCGACGGGCTCGAAGAAGAAAAGATGGAACAGATTCGCCAGCTCTTGCTCGGTGACCATCTCGCCCATGCAGATTCTCGAATTAATGGTCTGGAAAAGCGGATTAGCGAACTTGAGCTACGGCTCCAGCAACGCTTTGACGCCATCGCTGCACGTATTGAAGCGCTCGGTGGCGAGATGGAATCAGATCGCCGTACGTCCTTTGATGAGCTTTCCCGTGCCGTGCAGGATCTTGGTCGGGATATTCAAAAGCTTGGCAGGGTCTAGAGCCTGCCAAGCTTTCTGTAACAACGCGTATGTATAGAGTTGATGGACCACTGTGTCAGATAACGTTGCCCGACTAAAACAACTCCTGTTTGACAATGAAGCTGAGGCGCTTGCGGATCTAACGCGCAAGTTGGATTTGCTGCAGCAGGACCGCGTTGAGTTCAATCGCAGATTTGATGCTGTCTTTAAAAGGGCAGGTACAGACGAACGTTTGCAGAAAAGTGTTGCTGGAATTCTCGATGGCGCACTGCGTGATGCCGAAGTCGAAAATCATGATGAGCTTGCAGATGCGGTCGCGCCGGTTGTGGTCAAAACTGTAAAAACTGAAATTCGCAACTCGCGTGATGAAATCGCCGAGGCGCTGTACCCGATGACCGGACGTATGGTGAAATCTTATGTCGCCAGCGCCATGAAGGAACTCGCGGAATCCTTAAACCGCAAGCTCGACAACAATCCGGTAATGCTGCGCATGCGCTCTGTCACAACAGGGCGTCCCGTGAGCGAACTATTGCTCGCCGAAAGTCAGCGCGTTGAACTAGACCAATTGTTTTTGATCAAACGTGGCACAGGCGAATTGGTAGCGCGGTGGCCGGTAAATGACACAGGTCACAACCAGGACCAGATTATGAGCGGTGTCCTGACCGCAATTAATGATTTTGCCAGTGAAGCCTTGAAAGATGAGGGATCATCTTTGCGCGAAATTGATCTTGGTGATCGCCAGGTTTATTTGCGCGCTTCGCCCGCTTATTTATTGGCTGCCAAATGTACAGGCTCTGGCTCGGTCGCGGCGGAAAAAGTTCTTGATGAAGCGTTCTTGTCGGCGATCGATCAAATCCATGCCCTGAATGACCGAGATGAACTCGACAGTGGCCCGGAAACCAAAGCCAAGATGCTGGCTCTTCTCGCTGGTGACCTGCAGGAAGACTTGTCTGAAGCGCAGGTCATGGCAGGTCCGGCACCCGAGCCGGTTCAGGTTGGCACGCGCGCGCTCACAATGCTGGCATGGATCATTGGATTGCCGCTGGCACTCTGGATGTGCTGGCTGGTTTATGAAAACTATTGGCGCGCCCGCGTCGCAGATGTTGCCAATCAGATCGTGATCTCTTCGAGCGATCTCAAGGGCTATCCAGCAGAGCTAAAGGTGGCGCCGTTTGGTCGAGAGGTTGTGGTGTCAGGATTGGCGCCAAGCCGATACACAAAAACCTCATTGGTGAACCGCCTTAAATTGGCGCTTCCAGGTACAAAGGTAAATGCCCATCGCTTAGCCGTCGTTCCAAGTGGCGACCAGGCTATTGATGAAATCAATCAATTGCGAGAGGAAATTGGAAATTTCCGACCAGATATTGCCACGCTGCGTGAGGATATTGGAGCGGTTGACGGACGCATAGCGCTGGCAACGGTACGCTCAAATCTATTGCAATCGCATCGCGCGATCCAATCTGTGTTGGCTGAACTTCCTCAGTTGCAGGCTGATGTCAGTGCTGGCAATGAGCGTGCATTGGTGGCGCGGTTGAAAGAGTCTGCAGAGGTAGCGGATAGTAAGCTCCAGGTCTTTTTGAAAACTGTGTACGCGCCCAAGGCAGACTATTCAGGGCTTCAAGGGCTGACCAATGGATTTTCAAGTCTGCAAACAAGTG
>CBDFNK010000005.1:0-36711 GCA_965250205.1 Hyphomicrobiaceae bacterium
CTGGTCTGAGGGGGGCAAAACAAAAGCTTGATAATTATGAGGTGCCCGATGCGGTCCGCGCTAAGATCAGGAAATCCGGCGATCTGGTAATGTCTTTCGATTGGCCGGCGCCCGTCGGTGGAGTCGTGGTGAAGAAAAACGTTGTCGAAGGTCAAATGGTGCGCATGGGCGAGGAACTCTTCATGCTCGCCGATCTATCAAAAATCTGGATGATCGCTGATGTGCCGGAACAGGATATCGGGCTAATTAAGGTCGGTCAGCCTGCGCGCATGCGGTTCAAAGCGTTTCCCGGCGAAGTGTTTCCCGGAAAAGTGTCCTTTATTATGCATGAACTGGAGATGGCAACGCGTACAACGAAAGTGCGAATCGAGATCGACAATCCGGATTACCGCATCAAACATACGATGTTCGCAACGGCGGAAATAGATGCTGGATCAGGCGACAAGCAACGTGTGGCGGTGCCGAATTCGGCCGTCATTAATAGCGGCGACCGGCAGGTGGTCATTGTGGCGCGTGGTGAAGGAAAGTTCGAGCCGCGTTCGGTAGTACTTGGTCCCAGAGGTGAAGACTACACCGAAATCAAAAGCGGTATTGACGCAGGCGACACCGTTGTTGTGTCAGCAAATTTCTTGATCGATGCAGAAAGCAACCTCAAGGCAGCGCTGAAAAATTTCAAAACCAATAAATCCAAAAAGAACCCATCAAAAACTGATACGCAACAAAAGGTGATGGACGAGCCTATGACGGGAGCACCCGGTCACGCGCATCATCGCGGAAGCAGATCGCTCCCAGGTAGTAAAACTGGCCCTGGTAAGGGGGCACGACCATGATCGCCTCCATCATCCGTTGGTCGGCCCGTAATGTTGTCCTAGTTTTGTTAGGTGCGTTGTTCTTCACTGGAGCTGGTATCTACGCTGTTCGCCAAGTGCCACTTGATGCAATCCCGGATCTGTCGGACACACAGGTTATCGTTTTTACTGAGTATCCCGGCCAGGCCCCGCAGGTGATCGAGGACCAGGTCACTTATCCGCTGACAACGGCTTTGCTGAGCGTGCCAAAGTCACGTGTGGTGCGTGGGTTCTCCTTTTTCGGCGTGTCATTCGTCTATGTCATCTTCGAAGATGGCACCGACATTTACTGGGCGCGCTCACGCGTTCTCGAATACCTATCATCAGTCCAAGGCGATCTTCCTCAAGGCATCTCACCCGCGCTTGGTCCTGACGCGACGGGCGTGGGCTGGGTCTATCAATACGCCGTGATGGCGGAAAATCGTACGCTTGCCGAGTTGCGCACCACGCAGGACTGGCAAATCCGCTTTGCGGTCGCCGAAGCTGATGGCGTAGCGGAAGTCGCAAGCGTTGGCGGATTTGTGCGCCAATATGTGGTTGTAGTCGACCCGCAACGTTTGAAGAGTCTCGGCATTCCGTTATCGAAGGTTCGCACAGCCATTCGCAGTTCAAACATGGATGTGGGCGGGCGGGTTATCGAACTTGCCGAAACTGAATTCATGGTGCGTGGACGCGGTTACTTTCGCGGGCCAGACGACATCGAGAAAATTGTCCTAAAAGTGGAAGGCGGCACGCCCGTCCTTATTCGCGATGTGGCGCGGGTCGAACTGGTGCCCGATGAACGGCGTGGTGTTACGGAGTTGAATGGCGAGGGTGAGGTTGTTTCTGGCATTGCCGTTCAACGCTATGGAGAAAATGCGCTTGACGTCATCAACAATGTCAAAGCAAAACTCGAGGAGATCAGACCCGCGCTACCAGAAGGCACTGAGATCGTTTCTGTTTATGATCGCTCGCAGTTGATAAATCGAGCAATTGCCACGCTGAAGACAACGCTGGTTGAGGAAAGCATTATTGTCGCTTTCGTTTGCATCATATTCTTATTGCATGTGCGGAGTGCGCTTGTAGCGATCTTCACGCTGCCTCTTGGCATTCTGATCGCGTATGTCTTCATGCATTTGTTGGGCATATCCTCGAATATTATGAGTCTTGGTGGCATTGCTATTGCGATCGGCGCCATGATCGATGCGGCCATTGTCATGATTGAGAATGCACATAAGCATCTGGAGAGAGCCCCTCCCGGAAAGTGCCGTATTGAAATTCTGATCGAAGCTGCAAGTGAAGTCGGGCCCGCGCTCTTTTTCTCGCTGCTGATCATCACGGTTTCTTTTTTGCCCATCTTTACGCTCGAAGCACAGGAAGGACGGCTTTTTAAGCCTCTCGCTTACACAAAGACATTTGCAATGGCAGCTTCCGCCTTTTTATCCGTCACGTTCGTTCCGGCGCTCATGGTGCTCTTTGTACGTGGACGCATTGTGCCCGAGCGCAAGAACCCGTTGAACCGGTTCCTGATCTGGGTCTATCGCCCCATCATTTCTGGGGTGCTCAAGGCCAAAACACTTACCATCACTCTTGCGCTGGCTGCCGTTGCGGCTAGCGTATACCCGGCACAGCGGCTTGGCTCCGAATTTATGCCAAATCTGAACGAGGGCACGCTGTTTTACATGCCGACAACCTTGCCTGGGTTGTCGATAACCAAGGCAGCGGAACTCCTCCAGACTCAAAACAAGATCATCAAGTCGTTCCCAGAAGTAGAGTCTGTATTCGGCAAAGCCGGTCGGGCAGCAACAGCAACCGATCCCGCACCGACAGAAATGTTTGAAACCGTCATCAACTTGAAGCCCAAATCTGAATGGCGTGGTGGTTTGACGGTCGACTCACTGATCAATGAGATGGACAAGGCGCTTCAGTTTCCCGGCGTTTCAAATGCCTGGACGATGCCCATCAAGGCGCGCATAGATATGCTTGCAACCGGTATCCGGACACCAATTGGCGTCAAGGTCATTGGACGGGATCTCAATGTCATTGAACGGCTATCGCGGGAGATTGAGTCTGTCATTAAGACGGTCCCAGGCACTTCAAGCGCATTCGCTGAGCGCATTATCGGCGGGCACTATATGGAGATCACACCGGATCGTAGCGAACTAGCCCGCTATGGATTGATGGTTGGTGACGTACAGGACGTCATTTCGTCGGCACTTGGCGCGGAAACAATCACCACGGCGGTTGAAGGCCGAGAGCGCTACTCTGTCAGTCTCCGGTATCCCCGCAGTGTGCGCTCTGACCCGCAGGCAATCGCGCGCGAAGTCTTGGTACCCTTGCCGAACGGCGCCGCGATCCCGCTTGGTTCAGTTGCCAAGATCAAGCTGGTGCGCGGACCGGGTATGATTCGCACGGAGAACGCCCAACTTGCCGCTTACATTTTCGTCGAAGCACGTGATCGCGACCTTGGAACCTATGTCGCCGACGCGAGGAAAGCCGTTTCAGACAGTGTCGAATTCCCGCCCGGGTATTATGCAGTGTGGAGCGGGCAGTTTGAATATTATGAGCGGGCGAAAGCAAAACTTGCAATCGTGATCCCGCTGACACTCGCGATCATTTTCCTGCTACTTTACCTCAACTTCCGCAGGTTGACGGAAACCTTGATCGTCATGCTGTCGATGCCATTCGCCGTTGTCGGCGGTCTGTGGTTCGTCTGGTATCTCGGGTTTAATTTATCCGTTGCGGTGGCTGTTGGGTTTATCGCGCTTGCAGGTGTGGCGGCGGAGACCGGCGTGATCATGTTGATCTATCTCGACCACGCTCTAGAAGCACGCAGGGAAGTCGCGGCACGTGAGAATCGTGCATTGTCACGCGGAGATCTGCACGCCGCCATTATGGAGGGGGCAGTAGAGCGCGTACGGCCAAAAATGATGACGGTTATTGCCATCATGGCCGGTCTCCTGCCAATTCTGTGGAATACCGGCACAGGATCAGAGGTTATGCAGCGCATAGCAGTACCGATGATCGGCGGCATGGTCTCATCAACCGTTCTGACGCTGTTGGTCATCCCGGCAATCTATTGCCTTGTCAAAGGGTTCGAATTACCAGAACAATCGCTGCGGTAGTCGGTTCAAAATAGTTCCGCTATTCGCCCTTAGCTTACATGGCTCCAGCATGACAGCTATGTCTGCTTTTGTGACCGATAGTGTTGCAAAACTCGCGAGGATGACGATCCGCAGCAAGACAGTCAGGTTGCGGTTAGAAAATTGTTCTGTTCGGTTTTAAATTTGGCAACCGCATTTTCCTTTTTGCTGTTGCCGGACTCAAATTTCCAGATGCTGTCTGATCAATGTGTGCTTCGAGGGTCTCAAAATAGTTTTGCAACACTGTCGGCCAACACGAGATTTTCATCGCAAATTGGTGCTCAATAGTTAAGCAAAATGTGCGTGGTGACGTGATGGGATCATGACTTCCAACTGGCTGGAAATTAACGCAGGGACAACAGCTGAAGCAATTTAGAAAACGGCACCTAAAATATATTGAATAAAATGAACTGCTCCACTATCGGCGGGCATTGAGGCAATAATAAACCCGGTTGATGTCGCGAGTTTTGCAAGAGGCGGAGCGATTGATGCAAATGCGTTGAGCGAGAAAAAGCGGTTTCGAGTTTGTGCATCCATTGGCCATCCAGACATACGTCGAATGCTCCAGAGATATTGCGACAGATTATCTATGTGGGTCGTCATTCGAAGCTGTTCATGTTCGTCGTCTTGACCTTGTCGCAGCCTGTCTTGAAGCGTGCTGATCTGACTTTGCACGGACGGAGCTACGGTTTGTGTCAGCCAGTTTCTAGCATTCACCATGCGGTGGCGCAGCATTAAAATAGGTTTGATGAAGCCGAAGTAAAAATAGGTCATAACCACAATCCAGTGAAAGAACATGGCGGTGCGCCACGACTCTAAATTTTTGATATTTGGACACGACTGATCTTGTAGGACGGGTATGACAATTGACCACCACAGCCCTAGAAAAATGGCGGGACCGGAAAATACAAGGGCCTGATAAAGATAGAAATCCCCAATAGGTTTTAGGCCGGACGCGTCGTCAAAATGGTCTGGCTTAATCCGCAGATTAATTTTCGCCGAACTCAAATATCGAGCTAGTGAACCGTAGTGTGCAAAACGACCAAAATATAATCCGCTCCATGCCGCCGCTATGACGGCGACCAATGTTTGGACACCGAGCTCAACTATGCCGCGTTGATCTGTGATCTCCAAACCATCCCGCCATTGTGTCCAAGTCAATATGACGGCGTTGGCGTGGATCGCGAGATAGGTGAAAAGTATGATCGAAAAAATAAGCAGGCCAGACCAAAATTGAGTCGAGTGACCCTCCGCGTCCATCCTTTTTTTGAAGTCAAGCAATTCTCGATCAGTCAATGCCAACGTATTAAACTCACGCAGCTGCTGAATAGCTTTGTCGAAACGTGTTGCTGCGCTGATACCAAGGCCAAACGAGAATATGAATGCCGAAAGACCAAAGATCCGGGTCCAATTCCAGCAACCAAGGTTGCGCCCCACCATGAACTCTATTGAAATTTGAAAAAGCAAATACGCCGAAACCACGGTGAGAAACGCCCGCATCACGCGGGGACTAGTCATGGCATCAACTATTTTGTACACGGGAGCTCCACTCGAAGCGCTCAAAATTTACGATGTATTGGTCAGCTATTGTCGGTGTTTAAATTCTTTATCATAGCTACAGATCTTTCGGAAAATATTGGTCGCATTTCCCCTCTTTGTCTTTGAATGGATAAACTTTACCCTTCAAATTGGCGAACAGATCAACGAGGAACTGAGCAACACCATCAGCAAATGTCAGGCTGTCGAGCTTGAAAGTGCACGCAGTTGGATTTGCTGCCCCAAACACTTTGATAATCTGCTTGTCATCAAGCGGACTTAATAATCCAAAGGAGGCTCTAGCAATGACCCTTCCTTGGATCAGAATTTTTTCGTTTGACACCTTGTTCATGAGAACTTGGTCGACATCCGCGCTTTTTTGCTTTTCAGAACCGCAAAACAAAACCGGACAATTTTGCTTCCACTCTCTGTTCACCGTTTGGGGAACTGCCGTATTAATCATGATGAACGCGGTGACATCTTTTGTGTCAGCCAAACTGATGTCGGTGCATAGAAAAACAAATGCAATCGTTAGCGCAAGTCGCTTCAAAGTTCTAACGTCTGCTTTTTTTGCCCCCTCCATGCTCTGCTCTCTTTCTGCAGGACCGTAGTCTGTCCCACAGAGATCATGCTAAATCCGTACCGCAGCAAGGTCAAAAACGAATTCTTCATTTAACGTTTTTATGCGGCTTGTGGTTATGTTCCGATGTTTCTCGGACACTATATTGTGCCACAAATTAAAGCGGGCGAAGATCGTCAGAAACAGCTGGCACATCGTAGCCAAGCGCATCATAAACCGCCTGAAATCCAGCCTTTGCGCCATCTAGTAGGATCGATCGGTTTTTCTCCAAAGGACCGATAGGACGCAGGTTAGGTGCAATCTGAATGGGTAGTGCCTGAATGCCAGCCAACGATTGGCGGTCACGGGAGCTCAAAAAATCAATCTGGTCCGAGCGTTGCCTTATGCAGTGCAGGTAGCGATCTCCAAGGCCGCTGCTGCGATTATTGAGCCATCGGGCGATGATGTGGCGTTCGATCAAACGTGGTGGTGCATGTAAAGTTCCCCGTGGCTGGGTTAACAAGACCAGAACATGCATACATCCGTCGTCTGTAGCCGCAGTGTAGGGAATTGGCTGAGTTACACTGCCGTCAACATACTTCTGGTCCCTAAAGTGGACGGGTTCTCCCGCAATCCACGGGATTCGTGCGCTGCATCGTAAGGCCTGGAATAGGTCTGTGCTATCAGAGAAACTTCCAAGTCTATGCGATGCCTTTTCCGACAGTGATGTTGCCGTGGCGATCAGGGGGATTGGCCCGTCCAAAATTTTCTCGACATCAAGTGGTTTTTCATTGATGCACACATGGTCGAGTAAAAATTCCAGTGACATAATGGGCTTGGAAATAAAGATGTTGTGAAGATTTATAAACCGGCTGTTGTTGATATTTTCATAGTAGATCGTTGTGCCAACGCGGGCCTGATCGGCGATAAAATAGGCACCAATTATTGCACCTGCAGATGTACCGTAGACGACATCAAATACATTTTTGAGATTTAGAGATTCTAGTGCGGAGATCATACCGCCGGCCACGACACCACGCATTCCGCCACCTTCAATCACCAACCCCAATCTTGTTGAATCACTTCGATTTGTTGGCAGAGAACCGCTACTAAGACGGTCTTCAATAATGTCTAAAACAGACTGCTGATCAATTTTGTGCATTGTATAAATTTGCCTATCGGGCCTGAACTGCCAAATCTAGTTTCAATCTCTCAGACGACAGATAACAATTGTCGCTCTCTCAATTGTGGGACCAAGATGGCGATGGAGGTTGGCACATTTAGGCGGCATGATAAAACCGTCAACGTCGACGGCAGAAGTATGTTTGTTAAGACGGCTGTCTGGATGGTGAGGTGTCTTGCTGTCACCCAATCTAGAACATTGACACCGCTAGGTGAAATGCCGCATAGGATCAAAAATGAACGCTTTATTATCACTGCAATTCGCCAGATAAACTGCTGTCGGAACCGCTATGACAAATGCCTTTGCTCTCGCCTCCGCATCTTTTGCAGTGCTTAGTCTGGTCTTGGGAACAGCGCTTTGGGCCGGTGCACATCAGATAGGGACGGCGATCAGTCTGGCAAGCCTCGTCCTCACGTTGTTCGAAATGTTGCGGTTTCGCAGACCACAACAAACGGTTCCCGAAAACGGTCCTGGCCATAAAGACTTCCATTTCCCGGTTGAGCGTGGTTTTTGGGGTGGGTTGTTCGGCGGGGTTGTCGCCGCCCCTATCATTGGGTTTACCTTTCTCAAAGACGTGGACATGTGGCGGCCGTATATCGAACAGCTCGGTCATCAGGTCCCAAGCAACATCAATATCTTTATTGAAATCTTGGTTGCTAGCGTTGCCATTGCAATTGTCCTTGGTCTGTTGAGCCTCGGACTAGCCCTGTACTTCGATCATCTGCGCAACCGCGTGAATGGTCTCGGTCTCCTGATCAATCGGTTCACCGGTGGGATCGCTGGTGGCATTTTGGCTGGTCTGATTACTGGGCCGCTAGGGACGCTTTATTTTGGTCTTAAGCCTCTGCCCGTCCTCCACCCTCAAATAATGCTATTGGGTGCATTACCAGCCACAGGTGTGATTGTATTTTCAATTCTGAACTACGATCGAAATCGATTTAGCGGGCGCACTTTAAAAAAGTTCATGTTTGCACTGGTCGCGACAGCAATTGTATCGATCCTTTCTGTTGTTGCTTTAAGCACGCTGGGGCCGGAAATAGGTTCTTATCTGCAAAAGTATGTCGTTACCGGTACGCGCAAAAATCTCCTTATTGGTGGTTTATATTACGGCGCTTTTGTTGGTGCGTTGTTGGGTGCCGTTGTGGGATTAACGCTTTTGATGTCAGACAGAGACACCACTTCGCTGCCCCGCGTTACGAGCGCTGGCAACTAAAATATCATGTGAAATCAATATATTTCTACGAAAATCTAACACTTTAGTCAGCCGAATGTCCACTATCGGCCCGGCCTATGTGAAAAGACGGGTCGACGATTAGAATTCCATTGCTTTGCGCGGTTTGAAAGACAGCTGCGCCTTACTGCCATTCAGCGCGACGCGCACACCCTTGCAGGCGGTCAAATTGGTCCTGTGTTTGGTTCGTCTCTCGGCAATGCCATCGGCGGCGACAACGTGTTTGCGCGCATCGGCGTCTCGACCGTGCTTGGTACCGTGTTGCAAAATGTTGGTGAAACCATTGGTGGGGTTGCCGCGGGTGCATCCGTTGACGATGCTGCAGACGCGGCCATCGACAACATCGGCAACGATTTTGGCACACAATTGCGCGCGGCAGGCGTTGGTACGGTGTCGTCATTCCTCACCGCAGAGTTAGCAGATGAAATCGGCCTGGACGGCAGTGGTTTTGGGTATGTGAACCGAGACAAAGAGTTTCTCCACATTCCAGGTTTTAAAGAGCGACGGCTTATGTCGACAATTCGGCTGGGGCAATTAAGCTGGCGACGATGTCGCAAACCGGGCTGTTGGTTGGCACGCGCGCACCAGACAACACGACGCAACACAAACCAAATTTGATCCGTGAGGCTTCAATGATCAACAACCTACAGGTTGACGACCTCAAGACACAAGTCTTTCCCACTGAAGACATCCGCACCGTCGCGTTGTCAAAAGACGGCACGAAGGAAGTGAAGGTGGTGTGATGGGTTTTGGATCGCATCAGAGGTGAGGATATGAAGTTAGTTTGGGATGAAAGAAATATTAGAAGTGTGGATCCTGATCCCAAACTTGGATTCGAACCCTTTTCGACTCACTTGCCCAAGCTAAAGGGATACCGTGTGTTTTATGAACAAGAATATCTTCTTGATTGCGAATTACTAGGGGACGGTATGATTGTTGAGTCACAAGATGGCTGTGGACTTACAACAACGACCGTCCCAACATGGGGCTTGGGCTAGGCGGGATCACACCCGCCATGAAACTGAAACTCGCCGCTTAAGTTCTACAAGCGGACCCCATTAAAAATGGGAGGATTACCGAAAGATACCCAGTGCCAGAGTTTTCTGTTTTCCTTCGAAACGATACTTCATTCGCCAGTACCGGGAACCGTTTGGTTTGATGAGAAGTCGCAATCCTTTTTCATCGCTGAGCCAGGTGTCACTGGTGCCAGGTGATGACCGTTTTATTGCCATGCTGGTGAGAGGCATTGTGGTGCTACATGATTTAAATTGAACCGAGGTAGCACCATTTGTAGCACCAGAATCACTGCAAAACAACGAAATCAGGTGAAACACCCTGCAACAGGAAAGCAGTCTAACGTATTGAATATAATGGGATTATGAAACGATTTGAACAACTCTGAAACAGGGGGATGGTGCCCAGAAGAGGACTTGAACCTCCACGACCTTGCGGCCACTAGCACCTGAAGCTAGCGCGTCTACCAATTCCGCCACCTGGGCAATCAGGGTGCCTCAGTTAGTGGCCCCGTGGCGCAATGTCAATTGTCGATAGGACGCCTTCACAGGCCCCCTCACTCTCGTGTAGGAGAATCCCTGTAAATCCCACGGCAGCCAGAGAAGCTGGCCCAAGGACCGTGATGAGGAGCTCAATGACGGTACGAGCAAGCAAAGACAAATTGGCAACCGTATTTGGCGCATCTGGCTTTGTCGGCCGGGCGATTGTCGCCAATCTGGCTAGGCGGGGCTGGCGCATCAGGGCGGCCTGCCGCAGACCAGACCTTGCTGGCCATCTGCAACCGATGGGCGTTGTTGGTCAAATCCATCCGGTACAAGCCAATTTGCGTTACCCCGAGTCCGTTCGCGCTGCCGTTGAGGGTGCGGAGTTAGTGGTCAATGCCGTCGGTATTCTAGTGCCAACGGGTAAGCAGACGTTTCGAGCAGTTCAGACCGAGGGTGCTGGTAACGTCGCTGAGGCGTCGGCAGCAGCGGGTGTCCAAAAACTGGTCCACATCTCAGCCATCGGTGCAAGCGACCAATCGCGGGCGCGTTATGCGCGGTCTAAAGCGCTGGGAGAAGCGGCAGTTTTGGTCGCGTTCCCAAGTGCTGTCATCTTGAGACCGTCCATCGTATTCGGCACAGAAGATGAGTTTTTTAATCGTTTCGCAGCACTGGCGCGTATAGCGCCAGTGCTGCCACTTATAGGTGGCGGAAAAACAAAGTTCCAACCAGTTTATGCTGACGATATCGGTGCCGCCGTTGCCAATGTCGCAGATGGCCACGCCACGCCAGACACAATTTATGAACTGGGTGGCCCTGAGCAACTCACGTTCCGCCAGTTGCTGGACCAAACGCAAGAGTATGCCGGCCGATCACGCGGCTACCTCAACATGCCGTTCTGGTTGGCAAAGGTACAAGCGGCATTAACTTGGCCACTACCCAATGCGTGGCGGCCGGTCACCGTTGATCAAGTGAGGTTGCTCAAAGCGGATAATGTCGTCTCGGAGGTGGCTCAGTCAGAGGGCAGAACCATAGAGGCGCTCGGTGTTGGACGACCAACCGCAATAGCAGCGGTGGTGCCGGGTTACCTGGAACGCTTTCAACCTAAAGGCTACTTCGCTCATTATCGCGGGTAACGTTTTAAACGATCCCATCTGCGAAAATAAGAAAACGGGCCGCTAACAGGCGACCCGTTATTATTCTGTAAGCAAGCCCTAGCGCATCGTACATTTAATTAAACGCATAACCAGCAGCTTTGAAGAAGTTCCAGCACTCCTCTGGTTTAACGAGGCTACAGATATTACCAGCAGCTTGCCATAGCGCTTTTAAGGTTCGTGCCGCCGCTCGACGCAGGAGTGCTTTGAGTTCTGCAAACGCCATACGCCGCGATGACGCTGCAAAACGCGTGATGTTAGCAAGCACAGCTTAGCTCGTAATGTTGTGCTGCATTTTGGCAGCCTCAACCGTGTTCTTGAGCAGGCAGGCGATGGTCATTGGGCCGACGCCGCCTGGAACAGGTGTGATCGCGCCAGCAACACGCGCGCATTCTTCATAGTTGCAATCGCCAACGAGTTTGCTTTTGCCGTTTTCACCCGGCACACGGTTGATTCCGACATCGATTACAATCGCTCCAGGCTTAATCCAATTACCACGTACCATTTCCGGCACGCCAACGGCGGCGATCACCAAGTCTGCTTCCTTGACGACTTTGGCAATGTTGCGAGTTCTGGAATGGGCGATCGTGACCGTGCAATTTTCTTTGAGCAATAATTGTGCAACTGGCTTGCCAACGATGTTGGAACGGCCAATCACTACAGCGTTCATACCGGACAAGTTCTGCTGTATGGTTTTTGCCAGGATAACTGAGCCGACAGGTGTGCACGGCACCAACGCGCGTTCGCCGATTGAAAGGCGACCCACATTGACCGGATGGAAGCCGTCAACATCTTTGTCAGGTAGAATGGTATTTAGGACTTTGTTGGAATCAACATGCTTGGGCAGTGGCAACTGGACCAGAATGCCATGCACTGCAGGATCGCTGTTGAGCTGTTGGACAAGCGCCAAAATATCAGCTTCTGACGTTTCTTCCGGCAAGCGATGTTCGAACGATTGCATTCCACATTCGTGGGTCTGCTTGCCTTTGTTGCGGACATAGACCTGGCTGGCGGGGTCTTCACCGACCAGCACAACAGCGAGGCCAGGTGTTAAGCCATGCGTGCTTTTCAGGGTTGCCACATCGGCGGCAACCTCTTTGCGAACGTCAGCCGCAATCGCTTTTCCATCAATAACCCGACCAGCCATACGTTTTCTCCCTTGGACCAAAATCAATTTGGTTGTTGAAGTTGGGCCAGGAGTTTGCTGGCCCGCTGTTTAATTTTATTGAGGTTGCCGGAGACCTCCACACGCTTGATGCGCGACTTTTGTCCACCAACCAATGTCACGTTGCATTTAGGCACGCCGAAGCACCGGGCGACAAGGTCTTCCAGTGCGACATTTGCCCGTCCCTCGCGAGCGGGTGCGTTGAGGCGAGCACGCAAGGCTGGTCCATCAGGAGTGTCGGTCAACCCATCTATCTCGTCACGGCGGGCATTGGCTGTGACGCGCAAGCGCACAATCAGCCGTTCCTTGGAGATCTGCCAGGGAACGTCTGGCACAGCGGTCATACGAAGGCTTTTTGGAGGTTCGGGATCACCACGTCTTGAACAAAGATGCAGCCGAAGATCAAAACGACCGGTGAAATATCGATGGCGCCAAGGTCAGGCAATATGCGCCGGATCGGACCCAGCAAGGGTTCCGTCACAGCGTGTAGAGCTTGATACAGAGACCGCACAAAGGGGTTGTGGCCATTGATCAGGCCAAACGCAATCAGCCAGCTCAGGATTACGCCAGCGACAATGACGTAGATATAGAGTTGGACAATGTAACTGATGAAGCCAAGCAGTTCAGGCATGGATTTGGTCTCACTGCAAAGATAAGGATACGGCTGTCTAGCCTTGATTATGCCAGCGAGCAAGTGTGCGGTGGCCGGTCCGTGGGCTTGTTTGCAGTGAGACCAGTGTTTTGATCACGCTATACACAAGCAGATTGCGCAACGGATGTGGCGTCAAAACTCAATTTATGATCCAGAGCAAAGTGCATCATAGCCCGTTCGCTAAGGGCAGTGATTGTCAGCAGTGGATTGACACCAAGTGAGCGTGGTATGACGGACCCATCAACAATATAAAGTCCGTCATGAACCTCAGACGTGGCTGCACCATGGCCAGTGTCAAACACTTGGCTTTTGTGATTGACGACACCTGCCGCAGCATCTTCGCCCATGCTGCACCCGCCTAAGGGATGCGCTGTTGCGGGCTTGTGTCCTAAAATTGTTCCGGCCAATGGGTTTTTGACGTAGTCGCCGCCACCGTGGGCGACAATTTCTGACAGCACAGCATCAAGTTTTGCATAGACCGGTTCCTTTGTTGCATTCGGCCAATTAAGCATGAGGCGATCATCGTCCAGCGAAAACCAACCGCGTGCAGAATCATGTGACACTGCGAAATAAGTCTGCAAATGTGCGAACGGACCTTTGTAGATGCCGTTGATTAAACTCTTCAGCGCGCCGAGTAGTCGTCCATCAGGAAGAAAGATGACCGGCAACATCGGGGCGAGAGCTGAGGGGATGACGCCCTCTTCAACACACATCCCATTGTCCAAGTTTTCTGGGTCATTGATTTCAATATGCCCAGAGACCACAGCCCCAACTTCGACATCCGAGAATTTTGCTGGGTGGCCGACGCCGATGGCATTGATGGGTTGGGTTGCGCCGTAGCCAAACGCGATGATATCGCCGTTCGCAGAAAAGCGTCTCCCAACTTGATCAGAACATCTTAGTCCCTTGTTGGCAGAGCGCATTAATATCTCTGTTGAACCAAGTGTGCCTGCCGCAAGCACGACAACGTTCGCACAGAGGATTGTTTCTTCGTCTTTATATGTCTCAGGGTTCGGCGCTAAAACATGGATCTTCCAAGGTCCATTCTCCGGTTTGATGACGTAGCGAACATCGACCTCGGTAAACAGATGCGCTCCTTGTCGGACAGCGTCGGGCAAATAGGTCATTGCTACGGTGTTTTTGGCACCGACATTACAGCCTCCGCAGCAATCACCACACAACGTGCAGGCGGGTTGGGCAACGCCTGCTGGATTAATTGTGTCCTCAAAGCTGATTGCGAGCGGGCTTTCGACCACGGTGTGGTCTAGGTCATTGGCCGCAGCCTCGAGCGCTTTGTACTTGGTCATGGCCGTCGCATTTTTATGTCGCGCCGGTCTTATCCAGGCGTTGGCAACACGAAAACCCTCGTCAAGAAATCCGTCCTGACGAATGGCGTCTGGCCAATTAGGGTCGTCAAAGACCCGATTGTCGGGCCGTAGGGCGACACCACCATTGACGAGGGACCCGCCACCTAAGCCGCAACCCACCACCACGTGCATATCCTCACCAAGACGCACATCATAAAGTGCGCATTTCGGTCCGGTGTCGGTGCGTTGGCCAGAAACTCGAATTTGGTTCTTGAGGTCTGGAAAACGGGTTGGGAAATCGCCCGTGATAAATTCCCGTCCGCGCTCAAGAACTGCAACGCGTTTGCCAGCACGGGCAAGCCGTGAAGCTGTGACGCCACCACCGTAGCCAGAGCCGATGACAACGACGTCATAGTGTCGAGCACGACTGTTCCAGGGTCTGGAAAGGCGCAGCATAGGTTTTTAAGGCTCCTTGGCGGTGTCAGAGGCAGTGGTGCGCTACCTACTAACAGCCCCGCCCACCGCCCAAGACACTTACTTGTCCTTTAAGACCTAGCTCAAGCCCTGTGTACATAGGGTCCCCAGTACATAGACCAACCTATTGGTATGACAGTCAGTGTGTGGTGCCAATTGAGGTGCACAGCCAACCTTTGTGGCGAAAGCGCAACTGTGATGCGTCTGCAAGAGGAAAACCAGACACAACAATTGTTCAAACGTGGCGAATCACCGATCCCTCCCAACTGGATTGTAGGGTGTTTCGGTTCCAGCAATGGGTCCGAGCTTCTGGGTTCATCGTCTCGCGTAAGTCACCAGCACCCTTCTCCGATCTCGTTGGTAGAGAGGAAAGACGATGAAAACATCACTAATTAGTCTTGCAGCCGCTGGCCTTATGGCTGGTAGTTTTGCGACCAGTGCCAGTGCCGCTGACTTAGGCGGCAACTGCTGTGCAGACTTGGAAGAACGCATTGCAGAACTAGAAGCAACGACCGCACGCAAGGGCAACCGCAAGGTTTCTCTGACCATTTCAGGCTTCGTCGCCAAGCAGTTGCTCTACTGGGACGATGGCTTTGAATCCAACACCTACATCACCGATACAGGTTCTGTTTCGATTGGTACGCACGTGGCCTTCACCGGTCAGGCCACCATCGCACCAGGCTGGACGGCTGGTTATGTTCTGAAAGTTGAGTTCATCCATGATGACTCACTGCTTGTGAGCCAAGGTTCTGATGAAGCCAACGTCCTAGGCTTCAACGCCAATGCTCAGGCTTTCGTTGGTAACGGTGCTAGAAGCAACGTCGGCATTGAAAGCTCATACTGGTTCGTGAAGAGCGAAAAGCACGGTCGCTTAAGCGTTGGTCTGCAGTCGTCTGCAGCTGACAACCAAGCCATCTTGCCAGATGGGTCTGGTTCGCTGGTTCAAGCCAACTACGTTTTGTATGACGTCAACGGCTTCTTGCTGCGTAACGCAGCGGGCGCTTTCAACGGCTTCGTCTACGGTGATCTTGCATCGTGTGCTCCGTTGAACGGTGGCGGCGGTGTTGCAGGTGACTGTGACGGCTATCCGAAGAACGTTGTGCGTTATGACACGCCAACCTTTGCTGGTTTTTCGGCATCGGCCTCTTGGGGTGAAGATGACGATTGGGCTGTTTCCGGTCGTTATTCCGGTGAATTCTCCGGCATCAAGATCGCTGTAGCGGCTGCCTACAATGCAACCAAAGATGAAAATGGTCCTGGCGGTGTTCTTGCCAACGGTGTTGGCGTCGTCGGTGGTCAGGACGCAGCAGCCTTCCAGGTTGGTGGTTACTTGGAGCATGTTGCAACGGGTCTGTGGATCTACGGTGCTTATGCTGAAGAGTACATCAACATTACGGGCAACCTGAAGCCTGAAGGCGACATGTGGTACATCAAGGCTGGTATCCGCCAGCGTTGGCTGCCACTTGGTTCGACCGTTCTTTACGGCGAATACGGCGTTGACGATGACAAGATGTCTCAAGCAGCGTTTGCAGCTGGAGCAACGTCATCTGAACTCAAGCGTTATGGTCTTGGTGTTGTCCAGGAAATCGATGCAGCCGCGATGTCTGTTTGGTTGTCCTGGCGTCACTATGAAGGTGAATTCACCTGTGCCGCAGCTGGTGCAGCTTGCTTCGGTGCAGCAGGTTCAGCAAACCTCGAAGAGTTCGACCTGATCAAAGCCGGTGCGTTGATCAACTTCTAGTGCGCGTTTCCCAAAAGTGACCCAACATGACTTTAGGAAATGTTGGCTTAAAGACGGTTTTGGGATAAATCGAGCGACAAAAAGTTGATGGCCATTTAGGCTTTAAGACAACGAAATCAAATGAAGCCGCTGGGGCAACCCGGCGGCTTCATTGTTGTTTGTGGGTGTCCAAGTCGGGCCGATCAATACCCCCACCGTGAAATCACACCTGCGTTCCGGAAAATGCCGCCACCACCATCCAAGCCCCACCGCACACCTCGCCTCAAATGCGGCACGGACCTTGTGAGGCTAACTGAGAAAATCTCTCAGCCAGGGGATGAGCGGAATATCTGCCTCCGGCATGGGATAGTTTTTAAGGGCGTTGGCGCGCACCCATGCGAGCCGTTGATTTTCCTGCCCCGCTGGTTCGCCGTCCCAATTGCGACAGATAAAAAGCGGCATCAGCAGATGAAAGTCCTCATAGCCGTGACTTGCAAATGTAAACGGCGCCAAACAAGTCTCACAGACCTTGATGCCGAGTTCCTCGTCGAGCTCGCGCCTGAGGGCTGCTTCGGGTGTTTCACCCGTTTGCACTTTGCCACCAGGAAATTCCCAAAAGCCTGCCATGGATTTACCTTCCGGGCGCTGGGCAATAAGCACGCGGTTATCAGGGTCAATTAGTGCAACAGCGGAGACCAGTAGAATTGGTTTCATTGGGCGACAGGAGGTTTGATTTAAGCGCGACGGGTAAGAATATAGAGACTTTCGGTTAAAGCGGTAAGACCACGCTCTTTCAAATTCTGACTTTCGCCGAGTGCATCACTATTTGTGGTGCGGTGAACGATCTCGAAGTGCTTTGCAAAAAGCCGCTGGATGGTCTCATTAGATATTGAGAATGGTGGGCCTTTCATCTCATTTTGATCGTAGCTGAGGCTAACCAAGAACAGCTGGCCTCCAACCGACAGAAGATGGGTAAGGAGGTGCGCATAGTTGGCCTGCATATCGGGCGGTAGTGCAACTAGAGCGGCGCGATCATAAATCGAGTCAATCTCACCAACGTCACAACGCGTGAGTTCAAGCACATCGCTTTGCCAAATGCGATAAGGCCCTGCTGTTTTTAACTCTAGACCCGTATTGTTTTCGACCTTTGGTGTAAGGTCAAGGTCTGCAAAGAACCCATCGACAGCGATCGGGCTGAGTTCAGCTCCAACCACCTTGTGGCCCCGCTCGGCAAGCCAAATCATGTCCGAGCTTTTGCCGCATAGAGGCACAAAAACCTGACTTTCCTTCGCGAGATTGAGTTCGGACCAATGTGCGGCGAGCAGGGGATGAGGCTTGGCACGGTGAAAACCGGTCTCGGCATCTTCCCATCTTTTGAGCCAAAAATTTTGGTCCATCGTATTCAGCCTGCTTTAGATCAAACCACCTTAAATCGGTATCGATTTTGGGCAGATAAGTTGCTCTAAGTCCGGTAGTCGGAATTGATGGTAATGTAGTCATGCGTCAAGTCACAGGTCCAAACCGTGGCTGACGCCTTGCCGACGCCTACATCTATCTTCAGGTCAATTGTATCATTCTTCATGTATTTTGCTGCTGCTGCCTCGTTGTAGTTTGGCGCACGCTCACCATCTCGAGCGACACAATGCGGCCCAAACCAGATTTTGAGTTTGTCCCTGTTGGCTGCTTCCCCGGCTTTACCAACCGCCATCACCACGCGGCCCCAGTTGGGATCTTCGCCAGCAATAGCTGTTTTCAGGATTGGGGAATTGGCGCAGGCGAGTGCAATACGACGGGCTGCGGCCCAGGATTTGGCTCCATCAACCTCAATGGTGACGAACTTAGACAGCCCCTCTCCATCCTTTGCAATCTGAATGGCCAAGTTTTGCATAATGGCATGCACCGCATCCGAAAAAGCGTTGAGGTTTTTGCTATTCGCAGACGTGACCCGTTTTTGCCCGCGCTCAATTGCTTTGCCGGTCGCAAACATTAGACAGGTATCGCTTGTTGAGGTGTCTCCATCGACTGTCATGCAATTAAATGTGGTTTGCACGTGTTTGCTAATGAGCGATTGTAATACATCACCGCTTAGGGCCGCGTCGGTAAAGATAAAGCACAACATCGTCGCCATGTCCGGCGCGATCATGCCAGCCCCTTTTGCAATGGCGTTGATGGTGACAGGCGTACCAGAAATTTCTGTTTTGACAGTTGCGACCTTGGAGTAGGTGTCGGTAGTTGAGATGGCCTTGGCGGCGTCGAAAAAGCGGCCACCTTTTGCTGTCTTGGCCATATCACCCAGTAAGTGGGCAAATGCGCCCGCATCAAGGGGTTCGCCAATGACGCCGGTTGAAGCGACGAATACCTGGCTCTCAGCACACCCTGCAGCATCGGCAGCAGCTTTCACGGTAGTTTTGACGGTGTCTTCTCCACGTTGGCCTGTAAACGCATTGGCATTGCCTGCGTTCACGACCAGCGCGCGCGCCGAACCGGCTCTCAGTTTTTTTCGACACCATAACACCGGTGCTGATGCGGTCTTGGAGCGGGTCAGCGTTCCGGCAACAGTGGTGCCAGGGTCAAACAGCGCCAGCAATAGATCATCGCGATCGTGGTAGTGGATGCCTGCTTCCTTAGTCGCAAAACGAACGCCGTCGATTTTTGGAAGGCGTGGAAATTTCTTTGGGGCAAATGGCGATTGTGCCGGAGGTTTGCTCATAGTTTGTCCAACTATTATTTACAGCGATGGTCCCGTTGGCGATATAAGAAACGGGCCGCTACCTTGCTGGCAGCGGCCCGATGCATAACATATTTGCCTGCACTGTCGTGTCTGTTGTTAGGGTGCGGGTGCAGGTGCCGATCCATTTTCGCTGCTGGCCTTGGTTTTGCCATCGCCTGACTTGGCTTTTTCTTTCTGCTTGAGTTGCATCTTCTCAATCTGCTCTTTCATCTGCTTGTCAAGCGCAGCTTGGGTTGCCGCCTTGCGTTTTTTATCAGCCTCAACCATCGCTTTGATCTTTGGATCCAAATACTCGATTTTTGCACCCGTCCGCAGCTTTTCCGCTACCTTCTGCGCGCGTTTGTGGATCAAAGATCCGAGGATCTGGTCTTTAACATCATCAAACTTTGGCGGTGGTTTCTGACGTCGATTTTCAACCTTGATGATGTGCCAGCCAAATTGGCTTTTGACTGGATCAGAGACTTCACCCGGCTTGAGAGCAAATGCAGCTTGCTCGAATTGCGGTACCATCTGGCCTTTGCCAAAATAATCAAGCAATCCACCTTTTTCTTTAGAGCCTGCATCGCCGGAGTGTTCTTTGGCGAGCTTTGCAAAATCTTCTCCAGCCCGAATTTTGGTGACGAGATCTTTCGCCATTTCTTCTTTGGGAACCAGAATATGGCGGGCTTCGACTTCTTCTTCTGGCTTGATCATTTTTACTTTGTCATCGTAAAGGGACTTGGCCGCCTTCACGCCAATCTGGGACTTTACCTTCTTGTCAAAGTAGGCTTCGCGGAGTGCGCGTTGACGCCAGTAGGCGAGCCTGCGATCAAAGTCGGGACCTGAGGCGAGCTTTTCTTTGTTGGCTGCGTTAGCGAACAATTGGTTCTCAACCAGATATTCGATCAACACCCGCCGTTTGGTGATCGCATCTAAGGTGCCAAGATTGCCACCGATTTCGGTTTCGGCCAGCTCAAGATCCGATTCCAAAATTGCAATACCATCGACGTTGGCAACAGCTTTGCCGGAGCGGGAAGCAGATGTGGCGCTTGATCCCGATGATGAGGTCGCGCCGGTATCTTTCGGGTCATCATTGCACGCGCCAAGCGCAAAGGCGGCGGTTGCGACGCACAGGCTTGCAATCGCAAGGCGTGTTGGCATAAAAGTCTTCATTCTGGTCACTGGGCTCAGATCCTTGATTTTTGGGTTCGATATGGGTGCGTTGTTTGGTCCACTGCAGACCAATCCTGGAGCGCCAGCCTGACAGAGAAAAGGTGGACCACCCCAATGCAAAAACTGGGGCCGGTTTAGCCCATTGCTGGCCTGGATGCCAAGTTACCTTTCCGACATTCTATTTAGGCGCGGGCAATCGCCCGTTTTAATGGGGCGGGCTCAGGGGTTGGAAGATCGCCTCAGAGCCCGTGCCGCGTTGACAGCGGCGGTGCGGCTTCTTATGTGTCACGCAGTTGATTGGGCCTGGAAATGCCCACTTGAGGCCGCTATTTCCCGCAAAGGGTCCTCTCAGGATCTTGAAATCGGTTCACCTCATGCAAATTTAAATCGAAGCCCACCCTGAGGTCACTTCGGCCCGGCCCGGAACTTGAATTAAGGACAATAATTGATGCTTTCCATCAATTCGCTGGCAGCAAAATTTTTTGGCTCATCGAATGACCGTCGCGTCCGGCGCTACAAGCCGCGTATCGATGCCATCAATGCTCTTGAGCCTGAACTTGAAAAGCTATCGGATTCTGAATTGCGCGCGCGCACTGACGAGTTTCGTCAGCAACTCAAGGACGGTACGGCGCTTGATGATCTGCTGGTGCCGGCGTTCGCCACTGTACGTGAAGCTGCAAAGCGCACACTTGGACAACGTCATTTTGACGTTCAGCTCATCGGCGGCATCGTATTGCATGAAAATTCAATTGCCGAAATGAAAACCGGTGAAGGTAAAACGCTGGTTGCCACACTTGCAGTTTATCTCAATGCGTTGCCAGCCAAGGGTGTCCACGTTGTCACCGTCAACGATTACCTAGCCCAACGTGACGCCGAATGGATGGGTGAGGTTTACAAATTTCTGGGGCTCAAAGTTGCTTGCATCGTTCATGGACTTGAGGATGACGAGCGTAAAGAGGCCTATTCAGCAGATGTGACGTATGCCACCAACAATGAGCTTGGTTTTGACTATCTGCGCGACAACATGAAAATGGACACTGAGGAGATGGTTCAACGTGGCCATGCCTATGCCATTGTCGATGAAGTCGACTCTATCCTGATTGACGAAGCGAGAACGCCGCTCATTATTTCAGGTCCTGTAGAAGACAAAGCAGATCTTTACAACGCCGCTGACGCGCTCATACCAGATCTTGATCCAGAGGACTATGAGCTTGATGAAAAGCAGCGCCAAGTGTCTCTGACAGAAGCCGGTAATGACCGGATGGAAGGCATTCTAAAAGAAAAAAATCTGCTCACAGGCTCGATGTATGACATTGAGAATGTCAGTATCGTGCATCACGTTAATCAGGCTTTGAAGGCGCACAAGCTTTTTCAGCGTGACAAGGACTACATTGTCAAAAATGGCGAAGTCGTCATCATTGACGAGTTTACAGGTCGCATGATGCCGGGTCGGCGTTTTTCAGAAGGCTTGCATCAAGCGTTGGAAGCCAAAGAGCACGTCGAAATAAATCCTGAAAACCAGACACTCGCCTCGATTACCTTCCAAAACTATTTCCGTCTTTATGGCAAGCTTGCCGGTATGACCGGTACGGCCGCCACCGAAGCCAGCGAGTTCATGGACATCTACGGACTTGATCTCGTCGAGGTGCCAACCAACGTAGACATTTCGCGTCATGATGACGACGATGAAATTTATCGTACTCAACGAGAAAAATTGGCAGCTATTGTTGCAACCATTGCTGATTGCCACAGACGTGATCAGCCGATTTTGGTTGGCACGACGTCGATTGAAAAGTCAGAAGAACTATCGCGTTATCTAAGCGACAAGACCTATATCGCAAAGCTCGCGGGCACATTGCAGGGTCAAGCTGATAAGCTTCCAGAAAAAGAAGCCGATCTGAAAAAAGAGCTGACAGATATGGCAACCTATTTGAAGGACGTTTCCGCGCGCGCAAAGGGCAATGCAGCGCCAGTGCCGCATAAAGTACTCAATGCGCGCTATCACGAGCAGGAAGCTGGGATTATTGCACAAGCAGGTGTGCCTGGGGGAGCAACCATTGCGACTAATATGGCCGGCCGCGGCACCGACATTCAATTAGGTGGTAATGTTGAGTATCAACTCAAAGATTGGATTGAAGAAAATTCAAAATCTGGTTCTGGCCCAGACGAGAAAGCAATCGGGAAGCGACGTGCTGAAATTGAAGCCGATGTCGCAACCAAAAAGCACCGAGCGCTAGAGGCTGGTGGCCTCTATGTTCTTGGCACCGAGCGCCACGAAAGTCGTCGTATCGATAATCAGTTGCGCGGGCGGTCAGGCCGTCAGGGAGATCCGGGTCGATCCAAATTTTATTTGGCGCTTGATGACGATTTGATGCGCATCTTTGGTTCGGAAAAAATGGATTCCATGCTGCAGACGCTCGGCCTTCAAGAAGGCGAGGCGATTGCACACAAGTGGATGAACAAAAGCCTCGAAATGGCGCAGAAAAAAGTTGAAGCGCGCAACTTTGATATTCGCAAACATATCCTGAAATACGACGACGTCATGAATGATCAACGCAAGGTCATCTTCGACCAGCGCATTGATATCATGGCCGAGGACGACATCACCGGCATGGTGACAGACATGCGCCACCACATTATTGAAGACATGGTGGCGCGCTTTATTCCGGAAAACGCCTATGCCGAACAATGGGACGCGGCCGGCTTGAAAGAAGCTGTTGGTGGCTTGTTTGATATGGAGCTTCCGATTGATGAATGGGCTAATGAAGAAGGCATTGCGGATCAGGAAATTGTAGAGCGGTTGATCGTAGCGGCAGATGAAAAAGCTGAGGCTAAATCACAAGAGTTTGGCGAAGAGAACTATAAGCAAGTTGAAAAAATGGTTCTCCTGCAAACACTCGATAATTTGTGGCGTGAGCATTTGATGATGCTGGACCATCTCCGCCAGGTCATTGGATTCCGCGCCTATGGTCAGCGCGACCCACTGAACGAATATAAGACAGAAGCTTTTGTGTTGTTCGAAGGGCTGCTGACTAAGTTGCGCGAGCTGACGACGGGTCACTTGATGCACGTCGAGCCTTTGTCTGAAGAAGAAATCGCACGCATGCAAAACCAAGAGCTGCCAGAAATGGAAGCGCATCATATGGATCTCTCGACAGGTCTTGATGAATTGGCCGATGACTATCCTGATGATGTCGTCGAAGAGCTTAGACGCGCCAATCAAGTTCTACAGGCAGAAGATGATCTGCGTGTCCAAGAGCAAAAACAGGCGCCCATACGCACGCGAATCTCTGATGTTGCTGAGATTGATCCAGAAAATCAGGCCACTTGGGGCAAGGTTGCACGCAATGCGCAATGCCCCTGCGGGTCCGGCAAAAAATACAAACACTGCCACGGACGCCATTAGGGGCGTGACGTGGTGATTGGCTCGAAGCAAAATTGTTCTTGTTAATTATCTAAAACAGTATGTCAGTCGCTTCTATGTCTCCTAGGGGTAAATAGAAGAGATAAGGGCACTTTTCAAATTCACACGAAGTTTCAAATTGAGCAGCTCCGTTCTCAACTCTAAAAAAGCAAACTGCAGTGTGTGTACTAGGTAATCCAAGTGCATTGGTGCCTTCATATTTTGCGTAGTATCCAATCAATTTCTTGCCAAGTTCAGGGCTGCCTTTGTGAGCTAAGTTTTGTGGAGTGACCCATGGATTGTGGGTCTTATATTGCGTAGCTCTTTTATAGCTTGTGCGGATTTTTTCACCCACATTGTTTTCAAGATAATGTTTATCACATTGCGAAGACAAACTAGGCGATGGTGTAGCACCCACAATGGCAGCATTTTTCTGTGCGGCAACTTTTGACTCTTCAAGAATTCTATTAGCATTCGCGCAGCTAACTATGCCCAGGCTGCTCAACAAAATAAAAAAACAATTTAAAGGCATGTATTTTCTAAGAGGCATGAAGAAAATTCCGTACATTTGGCAATCTATGTCCTGACCATAGTGAATGGACAAAGGCTTGCCTAGAGACAATAAATTCACCTGTGAAATTCGACACCCTCAAATCCAGAAGTTAGACAAAACCCTAGACAAATCTTGGATCTGTCTAAGGGAGTTTTCAAACCAACCAAGTGCAAAACGCTCACCATTTTGAGCACGGAAAACTCGTAGTCTTTAGGCGTGGTGCTATATTTTACGCCCGCCTTCACAAAAACCCCAAAGGCTACGTCTGGAGATCTCTGAAAACATCAGATGAACAACAAGCGATAGCTGCTGGTTATGAGCTCTATTACAAATCCCTCTACACCAACGCTAATGGACTCCCCTTCAAGAGCTTGAAGATGGGGGAAGTCATTGAGCGCTACATTTCACACCGTGAAAAATCCCACCGTCATGGCAAAACATCTGAACACATGCTCAGGCAAGTGAAACGGGCATCTCGGTTCTGGGTTGAATACATTGGGCATGTGCCAATTGAATTCGTAGGCGACCAAGAACTGCGGGAATACCTGGATTGGCGACGTGATTATTACGTGAGACTTGGACACCTACCCAAGAACGCAAAGCTGGTGCCTGCAGACAAGACACTGCAATGGGAAGTAATGTTTGCCAAAGCAGTTTTGAGGTGGGCACATGAGCGAAGTTTGAGAGGAAGCAAACCACTCCCCTCTTTCTGCTTTACTGCAAAGCGTTTCAGAACACGTCCAGCCTTTGAACTCTATGAGTATCGCCTGCTGCTCAAGACGCTAGAGAAGAGAATTCGTGAATGTCCTGATGCTAGATGGCTGCGGAGCAGACAACTCCTCAAGCACTATGTGGTGATCTTGGCGAACTCTGGCATTCGTGTTGGAGAAGCTAATAGCCTCAAGGTGCGTGATGTGCGCCCATTCCGTGATGAGAAGGGTCGCAACAATTATCGCTTCATTGTCAGGGGAAAGACTGGGGAGCGTGATGTGATCATGAGGAGTTCAGCTGCAAGCTATGTTCAACGCATGCTGCACTTTGGAAAACATACGGGACCTGATGATTGGTTCTTCTCAATGTCAGATGGTTCCAAGATCATCACGCTCATTGATCAGTTCAAAGCAGCTTTGAAGGATGGTGGTATTCTCCAGAGCAGTCATGGTGAGCAGTATTGCCTGTACAGCCTCAGGCACTTCTATGCCGTGATGCAGTTGAGAAGAGGCATTGGTGTTTTTGAATTGGCTCGCAACATGGGAACGTCAGTGCAGATGATTCAGCAGTATTATGGGCGTCATGCAACTGCGAGGACGTTTGCTACGAGGCTGGGGGATTGATGCGGGCTAGCCTCTAGGTTTATGGTTTTGAGTAAGTATTGCTCAGAGCATTGGATTTATTGATGGCCAAATCATTTTCTCTTCCAGGAAAACTTGTTTCAGGAAGCTTCATCACCGCATTGGTTGGCTTGTTGCCACTCTTGGCAAAATTATTTCCGTCATTGGAAGCAATAAAGCATTTTGATTCAGCCTATTACTTTTACTCTACGTTTGTGCGAGGACCATTTGCCTCTCTACTGGGACTCGACATGCAGTCAAACATTGTTTTCTCAATGGTTTTCGACATTTTGATCATTTGGGTAGCACTGTTCTTGGCAATAAACGCTTTCATATACTCAGAAGAAACAAATTTTTTGTGGGGGCATATAAAAAAGAATTACTGTTACAAAGAAAAAGATAATTTGGCGAGTTCAATTACAAAAGTTCTACCAAAATTTCTCTATGCCTTTATGAGGACACCAATTGTTTGCCTGCAATCTATTTATTCTACGGTTACAACAGGTAATGCGTGGCTAACAAACTCATACATTACAATCAATTTGAAACAACTTGCATACTTTACGCTTTGGCTATTTGCAGTGGCTAGTGCAATTCTTTTTGTGCTTACACTATTTGTTGTCTAAATTTTCATGGCCGCATGCATTACGACAGAGCTTGAAATATTCTCTGTGAGTTCTTCTATCCAGTTTTCTAGTTTTTTTCTGCCGCGTTTTTTTATTTTTTGAGGAGATACACCTTCTTTTAGTAAGGCCTTCTCTAGCTCAACAGCAGCATCCTCATCTGAAAGATTTTTTGAAACCCTAAGAACGTGAGCAATCCGCGAGGACGGACTGTCATCACTTGGCACAGATCGCCTTTTTCTTTTGGCGGCTGGCTTGGATCTGGGTTTTCTTTTGGTTTTTAGTCCTGCAAGTTTTTCTAATTCCGTGCGAAACTGGTCTGCATCAAAGACTGAAAGGTCTTTCTGCAGGTTGACGATGCTCGCTGGAGTATTGCTCTCCAACAGTTGACGTAATAGATTCTTGGTTTTTGGCTTCATGCGGAAATGCCTCGTCCAGTGAAAGCCTCATGCTTTTCCCTGCAGCACTAAGTTCAGCAGAGACTCTTGAAAGCGCGTTCCAATGCATTGGCAGCACTCGTCTATCTACAACAAATCCTTGTTGTGGATTGCGATTAGCGAAAAACTTTGACTCGTGAATTCTCTCAAGAGTAATTGATTGATTTAGGTTGGGGAACTTGTTCCGCACCGCTTCTTCTTCTGCAAGCAAACGTGCTCTGGCGGCGTCGTTGTGCGGTCTAGGAATCTTGTTTGGAATGATACGTATTCTTCTTGGATTGGAGAGCCAATTGTAGCGGCCTTGTAAAGTATCAACAATAAGATGGACACCTCTCATTGAGAAAGCGTCAAATGTAATTGGTGCAATCAAAAAATTGGACTCATTAAGTGCTTGCATCGTTACAAACGTGGCGCTCGGATTTGTGTCCATAAAAATCAAGTCATATTCATTTCGCGCCATTTTCATGAAATTTTTGAACGTGGCCTCTGCGCGGTGCCTGACCGTTTCAGACGAACTAAACGATAGGGGAAACGTCTCAAACGACCCCATTATCAAATCTATGGAGCTTCCGTTCCCACTATTCTTATAGATTTGTGTTTTTAGATCGCTTGGTCCAAGCGGCTTATGCGTTTCAAATGCCTGGAGAATCGAACGATTGCTCTTGTTCTCAATCTGGTCTGGTTCGCAGAAAACCTGGCTCAAATTGCATTGTGCGTCTGTGTCAATAAGTAATATTTTTGCCGTTCTAACTTCTGCAATTGCCCTTGTGAGGTTAGCAGCTAAGGTAGTCTTTCCCACACCACCCTTCATCGTAAGATAAGAAATAACTGGAGTTTCTGGCATGACGCATTACCCCCAAAAATGCCAATAACTAAAAACTAGTATCAGGCTACTCAGTCTGGCAGTAATATCAATATCTATTTTCTGAGCAACGCTGATTTCTTCTTCACGAACCCTCGCCCCACAGCCTTATCAATCAGCAAAGCATCTAGCTCACCAGCCTTGGTGGCTTTGATGATGGTATCAATGGTGGTCTCCAGGTCATCCACGCTCTTCAACACGAAGGCGTTTTTGCCTTTTTCAAACTCCAGCGTCCGTGAGCCGTATTTGAGCTTCAGCAAAACCTTGCCTAGTGGATCAACCTTCCACCACGGACGTATGGGTTTTTCTAATTTGATCCGTTCTTTGACACCCTGAGCATTCTTCACCCAACGGTAGGTGGTTTCAACGTGCAATGGGTCTTTGGCCAACGCTTTCTGCTGCTCCAAACGATCCACCATCTTCAAGCGACGATTGAGAACAGGATCAGCGGTGGAGAGGGTGAACGAACCAAGCTCAAGTGATTTCAGCGTCTTCATGACATATGCTCCGGGTTTGAGTTGAATGCCAAGACGCTAGTGTCTTCTTGCCAATGGCACGATGGGCGAAGAAACCGTCAGAACGAGCTGCTGATGGCTGAGAGGCTGCACTCGTTTCCAAGTACATGATCGTCCCAGATACATATACTGAGCTCGTTCTGGCTGTTCTTGAGGTAGATCTGGTAGATAGACAGAACGAACGACGGCAATAGACTGATGTGATTTACGGTATGAGGTTCATCACATGTCACTTCGCAAACAAGCCAAGACCCTCACCAAGCAACAGTCAGATGCAGTGCTGGCGTATTTGGAAAGCACTCGTCATCCAGTCCGCAATAGGCTGATCTTCCTGTTGTCAGTCCGTGCTGGATTGCGAGCCAAAGAGATCGCAGGCCTGACCTGGACGATGGTGATGACGTCAGATGGCATGCTGGCAGATGAGATCAGTCTCCATGACCTGGCGTCAAAGGGTCGCTCAGGACGAACTGTCCCGATTTGTCGCTCACTCAAGAGTGCGCTCAAGGATTGGCAAAAGTTCCCCGGGGAAATTTGTGCAGATGGACGCGTGATCACCACAGAACGGTCCAAACACACGTCTCCACAAGTCATCATCAATCTATTCAAGGGCTGGTACCGTGCATTGGGGTTTGAAGGCTGTTCCAGTCATTCAGGACGGCGGACATTCATCACCAATGCTGCTCGTAAAATCAGTACGGTTGGTGGTTCGTTGCGTGATGTGCAGGCATTGGCTGGTCATTCGTCGTTGAACACCACGCAGAGGTACATTGACGTCAATCCAGAGGCGAAACGACGGGTGGTGGAGTTGGGTGGGTGAGTGAGTGTGTCAAGTAATGCCTGGTTATATTGGGTTACTTACACTTTTCTCTTGCCTTTAATGATTGCACATGCTACTATTAAAACAGTCGCTCAATAAGGGCGGCGTTTTCATGACAATTGATTGTTTAACCAAGCCTCTTGTGAGGCAGGTTGTGTCTGGCGTTTTAGCCAAATAACTCCAAGCAAGATCACATTGTGAAAGACTCGGCACACGAGCCGAAGCCATGCACCAACGCGTGGCAAGAGCTCCTGCGTCCATTTATCAATCGCCCGCACAAAGGTTCAAGATTGTGCTGGCACAGAAATACTTAAAAAGGAAATATTGAATGACTCGAAGACGTTACAAAAAATTTGTTTATGATGACCCACCTAAAAAGTTCACCGGTGAACAATTGACACCCAAAGAACCGCTGGGTCTTTCGGACAATGTGCGAGAACATGTCCAATCCATCTGCAAAGCCCACAAAGATGGAGTTGAAGCATGTTTGAATATCGCAACAGCGTGTGCAAATGCAGACAAAGAGCTGCGTAGGGGTGAAAGAACCAAGCTTCTTGAGCATATCCCCCTAACATACCAGATGTTCACCAAATACGTGAGGATCGGCAAAGACAAAAGGCTGTTTGAGCCAGGGATGCAAGAAAAGCTACCTCCGTCGCTCTCGACTCTATATCTGATGAGGCAGTTGACGGATGAACAGTTCGAACAAGGGTTCGAAAACAAGATTCTCGGGCCGAAATGCACCCGCCAAGAGGTCCAGAAGTACAAAAACTCATTTGACAAAGCTGATAAACTAAAAGTGGAAAAGCTAAATCTGCACGCTGCGATTGGATTTAAGGTTATTCCAGAAAATGCTGATGAGTTTAACGACAAACTCAGGGCGTTGGCTGAAAAGTACGGCGCAGAACTCGTTCTTTCAGAAGATGTAGGTCGGGTCGCAGCGGATAAGTTCTTGGATCGCTACTATAAATCACTCATCAAAGCCGGTCATGGTTCCATCATCAAAGATGTAACCCATGTCGTGAATGGAAAATCACGCTATGGGAAGAATCCGAAGTATAAAATATCTGGAGAGTGGAATCACACACCGGACGAAGATGATTTAACTGATAAAGAATTGATGGATTTTTTGTGTGAGGATGATGATGATCCAAACGCGACAAATGCGGATGAAGATCCTCCGTCTCAAAGTATGAATTGAGGAAGGTCCTGACGCTGAAGCCCAATGGCAAACGTCAAAGTCATTGAGGTGATAAGCGTTTTGGAGATTTAAAGTAAGCGTCCGCCCACAACCGCCTTACATACCCTTTCGAAGGCGATCATAGTGTCCACTTAATCCTAAGTGGACACTTATCTCATGGCTGGAAAGACAAGAGCGCCTCGGCGGACATGGAGCACAGGCTTCAAGATGCGTGTTGTTGCTGAGGCGTCGCAGCCAGGCGTTTCAGCTGCCCAGATCGCGCGTCGTTATGACCTCAATGCGAACCTTCTGTTCAACTGGAAGAAGAAATACGGTGCTGAAGCGACCCTGGTGCCAGTTGAGATTGTGTCTGACACGGTACCGGCGATTTCGGCGCAGCGCGAAGGTTTTCATGAACCCATCAATCTTGCAGCGCCTGCGTCAGGCAGCCCTGGATTATCCAGCATTGAGATTGATCTCCCATGCGGGGCACGGCTGCGTTGCGGTTCCGACGTTTATTCAACCCATTTGGTGCGGGTTCTTACAGTTCTGCGATCCAAACCGTGATCCCGGTTCCTGTGCAAACGAAAGTGTGGCTGGCTGCTGGCGTGACGGACATGCGCAAGGGATTTAATGGCCTAAGTATGCTGGCACAGAACGCATTGGAACAGGATCCGTTCTCAGGCCATTTATTCGTGTTTCGTGGCAGGCGTGGCGATCTATTGAAGATCATTTGGTGGGACGGTCAGGGCGCATGTCTGTTTTCCAAAAAATTGGAACGGGGCCGGTTTGTATGGCCGTCGCCGATCAATGGCAAAGTGACGATCACCTCGGCACAGCTTGCCATGTTGTTGGAAGGGATTGATTGGCGGATGCCACAACGCACATGGCGTCCGTTGAAGGCCGGATAGTTTTTTCTGCGTGCTCTTTGACATTGTGGATTCATTTCGCGTGGCGAATAACGTATGTATTCACCATGATGATCGACGCTGGCCATAAGCACAGGAACAAAGCTGATCTGCGACGGCTGCTGGATCAACGCGACGCCGAGATTGCCAGACAATCAACAGAGCTTCAGGCGCGTGATCTTCTGATTGAAAAACTCAAACTGCAACTTAGCCTTCTGAGGCGGCAACGGTTCGGCACGAAGTCAGAAGCGTTGGACAAGATCATTGATCAACTTGAGCTCGCACTTGTCGAAGCGGAAGCAGCAGCAGAACAGCATTATTGTGAACCACCATCCGCTGAGACGGAAGCCAAGCAACAACCAACGCGCAAACCGTTGCCCGATCATCTTCCGCGCGAAGATGTTGTGCTGTCTCCCGGTGTTACATGCCGGCAGTGTGGTGGTGCATTACGTGCCCTCGGGCAAGATATCTCAGAGACCCTCGAATACGTCCCCGGACGCTTCAAGGTGATCCGAACGGTTCGACCCAAGATGTCCTGCGGTTGCTGTGAGACCATTCATCAGGTTCCGGCGCCGTCCATGCCGATTGAGCGTGGTCGTCCTTGCCCTGGGCTTCTGGCGCATGTGCTGGTCAACAAATACGCTGATCATTTACCACTCTATCGTCAGTCACAAATTTATGCGCGCGACGGCATGCATCTCGATCGTTCGACACTCGCCGATTGGGTTGCGCGGTCATCCGCATTACTGGAACCACTCGCTGAGGCAATCGGCCGTCATGTGATGGCAGGAGCGGCGATCCACGGCGATGATACGCCGGTCAACGTTTTGGCTCCAGGAACAGGAACAGGCAAAACCAAGACCGGACGGTTGTGGGTCTATTTGAGAGACGAGCGGGATTGGGTCGGCGATCATCATCCCGCCGCGTTTTACAAGTTCACGCCGGATCGCAGGGGCCGTTGGCCACAAGACCATCTCAAAAACTTCTCAGGTTGGCTGCATGCCGATGGCTATGCAGGCTTTGAGGAGCTTTATCGGCGCGGCAACGTCAAAGAAGTTGCTTGTCTTGCTCATATCCGTTGCAAAGCTTCTTTGACATCCACGCGGCGCAAGGATCGGGGATTGCCAAAGAAGCTCTGCAACGGATTGCAACGCTCTACAAAATAGAAGCCAGCATTCGTGGCAAGCCGCCCGACCGACGTAAATTCGCCAGACAAGAACCGGCGGCACCGCTCATCGACGACCTTGAAACTTGGCTGCATGCCCAGCTGACACAGATCTCAGGCAAGTCAGCCTTGGCCGGTGCAATCCGCTATGGCCTGACGCGTCTCAAACGGCTGCGGCCTTATCTCGGAGATGGCCGTCTCAGCATCGACAACAACGCCGCCGAACGCGGCATGCGCAGCATAGCGATCGGGCGCAAAAACTACCTGTTCATGGGCTCGGACCGGGGCGGAAAATCTGCTGCCATTGCCTACGCGCTGATCGAAACCGCCAAGCTCAATGGTATCGATCCGCAAGCTTGGTTGAGCGATGTTCTCACCCGCATCGCCGACCACAAAATCAACAAAGTCGACGAACTGCTTCCATGGCGGTATGCTCAGAAAAGCTGAGCCGATGCAGACGGCGGACGCTCACGATTTGAATTGGAAGACTGCTGTTGGTGGGTGAAAATTGATCTAACTGACAGCAGTCTTTTCCTCATGAGTATTCATTGGTGTGTCTAAGGTTGTTCAGCTGAATTGTTTTAGGATTTGTTCTTGGAGAGGACAATAAGGATTATTCAGTTACTCTTTCTGACGAACAATCGCTGGGCTCATGTTCGTCTATCTCGCTGCGCTCGATAAAATATTTATTTTTTGCGTTTGATGGGATGGTTTGGATCATTGGATTTAAAAATGGTCAAACATGTCAATCATCTAAGCTATTCTAGGCTTCCGTTTATCCTTCAGCCTTTGAATGATTTAAGCTGTTCACGTTCTAAGCTGGATCTTAGATATCTTAGGTATCCAATGTATTTTGAGGTGGAAGTCACACTTCGCCTGATGACGGCGAAGCGTGGATTGGCGGCGTATTTTGCGGAGCCAAGCCAAATTTGAATTGAGCAACTATAGAAGCAGGGACGGTTCGGCGGTTTCCCTTTACGCTCAGCTTATTTAACGCAGATGTTGATAGCCATTCAAACGACATTTCAACATCACCCAGGTTACAGGTTTCGGCATTTCCTGGTCGTGGCAAGTGAACTTGCCTTGTTTGGTCCTTGCAAAGCAGGACCGGCATTATATCAATATCCAATGCACCAACGATCACACAGCTTCACCCCAGAGCTCCAGTGAGAATAAGAATCACAGCTGCTTCGTTACATCCTCCATCAGAGGGTAGTGGTACAAGGTCAAAGTCTACCGCTTTGAATTACTGTATTCCCCCTATGTCCAGAGGTAACAGGACGCCGATATTAACCGCGCCAAGTCATTTGTAGATGTGTTTGAATTGGGTGCTGGCGGAAGCAAATATCTGCTCGCCAACTACAATTATTTATACAACAAATGGCTTAAAAAGTCGATCAAAATAGGGGTCAGTTCCGAGCTGCGAAGTGGTTTTCGGGTGGGTCGGAGATGAATTGGGCAGCTGAATTTTTCACCGGGGAACTGAATCCGGGTAGGCTGCGTTGCAGATTGAACGGACGGTGACTATCCACAAGCGGCAGTGGTTAAGGCCCACTCTGCGCACGGTAGCGGTTTCCCACAGTGGCGGTATCGTTGTATATTGTGATGGCACCTAATCATATTGAATAGCGGTCTGCACCATGACAACACCGGCATTTTTCGCAGTTGACCCTCGGCTTGCTTCCCTACTTGGCGAAACCTATCGTTCTACCGAGGCGGCGCTCAAAGAACTCGTCGACAATGCATGGGATGCGGATGCTGAGCATGTCTGGATCAGCCTACCCACTGCCGTGTCGAAAGACCCTATCATCGTCCGCGATGATGGAGATGGCATGAGCGCCGACGGAGTTCGGCAAGAATACTTGATGGTGGCGCGAGATAGGCGCTCTCGGAAAGGTCAAAGATCTCAACGGTTGAAGCGGCGGATTAAGGGCCGCAAGGGCATCGGGAAATTTGCAGGCCTTGCCGCCGCTCAGTTGATGACGGTTGAGACCGTCCGTGACAGGCAACGTACATGCATCACAATTGACAAAGCTGAGATCACGAATGCTGACAGTGACTTGGAACGGATACCTTTGCCACTGACTGAAGAAGCGGCTGTGGCAGGAGTCAAAGGTACAACAATTACGCTTTCGAGCCTCAATCAGGCATTGAGTTTTCCAAATGAAGAACGGTTGAGGGCGTTGCTGATTCATGAGTATGGACGCGAGCACTCAATCACGATCTGTGTCAACGAACGCGTGCTAGACGTGGAAGACGTGCCAGGTGAAAACAAATCAGATCGAACGCAAGTTGTCGCACGGTGGTGAGGCTCACATGCGCTTCACGGTCGCTGGCGGGACGAAGACACCTCGGCATCCTGGCATTGTTCTCAAGGTCAGCGGCAAGGTGGTAGGTCGGCCGCAGTGGTTCGGATTGGAAAATGACCCGGAGGTCCCACAAAAGCTCCTGAAGCGATTATACGGAGACGTAGAGGTCGAAGGCATCGATGACGACTTGGTAACGTCTGATTGGGGTGCTGTTGTTGAGAATAGCAAGGCGTTCGCGGAGTTGTCTGAATTCGTACGCTCCCAAGCGCGAGAAGCACTGGATCGGACCTACAGTCACGACATCAATCTGCAGCGCGCTCGGCTCCAGCAGGAGATCAATCGCCGTATAGAACGTCTACCGGAGCATCGTAGGAAATTCGCTGAAGCGGCTGTCGAGCGTGTTCTTCTAAAGTTTTACGGTGAGCGGGAAGATCGCGTCGCAACGGCGGCCTCAGTCGTTCTTGATGCCATGGAACGCGATGAATACTGGCAGGTATTGCGGACGGTCAATGAGGCGCGCAATCGGGACGTTGGCACGTTTGCGGAAGCACTAGGGACCTTTGGGTTGCTCGAGATGTCTCTTATGTCTGAGCGCGCGACCCATCGGATGGCATTTCTTGATCAATTGGACGCGCTGGCTGGTGATCCAGCTACGCTGGAACAGCAGATGCATCAAGCGATGGAAAAGAGCAGTTGGATTTTCGGGTCGAAATATCACTTGATGGCGTCCAATGTGACGCTCAAGCGGACCATTGAAGAATACACAGGAAAGCAATTCCAGGGCAAGAAAGCCAACCGACGTCCTGACCTGCTACTGAGCACGGACCCAAGTGATCGGTATCTGCTAATCGAGTTCAAACGGCCCGCCCATATCGTTGACCGGCAAGACGAGGCACAAGCGCAGGACTATCGCGATCAATTGAACGCCTATCTACCTGCCAAACCGATGGATATCATCTTGATCGGCGGCAAACGTGACGCGAAGGCGAACGCCGCACACGATCCCCCAAACTTCTCAGTGAAGACCTACAATGATGTGATTAGCCAGGCGCGATTCGAAGTGGATTGGTTGGTCAAGAATTTGACCGTATGAGTTCACTCGACAGCTGACATTGGTGCTGACGTAGTGAATATTGGCAGATCACTCATTAGAAAACCAACGCCCCCAGCACCTTTCCTAACGACTTCCAAGCTCTTGCAAACCAGCTAAGAGAAATTCGCCAATGCTGTCAGTGTCTTCTGCTGACTGGTTTGGTTTTTCGGGTTTCAAAATGAGTTGGGAAATTGCGTGTGGGCTAGAGATACAACGTTGTTGCTATGGCAAATCCATCTTAACATAATTGGAACTCAACACTTCGTGTTTGAAAACAAATACAAGGCGGGTCAATTCAATGAAATTGCGCGTATGGAGTAGAGGAGTGTTTCCTATAATTTTGCTCCTATCAACATCTATTCTTCTGATCTATGGCACTCAAACCCCCGCGTCAGCGCAGTCTGCTGAAGATTTCGTAAAAGGGATATTCGGCAAACTCATTGAGTCTGCTGGAAAGGAAAAGAGACGAACTGAAAAAATTCAAGAGAGGTTATCTATTCTTGGATTTTATGACGGGGATGTTGATGGGTCGTACGGGGAAGGTACCATAAGAGCAGTGCGCGCATTCCAAAGATCCATTGGCGGTGTGGTGCGACAGGGAGATTGAGCAAAAGACAAAGAAAAATATTGGCAACAAGAGCAGCTGCCGAGTCGACGCTCATTGCAGATTCCCACAAAAATGATGATACCGACTATGAGAGCATGGAGCGTGTTCAACGTGCAAAGACATTGGAAGAGTGCATTGGGATTGCTGGATTCTGAAAAATGCATGTCCTGTGACAGCTATAAGCATAGACGTGCTTACAGGCGGGCAGCACGGTACTGTGCAAATTCTCATCGTCGAGAGCAATCTGAACGCCGTCAGCAAGAAGCATTTGTGGAGAAGCAAGAGTATGACGAAGCGAGAACGCGTGAGGCGCGAGAAAGAATTAGAACTGCAAGACAATAAAAGAGCAAAACAATTAGAAGAAGAACAACAGAAACGGCTAGCAATAGAAAAGAGACGAAACAAAATTCACGAGGCTAAAATTAAAGGCTCGGAATATGCGTCTAGGTCTAAAACGTCATGGCATGTTTTGCGACAGCAAAATGAGCTGACGGAAAAAGAGGAAGTCGTTGTCTACTCAGACCAGAAGTCTCCAGGAATAATTGTGCAGGTAATTGGAGAGTGTATTAAAAGAGGTC
>CBDFNK010000006.1:0-28999 GCA_965250205.1 Hyphomicrobiaceae bacterium
GACCGGACTGGGATTCTTTGCCTTTTTGAGATTCACCCATGGCCTGCCTCAGCGCTTGTTGGGCTTCCTGAAGTTGGATGCGTAATTTTTCTACATTTGCTGCAGCTGTCGCGCCATCACCACTGCTCAAAACGCTGGCCCCTTTAGTGTGTGATGGACCAACCTTTAGCCGCTCAATCAATTCCGATTGATCACGCGCTTTTGTACGCAGCGCTTCTATATCTCCGCGTAACGCAATCTCTGTCTCAACACCGGCATCTGCAAAACTTGAGCGATTGTGTGCCTGACGTGTTGCCAGCGTCGCGTTCAGGCGATGCAAATCTTCGCGCTGGCGCGTGTTGATTTGCTTGGCTTCTTCCAGCGCGCGCATATTCTTATCGGCTGCCTGGGAAAGAATTCCAATTTCCTTGTCCCTCTGAGAAAGCAGTTCCTTTGCTTCTGATAGGCGGCGCTCGACCATCGGAAGACGTTCTGTAATGGTTTGCTCAAGCACCCTGCGCGCATTCTCATGCTCGTCAAGGATGGTCCCAAGGCGACCAACTTCACTTTCAAGACCACTGATCGCGGCATCCCGCCGGTTGATCTCAACGCGTTGGCGGGCGGCAACCAAACCGCTCTCTTCGAGGCGGGTTTCAAGGCGATGAATGGCAATTGCATTTTGAGCCCGCAGGCGATCTTTGTCCGCGCGAATTTCCGCATCCGACAACGGCATTGAGCGTTTTAAGTCTTGGATTGCGAGCTTGGCAGCGCGTTGTCGATAGAGTGGCGCCAGGAACAGCCCAAAAAAACCGGCCGCAAAGACCCCGAGCGCAACCAGCATTACCGATTGAAGTGTAATCACGGGTGCGTCCTCAAATTCCCCAATGCGGCAAAGTCAGGTCTCAAATCTATCTCACACCTGGTGTCTGTGAATGCCTCGTTGCACATGCTCTACGAAGAAGCTCCGTCACCGGGGCCCCGAGCGCATTCCTTATGTGCCACGACCAGCCGCAAGAGACAAACGCTGGGGTGATAAACGCTGGTTCCATCGGCCTACCCAGGCGTCAAATCGGCACTGGCTATGGGGACAGGACAAAGGCTTGGCTGGGTGAAGCCAAGGCCACCCTTCTTTCTCCCGAGATTGGAAATCCTACCAATTGGCATCCTGCGACAGGCACCTACAATGGGTTCCAGGTTGGCGCGCGCGTGTACTTCAAATAGCCAACGTTGGCACCAACCCTCAGGCCTATGCCGGAGCGAATAACGGCCAGCGACACCTCACCATATTTCTGGAACTGAACACTGACGCCACCGAGGACATACAAAGAGCCCTGGACGCCACCAAATCGGTGATAGACGTCTGATATGTCACGCATATTGTAGACCAGCACCATGGTTTTCGAGCCCTCTGCGCCAGCGTCATAACCAACGGACGGGCCCTGCCAATAGATACGATGTGTGCCTGCGTCCTTGGTGTGCAATCGTCCTTCGCCATAGCGTAAACCAACCACAAAGGCACCACCGGCATCCTCGCCAAGGATGTAACCGTTCGGCCGCCCTTGACGGGAGAATGCGTATTCAACTGCTTTTGCAAGACCCTGGCTAATCGATCCAAAGAAACTGTGGCCGGTCGAAATAATTTCGCCTTGCTCATAATAGTCAGGCTGAACCCGCTCTGGCACACGACGAGGTGCGTTCCCATAGTCGCGGTCACCATAGTTGCCCTGATAGGGCTCGCGGTAGGCTTTGGCAGGCGGGGCTTTTGTTGGCGGTGGTGATGCCCGATAGGGTTTTCCATAGCCATAATCTGATGCAGGAGGCGGTTGCGGATCGGAGCGATAGGTATCACCGCGGTAGGAATCACCCGGACGATAAACGTCGCCAGCTCCATCTTCGGCCGCCGGTGCTACGTAAACATCGCGACCTTGATCATAACGATCGCCAGCGCCCGCCGAATACCGTTGTTCGTTGCCATACGTCACACCGGGACGATAGGTGTCATCGGCACCGCGCTTTGCATAACTACGTGGCGATGGATCGCTCTGCCACGGCAATCGCTCTTCAGCGCTTAACGCCATGACGTGTGAAAAAAAGCGCGGCAATGATCACGCCACCACGCACCAAGTTTGAACCTAATCGTCTGATCATCTTTGAAACCGTTGTTTGCCGTGCTGTTTGCCGGTCGCGAATCCACTGCGGTGCCTCACAAAGGCAGCCAGCCTAATCGACTCAATTGGGTTGAGTGTGTACTAAAAAGTGTTGCCAAAGTGTGGCCACCGGGTGCCCGCGAAAGTCCCGGTTCTACAATACTTATTGAGGGGTTTTGGGTTGCTGCCGCAATGTTGCCTAAGACGCGCCCTGGGACACAAGAGAAAGCCCTGACCGTGGGGCAGTATTTAGCACGTAGGTCTACACATAGTGCCTAGATCAACCTGCTAAACGTTGGAATCGCGACTTTTGAGCAGATAAGTTGATCGCCAGTCATGGGATTAAGAGCCATGAGATAGAGCGTCGGGCAAATAGCTTTACTGGTACGAGAAAAGGCTCGACGCTCTAGTTCTAAGACTTGGAGATTGGCCCAAGCTTAGGCATTGCCATGCCACCCCAGGCAACAAACTCAGGATTGAGGAACTTCTGCTCAATCTTACCATAGGTCAGCGGTGTGCCATCTAATCGCGCCACATGCCCACCTGCAACCGATAAAATGGCATGGCCTGCTGCGGTATCCCATTCTGACGTTGGACCAAGGCGAGGATAAAGGTCAGCCTCACCACTGGCAATCAAGCAGAACTTTAAGGACGAACCAACTTTACGCGTTTCGGTTACACCCTGACGCTCCAGGAATGCGTCTGTTTCTTCGGTGCGATGTGAACGGCTGGCAAATGCGATAACCGTTTCGTCATCAGCTTTCGGGCAGCGCACGGACAGCTTGCGTGCGCACAATGAGGACAGCGAGGAGACAGAACTTGATGGTGGCAGTTCAAATTCCAATGCCGTTTGCGGATCAGTAGTCACAAACAAGCGTTTGAGAACCGGCGCGTAGATCAATCCAAAAACCGGAATGCCCGCATCGATCAGCCCAATATTGACCGTGAACTCTCCGCGCTTATTGATAAATTCGCGTGTACCATCAAGCGGATCGACCAAAAAGAATGTGTCTTTGATTTGAGGTATCCGACCAGCGGCAACTTGTTCTTCAGCAATCACCGGCACACTTGGCATCAGCTCAAAGAGCGCTTTCAGCAGCACCGCCTCGGCTTCTCGATCCGCTTCAGTAACCGGTGACTTGTCCGCTTTGTGCTCAATCTCAAGATCGGTCTCGTAATAGCGCATCTCAATGCGCCCAGCCTCAAGCACGGCAGGCAGCAATCCGTTCGCAAGCCTCAATTGGTCAATATCCGGCATAACGAGCGATGGCTCCTGATTCGATCCACTGAGTTGTGTCTGCTATCGGTAAAACACTCTGCAAGTCGTGGCGTTCCCGCCCCAGCGCGTGAACAAAACGGCTTAAATTGATGCTTCAGGCCGCCCAGCCTTTGCATCAAACCAAACCCGCGTGTATCAGAGCACAAAAGATTTGCAAAGCGGCCCCTGTTGGCTTGCGTCGCGCAATTCGAGGAAGTGGCAACCACACCTCGGCGCAACGAGCCGCCGCTTAATTTACTCCTAGACCAACCGACGTTGGTTTTAGGCGCGCAAGAGGGGCATACCATGAACGATATTCCAAAACCAACAGACCTAGACCTTTCAGCTCTCATCGCCAGCAAGATATGCCACGACGTCATAGGGCCTGTTGGTGCGATCTACAACGGGATTGAGATCCTAGACGAAGACGACGATATCGAATCAAAGTCTTATGCCCTCGACGTCATCCGTAACGTCACCTTGCAAGCTTCAGCACGGTTACAGTTTGCGCGCTTTGCGTTTGGTGCCTCTGGCTCTGCCGGTGCCCAGATTGACCTTTCGATGGCGCAGCAAATCTCTGAAGGCTTTGTCGGCGATGCCAAACACAAGCTTATCTGGATCGGCCAGCCAGGCTACATGGAGAAAAACCAGGTCAAGTTGCTGCTCAATCTTATTGCAAGCTCAATCTCGGCCCTGCCTCGCGGTGGTGAGATCACCTCCACGATCGTCGGTGAGTTGACGTCTCCTGAATTTGAAATTGTCTGCCGCGGGAAGGGTGCAAGGGCACCCCAGCACCTGACCGAATTTGTATCAGGACAAAATATTCCGCCGCTCGACGCTTTGTCGATACAGGCCTACTACACGTGGCGGCTAGCTAACACAGCAGGTATGCGGCTAGAGATTTTGAAGAATGGCGATGACATTATTCTGGCAGCGCGCAAATAATTCTCAAACCTGACCCACAACCTTGATCTCCCTAACAGAGTATTAACTGTTCCAGCGCACAGTGCGTCGACGCTGTTTCTCCGTTGTGCGCTAGAGCATCCTGCGTTTAATCAAACGCAGATTGAGATGCTCGAACTCTTTGAGGTAGATCAAACCACCCGCATAAAATCGAATCCGATTTAAAGCGGTTTGATCTAGGCGCGCATGTAATTGCCCATTAGACCGTGAGCTGTGGCCAAGCAATGCAAAAATGCCTCGTTATTGATGACATCAGCGTGATCCGAAAAGTGGCTCAGGCTATCCTTGCGGACATGAACTATATTGTACTCGAAGCAAGCGATACGGACGAAGCGCTCAAGCTTTGCCAGACCGAGCAGCCTGATGTTGTGATCCTAGATTGGCACATCCCCAATTGCGATCCACTTGAATTTCTGACAACATTGCGCTCCACATTCACCGGCCGTCGCCCGTATGTCATTTATTGCTCGTCCGAAAAAGATCCTGACATCATCTCAAGGGCTGTTGAGGCTGGCGCAGATGATTTTATCTTAAAGCCGTTTAATCGCTCCTTACTTGTGAATAAATTTGCCGAAATCAAACGCGCTGCCTAGAGCGTCGCGCCTTTTCTCGTACCAGCCATACTGTTTGCTCGACGCTCTATCTCATGATTGGCGATCAACTTATCTGCTCAAAGTCGCGTTCCAACTTTTGGCAGGTTGGTCTAGAATGCACTCAGAATGCCAACGCTGGTTTTTGACCTAGGGGCGCGATAGTGTGCGTGCGACCGCGTCATGCCACCGCTCCAACGCCGTGGTACGGACTGAGGCATCCATGGTGCTGGTGAAGCGGCGCTCTAGGGACCACATGTTGGAAAACGCATCTGGTGGCGGAAAGAAACCGCTCTCCAGACCTGCGAGATAAGCTGCACCAAGTGCTGTCGTTTCCAGGCAGGCGGAGCGCTCCACAGGACATTCGGAAAGGTCTGCCAGTCTTTGCATCGTCCAGTTTGATGCACTCATGCCACCGTCAACGCGCAGAACAGCATCTTGTAGTGACGGCCAGTCCTTTTTCATCGCATCAAGCAAGTCGACGGTTTGTAGGCAGACCGCCTCCAACGTGGCTTTGACAAATTCGTTTGGTCCTGTGTTGCGGTTCAGGCCAAAAATTGCGCCACGACATTCACTGTCCCAATAAGGAGCGCCAAGGCCGACAAAGGCTGGCACAAGGACTACGTTTTGGTTTTCATCGGCTGCTGCGGCCATACGGTCAGCCTGGTCGGCGGCGGGCAAAATTTTCAACCCATCGCGTAACCACTGGACGCCGGCACCTGCGATATAAATTGAGCCCTCAAGAGCATAAGTTGTTTTGCCGTCGATGCGAGAGGCGATCGTAGTCAATAATCGGTTGTTGGATGTGATTGCGGTCTCGCCCGTATTCAATAGTGTAAAACAGCCCGTGCCGTAGGTTGATTTCAACATGCCCGGCTTGAAACAGGCTTGGCCTATGCTGGCCGCTTGTTGGTCGCCTGCGATGCCGCGAATGGGGATTGGGCTGCCAAAAAGTTCCGGAGCGGTTTGGCCATAGTCCGCCGCGCAGTCTTTGATGTTGGGCAGCACGCTTTTGGGTACATTGAACAAGGCGAGCAATGCATCATCCCAGCTCTCAGTGTGAATATTAAACAATGCAGTCCGGCTGGCATTTGTTGCATCAGTCGCGTGCACGCCACCACCCGTGAGCTTCCAAAGTAAAAATGTATCAATGGTGCCAGCGGCAAGCATTCCCTTGTCTGCCTTCTCACGAGCACATTCAACGTTATCTAGGATCCAGGCCAGCTTGGTGGCTGAAAAATAGGGGTCAAGTGGCAGGCCTGTGCGGGCCAGGACGTCAGCTTCATAGTCTTGAGCCTTAAGGTCGTTGCACACCTTCGACGTGCGCCGATCTTGCCAGACGATGGCATTGTAAATGGGTTTGCCCGTCCCTCTGTCCCATACGACAATTGTTTCACGCTGATTGGTGATGCCGATGGCGGCGACATTGCGGGCGCTTAAGCCTGCGGAATTGAGTGCCTCTCGGGCGGTTTGAACAACGCTCGACCAGATATCTTCTGGGTCATGTTCAACCCAGCCAGATTTTGGAAAGTGCTGCGGAAATTCCTGACCGGCCACGCCAACAACGTGAGCGTCAGCATCAAATAGCATGGTCCGGCTGGACGTCGTGCCTTGGTCGATGGCCAGAACACAGCGGCTCATGATTGACGCGCTCCCGGTAACATGTGGCTCATGCTTTCGAGGTTAGTAAAGCATGATTCAGGTCCAGAGGCGGGGCTAAAAAAATACCCCATTGCCGGATTGGTAACGGGGCGTTCGAACACACTTTAATTTAGACCAAAGCCAGAGCAACCTGCGCTTATTTAAACGCAGAAAAGTTGCTCTAATTCTTTGATTCCCAACACTGCGCAAGCTTGTGTTTGATCTAGCTCGTCGAGCCTTTTGTTGTACACTGTGAAGCTATTTGCTCAACGCTCCATCCCATGACTCTATCCCATGATTGGCGATCAACTTATCTGCTCAAAGTTGCGTTCCAACTTTTCACAAGATTGATCTAGTCGATGCGTTCTAGCCTTCCGGGCACAGCTGGAATGCTTTTTCCAGGGCTTGGTCCGGATTGGCAAACTTATCAAGCAGTGAACCGCCTTTGGCATAAGCGTGAATGTAAGCTTTGGCTTCAGGCTGCACGCGGCCGTCGTTGACCTTTAATACCGTGTAATTGACGATGTCTTTGTTGACCGCCTTGATGATCACCGCCTTGGTGCCGCCATAACTGGCAGACCACACTCGGCAGGTTGCCTTGCTGGCAGATTTTGCACTTTGGTTTGCTGCACCTGCAATTGACGCCGTTTTGATTCCTTTGTCTTTATTGGTACGGGCTGCAGACTTGGATGGGGCGGGCTTACGAGCAGATGCACCTGTTTTTGCCTGAGCATTGAGAACATTGACAGATGTCGTAGAGCGTTTTGAAGTGCCCGAATTAAAGCGACGGTCTGTGTTGGCTTTTTTGGTCTTTGCTTGTTTGATTTTAGCAGGTGTTTTTGGTTTGGCTTTGCCGCCACGTGCAGCCAGCACCAATTCTGGCTGCGGGTCTGGCGTGTTGCAGCTTGACCCGTAGAAGCGCTCGCCTACAAATTCAATATCGCGCGGATAACCGCGTGAACCTGGTGCCCATTTGCGCGCCATGTCTTTAAATGTCATCGGATGCTTTTTGAACTGGCGTTGCCACTTGGTCAGCACTTTCCATTCCTGGATTTTGCGGGTGCGTTCTGCTGTTGGATTTTCAACATAGGCACCGGAGTACATGGCCAGATGTTCCAAATGTGCTTTGACGCCTTTTGAAATAGAGCTGAACGCTTCCCCTCGAATACCACCGCCTGTTGCGCCAAGACCTGCAAAATTATTTTGCGTCCACTTCACATCGCCTTTGAAGCGCAGGAAACCTGTTTCAACCAGCATCTGGAAGAATGCGTAGTCCCACCGCAGGCCAAGCGCTTCGCCGTGGCGCATATACTCGGTAGCAATGCCATTAAACTTAGAACGCAGCTTCGGGTTGTTGTTGTTCAGATAAGACATCATCCGGCCTGGCGTGGCGCAGGCGGGCACAGTGTTGCTGGATGATGCTTCAATTGCCGGAAGGGAGACCGCTTGAGCGGATGTGGTAGGCACGATCACCATCAGGGTGGCAACGAGTGAAGCCATTAGGGGTGCAGTTTTCTGCAGCATAATCATTTTCAACCTTGTTGACGCGGCGCTGAGGCACCCAACTCAATCGATGAGTTTATAAGGGATTAACCTTACCGATTGGTTACTGGGCCGAGCGGGGACGGGACGCCCTTTGTGCCTGCGATATGGGGCATCAGTAGGGGAGGGAATGGGAAGAATTGTGGCAGAGCTTAACACTCGTAAACGCCATAACAGCACAGCTAACGCTGCCCCTCGTCCGACCAAATCAGGTGTTGGCCGCTGTCGAGGGCAATCATCTGCCCCGTCATTGCAGGTGTTTCCAGGATAAACAGCACGGCCCGGGCGATATCTTCAGGCGCTGGGGCCTGCTTTAAGAGCGTCGAGCGCACTTCGCTTGCAAAGTCATCGTCCGTTTGATGGATGCTTTTCAACACGGGCCCTGGTCCGACCGCGTTGACTCTGACATGCGGTGCGAGAGCTTGCGCCAGCGTCTGGGTTGCTGTCCAAAGGCCTGCCTTCGAGATAGTGTAGGAGAAAAAGTCTGGTGTTAGCCGCCACACACGCTGATCAATGATGTTGATGACATTACCGGAAGCCTCAGCCGGCAAATGCCTGACCATGGCTTGGGTCAAAAAGACTGGTGCTTTCAGATTGATAGCAAGATGTTCATCCCACTGCGCGTTGCAGAGCTCGGGTACGTGATCTGGTTGAAATGTGGAGGCGTTGTTGATGATGCACGTCGGCGCTGCGAGTTGTTCGCAGCAGTTCGGCACCAGGGCTTCAAGTTGGTTTGGGTCGCTCAGATCGCTTTGAATTTTAACCGAGCGCGCGCCGAGGACCCCAATCTCTGTGACAAGAGCTTCCGCGTCGGCTTCAGAACCGTTGTAGTGAACCGCCACGTCCCAGCCCTGCTTGGCCAGCGTCAAGGCAATGGAGCGACCAATACGTCGTGCCGCGCCTGTGATCAGCACTGTGCCATGTGCAACTTTATTCGACATTGGCGGTATGACCTTTCCGAGTGGCAGGCGTCTGTGACGGCATTTTCACAGAATCACTTTATGGTGCATGGGTGAAAATGGCCGTACATTCTTTCGGCTGCGACAAGACGGTTCGCCCATGTGTGCGGCTATGGCACGTTAGCCCTGCGCCGTGTGCACAACGCATAGATCAATCTGCTTAAATACTATGCAAAACAGCCTGGTTTTGATCAATCTTTGATCACAACACGCTAAACGTTGCGTTCCAGAGACAACAATAAATCCTACCTTTTCAATCTGTTATTTGAGCGTGAGAGAGATTCAGTTTTGTGTAGGATCAACAAGAGTTCAATGCGTTCTTGGATATAGGCATCAGGCAAATAGCTGCCGGTGGCCATTAATGGGCACAAGTACCGGGGCAACCTATTAAGGGTGAAAGAAAGTCGATGACAAAGATAAACAAATTTATTGGTGCTTTGAGTGCTTTCGCACTTGGCGCAGGGGCTTACGCGGGACCGGCATTGGCTGAGCACGACGACGGCGATAGAAAGTGGACGTTCTCATTCAACATCGGCGCCACATCTGATTACGTATTTCGTGGTGTCTCGCAGAATGATGAACAGCCAGCCCTCCAGGGTGGCGTGGATATTGGCTATGGTCTGTTTTACGTTGGCGCATGGGCGTCGATTGTTGACGCTGACTTTGTGGGCGGTTCCCATTCCGAGATTGATCTCTACGGTGGCATCACCCCATCAGCCGGTATCTTCGATTTTGACTTCGGTTTCATCTACTACGGTTACCCTGCTGCCCAGTCTTCGCAAGGTGTGGACTATTGGGAAGCTAAGGTCGGTGTCAGTACAGACGATCTGATCAAGAAAGTAACGCTTGGTGTCACGGTGTACTATTCACCTGAATACACCTTTAAGTCTGGTGATGTTTGGACTGTAGAAGGTTCCGTGAGCTATGCACTGCCTGCGATTGGTCCGATTTCGCCAACCATCAGCGCGTTGGTTGGTCACCAGAGTGGCGGAAATGACTATGAGGTGGCAGGCATTGCAAATGGCGATGACAACTTTACCTACTGGAATGCAGGCCTTGAGCTTGCGATAGAGAAGCTTGCGTTTGATCTTCGTTACTGGGACACAGACATTTCAGGTCCAGGTGCGCTACCCGGTCTTGCTGATGAACGCTTGGTCTTCACCGGCACCTTTACTTACTAAGACGTCACATTTTATATCGCCATCTCCCATTGGCACCACAAAGCCAGGGACTGAAAAGTCCCTGGCTTTTATTTTTGCGCCAACTGTCAACTGTCCGTGCGTTAAAGAGGCTTAGTCGCCATCCATCAGGCCCCCAAGGGGACCAAGGATTGATCCTTCGCCTCGTCCGCCGACAGGTGTCATGTTGGCGAGAATACGCCCAGCAAGGCGCGCAAACGGCAGGCTTTGCAGCCAAACAGTGCCTGGGCCGCGCAACTTGGCAAAGAATACACCTTCACCGCCAAAAATCATTGATTTAACCGAGCCCGCGCGCTCAATATCAAACTCAACCGATGGCGACATGGCGGCAACGCACCCGGTATCAACATGAAGCTCTTCACCATGTTTGAGTTTGCGTTCAATGAGGACGCCACCAACGTGGATGAAGGCCATGCCGTCACCTTCCAGCTTTTGCATGATGAAGCCTTCGCCACCAAACAGTCCGGTCATAATTTTCTTTTGAAAATGAATGCCGACGGAGACACCTTTGGCCGCCGCTAGAAAAGCGTCTTTTTGCGCAATAAGTGCACCGCCATGCTCTGAGAGGTCAAATGCCTGAATGGTACCAGGATAGGGTGAAGCAAATGCGACATGGGCTTTGCCATGACCTTCATGCGTAAATACGGTCATGAATAAGCTTTCACCGGTGAGGACACGTTTGCCTGCCGTCCATACTTTGCCAAAGATGCTTTCTTCATCTTTGCTGCCGTCACCAAAGATCGAGTCCATTTTGATGCTTGGCGACTTAAACATCATGGAGCCTGCTTCAGCGATGGCACTTTCGCCAGGGTCCAATTCCACTTCAACGTATTGCATTTCCTGGCCGATAATCTCGTAATTGATGTCGTGGGCTTTGCCCTTGCCGCGGCGTCTTGGGGTTGTGGGAACCGATGTTGACGGCGGCATATGAGAGGTCTCCTTGAGTGTTCTTTAGGTGATGCTGTGCCACTGTGGGCTGGTGCATTAGGCGTCATGCGCGCTTTGACATTATGAAAAACACTTTGTTTTCTGTGTGATAGTAGCTGTCATATGGATTTAATATAAGGTGCTTAGTGTCCAACTTGCCGAGGATAACCAATCGCAAGTCCATCGCAACACCTCGTTCTACCAAGCGGTGCACCGCAGTTTAATCTGGAGGAAAGCAGACGCCTTAGGGTGCTCTACTCCTCTGCTCGGTTCTAAGCCAGCCGGATTAAGAGAGGAACTTCCCCGCCGTTCCAATTCAAACGGCTGGCTGTATGTTTTTCACCCCAACACAGGCTTGCGCAGTGTTGGCAATCAAAGAGTTAGAGCATCCTGCGTTTAATCAAACGCAGGATGCTCTAGAACATGGGTGGGAAAACATGTCGAAGAAATGGCGATTTGCGACCTAATCCCTAAAGTGTTCGGTGAATCTAACGAGGTGAGTAGCGCACAGGTGGTACAAACATGCGTTTGGCTTTGCACAATTTGCGTTGGTTTTCATTTTTGCCGCAGCTGCGCAGCGTCCCGTCTTTGGAAAAGCAAATGCGAATTTCCCTCAGACGGTTACCAGAGCCACGGCAAACAACACCCATCATATCCGCCTTGAGTTCGGGGTTGGCTGACATAAAATCTGCGACCAAGTTTTGTGGGCTAACAAACTGCTCTTTTTGCGGTGCTTTGTATGCCGCTGGAATTTTGATCTTGTCATAGAGTTTGCGTGATAGACTGAAGTAATCACGTGGCACCAAGCCAGAGCAAGTGCCGTGTTTGCGATATTCGTGAATGATCAGACCTTTCGACGGCATGATGTCCATCATTGATGCAATTGTTGGTTTGGAAACGTAAGGGCGGTATCGCGTTCTGCATTTTTCAGGATAGCCACGCTCATACTGCGGCCATAGCCCATGCAGGACAAAGGAATAACCGCTGCCAGTACGTGGGCTACACTGGGTACGGTCCCGACGACCTTGTGGTGTACCACAATGAGTGGGACTCCATGACAGAACCAGCGCGTAGTAGTCAAAGTCCCCAGCTTTGTGTTTTTTCGCGTAAGCGCTGCGATCCTTTTTAAAGCGTTGGGCATCTGCTGTGACAACGCCAATTGCCATGAAAGCAACGCCCATGACGAACGCTGGAAGGAGACGAAAAAGTAATCGCATGAAATCGTGACTTTCTGGTTGTGTCGTTGTGACGACAGGCCTTGAGTGACGTTGCGCCCTTGTAAGGACCTGCAATTGGGTTGCCATCATACCTATTTTGGCAGGTGCAGCAACGTGATTGGCTGTGCCCTTTGCACCTACGTTATGCCTCACCAAGTGCGGCAAGAATACGAACCCAGCTGCGGGCACCTTTTTTGAAACTTTTGAGATTGTATTTCTCATTTGGTGAATGAATGCGGTCGTCTTCAACGCCAAACCCGATCAGCATCGAATCCATTTTGAGGTGATCTCGAAACGATGTGACAATGGGGATGGAGGCACCGCAACCCATGAGGATCGTGGGCTTGCCCCATTCGTCTTCAAGTGCGCCAGCGGCAGCTTTAAAGGCTGGTGCGGTGGTATCAAAGCTCACACCAGCGTTGCCATGCGTGCCGCAAAACGCGACTTTGCAATCGACAGGCAGGCGGTCTTTGACGAAGGTTTGAATGGCTTTCAGGACTTTCTTTGGGTTTTGTCCAGGTACCAAGCGGCAGGATATTTTGACCGATGCCTCGGCTGGTATGATGGTCTTTGTGCCCTCACCTTGATAGCCACCGGAAATGCCATTGAATTCCAACGTAGGTCGTGCCCAAAGCTGTTCAATGAAAGACTTGGAGCTCTCTCCTGCAGGCGTTGTCAGGCCAATGTCTTTAAGCGCTGCTTTGGGATCAAGCTTCAACGCAGCCCATTGTTTTTTCTGAGCTGCAGTTGGTGGGCGCACACCGTCATAAAAACCTGGAATCGTGACCCGCCCGGCTGCGTTATGCATTGCGCCAACAATACCAGCGAGTGCACGGATCGGATTGAGCGCGGGGCCACCATAGATACCAGAATGCAAATCCCTGTTGGGGCCTTTGATAATGATTTCAGTGGTCGCAAGCCCCCGCAACATGGTGGTAATGGCAGGTGTATCTTTGTCCCACTGACCGGTATCACAGACCAAGACAAGATCTGCCTTCACGTCTTTGCCAGATGTTTTTAGAAATTCAGGTAGCGACGGGGAGCCGCATTCTTCTTCGCCTTCCAACATCACTGAGACATTGATCGGAAGCGCGCCTCTCACCTCCTTAAAGGCGCGCACGGCCTCAAAGAATGTCATCAACTGGCCTTTATTATCCTCAGCACCGCGAGCAACGATCACTTTGCCATTGCGTTTGTCTGAGGCTAAGCGCGGCTCAAAGGGAGGTGAGGTCCAAAGCTCCAGAGGGTCAGGCGGCTGCACATCGTAGTGACCGTAAAACAGCACATGCAGTTTTCCTGGTTTATGGCTGCCGCGCTCGTGAGCCACAACAATCGGGTGGCCTTTGGTCTTTTTGAGCTCACTTTTAAACCCAACATCTTTAAGCTGGTCGGCACACCACTTGGCCGCTGTTTGGCACTCGGATTTATAGGCTGGGTCAGTGGAGATGCTCGGGATGCACAACAGCTCAAACAAGCGCTCAAGAGCGGCCTGGTGATTGCCATCAACAGTTTTTAATACATTTTTCAAGTGCCCAGTCATCGTTGTGGTTTCCGTATTGCATTCGGTTGGATCGAGTTTGCTTGACGTTCCCGGATAGGTGGTAGGCGTTGGTTTAAGGTGCGCTTGGCTGTCAGTTATATGGATCAGCACGCGTTTGAGAAATATTTCACCGCTGCGCGGCGACTTGTGAGTTTTGCCATGCGGCTTCAGAGTGCTATGCCACTGGAACACGAGCAACTTCAATGACGTGCGCCAGGATCTCATAAGCCAATATGGAACGCAGCCCAGAAAAACAAGTGCGGAACACCGTGGATCAGAATAAACGGATTTATCTGTTTGGTGGCGCACACACCGAGGGGCGTGCCGCAATGGCAGAGCAACTCGGCGGTAAAGGCGCCAATCTCTGTGAAATGTCCTATCGAGGACTGCCCGTTCCCCCGGGCTTTGTCATCTCAACAGACGTCTGTCGCCAATACTATGCAGAGGGTGAAAAGCTCCCAGCTGGCCTTATGTCTGAAGTTGAAGAGGCGCTTCACACGTTGGAGCATGTTGCTGGCATGGCGTTTGGTAGCACTGAAAACCCGCTGTTATTGTCTGTGCGCTCAGGCTCACGCGCCTCCATGCCAGGCATGCTCGACACTATTTTAAATCTCGGCCTCAATGATGAGACGGTTGAAGGCCTGGCACACCAAGCCGGTGATGAGCGTTTTGCCTATGACTCGTATCGCCGCTTTATCCAGATGTATGGCGATGTTGTGCTTGGCGTTGATCACTATGTTTTCGAAGATATCTTAGAGACCTATCGCAATCTCAATGATTTGTCACGCGACGTTGATCTTGATGTTTCAGACTGGAAAGAGGTGATCAGTGACTATAAGCGTGCGATCGAAGACCAGACGGGCACATCTTTTCCCAATGATCTGAAGACCCAACTCGTCGGCGCAATCTCCGCTGTGTTTGGATCTTGGCAGAATGCACGCGCACTAGCGTACCGACGTTTGCATCATATTCCAGACAACTGGGGCACGGCCGTTACGGTGCAGGCGATGGTGTTTGGCAACATGGGTGAAGACTCGGCAACAGGTGTTGCCTTCACGCGCAATCCTTCAACAGGAGCGCAGGAGACCTACGGCGAGTTTTTGATCAATGCGCAAGGCGAAGACATCGTCTCCGGGATTCGTACGCCACACATTCTATCCAAGGCCGGTCGCTTGGAAATCGGCGCAAAAAACCTCTCCCTTGAGGAGCAGATGCCATCTGTATTCAAGGAACTCGTAGGCTATTTCAACGCGCTCGAAGCTATGTTTCGTGACATGCAGGATGTCGAATTCACGATTCAGAAGAGCAAAGTTTGGTTGTTGCAGACCCGGAGTGGAAAACGTTCGGCAGAAGCCGCTGTGCGTATCGCAGCAGAGATGGCGGATGAAAACATTCTAACGCGTGAAGACGCTTTGATGAGTGTTGATGCAGGGTCGCTTGGGCAATTGTTACACGCTGCGATTGATTGTGATGGGCCAAGAGATCTTATTGCCAAGGGCTTGCCTGCCTCACCAGGAGCGGCGTCTGGTGAGATTGTATTTGAACCCGATGAAGCGGAAGTCGTTAAAGCGCAAGGCCGGCGCGCTATTCTTGTACGCATCGAAACCAGCCCGGAGGATGTGCAAGGCATGTTTGCCTCGGCGGGCGTTTTAACGGCACGGGGCGGAATGACAAGTCACGCCGCTGTGGTGGCACGATCCATGGGCGTGCCATGTATTGTTGGAGCAGGCGTAATAAAGATTGAGCCCGACATCGGTCGATTGCGTGTCGGTGGGCGCAGCTTTTACAAAGGTGATGCAATTACGCTCGATGGAAGTTCTGGTGAGGTTTACGCAGGACACGCGCCGTTACGTCAACCGGATTTGTCCGAAGATTTTGCTCGCCTGATCTCATGGGCGGATGATGTGCGCCGTCTCAGTGTGCGCGCCAATGCTGATACGCCAAAAGACGCCAAGCAAGCGCGTTCGTTTGGCGCTGAGGGCATTGGTCTGTGCCGTGCCGAGCACATGTTTTTTGAAACAGACCGCATTGCGACCATGCGTGAAATGATTTTGGCGCGTGATGAAGCGGGTCGCCGAAAAGCACTCGATAAAATTCTTCCTCTTCAGCGCAGTGACTTCGCCGAGTTGTTTGAAATCATGGAAGGACAGCCCGTTACCATCCGCTTGCTGGATCCGCCATTGCACGAATTTTTACCTCGACAAAAACAAGCACTGCGAGCCATTGCTGAGAGTCTTGATATTTCGATCGAGCACATCAAGCAGCGAGTCAATGAGCTATCTGAGTTTAATCCTATGCTCGGATTTCGTGGTTGTCGTTTGGCAATCCGCTATCCCGAAATTACCGAAATGCAGGCGCGCGCAATTTTTGAGGCCACGGTTGCAGCTGGTAAAACCACCGGGAGCGCTGTTGAACCTGAGGTGATGATCCCATTTGTGGCTACGCGTAGGGAATTTGATTTGATCGCAGACGTTATCCGCCGTGTGGCCTGTGAAGTAGAGGCGGCAGCAGGCGAAAAGCTGATTTACAAGATTGGTGCAATGGTAGAGGTGCCGCGTGCGGCGCTTAAAGCCGATGAACTTGTTTCGGGCGAGCGGGGAGCTGAATTCTTATCGTTTGGCACTAATGATCTGACGCAAATGGGGCTTGGCCTGTCGCGTGATGATGCATCGATCATTCTCGCTGACTATGCGCGTGCCGGGATTTATGATGTTGATCCGTTTGTGTCAATTGACCAGGCGGGCATTGGTGAGCTGGTGCGTATTGGTGTGCGTCAATCGCGTCTAGTCAACCCGGACCTTAAAATAGGTATCTGTGGTGAGCATGGTGGTGATCCGGCATCAATTTCATTCTTTGATGAAGTTGGTCTTGACTACATTTCAAGCTCGCCGTTTCGCATTCCGATTGCGCGGCTGGCCGCAGCGCAATCGTCAATTCGCATCATGCGCGCACGCGAAGAGCAAAATGCCTAGATTATGTTCGAGCCAAAAGTGTATGCGGTTTTGCGCCAGGATACATGATCAAAAAAGGTTAGAGCGCGACCACTGATTCAACCTAAGATGAACGTGCTTTTAAGATTGGCACCAAGCTGTGAACTTCTCTGTGAGGTATTTAGAATAGGTGACGGTCGTCTTCATCTAGTGACGGTCTGCGTGGGCGATCGCCCTGGCGGCGTGGCATCAGCAAAAGCAGCAGTGGAGGAAGAACAGGAATGATAAATCCCCAGGCTATCCAAAAAGAATAATCGCGGTTTTTCCAGCCCGCCAATAAACCTGCGGCGATTGCTGAGACAAGTGCAGCAAGTCCCCAAATGACAATCGTTTGCACAATCATAGCGGCATTCTTTCTATCAATGAACTTGAACAACACGACTGGAGCGCACCGGTTATTATATGTCTGGCTAAGACAAGGCAAGAAAAGACGGCGAAATCAAGCAGTCTCACTGGCTTTAGTTGACCAGGCTAGGCGGTCTTGGTCTGAAAATCGAGCCCAACGTCAAAAACAGGGGCTGAATGGGTGAGTGCACCGATGGAAATAAGGTCGACGCCGGTTTGAGCGATGGCAGCGACCGTTTTGAGGTTTACGCCGCCTGAAGCCTCGGTCAGCGCCTCTCCGGCAACAAGTGCAACCGCTTTTTTGAGTTCGGTAGGTGACATGTTGTCGAGAAGGACAGCATCAATTTTGTGGGTGAGCACCTCTTTGAGTTGATCAAGCGTGTCCACTTCAACTTCGATTTTGAGCATGTGCCCGCCGGCTTGGCGGGCACGCGTGATGGCCGCCTTGAGACCACCGGCTGCAATAATATGATTGTCTTTGATCAAAATTGCATCAAATAAGCCACTGCGATGATTGGTGCCACCGCCGCAGATAACAGCATACTTTTCGAAGGCACGTAGGCCGGGTGTGGTTTTGCGCGTATCAATAATTTTGGCTGTGGTTTCTGATACAGCAGCCACATAGCGACCAGTAAGCGTTGCAATGCCACTCATGCGCCCCACAAAATTCAGGGCAACGCGTTCTGCAGTGAGCAGTGCCCGCGCTGATCCGGTTGCTCTTGCAATCACGTCTCCTGATTTAACACGAGTACCATCTCTTACCTTTTCAGTGAACTTTACGTCAGGATCAAGCGCTTGGAACGCAGCCTTTGCAACACCCAGTCCCGATATGATGCCGTCTTCGCGGCTACGAATATCGGCGATGGCTGTTGCGGTTTTGGAGACAGTCGCATTGGTCGTGACATCGCCTGCAAGGCCGAGGTCCTCGCGTAGCGCTACTCTAACCGCGTCTGCTATCACGTGTCGGCTGAGTGGAGCCAGAGAAATGTGATGACTCATGAACGAGCACACCCGATTGTGCCATCTAAAACCTGGTCTTGGTCAAGAAGATCTCTGGTCAGGTTTTCAAGGTCAGACAACGTCAGGAATGAACGAGTGATATGGCTGTTGTCTTGGTTTGGGAAATCCCGGCGCGCATGGGCGCCCCGGCTTTCCTGGCGGACCAAAGCAGCACCAGTAATAAACCGTGCGGTGAGCGCCATATTTGCCAGTGTAGGATCGTGATCGGCGACGTCTGCGATTTCGCTGAGTGTTTGAAAGGCCTCAAACAAGCCTTCACCATCTCGGATAACGCCAACATGTGTGCTCATTGTCCTTTGAAGGCGCGCCAACGCGGTGGAACGTAGTTTGATGTTAGCCGGTGTGGACGGGCCAACAGATATTAGCTCGGCCTGTGGTGTAGCGGCATTGGCGCTGACCATTGTTGTAATATCCTCAGCAGCGCGATGACCAAACACAACAGCCTCAAGCAATGAGTTGGATGCCAAGCGATTGGCGCCATGCAAGCCTGTGGATGCGACTTCACCGACAGCCCAAAGCCCTTCTACTGTCGAGCGACCATCAAGCCCGGTTGCTATACCGCCCATGTGATAGTGCGCGGCAGGTGTCACGGGTATGAGGTCGTGAATAGGATCTATACCGGCAGCGCGACAATGCGCGGTTACCGTTGGGAAACTTGATGCCATGCGCGCGCCGACCGCCTTGCGGCAGTCGAGGAACACACGGTGACCTTGGGCAATTTGATCGCCGACGCCGCGCGCAACAATATCGCGCGGGGCGAGTTCGGCCTGGTCGTGAAGATCAGCCATGAACCGGTCACCACGTTCGTTGACCAAGATCGCACCTTCGCCGCGCAGTGCCTCTGTAGCCAGCGGTGCAGGTGCCACGCCAACGTCCAACGCGGTAGGGTGGAATTGCACAAATTCTGCATCGGCAATGACCGCTCCAGCGCGCGCAGAAAAAGCCACAGCCTCGCCACGTGCTGTTGTCGGATTGGTAGTCACGGCATAAAGGCTGCCGATGCCGCCAGTTGTCAGAACAACGGCACTTGCGGGCAGGAATTCGTAAGGCTGTGTGAGAGGCTTGCCGGTGGTATTGAGTTTGACACCTGTGATGCGACCGTGTTCATGCACGAGGTCAGCGGCTTGGTAGCCCTCCAACACGCGAATGCGGGGTGTTGCGCGCACAGCTGACAGGAGTGCCTGCATAATTTCAGCACCAGCACGGTCGCCAGAGACCCGCACGATACGTTTTTCAGAATGCGCCGCTTCGTGTGATAGTGTGAAGTGGCCCGCAAGGTCGCGATCAAAAGGAATTTTGTAGCTCAGCAAATCGCGGATACGATCAGGTGCATCTTGCGTTACAATATTGGCGACGGTTTCATCAACCAAGCCACCACCAACGGCAATGGTATCGCGCGCGTGTGCTTCAGGTGTGTCACCTTCACCAACGGCAGCTGCAATGCCGCCTTGTGCCCACTGGCTTGCAGTTCCATCACCAAGTGGCGTTGGAGATATTACGGTGACTGGAAGCGGTGCCAGTTTCAATGCCGTGAACAAACCAGCCAAGCCCGCCCCGACGATGACAACATCGCCCGGCCCAAGAGGTGTCGCTGGATCAGCGAATCCTTGAAAGGATGTGGTGGTGGTTTTGGTTGTCATTGGTCCCACTAATTGTCATGGATCAAAACGGGTCGACTGGCGAATGGCGGTGTAATCACCAGCGGCACTGCGTGATGTTGATGTTTTAGTTCGTGAGATTGACCATGCGCTCAACCGAGCGACGTGCAGCTTCTGCAACAGCTGGGTCAATCGTCACTTCATGCTCTAGGTAGAGCAATGAATCACGGATGTTTTCCAGGCTGATGCGCTTCATGTGCGGGCACAGGTTACACGGGCGCACGAACTGCACTTCGGGTACTTCAGCAGCGACATTGGAGCTCATCGAGCACTCCGTCACCAGCAGCACTTTGTCAGGACGCTCTGTTTTTACCCAGTTGATCATAGCCGCGGTTGAGCCAGTGAAGTCGGCCATGTTGATGACCTCTGGTGGACACTCAGGGTGCGCAATGATGCGCACGCCTGGATCACTCTTGCGGTACCCGTTGAGCTCTTCGGCGGTGAAACGCTCATGTACTTCACAGCGACCTTTCCAGGCGATGATCTCAACGTCTGTTTTGGTTTGAACATACTTGGCGAGATATTCATCTGGAATCAGGAGAACCCGATCAACGCCAAGGCTTTCCACAACCTGCACCGCATTGGAAGATGTGCAGCAGATATCACATTCCGCTTTAACAGCAGCGGATGTGTTGACGTAGGTCACGATCGGCACACCAGGATAAGCTTCACGCAAGGCGCGTACGTCTTCAGCTGTGATTGAGGCTGCGAGTGAGCAGCCAGCCTGCATATCCGGGATCAACACCGTTTTGTCAGGGTTCATCAGTTTGGATGTTTCGGCCATGAAGTGAACGCCCGCTTGAACAATAACGTCGCCTTCAGCGCGTGCTGCTTCTTTCGCGAGCTGCAAGCTGTCGCCACGGATATCGCCAACACAATGGAAAATCTCCGGTGTCATATAGTTGTGCGCAAGGATGACGGCGTTACGCTCTTTCTTGAGCGTGTTGATCTGTTTGACGAGTGGGGCGTACTGCATCCACTCCATCGGCGTGACGACAGACTTCACGCGCTCATAAAGCGGAGCCATTTCCCGTTCGAGCGCGGGCGAAAAAGCTTCCAAAGGTGGTGCTGAGCGGGCTTGTTTGTCCCGCAACTTGCCGTCTGCGCGCTTTGACTGGTGCTGAATATCTACGACTACCATTGCATCTCCTTACCCACCCATAATACTCTAATTGAGTATAACTAGGGCCTGAGAAAGACCGGCTTGGGGCCGGCCGCATTGCTTATACTCGAAGTGAGTATTCCTTATGCTTTAATATAAGGCGTTAACCCGTAAATTTCTAGGGTTTACAGTGAATTATTTGGTTGTCGGGCATGTTGCAGAGCCCGACGAGGTGGTCTTTCGTTCTTGCATTTTGTGTCGCGCACCCAAGTGATCGCCATGGTTTTGGGTGGAGTGCGTGGACGCGGCACAAAGTGCGATCGGGCTGTTCGCTACCCCATGTTTTATTTGGAGCGCATTAGCTGCGGCCCTGTTTGACGCGCACACCAGGCGCCGGTCGTTCAAGCAAGACGTTGCGTCGGAACCGATAGAGTTTTGCAGGACGTCCGCCTGTGCGTGTGCGCACTTCGCCAGTTGGCTCCACCAGGCCTGCACTTTCGACAAGGCGCCGGAAGTTTTGTTTGTGCAGATGCGGACCCAAAATGGCTTCGACTGTTTTTTGTAGTTCAAAGAGCGTGAATTCGTCTTGCATCAACTCGAAGATGACCGGACGATATTTGATCTTAGCGCGCACGCGAGAAATGGCAGTTGCCAAGATCCGACGGTGGTCAAACTGCATGGGTTTGCCAAGACGCTCCGAACTTTCCCATTGGCTTGCTGATTCGCGCTCATCGCGGCTGGCTTCTTCAACAAGGCCAGCTTCATACAAGAGCTCATAGCGCTCGAGCACTTTTTCTTCATCCCATGTTGCGCCATCCAGACCAAAGCACATCCGTATGCGCTCCTGCCGCGGCAGGGTATGCGCGTTTTTCGCCCGTTCCGTTGGTTTTTCTGCCCACTGTTTGAGGCGTGGCGCAATCTCTTGCTCCAAAATCTTAGGGGTACCTTTGCGCCAATCTTCCCATGGAAAGAAGTGATACCAGCTGCGCCACGTACCGCGCAGCATAGCTTCTGCTTTGCTGGAACTGGTCAGTGCTAGGTAGCCAATGGACACAATATGGGGATCTTTGAGGTCCGGCACAGCGTGACGGCCTCTATCAGCAAAAGTGTAGAGTTGTTCGACGTAGCCGAGACCAAGATTGGTTTGTTCTTCGACCCAAGATCTGAGGCCGATTTCCAATGTTTGGTGGTCAAGCGGCGAAAACGGGCCGAATGGTAAGCTATCGCCGTCGCTAGACTCATCGTTGATCGCAAGGACAACAGGAGCATCGTCAATAACAGCAACGATGGCCGCATTGAGCCCGATTTCAACGGTCGGGTCGTTGTGGCGCATGTCTTTCGTTATCCCCACCATTCGTTCGTGCACTGCACGAGAACGTCGTCTCTGATCGGCATCAGACATCATGGTTTCAGCTCCCTCGTTAAGGAGGAGCTAAATTGCGATAATGGCGTTTTTTGGAACAAGAGATTTGCTAAAAAAGAAAAAAGACCTTCTATGCGGCCTTCGAGCCCCAAAACCGGCCTTTTTGTGGACCTTCAAATTCTGTTTGGAGTGCAAATGGGCGCGCTGCTTCGAATGAATAATCGCCATTGATGGCGCGAATCGCTTTGTTCATCCGGCCCTTTCGACCAAGAACCTCGTCGCCCAAGCTAACAATCAAACGATTGGGGGCTGCGGTAGACGAACGGCTGCGCAGGTATTTCGCAATCGCTAATTCATTTAGGTGTGGGTTTAGAGCGCATAGCACCACAAACGCGGCAGCCGTGGAGCGGGAAACGCCAGCATAACAATGCACAACAAGTGATCCTGGCCGGACATCTTGCTGTGGTTCAGTTTTGCCAGTGTCCGAGTGCCAAGCGCGTGCGAACTGACACAGTGCATCGATGTGGCTCAATTCAGCATGGTTGAGACCATCGTGCGGGGCTTCAATGTCATCAATTGCGAGTTTGAAGTGGCGATTAGGTGCGATGGTGTTTGGTGTTTCTGGAATGAGCTCAGGGTCGAGAACCGAGACCAGCGCTGTCGCGTCAGTTGAGGTGACGATTTCAGGCACAGCAGCAAGTGAGCACACAATCAGATGTTTCTGATCGAGCAATGGGTATTGATGAGCGGGAGAGCTTTTATCGACCGACGGATATTGATGAGACACTGACATTTTGGTCCTACCCCACTGAATATTTTTTTGTCGCGTGATGCGCTTGTTAGGTTCAGGTGGATGCGGCTCGCGGCAAATTCAAGGCGTTTGAGCCATCTCGCGATCCAATTCACGAAAACGTGCGAGAAAATGTTGCTGTGCAGTATCAGTCGGCAAAGCAATAAGGCGGTTAAGCGGTTCAGTTTGTTGCACTGTGCTGAGGCTCGGTGCGCCAAAAAAACGCCTAGCCTCTTCGGTTGAAAATCCAGCGAGTTGGGTGGCTTCACGATATGCCGAAACTCGGTCGGCGCGTTTAATTTCGGACACGACGTGGTTTGGAATCTCTTCAGGGATCGAAAAGCGGGTGTGAATGGCGCGCAACAATCGGTTTTCGAAGGTGCGGTAATCAAGGCCGATGGCATTTTTAAACGGGCTGATTAAATCACCAATGACATATTCAGCCCCATCATGCAGCAGGGCGGCCATGCGCCACGATGCAAGCCAGTCAGGATTTTCAGCTGCCGCAATGCGTTCGACTTCAACAACATGTTGGGCGACAGAGAAGGCGTGCGCGCCCACTGTTTGGCCATTCCAACGCGCAACACGCGCAAGGCCATGGGCAATGTCGTCGATTTCAATATCGTCAGGTGAAGGATTAAGTAGATCGAGCCGGCGTCCAGACAGCATACGTTGCCACGCGCGCGGAGAGGTGTCAGTTGTCATGTCGGCTTTGACTTTTTTTGAGCTGGTTGTTTTGTTAGCGTTTTTGAAAGCCTTTTTTGCAGCTGAGTGCAAGGCTTATGGCGCGGGCATGCTGTTAGGTGATCGTTAACAAGACCAACAGATTGCATAAACGCATAGGTTGTTGTTGGGCCAACAAATCGGAATCCGCGGGCCTTGAGTGCCTTGGCAAGCGCTGTGGAAGTTGTCGTCTTGGCGGGCACGTCGGAGAATCTGGCAAATTGATTGATCGCAGGAAAGTCGTCTGAAAAGCGCCAAAGAAACTCTTTAAAAGACTGCTCTTTTTGCAGGTCCAAAAGGGCTTTGGCGTTAGCGATTGCGGCTTCAATTTTGAGGCGGTTGCGTACAATACCTTTGTCGGTCATTAAACGCGCGACGTCCTTATTGCCGTAGTCGGCAACGCGCTTGGCGTCAAAGTTGTGGAAGGCGCTACGAAAATTTTTGCGCTTCTTCAATATGGTCAACCATGACAGACCGGCCTGAAAGCCCTCTAAAACAAGTTTTTCAAAGAGTTTTTGATCATCCAACATGGGTACGCCCCACTCGTGATCATGGTAGTGGGCATAGTCTTTGTCCTCAATACCAGGCCAGGGACAGCGCTTTGTTTTTGGGTTGGCCATTAGAATTCAAATGTTGCCCAATCGGGCTTGGTGATATGAAGCTCAATGTTTTGGGCGCTGGGGGCGGTGCCATGTTTAGCCACATCTTTTATCCTGTCGACACGAATGAGAGCAAGACCAACCCTGCCATCACTTGAGCCAAGTCGTCCTAGCGTGATGTCACCTGCCGCAATTTCGGTACCAGCTTCTGGTAACGGTCCACTGCCACGTACCTTCACAATCCGTTTTTTGGTTGCGTTGCGGTGCTCCATACGGCTGACAACTTCCTGACCAATAAAGCAGCCCTTTGTAAACGATACGCCATGGAGGTCATCGTACAAGGCTTCGTGTGGATAGGTGTCAGAGAACACGTAGTCTTTGTCACCCTCGGGGATACCGAGCCCAATGCGGTGAGTATGATAGTCTGTGCTTGGTGATGTGGCGGAGACAACGTTGTCGTCGCTGAGAAGTATCCTCACACCGAGGTCTGGGTGGCGTGGATCTGTGGCCATGATGGAAACATCCAAGGTATTTTGCTCGGCTTGCGTGCCATCCCATCTAGCCATGACTCTTGCATCCTGGCAGGCGTCAATTGTAACGTCAGCGCGCAGGCGATAAAGCGTCAACCGCTTGATAAGAGCGGGCACTTGATCTTTGGCAATGTCGAGCAGAAAGCCGCCGTCTGTCGGAACCAAAAAAAAATCAAATAGGATTTTTCCTTGCGGCGTCAAAAGACCTGCAAAGAGCGCGCTACCAGGTTCTAAAGTATCGAGATCGTTCGTAATCAAGCCTTGTAGCAGCTTCGCCGCGTCGGTGCCTTTCACGGCGACCACACCACGGTCATCAAGCTCAGCAGTCTGGAATTCTGGCATAAGGTCGTCTTTCAGGTGAAAACGGCGCACTCAAATTCGCCAAGCAGTTGACTTGCCCTATGTGGCGTATCATGGAAACGCTTCAAGTGAGCACAGCATTTTTTTGAGCAGGTCCAAAGCAAATGACAGACACGTATGATCTCATCTTAAAGGACGGCACGGTTGTCAATCATGATGGGGTTGGTGTTCGTGATATCGGCATTCGTGCTGGGCGCATTGCAGCAATTGGCGACTTGGCCGCGTCCGGTGCCGGTGAAGTGCGCGACTGCACGGGCCTTCACATCCTGCCGGGTGTGATTGATAGTCAGGTACATTTTCGCGAACCTGGGCTGGACCACAAAGAAGATTTAGAAACAGGTAGTCGGGCGGCGGTGATGGGCGGCGTCACGGCCGTTTTTGAAATGCCAAATACGGTACCGCTGACCACCACTGAAGCCACACTTGCCAACAAGGTGAGCCGCGCGACGCATCGGATGTTTTGCGACTTTGCGTTCTATGTCGGCGGCACACGTGAAAACATTGACGACATTCCAATGTTGGAACGATTGCCAGCCTCGGCGGGCATTAAAGTCTTTATGGGGTCATCGACGGGCAATTTGCTGGTCGACGATGCAGCTTCTCTGGAAGCGATCATCGCCAAGCTATCGCGACGCGCTGCGTTCCATGCTGAAGATGAAGACCGGCTCAATGCACGTAAAGATCAACGCATTGCAGGCGACCCCTCTTCGCATCCAGTGTGGCGAGATGTCGAAGCTGCATTGATGGCCACCAAGCGTCTGGTTGAGATGGCCGAAAAATATCGCAAACGGATTCATGTTCTGCACATTTCGACGGCTGATGAAATGCGTTTTCTGGCCGACCATAAGCAATGGGCCAGCGTTGAGGTGACGCCTCATCATCTGACCCTTGTTGGTCCTAAGTGCTATCAGGACCTTGGCAGCTATGTGCAGATGAACCCACCCGTGCGCGATCAAGCGCACAATGACGGCATTTGGAAGGGGCTACACCTTGGTGTGGTCGATGTGTTGGGGTCGGATCACGCACCGCACACACGGGCGGAGAAAGATGTTGCCTACCCACAATCCCACTCTGGTATGACCGGCGTGCAAACGTTGGTGCCGATCATGTTGGACCATGTTAATGCTGGCCGCCTGTCGTTGGAACGCTTTGTCGATCTTACGAGTCATGGTCCAGGACGGCTTTTTGGTATTGTGGGCAAAGGCCGGATTGCAACTGGCTTTGACGCTGACTTCACGATTGTAGATATGAAGAGGCGCATGACGATCCGCAACGATTGGATTGAAAGTCGATGCGGTTGGACACCATACGATGGTCGCGAGGTCCAAGGTTGGCCGGTTGGCACATTGGTACGCGGTGCAACTGTGATGTGGGACGGTGATATCCCGGCTGCGGCCAAAGGCGAAGCCGTTCAATTCTATGAGGCAGGCACACCTGCATCATCTTAAGTCGCGGACGTGATCAAGGCGGGTTTGACCTAAATGGAATTCGCCCGCCGTCTGCGTCTGTTGCGCTTTTTGCGTGAGCGCTTTCTCTTTGTCTTCCACTTTTCGTTTTTTGATACGTCACGACGCCGCGTGGCAGGCGATCAAGTACATGAACGGTTGTGTTCTTATCGATCAACCGTGCCAAATGCACGACATGCGCGTTGTGCATCCGGAAGCAGCCGGAAGAGGAGGCCTGACCAATGGTCCAGCGGGCGTTGGTGCCATGGATTCGGTAAAGCGTCTTGCCGAGGGTAGATTGCTTTGGCACCAAGAGGATTTTTAATGCCACCTGTCATCCTGAGCGGTAGGCGCGGACTGCGCTCACGCATTTCTTCTGGCGGATACCAGTCTGGCCAATCTTGAACGTGGGTGACTTTTTCTACACCTGTCCAGGTGTAGCCGCGTTTGCCAACAGCAATTGGGTAGACGAGGGCATGACCATCATTGGCAAGCAGCAAAAAGAGTTTACGACGCCTAGTGTCGATAATAACGTCACCCGGTTTGTAGACATCATGGCCAGATAAGTCTGGGCAAAGGTATGCCCTGTCTGAGCTTTTGAAAAATATTTTCTTTCTCTAGCATCCCAAGATTATTATTATTGTACTGCAGTATTTTTTTTTTATTTCTGCCTACATTAATATATATCATGATTCGAAACATGTAAATGTTATTTCAAATATATCTTATGGTAAAACGAAATAAGCCCTGAAATTCAAATTCGACTCGAAACAAGGTCTAACATTTAGGCCAAAAAACATGGTGTAAATGACCTTGTTTCGAGTCGAATTTGAATGTCAGGGCTTACAGACACTTGGATGACACCACAGGAACAGTACGGAGGCTTGTTATGTTTTTATTCTGTGGTTTGTTTACGTTTGAAGAATTGGTCACTATTTACTTTAATTGTATTGGATTTGGCTGCTACACTGTTTACCCCTGAAACTCCAAAACTGTTTCAAACACTTCACCAACCCCTCCATCGCCTCCATCTCATTGGTGAGTATTTTTGACATGCATTTCAATGTGAACATAGTCAGCAACCTTCAGTAACCTTCCTGGAAATTATATTTACATTTAACCTTCTGTCTGTAAAGTATATGTACTAATACGCACATTTAAACCTCCAATCTCTAAAACATTGTGCAGGCCCGGATCTAGACTGCTCAGATTGGGAGGGGCAATTAGAAATCTGGGTAGGGCAACTTTTCACACAGTGGCCTTGTTGTTGAAAGTTTTTCCAAGTTTTAAAGAACACGCCACAATAGGAAATTCAACCAAGCCATGGTATAATAACAATGATACTACTAAAAATTATTATTTTTTACACTGGCCTCACAAAGACTAGTGCAACCGAACTTTTGTAAGCCGGTGCGGAAGCACACATGAAGGTGAAGAGATCCAGTGAGGAAGCTGTAAACGGACGATGCTGTAACTAAACATAACACTGACGATTATTTTTAATGATACAGGTGTCATTGGTTTAAATATGTTACAAAAGAAGTTCAACAGCCAAGTTTAATTTAGTACATGAACAAACTGTGACCCCTGGAGACTTTGGCATGGCTGTCCTCTGTGTAGCACCTGAAGGCAGCACTAATAATAATCAACGTTTGATCGATCTGTCCTTTTTATGAATCCAAATTTAGTCGGGGCAAATGAAATAAGCGAAGCAATTGGGTGGGCAGTGTAGAAATTTGGGTGGGCATTTTCCACTTTTAGATCCAGGCCCGACATTGTGTAACCTTCTGTAATCTGCAAAAACTTAGTTGAGTGCAAAGCAAAACATTCCTACGACTTGTTGGCAGCTCTGCCTATCGAGAGGTTGCTCTGGACTTCAACCAATTCATAGAATTAGAAAATATTTTGTAAAAAATTGGTTCAGTTCAGAAAAAACACTAAAAAAATTTCCCTGGATTTCAAAGCAATGGGACCAGAAATTTGAAGAAATAGTGAAACATTGAAGGAATGCCCCTCTGAGTGGAGAGGCTCTAAATGTATGGAGATTCTCCGGTAAATGATTCAGCATATGTGTAGACTTTTTACTAAATTGGTTGAGGATTTTCATAGTTT
>CBDFNK010000007.1:0-37081 GCA_965250205.1 Hyphomicrobiaceae bacterium
AAGACCAGCAGGCTTACGCGGCCAGGCGCCGCTCGTCGCCTACATGTTCTTCCGCGTCGCCGTTCCGCCTCTCACGTTTATCGCCGCATTGCTTTATGTGTTCGTTTTTGGTGACGTTGACTACCCACCAATGATCAAATTCAATGATGGCCATTGGCGCGGCATTCGCTGGCTTTTACCTGCCAACGTTGTCCTTGAAAACTTGTCACAAAAACGCCAGCAAAGCCATTAAAACAGCTTTTCCTGATGCCTTGGACATGCTTCTGATTTGTGTGCAGTCAGGCATGTCGGATGAAAGCCGCCTTCGGCAAAGTTTCCAGAGAGATCACCCACCAGTCGCTCGAAATGGCTGAAGAGCTGTCACTGGACGACGGCTGAATTGTCTTACTATGATCTGGATCGTCGTAAGGCCTACGAAAACCTTGGCAAACGCTCGGGACTACCAGGTGTTAAAGCTGTCGCAACTGCACTCATTCAGTCGGAGCGTTATGGTACGCCGGTCAGCCAAGCTCTGCGTGTGATGAGCCAAGAGAAATCGCGAGAATTCGGATGTCGGAAGCAGAAAAGAAAGCTGCTTCGTTACCGCCAAAACTTACCGTTCCAATGATCTTGTCTTCCTACCTGTACTGTTCTTGGTCATCCTCGGCCCAGCGGCAATCCGGTTCTGGGAGTTTGGTTAGGACTCGCATTGAGAGCCGGCGCAAGCGGCACTCCAAAAGGACTTGATGGAAACCAAGTCTAAACCGTTCAGGGTCACCTGTTTCGACCTCACCTAGCTTCGGTACTGCGTCAGGCCCTAGTTCTTGTCATCAAGAACTGGGGCCTTTGTTATATGGTCACGTGTTTGCAAACTGTATGTCTCCGAACGCGCAATCTGCTGGATTCGATGTCGAGCCACGCAAACTGCTAGGGCTGATCCAGGCGATATAGGTGGCTACGACCAACAACAGGGCTGGTCCGCTTCGCAACGCGTTCGCCACCACCACACCAGCACTCCTCCAGTCTGCAACTTGGTCGATGCACCATCAACATGTTGATAACGCTTATTCGCACTGCTGCGGGCGTAGCGTGGATCTAAGCTCTAGATTTCAATTCCAAGATGCGGCAAAAAGCCTCACTACAACGAGATACAATACCACGGTGAGAAGCAGGATGCGGCCAGCGCCAGCCAGAAACCGGCACCTTGGCGCAGTAAAAACGGCAACACAAAAACATAGGCAGCGTCGGCAACACCAACCAAAACGTCGCCTCAGCATAGGATGCAATCCGCACAACATCAGATGTGTCTCGCCAAAGCCAGATCATTGCGAGCACAGAAATCAACGGCAGTGACGTAATCAACGCACCGATCCCAGGGCTCCGTTTGGCAACTTCTGATACGATCGCAATGATAACACCAGACAAGAGTGCTTTGGCTGCAAGGTAGACCATCGTGAGACCTCAAAGGTGGCAAGTGTTGGCGCTATAGCATATCGCGCGGACATTGGATTCACTCAATGATACGTCGTCGCTGTGATCACGCCTGTCGTTTTTTTTAAAACTCGCCCAACACCCTTGTTTCCAGAGTGTTGGAAAGAAAAAAGGGGCTCCTTTTGGGCAACACGCCATAGACCACACCTAGCCTTTCATCAAACGCAGATAAGATGCTCTTGCGGTTTTATCAGCAATACTGCGCAAGCGCGTGTTGGGATTCTTTAACGTAGCCAACACTGCGCAAGCGCGTGTTGGGCCAACATGCCTTTAGGCAATGTTGGCATTTATGTTGCCAACACTGCGCAAGCGCGTGTTGGGCAAGTAGATCAAACCATCTGCGATAAATTGGAAACGATCCATCGCCGTTTGATCTAGCTCGTCGCGCCTTTTGTTGTGCACGCTGAAGCTATTTGCGCGACGCTCTATCTCATGGGCTCTATCCCAAGACTCTAATCCCAAGACTGGCGATCAACTTATCTGCTCAAAATCATTTCCAACTTTTCGCAGGTTGATCTAGAGCACAGAGTGGCGCAGTTGAATGTCCCAAACTACCTGGATCCAGACTACCTGGAACACGCAACCTCCAATTGACCACGTAATCGAATGTCGGATCAATGATCCTGACTGGCTCGCCAAGACAATCATTGCCACCACAATGCAACGATGCAAACTAATAGGGTCACCATTGAGACAACGGTGACCCCTAAAATCACATTGGGAGATGTGACAGGCAATTCATTTGCGAACGTTCAGCCAAGCAGTGGTCCGTCTGAAACGAACAGCAGGCTTAGAATGAGGATGGCTTGAACGGTAGCGCGCTTGAGCGAACCTGGTTTGCTTTGGCAACTGTTCGAACCACAGATGCCGTGGCGCTTGTCGTATTGGCAAGCTTGGCAACACCTGTGCGGGCGGCCTGGGTCATTGTCAGACCTTGTGAGGCTGCCGTGGCCTGAGCAATAATCTGGTCAGGTGTCAAAGGCCCCTGGGCGTAAGAATGTGCAGATTGTGTCGCCAAGGCTGGATTTGCGGTTGGCGCCAGATTGACCAGTTTCTTGAGGTAATCAGCGTTTGCGGCTGCATGGATCCTAGAAATCGCTGAAGCGCCAACAGAAGTTGCTTCGCCATACTTGCCTTGAACACCCAAAGCCAATGCCAGATTTTGTTTCGCTTTCGATGCGTGTGGTCCACCTTTGACAATGGCCTGGCGCAAAATTGTCTCTGCTGACTTGGAATCACCGTTCATCATGTATGCCAGAGCGATATTGTTCAACACAGAGGCTTCACCTGGCGACAATTCAAGTGCGCGCTGATAAAGGCCAAGCGCTGCATCATACTGACCTTCTTTTGCAAGCACGGTACCGCGCGCAGAGATGACACGCCAATCTGGTCTGGTTGGGTCATCGGCAACGGACAACAAACGCTTTGCAACGCTGACTTGATCAAGATCCAGAGCAAGGCGGCCATACTCGGAAGCAACTTCAGTATCCCGGGAATGGAAGTTTGCGGCGTGTTGCAAAACACTCAATGCCTGCTGCTTTTGTCCCAGCGCTTTCAAATTGCGGGCATAGTTCAGAGCGGCATCTTTGTTCTTAGGCCCCTTCATGTATTCTTTGCGCCAGTAGTCGGTTGCCTTCATCAATTCATGCGGGCCTGTTGGCATCGCAGCACTGGCAGCGGGCTTTTCGGACGGCGAGAACAAGGCAAGGCTCTGTTCGCCAATGCCGCCGCTTCCGGCACATGCCGTTGTCATCAAACCTGCACATAGAGCAGCGACGAGCCCTTTGGCCCGGACACAGATGATGGTGTGCATTGAATGGAAAGCGAAATACGACATCGTCGACTCCTTTGCGCACCGGTGCCCGGCACGAAACATGTGTTGCTCGCGTTATATTCTGGGACAGCCGTCAACAAAGGCTTAAGGTTTGACTTGCAACCGAGTTTGGGTCAGACAATTTTTTAGTTGTAGGCGCGGCCTGGCGAGCTTATGCCAACTCAGCGTCAGCAGACTGTTCAGCCACCACTGCAGCCCCCCATGCCTTCATTTCAGGCATCTCAAAGAGCGCTTCAATGTAAGCGCTTGCGGTCCCATCATCACCAAAGGCCGCAAGATCCGAAATGTACGTCTTCAGCCGCGAGGCCACAGGCGCATACATTGCATCTGCAATAGAAAACTCTGAAAAAAGAAACTCTCCATCGCTGCCAAAACGCTGCCTGCAATCACGCCACAAAGTGATGATGCGCTTAATATTGAGTGCAACCGTCTCATCCACTTCATCAACAGGCTGAACGTTGATAAAATCCATTGGGCAGCGATGTCTCAGCGCTAGAAAGCCAGAGTGCATTTCGGCGGCTGCACTGCGGGCAATAGCGCGCGCATCGCGCGATTTGGGCCACATGGTGTGGTCTGGGTGGCAATCTGCAAGGTACTCCAGAATGGCCAAGCTGTCCCAAATCATGAGCTCACCAGCATAAAGGGCTGGAACCTTGCCAGATGGGGAGTGGGCAAAGATCTGCGCCTTACGGTCTGCGGCTCTTAGATTTACCCTGACTTCATCAAACGGTATCGAAAACCGCTTCATGGCAAGCCATGGCCTCAAAGACCAGCTTGAGGTATTCAGATTTCCGATAACAAGACGATAGTCTGCCCCAGACATAACGTGATCACCTCTTCATGATGTCTCAGCCGGGCGCCACCTGGGGCCCACCCCGAAAATACCCACTAAACTCAGCCCACGCGCAACAGCAGGGACTAGAACCGCTACATGACAAAGATGACCCAAGACGTCAAAATGAGATCGACAAATGCCGTCTTTGGTGGCCCTGGGCTGGATGAATCCAGCGTGCCCATCTTATTTGTCGGCGAATCGCAGTCGAAGACAGGTTGGCAGGACGCCTTGCCAACCTCGGCCAGACCATGGCTGGAGGCGATCGCCTTCAAACCGAAGGCAGGCAATTTTGCTTTGATCCCTGCTGAAGATGGTGCCATCGCCGCTGTCGTGATGGGTGTCGGCGATGGGCAACAGGGAGATCCAACCGGCCCTTCAGAGGTTTTGCTCGGCAAACTCGCGCGTAGCCTCCCACCCGGGCCCTATCATTTGGCAGGTAAAACAGAGCACAGCGCCCTTGCAGCCGCTGCCTGGGGCCTAGGCGCCTATCGCTTTGATTCCTATCAGAGTGGTTGGGATGACACGAAAGAACGTGCTCGTCTCAGCTTGTCTGGCTCGGCTAATCGCGATGCCATTCAAAACACAGTTGAAGCGGTTTGGTTTGGTCGCGACCTTATCAACACGCCAGCCTCTGATCTGGGACCAGAAGAGTTGGAGACCGCAGGCCGCTTACTTGCAAAACAACATGGCGCAAAGATCAATGTGATCACAGGCGAAGCCTTGTTGAAAGAGAACTTCCCCCTCATTCACGCCGTCGGTCGCGCCAGCAACCGTGCGCCCCGATTGATTGAACTCAGCTGGACGCCAAAAGGAAAGTCTCGAGCAAAACTAAAAACACTCACCTTAATCGGTAAGGGCATTACATTCGACACTGGCGGACTTGATCTCAAGTCTGCAGCTGGCATGTTGCTGATGAAGAAAGATATGGGCGGAGCAGCAACCGTCCTCACATTGGCGCACATGATCATGGGGCAAAACCTCGACATAGCGCTTCGAGTTCTCATCCCAACCGCTGAGAATAGTGTCGCTGGAAATGCGTTTCGCCCTAGCGATATTCTCACGTCGCGTTCTGGGACAACCGTAGAAATCGGCAATACCGATGCCGAAGGCCGGCTCGTACTTGCCGATGCGCTAAGCTTTGCAGACGAAGCGACACCAGATGCAATCATCACCTGCGCCACGCTCACCGGTGCCGCCCGGGTGGCACTGGGGCCCGATCTTCCAGCGCTGTTTTCAACAGATGACGATCTCGCAATGGCAATTGTGAATGCAGGACTAGAGGTGAGCGATCCTATTTGGCAATTGCCGTTTTGGCCCGGCTATCAATCTCTGCTCCAAAGCAAGGTGGCGGACCTTTCCAATACGGGTTCCTCGCCTCTTGGTGGCGCCATCACCGCAGCGCTTTTCCTGAAATCCTTTGTCAAAAACTCTGAGCGCTATGTGCATGTTGACCTTTATGGCTGGCGGCCATCTGATAAGCCGATGTGTCCGACAGGTGGGGAACCACACGCCGCACGGGCGCTTCTTCAAGCCCTTAAAGGGGAGGTGTTGGTATGACCAGCGATGATGAGAAAAAACATGACAGCTCTGGAAAAGCTGGACCTACAACCAACTCCGATCAAGCTGCAACCGAAACGGTAAAAGAGAGCACGCCCCCAAAAAGCAGCCGGGCAAAAACAGTGGCGCTTGATCCGCGCATCTTTGCCTACCGACCCGATCTTGCCGCGCAAAGCCTTTATGGTCGGGTCAACGCACCGCGATATACCGCCGGTGAAAAACGGCAGGTGCAGCGCTCGGCTATTGCCATGCGCAAGGTACCTGACCCCGCTGCAGGACTTGAGAGCGAAGCCCTTTTTGGCGAGCGCCTGACGGTCTTTGACGACGCCAATGGTTGGGCCTGGGTGCAGCTCGAGCGTGATCATTATGTCGGCTACCTGCCCTCGAATGCCCTCAGCGACAACGTGCAGGATGCAACACACTGGGTGCGCACAAATGGGACCTTTGTTTATCCAAAGCCTGACATCAAATCTCCCCCTATCCTGCATCTCAGCTTAACGTCTGAGGTCGCGGTCAAAAGCGTCGAGGGACTGTTCTCGGAATTAGCAAGCGGCGGCTTCGTCCTTACAAAACAGCTGGCTGACATTAATCACCATCAACGTGACTTTGTTGATGTTGCAGAGCGCTTTATTGAGACGCCTTATCTTTGGGGTGGGCGAACGCGGGTTGGCATTGATTGTTCTGGGCTTGTGCAAATCTCATTGAAAGCTGCGGGCATCGACGCACCGCGCGATTCAGACCTGCAAATGAAGCATCTCGGTGAACCGGTTCAAGTGAACACCGCACTCGATCGCCTACAACGTGGTGATTTGGTATTCTGGAAAGGACACGTCGGCATCATGGTCGATGGTGTGATGATGCTGCATGCAAACGCGCACCACATGCTGACCACTGTCGAACCCCTGCCGGAGGCAGCCGCGCGCATCACTCGCGACGCAGGTCCAATTTTGGCAATTAGGCGGCTGCCATCTCTGGGCGCAGGGTCGCCACAGGTCTAGCGCGCTTGCGCCTTTTGTTGTGCACGCTGAAGCTATTTGCCCGACGCTCTATCTCACGGGCTCTATCCCAAGACTCTAATCCCATGGTTGGCGATTCAACTTATCTGCTCAAAGTCGTGTTCCAACGTTTCGCAGGTTGATCTAGGCTGTGTTGCTGGGCCTTATCTACTCGATAAATTTATTGTGCAACGAGCGTGTCGTCGCTTGCTTCGAGATCAAAAGCGGCAGCGAGCAACGCTTTGGTATAGGCATGCTTGGGACGCTCAAAGACGTCCTCTGCAGGGCCTTCTTCAACAACTTTACCGGCGCGCAATACAATCACGTAATTGCATAGTGCGCGCACGACCTTGAGATCGTGACTGATGAAAAGGTAGGCCAAGTCGTGCTTCTTTTGCAGAGCACGAAGGAGATCCACAATCTGAGCCTGCACACTCATATCCAACGCGCTGGTAGGTTCATCCAGCATAACAAACTGTGGTTCAAGCACCATGGCACGCGCGATAGCGATACGCTGTCGTTGACCACCGGAAAACTCATGCGGATACCGGTCAAGAGCTGAGGCTTCCAAGCCAACTTCTTCAAGCGCCTGCGCCGCGCGGGATCGCCGGTCGTCATAACTCATTTCCGGCTTCTGAATAATCAGACCTTCTTCGAGAATGTCCGACACGGAAAGGCGCGGTGACAACGAGCCGTAGGGGTCTTGGAACACCGCCTGCAATTTTTTGCGCATCGGACGCATTTCTTTGGCCGTCAAACCATCAATACGTTTGCCAACATATGAGATCGGACCGTCAGAAGAGATCAAACGTAACAGTGCCATGCCGAGTGTCGTTTTGCCCGAGCCCGATTCACCAACCACACCCAATGTCTGTCCTGTACGCAATTTCAAAGACAGACCATCGACCGCTTTGACGTGGTCAACCGTTTTGCGCAACAAACCTTTCTTGATCGGAAACCAGACCTTGATGTCGTCGGTCTCCATCACGATAGGCGCGCTATCGTCCTGTTTTGGTGGCTGGCCTGTGGGCTCAGCCGCCAACAAATGTTGGGTATAGGCATGCTGGGGATCAGAGAAGATCTGTTCCGTCGCTCCTTGTTCAACAATCTTACCCGATTGCATGACATAGGTTCGCTCCGCCATGCGGCGCACAATCCCTAAATCGTGCGTAATCAACAACAACGCCATACCCATTTCCTGTTGCAGGTCTTTGAGCAAGGCCAAAATCTGCGCCTGGATGGTGACGTCAAGAGCCGTCGTTGGTTCATCAGCGATAAGCAAGTCCGGCTCATTGGCAAGCGCCATTGCAATCATCACGCGCTGACGCTGGCCACCAGAAAGCTGGTGGGGGAACGCACCAATGCGTTTTTCTGGATCGCGAATACCAACCTTGTGCAACAATTCGAGGACACGCGCGCGTGCTTGCTCGTCATCCATGCCCCGATGAACTTTCAAAACCTCACCCACCTGCTTTTCGATGTTGTGCAGAGGGTTAAGCGAGGTCATCGGCTCTTGAAAAATAATGGAAATTCTGTCGCCACGGATTTTGTTAATAGCCGCGGATTCCCGCTTGAGAAGATCGTGTCCTTCAAAAATTATTTTGCCCGTGGGGTGCGACGCCGACGGATAAGGCAACAAGCGCATTATCGACAAAGCGGACACTGTTTTTCCGGACCCTGATTCACCTACAAGCGCCACGCTTTCGCCTTTGGCAATGTTGAAGGACACCCCTTTCACAGCGTGCGTTTCCTCACCACTAGAGCGGAAGAGGACTGACAAGTTTTGAACATCAACGAGCGGCTTGGTCATGTTTTTATCGTCTCACTCATCGAAATGTTTTGCGTGGATCAAGCGCATCGCGCACCGCTTCGCCAATAAAAATCAGCAGCGACAACATGATGGCGAGCGTGAAGAACCCAGACAAGCCAAGCCATGGCGCCTCCATGTGCTTTTTACCTTGCAATAAAAGCTCCCCGAGCGATGGCGAACCCGGTGGCAACCCAAGGCCTAAAAAGTCCAACGCTGTTAGAGACGAAATAGAACCGGACAATTGAAACGGTAGAAACGTCAGCGTGGCGACCATCGCATTCGGCAACACATGCTTCCACATTATCTTGACGTCCGTTAACCCCAGCGCTTTAGCAGCCGTGATGTATTCAAAATTGCGCGCACGCAAGAATTCCGCACGCACCACCCCAACTAGTCCGGTCCACTGAAACAACAACAACACGAGCAGCAACGTCCAAAACCCTGGCACCAACACAGATGAAATAATGAGCAGCACGTAGAGATAGGGAATTGATGTCCATATCTCCAAAAAACGCTGGAAGATAAGATCAATACGGCCGCCAAAATAGCCTTGTACAGCGCCAGCCGCGATGCCGACGACCGACGCTAGCGCGGTTAGGATTAAGCCAAACAGTACGGAGATTCGAAATCCATAAATAACCCGCGCAACAACGTCACGGCCTTGATCATCCAGCCCCAACCAATTGGTATTGCCCCAAGCCTGATAGCGCACCAACTGCTCTGGTGATGTCTCACAAAGTTCAGCGCTTGATGCCCATGGCGGGGGTGCCGGATAACCGAGGCACAGGCCACCGTCACCCTTGCGGCGCGGATAGTCTTTGTTGATCGTTGAATACGAATAACGGATCGGCGGCCAAAGCATCCAGCCGTTGTCTTTAATTTCCTTGAGATTGTGCGGATCTTTGTAGTCTGTAACCGCGAGAAAACCGCCAAACTTGGATTCTGGATAGTCGACGACAATGGGGAACAGCAGCTCACCCTTATAGCGCACCATAATCGGGCTATCATTGGCGATGAGCTCTGCAAATAGCGTAACGACGAACAAGATTAGAAATATGATCAAGCTCCAGTAGCCACGCCTGTTAGCTTTGAAGTTGCCCCACCGCCGCTTGTTGATCGGCGATAGCGTCATGCGCTCTTTGATACTTTTGCGCATGTGTGACCACCAACCCAAAGGCACAGCATCGGTTTGCTTCAAAACCTCAACCATCGCTACACCTCCCGACTTTCAAAATCGATCCGCGGATCGACCAGGGTGTAGACAAAGTCTGAGACTAACGTCACCACAAGGCCTAACAACGAGAAAATATACAGGTTCGCAAAAACAACCGGGTAATCTCGATTGATAATCGATTCAAAACCTAACAGGCCGATACCATCGAGTGAAAAGATGGTTTCGATCAGCAATGACCCGGAAAAGAAAGCCGCAATAAAGGTTGCTGGAAATCCAGCAATAATCAGAAGCATCGCATTTCGAAAAACATGACCATAGAGCACCTGGTTTTCACTGATCCCCTTGGCGCGCGCGGTTAAAACGTATTGCTTGCGGATCTCATCCAAGAATGAATTCTTGGTCAAAAACGCCATCGTCGTAAAGGCGCCAAGCCCGAGGGCGATCAGCGGCAATGTCAAATGCCAGAAGTAATCGGTAATCTGACCAAACGTTGACAATTGATCGAAGTTGTCTGACGTCAGACCGCGCGAGGGAAACCATTGAAAGAACGACGAACCGGCAAACAAGATCAGCAACAGCACGGCAACAAGAAAGCCCGGCACCGCATACCCAACCACAAGGAGCCCACTGGTCCAGCTGTCAAACGCTTGACCATCATTAACCGCCTTGCGGATACCCAGCGGGATCGCGATGAGATAGGTCAAGAACGTCATCCACAGCCCGAGCGAAATCGACACTGGCAGCTTTTCTTTGATGAGTTCCAAAACAGAAATGTCGCGGAAATAGCTCGATCCAAAATCAAACATTAAGTAGTTCTTTAGCATCAAAAAGAAGCGCACATGTGCAGGCTTGTCAAAGCCAAATTGCTTTTCCAGGCTCTTGATGAATTCTGGATCAAGACCTTGTGCACCCCGGTACTTTGAACTCACCGAATCACCGGCACCCTGACCGAGCTGGCTTTGGCCGCCTTGACCAAGCCCATCGCCACCACCACCACTGATGGACTGTGTAGCGGAAACGTCCGTGCCGGTCAGTTGCGCAATCACTCTCTCAACCGGCCCGCCAGGCGCAAATTGCACAACGGCAAAGGCGATCAACATGATGCCCAGCATTGTTGGAAAAATCAGCAATATTCGCTTGATAAGATAAGCAGCCATCGATCCCTTCCGGCCCGTCCCTAGTTCTTTTTATCCAACGCCTGAGCTTTATCTGAATCTAACCACCAGGTATCGATAATTCCACGATTGTAGTCCGGCTTGTTCGCTGGCCATGAAAAACGATCCCAATGCGCCACGTTGTGTGACGCCTTATACCAGTGTGGCACCCAATAATGGCTGGCACGCAGCACACGATCAATGGCGCGCGCCGCCGTGACAAGGTCAGCACGTGACTTTGCCGCCATTACCCGGTCCACCAGCGCATCTACAACGGGGTCTGAAATGCCTGCAAGATTGAAGCTGCCATCTGCCGTCGCAGCCTCGGAGCTCCAGAAATTTTTAAGCTCAACACCTGGCGTTAACCGCATGACATAGCGTTGCGTCACGATGTCAAAATCGAATGATTTGACGCGACGTTCATATTGGGCCGGATCAACCCGACGGATCGTAGCTTGCACACCAATTGCCGCAAGGTTTTTGATATAAGGTGCGATAACCCGCTCAAAACTTGAATCATAAATCAAAAATTCAACGTTGAAGGGTTTTCCCGTTCCGTTACGCAAGATGTTGGTCGTGACCTGCGTTTCACCACCGCCAAAAAGCTTGCAGAAAAATCCGCACGCTTGATTGGCAACCTTATTCTTTTCTTGCACCAGAGACCAGCCCGCCTCATTGAATAGCGACAAGGCTTGTTGCAGGTTGGCGCGGATGTTGCCCGTGCCATCATTCACAGGCGGCAGATAAGGAATCTCGAACACGGCCTTTGGCAGCTTGTCACGAAACGGTTCCAGCAGTACCAACTCCGCCTCAGAAGGCAGGCCCTCAGCCTTCATGTCTGAGTTTTCGAAGAAGCTCGCCGTGCGCGTGTAGAGGCCATAGAATAAATTCTTGTTCGACCATTCAAAATCAAAGGCAAGGTCAAGCGCTTTGCGCACACGCACGTCTTTAAACTTAGCTAGCCGCGTGTTGAGGAAAAAACCCTGCGCACCCGATGGGCTGGCATCTTTTAAAATACGCTTTTTTAGGCGTCCGTCTTTGACAGCTGCAATATCGTAGGCCGTCGCCCAATCTTTCGATGTGAATTCTTCGCGCAAATTATAGTTGCCAGATTTCAGGTTTTCGAGCTCTGATGTCCGGTCCCGAAAATACTCATAGCGCACGAAATCAAAGTTATAACGACCCCGATTGACGGCAAGATCTCGTGCCCAATAATCCGGACGTCGCTTATAGCTGACATACGTTCCAGGCTTGTATTTGTGAATTTGATATGGCCCGGACCCAAGCGGGGGCTCAAGTGATGTCTTGGTGAAGTCTACTTTGGAATAGTAGGCTTTAGACAAGATCGGCAACACCGCAACTTCCATGGCCAGGTCCCGCGTCAATTGCCCTTTAAACGTGTATCGCACGGTGGCGGCGTCGAGCGCATTGGCTTTGACAACATCTTTCAACGCAAAACCATACTGGGGATGGCCTTTTTCCTTCAATGTTCCGAAGGAAAACACAACATCATCTGCGGTTACAGATGACCCGTCGGCAAATTTTGCTTCGGGTCGCAAATAGAATGTCACCGAAAGCTTGTCGTCGGAAACCTCGGCTTCCTTTGCAAGCAAACCATAGACGGCATCAGGTTCGTCAAAGGCCCGCACCATCAGAGAATCGAACAGAAGCGACAAACCTTGCGCGGCATCGCCCTTCAACAAAAAAGCATTGAAGCTGTCAAATGTTGTCAGCCCAGCAGTGCCAATTTGTGAAAGACGACCTTCTTTGGGAGCCTCTGGATTAACGTACTCAAAATGAGTAAAATCAGCTGGATATTTCAGATCGCCAAACGCCGATAGCCCGTGCCGACGCTCGGCCAGCGCTGTCCCTGACGTAAAAGCTAGCGCTATCACTATAGCTATCACAGGCAACGCACACGACTGTCGCCAGCCGACAACGGATCTATTCATTATGGCGTTCCGCCTTTTTTTAGCGCAGCTTCTTTTGCAGGATCCACCCACCATACCTGCATAAATGCAGGCGAAAGCTTGGGCAACGGATCGGGGCGGCCAAACTTGTCCCAGTAGGCGACGCGCACAAATGGATAGTGCCACTGCGGTACCACGAAGTGGTTCCAAAGGAGCACGCGATCAAGCGCTTTGGTGGCAGCCACCAGTTCAGGGCGGTCTTTGGCGAATACGATCTTATCGATCAGCTTATCGACAGCTTTGTTTTTGATGCCGATGGTGTTGCGGCTGCCTTGCACGTCGGCGGCAGCTGAACCCCAGAAATCGCGCTGCTCATTGCCGGGCGACATGGACTGCGCAAAGTTATCGATAATAATATCAAAATCACGACTGCGTTCGCGCTCAGCAAACTGTGCTGGGTCAACAACGCGAACACGGGCTTTGATGCCGAGCTTTTTTAGATCCCCAATATAGGGAAGAACAACACGCTCAAAAGCCGATTGGATGAGCAGAATTTCGACGTCCATTTCCTTGCCGTTGGCATCTCTCAGAACGCGTTCTTTTTTGTCGGATGCAAGTCCAACCGCTTTCATGAGGCCGCAAAAAAAACCACAGCTTGGGTCTTCAATGGCCTTATCTGTCACCTGCCAACCTGCCGCTTTCAACAGGTCCGTCGCCTTGCGTAAATTTTCACGCATATTCTCCGGCCCGCCGACCGGGTTTTTAAATTCCGTCGTAAAGACCTCCGGCGGTACGTCCGCTTTGACTTCGTCCAAGATCTCGAGTTCACGGCCCTCGGGCAAACCCGTAGCCTTCATCTCGGAGTTGTCAAAGTAGCTGCTGACGCGGATATACTGATTGTAGAGAACGTTTTTGTTTAGTGACTCAAAATCGAAGGCATAGCTGAAGGCACGCCTGACGCGCGGATCCTTAAATTTGTCGCGACGGGTATTGAACACAAACGCCTGCATGCGCGCGACACCCGCTACTGGGATCTCTTCCTTTTTAACGTTTCCTGATTTAATTGCTGGAAAAGTGAACTTTGCTGCCCAGGCTTGAGAACTCGTCTCCAACCAAAGGTCTGCATCACCTCTCTTGAACTCCTCAAACGAGCCGGTCCGGTCCTTGAAGTATTTGAACTTCAACTCTCCAAAATTCCATTGCCCGCGAGAAACTGGCAGATCCTTGGCCCAGTAGTCTGCAACGCGCTCGTAGATAATCGTTTTGCCAATATCAATCTTCTTGACGCGATAGGGGCCTGAGCCGAGCGGTACTTCCGAAGATGATTTGGCAACATCTCGAGGCTTGCCGTTTTTGTCTGTACCTTGCCAATATTTTTTTGATAGGACCGTGAGCTGTCCCAGAATCTGGGGAAGTTCACGGTTACCTTTGCTATCGAATGTGAAGGTGACTTGATGCTCGCCCGTCTTTTCCCCTTTGACGACATTTTTATAGTACTTGGCGTAGATCGGGTGCGCTTTCTTGATCGCACTTAAGGAGAAGATGACATCTTCTGGTGTGATCCCAGTGCCATCATGAAATTTAGCTTCCTTGCGCAAGCCGAAGGTTGCCGACGAATAATCATGCGGGAATGAAACCCACTCGGCCACCAGACCATACTCGGTAGAGAATTCGCCAGGGCTTGTGGCCAACAACGTGTCAAAGGTCAGTCCCAACCCAACCGCTTCAACACCTTTTATGGTGAATGGATTGAGGTTGTCGAACGTACCCTCGACGTTGCGAACAAATGCACCGCCCTTCGGCGCGTTTGGATTGACCCATTTAAAATGTTTGAAATCAGGGCCATACTCAGGTGTACCAATGAGCGACAGTGCATGGTGCCGGGTCTCGCTGTCTTGTGCCTGACTGTGTACGTGAAAAGCGGACAACATCACCGCTGCCCCAAGCACCAAAAAAGCAACGTTACGCCAATTGTGCACTGGCCAAATTGATTTTGAGATCGTCATGTTTGTCATCTCTTGCGTTATTTTTAATTCAATGCCCATGGGGCGGACACACCCGTCCCTTGTGGGGCCGCATATGCCACATACAGGACGACCCCGCCGGTTTAGGGGCAGGGTCGCAAAACTTCGCAGCCATGGCGAGTTAACATGCTGTCATGGTTGGCTTTTCCACGCCTAGTCAGACAAGGTTTTGATATAAGCCAACAAATTCGCACGCTGCTGGTCCTTCTTAAGGCCCGCGAAGATCATCCCCGTGCCGGGCAGCGCCTTTTTCGGGTTGGTGATAAATGCTGAGAGTTCCTCAAGGGTCCATTTTCCACCCTTGGCCTTCATGGCAGCTGAGTATTTTTCAGCATAGTCAAGCTGTGACGCCACATCGCGTCCAACAAGACCATACAGGTTTGGCCCTATCTTTGACGGTTCGCCACTCTTGTAAGAATGGCAGCCCGCACAGCGCCTAAACCGCTTCTTGCCCTTAGCCACATCGCCTGCTGTCACAAGTGTTGCATTATCGACGGGCGCACCCGCTGTCGGCGCTGCTCCATCCACGGTGGCCGCAGCAGCGGGTGCAGCAGCGGCTGGCGCGGCTGCGTCAGCCTTAACAGGAGCGGCTTTTTCCTTTTCCGGCTTCGCTGTATAGCCAGCTTCAGGCTGACCTTGATGATGCTTGTCCTTGATCCCTATAAAGGTCTTGAATCCGACAATCAGCAGCAAAGCAACGAGGGCTGATCCAACAATAATAACTGGTTTATCCGACGATCCCATTTTGGCGTATCCTAGGTTTTGACTTTGGTTCGCTCATTTTTAGCTCATTGTGTTGAAGATCTGCCAGCGGTCGTGATCTACCCGCGGCCAGCTCTTTAGCCAGCAACAACACACAATGCTCCCATAGCAGGCAGGGCCCGGGATCGCCAAGCGGGCGAGACAAAAAACCCTGTCTTCAAAGCCCAAATCCGGTTAAACAGCGTCAATCCAACTCACCTTTTCAACCCTCATTTATAGCCCATCACCCAACCTCAGACCGCAACATCATGCCTTCAAACCTCATTGTCATTCCGTGCCGCATGCATGCAACCCGCCTGCCAGGCAAACCGTTGGCAGATATCGCAGGCGAGGCCATGGTGGTTCATATTGTGCGCCTTGCAAAAGCCGCCGAGGCGGGTCCTGTGCTGGTGGCGACAGATGCGCAGGAAATATTTGACACGGTTGTGGCAGCAGGTGGCGAGGCCGTTATGACCCGCGCGGACCACCCGTCTGGTTCAGACCGGGTGCACGAGGCGATTAACGCGCATCCAAAGGCAGCCTCTGCAGACATCATTGTCAATCTGCAGGGCGATCTTCCAACCTTGGAACCTGACCTTATCAACCAGTCTATCGCGCCCTTGCACGCCTCAGCGGAAACGGATATCGCAACGCTGTGCGCTGAGATTACCGAACAAAGTGAAATTGAGAACCCAAATGTGGTAAAGGTTGTCGGCACACCATTGCAATCACCAGATCATTTGCGCGCGCTCTATTTCACCCGCGCAACGGCACCTTCCGGACCCGGCCCGCTCTACCATCATATCGGTATCTATGCCTATCGCCGCGACGCCCTTGAGCGGTTTGTGAAACTGCCACCCTCACCACTCGAAAAGCGTGAGCGCTTGGAACAACTCAGAGCACTTGAGGCGGGCATGCGCATCGACGTTGCGATCGTTGACACCGTTCCACTTGGTGTCGATACTCTGGAAGATCTCGAACGTGCACGCGCACTCCTGCAAGCCAATGAAACTTAAGTCGCCGCCGATTAGGACACCAAAAAGAGACTCTGGGCCCATTCCATGCATAACAAATTGACTTACCAGGGTGAAGTTGGCGCCAATTCACACCTTGCCTGCACTGAAGCCTATCCTGATATGGAACCCGTGGCGTGCCCGACCTTCGAAGACGCCTTGGCGGCGGTCAAAAAAGGCGAGGCCCGCTATGCCATGATCCCGATTGAAAACTCTGTTGCAGGTCGCGTTGCGGATATTCATCATCTTCTACCCGGTGCCGGTCTCTACATTATTGGCGAACATTTTCAGCGCGTACGCCATCAGCTGATGGCCAAACCGGGCGCCAAATTGAGCGATATCAAACGCGTTCTGTCGCACACGCAAGCGCTTGGCCAGTGTCGCAATACGTTGCGCCAACACGGCTTAGAACCGCACCCTGAAGCTGACACCGCAGGCTCTGCGCGCATTGTAAGTGAATCCGATGACCGAGCACTTGCAGCCATTGCTTCAACGCTTGCCGCCGACACCTATGGCCTTGAGATCTTGCTTGAAAACATTGAGGACGAAACCCACAACACAACGCGTTTTGTTGTTCTCGCTAGCGAACCAGATGATGCTGATCCAGACACCGGAAAAGTGATGACCAGCTTCATCTTTCGTGTGCGCAATGTGCCTGCAGCACTTTACAAGGCGCTTGGCGGGTTTGCCACCAACGACGTCAACATGACGAAGCTGGAAAGCTATCAAACAGAGGGTACGTTCAACGCAACCATGTTCTACGCAGACGTTGAAGGCCACCCAAGCCAACGCCCAGTGCAACTCGCCTTGGAAGAGCTTGCGTTCTTTTCAAGCGAGATCAATATTCTTGGCACTTATCCGGCGAGCCCATATCGCGCAGAAGCTGCACAACGGGCAAAGGGAAATAAAAACTCTTAAGACCACCCTCACCCGGACGAGAGGGCGCGATCATCGTGCACGTAGGGTTGTCGATCCATTGTGGAGTTTATCATGCGCCTTAAAGAAAAAGTTGCGATTGTCACCGGCGGCGGATCAGGTTTTGGGCGTGGCATTTCTGAGGCTTTTGCCCAAGAAGGCGCGCATGTTGTCGTAGCTGACATCAACACGGCAAACGCCGAACAAACAGCGCATACCATTGGCAATCGAGCTGTTGCTTGCCACTGCGATGTGACAATAAAACAAGATGTGTGTGGTCTCATCACTGAGACCACACGCCAGTTCGGTGGGCTTGATATTGTCGTCAACAATGCCGGCATCACGCATAAAAACAAATCCGCACTTGACGTATCTGAGGACGAGTTCGACCGCATCTACGCCGTCAACGTCAAGGCGATTTACTTGATGACATTGGCAGTGGTGCCCGAGCTTGAAAAACGCGGTGGTGGCTCAATCATTAACACCGCATCAACCGCGGGTGTGCGACCACGCCCTGGTCTTACCTGGTATAATGGCTCCAAAGGTGCTGCGGTCATTTTGACAAAGTCACTGGCGGCAGAATTGGCACCGAAAAATATTCGTGTAAACGCCATTAATCCAGTGATCGGCGAAACAGGTCTTTTGGAAGAGTTTATGGGGCTGCCTGACACGCCTGAAAACCGCGCTAAGTTTACATGTGACATTCCACTCGGACGCATGTCGCGGCCAACGGACATTGCTAATGCGGCTGTTTTTCTGGCGGACCCGGCGTCTGCGTTCATCACCGGCGTTGCTATTGAGGTCGATGGCGGACGCTGCATCTAAACGCAACATCCACCATCTGTTGGTTTTAAAACTTCGCCCGGATCGTCGCATACGCTGACAACGGCGCACCAGGTGAAATATTGTTGTTGTTGTGCGCTGAGGCGAAGTAGTCGGTATCAAATAGGTTCTCGACGTTCACCTGCGCACTCCAGTTTTCATTGAAGTCTAAATACACAGCTGCGTCGACACGCGTGAAGCTTGGCACAGTCACCGTATTGCTCGATGCGGCAAAGAACTCAGATTGATGGACGAGACCCAGTCCGGCACCAAACATTTTGCTAAACTGATAGCGATTCCAGATCGAGAACTGGTGGCGTGGCACGGACTCTACCGAGTTGCCCAGGAGACCATTGCCATTGTCACCATTGTCCGTAATCTCAGAGCGAATGTTGGCGTACCCGAGATTGATTTGCCAGTCATCAGTAACATAGCCCGTCAAACCTACTTCACCACCACGGGTTTCAGTTTCGCCAGATGTTACATCAATACCGGCCACCGTGACAGGTTGGTTGGTACGATCAAGTTGGAACAGGGCACCGGTTAGGTGAAGGCGCGGCATCAACGCCCACTTGAAGCCAATTTCCCGGTTCTCAAACTCTTGCGGTTCAAAATCATCTCGACCGCCACCAAGATTGTCAAACTGATCGCCAGCCGACGGTAAGAAGGATTTTGACCAACTTGCATAGATTGATAAATTGCTTGTCGGCTTAACGACGGCACCAATACGTGGCGACCACACCGCATCAACGCGACCAACCCGGTCACCATTCAGAGCATTGAAAAAGTCGAGATCGAACCGATCATACCGAATTCCGGCAATCACCTCAAAGTACTTGGTGATTTCGACCTGATCCTGGATGTAAAACCCTTGCGTTTTTAAGTCGACATTCCGATCCCGCGTTTGGATATCAAAAGAGACCGGCACAAAACTCGCTGGGTTGGAAACATTGATGATCAAACCACCAACACCACCTGCGAAGGTTGGAATGAAGCGGGTATTTCTTTGATCCTGCCAGCTAAAGTCAGCACCAAACGCCACCGTGTGGCGCATCAGATCACCGGAATTAAATTTATACGAGAAATCAGTCTGACTAAAAAAGCTCTCGCGATCCGTGCCGCTGTTATAGCCGCCGTCATCTCCGCCGCCAATTTCACCAATTTCAAAGTTTCCTGCTGCATCAACCGAAGAAGCTGCAAAGATATTTTGGTAAAATTTATCGTAGTGATTATAGGACACGTGTTGGCGGAACTGGAGTCCGGAATCGAATTCGTGCTCAAGCGTTGCAGTTGCGACATGACTTTCAAATTTTGAAAAGTTCGCGTTGGGACTGCCAAAAAACGTGTCTTGAAAGCCCTCCAATGGACGCCCATTGAGAGACGGCACACCGCGATCTACCGTGCGGTTATCGTAATGATACTGATAACTCGCGCGCAACAGCGTCTTAGGGGTCAGCCTGAAGGCAACAGTTGGGTTGAACCCATAGCGTTCAAGTTCAAAGAAATCCCGGAAGTTTTCGGAATCTTCGTACATCGCGTTTAGGCGAAAGGCGAACGAGTTGGTTGCTGCACCGCCAACATCAATCGTGACACGCTTGCGGTCATACATGCCAAAGTTAATAGACGCTTCTTTAATATCGCGCCACTCGGCCTTCTTAGTCACACGGTTGACAATACCGCCGCCGCCACCACGTCCAAAGACCAGCGCAGCAGGCCCTTTCAACACCTCAACGGCTTCAATGTTATAAAGATCGCGAAAATATTGAATATCGTCACGCACGCCATCGGTGAAAAAGTCAGCATTGGTTTCCTGACCACGAATGGTGATCTGATCGCGATGTCCTTCGCCTTGCTGCACGGTGACGCCCGGCACGTATTGCAATGCTTCACCGAGACTTTCGTGACCTTGGTCTTTCAATTGCTGTTCAGTGATCACCGATATGGACTGCGGAATGTCTTGCAGTCGTGTGTTTGTTTTCGTAAATGTTGACGATGCGCCCGCAACATACCCATCTACATCCGTCGTGCCCGTCCCGAGGCTACCGCGTATGGCTTCGCCGCCGGCCGCGGGCCCGCTCGTAATTTCGTCTTCATTGTCATAGCTATCGGCCACTACCGCGGCTGAACTCGCAGGGCTTGGACTTGAAACCTGCGTCGCTTTTTTCTTTTTGCGCTTCTTTTTGGTGACCGGCTTGTATTCGGTTTGTTGCACCTCAGCCTTTTTTGGCGCTGCATCTAGCTCTACCGTATCTGGCTCGGCCGACTTCACCTCAACCGTTGGCAATTGATCATCACCAGACTGAGAGACGGCGTCTGCATTCCCATCCAAGGCAGCATCCGATCCCACTTGAGCCACACTATCGTTCTGCTCGGCAAAGACAGATGTACCACTAGACAGGACGACCGCTAAAGCGATGGCGCAGGCTGCACTCACGGGCAACGTATGATTGCGACGAAGTGCTGAAAGACGGGTAGGTTCACTCCGAGAGGAACCCGTTTTCGGCGATGGGACGCTGATGGTCCCGTCTGCCGCAAAGCGACAGAATAGGTCCAGCAAACGCTGGCCTCGTAGGTAATAAATCATGGTTTTCCCCAATGAAAGAGAGTCAAGGTCTCAAAATCAGGCGTCTTCGTTGTCGGAAGACTGGAGCAGCCCTCGGCCGCCTCAACGCTTTTCTAGCGGTGCACGCTTGGAACACCAACAAGCATTTAACACTTTGGAATTATTCAAATTACAAATTGTGACCCTTCAACCACAATGCTATCTTGTGGCACGCGATCTGGTGGTACCATCGCTTAGACGTTGCCCGCACAAGCGCGAGCCAATCCTTTTGCCTCGCTTACACAACGTGTTCACTGTATGAAGCTCGCTCAGCCGGGGATTAGAAAATGGCTCTTGGACCCTTTGATTTCTCGTTTTTTGAACGCTACAATATTCCTTTGAAACGGTTTGCTGCAGGCGATGTCATTTTTACCCAGCAGGATCCCGGTGAGCTGATGTTTGTCGTGCTTGAGGGTAAGGTTGATATCTCTGTCGGCGACACAGTCGTCGAAAGTGTTGGCCTACACAGCATTTTTGGAGAAATGGCCTTGATTAATCGCGCGCCGCGAAGCGCAACGGCCAAAGCCACCTCACCCACAGAGCTCGCCGTGATCACGGAAGAGGCGTTTATTGAGTTGGTGCGCAAAAGCCCAGTGTTCTCAATCTATGTCATGCGCCAGATGGCAGCGCGCCTGAGGCGCATGAATGAGACTATGTAATCAAAAAAATGGGAGGCCGATTTGAGCCTCCCATATTGTTTCAAGAATTTCTGAAATGCGAGCCTAGAGCGTCAAGCCTTTTGTTGTACACAGCCAAGCTGTTTGCGCGACGCTCTATCTCATGGGCTCTATCCCAAGACTCTATCCGATGACTGGCGATCAACTTATCTGCTCAAGATCAATTCCAACTTTTCGCAGGTTGCTCTAGCAACCCTTTTTGATATAGGGGCTGTCATAATCGCGGCTCGCACGGTTCTTTTTGCGCCGCGCATTGCTCTTGTTGGTTGGGCCGTCAGCGACACAGTAGTAACCGTTGCGGAAATTGGGCACGTCGTTGGTGTGCACAACACCACCATAGCCATTGTTATTCATGTCTCGGATCGCACGGTTGCGTGATTTATGGCATGAGTATATGGCCCACCAACCGCAATACGCGCCATCACCTGAACCATCAGCGTGATCAGCGTCATCAGCGTCATCATCATTATCGTCATCGCGGCCACCGCCAGCGCCCGCTTTTGAGAAACTCAAACGCGCGTTCGAGCCGGATGATGTGTAGTCCACAATTTCACACGCGCCGGACCTGCGCTTTGGAGCATCGCCACTCAGCGTGAAAGACCGACGAAACTTTTTGTATCTGCCTGACACCCAATATGGCTCAGGGTCACACCCGCTGCGAAACACGTGCGCTTCCCCTTCCACTTTGCCACTGCCAGATATATGGCCGGAAAATAAAACGGTACCATTGCGCACACCATGTTTGCGAAGAGAGCTTTTAGGGCGCACGTAAACAATGACGAAAGTATCTTCTTCCAACGTCACCCGCATTTTTGAGCCATTGTGCCATGCGGTAAATTCATCATTGAATGCGAAGGCTGTTGCGACACCAAAGCCCGCAACAGCGATTAAAACGGTGAGGCCCTGTGCGGCCCACTTAAATAACGACATTGTCTTTACCTCTTCCAATTCCGGCATCCTGCCCCGATACCATCAAGCGATTGGTCCTCACCTCGTACTATAAAACAAATGTTGATATGAATGTCAGCTGAATTCCCAACTGGTGAAGGACTAGATTTTTGCACACGGGTCATTCTCGAACTGTCTCTGATACCCAAAGTACTGGCAGCACAGCAAAAAACATGGCAAACAGATTTTGGTCGATTTCATCATCAAATACCGGCAGACAGGTCATTTCAATTTTGTCTGTACCCTTTGGAACAAGAGATCCCAGTGACAATTTACATTGATGCTGATGCCTGCCCCGTGAAAGAAGAAGCGCTTAAAGTTGCCCAGCGCCACCAGCTTGACATCTATTATGTCTCCAACAGTTGGATGCGCCTCGAAACAAGTGAGCACGTTCATCGCGTGGTGGTAAGCGACGGTCCAGATGCGGCAGATGATTGGATTGCGGATCATATTGGTGCCCACGACATCGCGGTTACCGCCGACATCCCTCTTGCAGCACGTTGCCTCAAACAGAATGCACACGTCTTGGGTCCGACGGGAAAACCATTTACAGAGCAGAGCATTGGCATGGCGCTGGCGATGCGCGACCTATCTGCCCACCTCAGAGAAACCGGCGAAAGCAAGGGCTACAATGCCGCCTTTACCCGGCAAGACCGGTCGCGCTTTCTTGAAGCTCTTGAGCACGCCGTCCAGGTAAGCCTTCGAGCCCAACCTTAGCGACCAGTCAGGCGCTTATGGACGCAAATTCAGCCTCTTTGTCCGCGCAGAACGGCCAAAGGTTAAGGCAAGAGTAACATTCACCAGCTAGCATCAAGGCAACCACAATAACCACCAGCCCGAGCCTTTTGCATGCCAAAATCACGCCTGATCGCACCCTCGAACAGCACGCCTGTCATCATCGCTGGCATGCATCGCTCTGGCACCAGCGTGCTGACCACAATCTTGGATGAGATCGGTTTGTTCGTTGGCAGGAAATATGATTCCAACCACGAAGCGACATTCTTTGTGCACCTGAACAATTGGTTGCTGCGCCAAGCAGGTGCGGCCTGGGATCATCCTGAGGCATTCAAAGAGTTTCTCAAGCAGGATGACCTCGTTGAAGCCCGCATTCGACAACTGGACCACCTGCTTCAAACGCCACGCGCCATAGAATTTCTTGGTCTAAAAAATTACCTCGCCCTTGGCGACATTAAAAACATGTCTGGCCCCTGGGGGTGGAAAGACCCGCGCAATACGTTCACGCTACCACTATGGCTTAAGATTTTTCCAAACGCCAAGCTATTGGTAATCCACCGCCACGGTGTTGATGTTGCAAAAAGCCTAGCAACACGTGCAGACAAGATTTCACAAAATCTCAGCAGTGATGTGGAAAAGCAAAGTCGCTGGTTATGGCGTCTCCCTCTATCAAATAATTCGTTTTCGCGTTGCCGAGATACCGGCGAAGGCATGGCGTTGTGGAAGAGCTACACTGAAACGGCCGATCATTATGCCAGCCAATTGGGTGATCGTGCATTAGTTTTGCGCTACGAAGCTTTTTTAGAGCAACCAATTACGCATCTGGAACAGGTATTGAAATTCGTAGGGCTTGATGCACAGCACACCGCCATTGAACGAGCGGTAGAGAAACTTGTGGCATCACGCGCCTACAGTTATCGTGGCAACGAGGCACTACGTGGTCTTGCCGAGCGCCACCAGGCAGATCTCAGTGCATTTGGCTACAGCGCCTAGATCATCCTTAGAAAGCTTGATCTGCTGGTGCATGTGCGATCCTAAAAGATCCATTAAACCCTAAGGCATCCGCTTGCTAAGCTTAGATCATCCGAGCATGTGAGGATCGTCGGTGATGGCAAAATCCACCAACAAGACCAAGCCAGCCAAGCTTTCTCCACGCGCCTTTCTTAAATCCGTGGATCATCCAACACGTCGTGCGGATGGATTGGCATTGCTCACCTTTTTTTATCGCGTCACCAATCTCAAGCCCAAAATGTGGGGCCCGAGTATCATCGGCTATGGCCGTTATCACTACAAATACGATAGTGGCCGCGAGGGTGAGTTCTTCCTCACAGGTTTTAGCCCGCGCAAAACGGCGCTAACGATTTATGTCATGCCAGGCTACAGAGACATGTCGGAAAAGCTTGATCGGCTCGGCAAGCACAAGACCGGGAAGAGCTGCCTCTATATTAATAAACTGAGTGACGTTGACATCGACGTGCTCGAAGAAATTATCGAGGACGGATTGTCATACATGCGCAAGACCTACCCAACATGGGATGAGTAAACCCCACGCCACGCACCCGAAACTTATTTTCCCCGGGGCCAGTTTCCTGCGTGACAGCGCACGCGCCCAAAAATGCATAAACCTTCCACACTGACATTTCAGGATGCGCCCATTGTGGGGCTAACACCGAGTATGGAGGCATTTATGCTCAACGCCACGATTGCAACGCGGACCACCGCGCCACACAACCAATTGATTTCACGCGATCCTAGCGCCCTGCGTCGGGGTAACTATGACCAGCCCGCGACACCGTCACCGCGCCTTTCAAGAAACCAACCAGAAACCACAGAACGCGACCCGTTTTCGCTGGCATCCCCATTCTGCAATCCGGATCTTTAGTGGCATCTCTTTGCTGAGAGCGTGACGACAACGCGCGCACCAATCTATGTTTTGCCTTTAAGATCTGATAGGCCTTACGCGGCAACGCAACCTAAGACCTGAAACAGCAACATAGACAGAATGACACCCGTGAGCCTCAGCCGTTCTCCGTTCCAGGCCTGCCCCTCACTCCCGGCAGCACTCCTTTGCGCCGGTCTCCTTTCCGGGTGCGCAGCGACGCCAACGTCCAAAACAAATACCAGCGCACAACCCTCTCCAACCAACGCCCCGCTATCGCGTCGCACGCCTGTTGTCACAGAACGTCCAGCGCGAATGTACATCTGGGCAGGATTTAATCCGGCCGATTGCAGCGCGATCACCCCAACGCTCACCATTGCCCACCCCCCAAACAAGGGAACCGTTACGTTCCGCCCCAATCAAATGACAAAAATCAAACAGAGCACGTCTGGCAAATGCATCGGCCACGTTTTGTACGGTACGGGTATCTATTACACGGCGCACAAAGGACAAACGGGGCGTGATCAGTTTTCCATCACCGCGACGACAGCTGGCGACCCACCCGTTACACGCACCTTCACACTCACTATTGCGAACTAGATCGGCCTTGGAGCAAGGATAGACGTGAATGGCAGGTAGGTTTTGTTTGCTCATCTGGACAAACCCACTTCGGAGGCACACAGCGCTGAGTCTACACGCAGCTACCTTCGATCTTGCTCAATGAAGCTGTGTCCTGTTGACCTTGTGGTGGCGTGACATGTGAAAGCGTGATCACCCCGACAATTAAACCAAATTGCGGTTCGGCCTTGAGATAAGTTGTCTGGCCCGGTGTCAATTTCACGCTCGTCTTGTCCGTGCCACCGGTCAGGCTCATATCAGCTGAAAGATTGTCTATTGATACGGTATATGTTCCAGGCGCAATGTCACAAACAACAAAGCCACTTGGTTGGGTTGGCGCAACGGCCTTTCCATTGAGCATATAGTTTGGCTGGATCGCCATGCCAAGCGGCGAGACACGATACAAAACCAAACGGGATGTGTTGGGGGCAATACTGCCGGTGAGAATTTCACTTCCCTTAGGTCCACCCGACGCACACCCACTGACCAGAAATCCCACTATCAATAAATTCCAAAAACCAACCAAACGTGTCATAATTGTCCCCGCGCTAATCACGCTATGAAACCATTGAAGCCCACCCTAGCAACAGAAGGGCCGCGTTGGAAATCCAGATTTTAATATTCACAAAAAATGCCCGCTGGCTATGAAGCCAGCGTGCGTTTTTTGTTTTTTTCACCAATATGTCCTCGCCACCACTTGCACTTGCCTGCCAACACTGCGTAAACGCGTGTTGGGCTTTGTTATTCTTTGCCAACACTTCCTAAAGTCGTGTTGGGCTGTATCCTTTTGCCAACACTGCGTAAACGCGTGTTGGGCTGTATCCTTTTGCCAACACTGCGTAAACGCGTGTTGGGCTGTATCCTTTTGCCAACACTGCGTAAACGCGTGTTGGGCTTTGTTATTCTTTGCCAACACTTCCTAAAGTCGTGTTGGGCTGTATCCTTTTGCCAATCCCGCAACATGCCTATCCCCTTAAAACCGGCGTAACTTTAGCTGATGTTGCAGCCTGACAGGAGGCAGCATATGAGCAAAAGAACAGATAACCTTTGGCGGAATTTTCCAAAGACAGCGATTGAGTTTGAACAGCGGTTTGCAACGGAAGAAGACTGCCGAGCTTACTGGATTGCGGTGCGGTGGGGCGGCAAACCGGCCTGTGCACGTTGCCATTCCAAACGTGTTTGGAAAGAGAACGGCGGCACGCGCTTTGAGTGTGCTGACTGTGGTCATCAGACCTCTCTGACCTCGGGCACGGTGCTTGAAAAAACCCGCAAGCCTTTAAAGATGTGGTTCCGCGCCGTGTTTGAAATTTCATCGCGTAAGAACGGCATTTCAGCCAAGGAACTGCAACGGATCTTGGGCTTTGGTTCTTACAAAACGGCGTGGGCCTGGTTGCACAAGCTGCGTGGTTCGATGGTGCGGCCTGATCGTAGGCGTCTCGGCCAAGATGTTGAAATCGATGAAGGATTGATCGGCGGCAAACGTGCGGGAAAGCACATGGTGCTGGTCGCGGCACAGCGCGCAGGTCGCGTGCGGCTGGCACACGCCGGCAACAATGACGATGAAAAGACCCTGCAACGATTTGCTGATGACAATGTCACTGCCGACGCGTTGGTAACCACAGATGGGCTGGCCAGTTACAATCGGCGCAGTCTCGGTGCGCGTCGTCATGAGATGGTTGTGATGAAACCAGACCAACGCCGCAAGGCGGATGCGCTGCAAAGTGTCCACTGGGTGATTTCACAGTTGAAACGATGGTTGCTTGGCACGCATGGCGGTGCTGTTTGCTCGAAACACCTGCAAGCCTATTTCGACGAATTCGTTTTGCGCACCAACCGCCGAACACCAACGGAGTTGCACGGATCGCAGCGCGTACCATCGAAGGCCTCATCGACAGACCCGCAAAAACCATGCGCCAAATCATCGATCAAACCCTGCCATACAGCGCTTTCCGGAGCTAAAGGGATAGGCATGGCGCAGGCTTGTGTTGGGGTACGGTTCGCTGATGTTTGAGATCGTGCGGGCGAAGGCCCGCGTGTGAATCGAAAAATCCAATAAAAGAGGGCGGCACCGAAGCACCGCCCAACTAAACTCGCATGAATTTCTGCCGCTGCGCCTATTAGCGCGATCCACGTGAAACATGATAAGGCGCGCTCAATGTACCGCGGCTCAATCGCGTCACACGACGCTTCTTAACGCGTGCGGGCGCATAGGTGCGTTTGACACGGCGTGGTTGGGCAGGCTCATAAGATGCATAACTGCCAGCGCCTGTTTTGTAGCGTTTCCACGTCACGGTGACTTTGGTGCCAACAGATATACTCGGATAGAGCTGTGCGACATCTTTATTGTACATCCGGATGCAGCCCTTGGAGACGGCTTTGCCGATGGTCCAAGGCGCGTCGGTTCCGTGAATACGATAGAGGCTTGAGCCAAGATACATCGCACGATTGCCCAACGGGTTCATGGGATGACCACCAGGCACAAAACGCGGCAGCCTTGGATTTTCGCGCAGCATTTCTGGTGTTGGCGTCCAGGAAGGATTGACCTTTTTCATCGATACGCGTGTCACGCCTGACCAGCGGCTTTGCGCACGCGGTACAGCAATAGGGTAGCTGTCAGCCGAACCTTTGCGGCGAATGTGATAGAGGCGACGGTCACCAAAGCTAACTATAATCTGACCGGGGTTATATTTGGGGCTGAAGCTGACGGTCTTACGCCCGCCACCATATTCCTTGCTGCCACCCCAAAGAAAATCAAACAGGCCTTGCGCCTGGGCGCCGGTTGGCATCAAAGCCACGGCGAAGAGGGCCACCAGCGCAGATGCGCCACGACGGCCTTGGATTACGCTACTCGACATATACTTAAACTCCGCATCTTTATAAAAACTCGAATGGCCGCTGGATCTTGGACTGTGCTCACGGTCATTCATCCCCATCATGTCCGAGTTTGGTGAACAGATCGTATATAGCAGTCCCAAAATGAGTGGCAGAGCAGATCAGCCACAGTCATCAAGTGATCGAACACAGGCGCAGTGCTGGGTGCCCGTCTAAGCCTTATCCATTTGATTTAAATTGGGAAATTAGCACTCCTTTTGCGCCTGACGAGCATTAACTCAGCTGTTGAAAAGGCCGTGCAATTGTGTCGCCGTGGCACCAATAAAGTTCACGCTGCAACACCAGAAAATTCAAAAATATTCTACTTTTGTTCTTTTTTCTCCTTGATTGCCCGACAGCAATAGGGCAGAACAAAGAAAGAACGAACGTCCATCGTTCCTAGAGCATCCTGCGATTAGTCAAACGCAGATAAGATGCTCTATCTGTTTGATCTAGTACCGCGTCTCTCTCTTTCTATGAGTTCAGTAACAGCGTTTCCTGGTTTGCCAACGGCGTGCCCCCCACACAACCACCGCCACGGCACTCCAGGTTCATTGCAGCGTCTGACACCTCCACTGCTGGAACCTGATGCGTTGCAACACCGGAGCGGTGAGCCCCTCTCACCGCTCCGGTTTTTTTGCCACCCGCAGCAATAAATTAATTCCCGCCGCGATTGACCATGAGACTATTTCGTCCATGAGCAATCGAGCACTTTTTTCCAGCGCCAGCGAAGAGTGGGTTACACCACAGAATTTGTTTGACCGCCTTGATAACGTTTATCAATTTCAACTTGATGCCTGCGCCACTGCCAACAATGCAAAATGCGCACTATTTTTCGACAAAAAACAAAATAGCCTAGCTCAGGACTGGGCTTCATACGGTCGGGTGTGGATGAACCCGCCATATGGACGCACAATCGGGAACTGGATGCAAAAAGCTTACCTTGAAAGCAAAAAGGGGTGTCTTGTTGTGTGCCTAGTCCCTGCTCGTACTGACACACGCTGGTGGCACGACTGGGTGGAATGCAAAGCGCATGTGACTTTTGTCCGAGGACGTCTTAAGTTCAACCGAACCGATCAACCTGTCGATGAAACACAACTTTATCCAGCACCGTTTGCGAGTGTGATTGTCAGCTATGAACCAAGCCTTTTCCCGCCACGCGCTAATCTCTTTGTGGATGTTGGTGCTGATGATTGTCGGCCAGGCGAGCCTCTGCCATGCCCGTGAAGGCACAAATGCCCCAACCCAATCTGGACGGTTACTGGAAGGGGCAATTGAAGGTATCTTGCGTGAAAAAGGGTTTCAGATCGTTCAATTTTCCGCTTGGAATGAAAGCCAGCTGCATCGCAACCCCAGTCAGAAGTTTGTTATCAAGGACGCACCCTACAACTCGATCTTTGGTCACCGCGCAAAAATTGAGTTCTTGATCGTTACACACAATCGACAAGTCCTTGTCGAAACCAAGCGGCAAAAACACCCTGGTTCAACGGATGAAAAGCTGCCCTATGTCTATCAAAATGCGGTCAACAATCTTCCCGAACGCGAAACGGTACTGGTGATGAGTGGGCAAGGCTGGAAACCTGGTGCCCGCGCCTGGATCGAAAAACAGGCAAAAGAAACAGATGGTTTCCATGTCAGTTGATGACTTTATCGATTGGGTGCGAAGCCAATTTTAGATTAGCGGTCACTTGGTTGAATAGCCCGCACCGCTGTTACCTGCCCTTGTTCACCAATCGAAACCGCTAGAACACGCACCGGATTATCCGACACATTGCGACCCCGATGGACGTGCGCCATCGCCTCCATCAAGGCATCGCCGGCGCGAAAGGTCTTCTGCCCCTGCGCACCATAATCCACTTCAATCTCGCCAGAGATGATGTAACCAAAGGTTGGCATCGGGTGGCTGTGCCAGGGCGTTGCGGCACCTGGCTGCAACGTAATGACTTGCGCCGTGATCTCTGCCCGCTTGCCTTTGGGGTGGAGGCCACTGTGCGGATAGCGAATGACTTCACCAACAACAGATTGTGATGTCACCAGGACCTTATCTGTTTGAACGCCGGTATCGCGTGCGCGCACGATGTGAACCACCGAGAGCCCCAAAACAAACCAAACAAGCGCCACAGCCACGCGATGGCGCACCCAATGCGACGGATTGGCGGTTAACATGGTCTTCCCCTTATCGCTGATACCATTTTCAGAGTAGGCTGCCTTATAGCAACCTGCGTTTTATCAAACGCAGATAAGTTGCTATAACACTCAACACGGGCTTGCCCAGTATTGATCTAGCTTGGCATCGACCGCAAGCGTTAAGGGAGCCAAGACCTGACATGAGCTTGATTGCATCTTTTCGAAGACATCTGACAACACCACTTTTTGTGACGCTGATAGCATTCCTTTTTAGTGCTCTGCCAAGTTCGGCGCAACGCGGGCGTATTGCACCAGAAACAGCAACCGGATTTGGCGGCCAAAAACTTGCGACGGCTAAAAAATATATGGTGTCTGCTGCCAATCCATTGGCGGCCCAAGCCGGACTAGAAATGTTGCGCGCCGGTGGCTCCGCTATTGACGCCGCAATTGCAACGCAGTTGGTGCTTGGTTTGGTGGAGCCACAATCATCAGGCCTCGGTGGTGGCGCATTCATTCTGCACTTTGATGCACAACGCCAAACTCTAAAAAAGGGCCCCACGCTTAGAACTTATGACGGGCGTGAAAAAGCACCGTCAAGTGCAACACCAAAACGCTTTTTGACAAAGACCGGCGCGCCATTGCCATTTAAACAAGCCGTCAATTCAGGGCTCAGCATTGGCGTGCCAGGCACCGTGCGACTACTTGAAACCGCCCACAAAAATCATGGGCATTTGCCATGGGCCAAATTATTTGAGCCTGCCATACGCCTAGCAGATCAAGGCTTTAAGGTCTCCCAGCGCTTACACTATCTTCTGCGGTGGTCAGGGGCCAAAAAATTTGACGCCAAGGCACGGCGCTATTTCTTTGATCAGAAAGGCAATGCGCGGTCTGTTGGGGCAGTTCTTAAAAATACAGAGTACGCCGACACGCTGCGCGCCATCGCAGACAGCGGCGCAGATGCATTTTACACCGGCAAGATTGCCAATGAGATTGTTGGCGCGGGGCAAATGGCGCGCAATTTCAAAGGCGACATGACATTGGAGGATTTGGCAAGCTACCAGGTTGTAGAACGAAATCCCGTTTGCGCACCTTATCGCGACTATCATGTATGTGGTATGGGTCCGCCGTCTTCCGGTGGACCAGCGATAGTCCAAATTCTCAAACTTTTGACGCCGTTTACGCTCGGCTCAAGTGCTAAACATGCCATGAACCCAAAAGCGCTGCATCTCATCGCCGAAGCAGAAAAGCTCGCCTATGCAGATCGCAACCGCTACATCGGCGATCCGGACTTTGTCTCAATCCCGAGCGGCCTAATAGATGACGCTTACCTCTCGACGCGCGCACAATTGATCGACCCAACACGCGCGATGGCGAAACCAAAACCAGGCACGCCGCCTGGGGCCAAACGCAGTCAGTTTGGCAAAGACTTTTCCATTGAACGCTCTGGCACCAGTCACATCTCGGTCATTGATGGTGCAGGCAACACGGTTTCCATGACCACCACAATCGAAGGTGCCTTTGGCTCCGGGCATTGGGCAGCGGGCTTTCTTCTTAATAACGAGCTGACTGACTTTTCTTTCCGGCCGACCGATAAACAAGGCCGCGCCATCGCCAATCGTGTGCAAGGTGGTAAGCGCCCGCGTTCCACCATGGCACCTGTCATTGTGTTTGATCAAAAAGGCGATGTGTTTGCCGCCCTCGGATCGCCAGGTGGCGGGCGTATTATCCTTTATGTCACCAAAGCACTGATCGGTTTGATCGACTGGAAGCTTGATGCCCATGAAGCCATTGCAATGGCCAACTTTGGCTCGATGGGTAAAGCATTTCAAATCGAAACCGGGTTTAAAGCTGTCCGCCGTGCCTTCGCCATGAAACGCTTTGGCCACGCCATCCGACCCGACCTTATGAATTCCGGCCTCCATGTTGTTGTGCGACGGGGCGACCATTTAGAAGGTGCTGCCGACCCGCGTCGTGAAGGCCGGGCGCTTGGAGACTAACCTTAAACATGCAACGGACCATCACCATCATTGGTGCAGGCATTTTGGGCCTCTGGCAGGCGCTGACTTTAGCGCGCCGGGGTCACACCGTGCACCTGGTCGAGGCTTCTGAAACACCATTTGCCAAGGCGGCAAGCCGATATGCGGGCACGTTGTTGGCTCCAGAGTGTGAATTTCCACTGGTGCAAAAAGAGACGCGTGCGTTGGCCCGCAACGGGCTTCGGCAATGGCAAGAAAATTTTGCATGCGTTGAAACACGCGGCACGCTGGTGGTCGCCGCCAACGGTGGCCAAGGCGACCTTCAAGATCTGGCAACGCAAGCTGAAAACTACGCGCCTCTTTCAGGAGATGACATCGCCAAACTGGAACCCGCCCTAGGCAGGCGTTTTCAAAACGGGCTCTACTTCAAAGATGAAGCCCATGTGGCGACAGAACGCGCATTGGAGCAGTTATTAGATGCTGTCCACGCCGCCGGTGTTGATGTCTCATTTGGGTTGCCTGTTCTGCCAGCCCGGCCAAAGTTCAACGATGATATAACCATTGACTGCCGGGGCATGGCAGCGCGCGATCAACTGCAAGACTTAAGAGGCGTACGCGGTGAGCGAGTGGTGATCAAAACCGATGGCATCGCACTCACAAGACCCGTGCGTCTCATGCATCTGCGCCAGCCCATTTATGTCGTGCCGTGGGGAGACAACCGCTTTATGGTAGGTGCCACGGCGATTGAGAGTGAAGACACCAGCCAAGTCAGTGTCAAATCGGCGCTCGATCTACTTTCACAGGCTTATCACGTGCATCCCACATTCGGCGAAGCGGAAATCGTTTCTTTTGATGCTGGCGTGCGCCCTGCTTTCCCAGACAACCTTCCACGCATTACAGTGCGCCAGGCTGGACGGAACATTTTGGTCAACGGGGCCTACCGACATGGCTTCTTGCTGGCGCCCGTGCTGGCAGAAGCGACGGCTAATTTCGTGCAGAATGGCACAGCACATCCGTGGCTGAAACTGGAATCGGAAACTTGCAGTTCAGCGCAAGCGCGCTAGGTCATAAACTCATAAACGGGATTTCCTTTTTGCGCGAACAGTGCTTCCAACCTCCAACCGAGGAGGTTGGAATGGCACGCTATGACCTGTCTGACGCCGAGTGGCGTGTGATCGAGCCGCTGTTGCCGCAAAAGTCACGCACTCGTCGACGCCCACGGTTTGCCGATCGCGTTGAAACTGACCGAGGGGCAAGCCCATGATGGAAAGAGCGCTGAAGATATGCTCGATGCGCTCGGGCCCGATGTCGTGCTGTTGGCCGACCGCGCGTATGTTTCCGATGCGTTGCGCGCGAGCCTTGCAAAGCAGGGCGCGCTTGGCTAATATCCGACCGCTCGATATCATCGTAAAGACCCGCCGCCGTTTCCCAAAGCGCTCTACAAGGCGAGCAACCTCGTTGAAAGGTTCTTCAACAAACTCAAGCATTTCCGCGCTGTTGCAACGCGCTTTGACAGACACGATGCCAACTTCCTGGCGTCAGTAAAACTTGCCTCGCTGCGCATCTGGATGCGATTTAATGAGCCTGTGACCTAGAGCGGCCAAACCATCAAAATCATCGGCACACCAACCGCAACAATCAAAATTTCGAGTGGCAGTCCCATGCGCCAATAGTCACCAAACCCATAGCGGCCTGGCCCCATGATCAATGTATTATTTTTATGCCCAATCGGTGTCAGAAACGCGCACGAGGCGGCGACCGCAACAGCCATCAAAAATGGTTCCGGACTAACGCCAAGTTTCGTTGCCACTTGGACAGCGATTGGGGCTGCAATCAGCGCTGTCGCGGTATTGTTCAGCACATCGGACAATGTCATCGTTAGCGCCATTAGAATGGTCAACACCACCCAACTCGGCATACCGGCAACGAACGTGACGATGTTTTGCGCAACAATCTCGGTAACACCTGATGTTTCTAACGCTACGCCTATGGGAATCAGCGAACCAATCAACACAACGACCGGCCATTCGACACTGTGATAGATCTTCTTCGGCGAAATAATGCCAAACAACAGGTACGCCAACGTCACAATACCGAGCGCAATCGACAGATCGAGAACCTGCAAACTGGCCAGCACAATCGCACCAGCAAACAAAGCTGCCGCCAATGCAGCCTTGCCACGTGTGCCAAGCTCCAAGCCACGGTCAGCGAGCGGCAGCAGGTCCATAGTTTCAATCAGGACATTGACGCGTTCCTTAGGCGCCAGCAAAAGCATGACATCACCAGCTTGCATGGCTGTACGGCGCACGCGTGAACGCAGGCGCTTGCCCTGTCGGGAAACCCCGATCAGCCAGACGCCAAAGCGATCGACAAGCTGCACCGAAGCGCTTGAGCGCCCCTCAAGGGCAGAGCCAGGCTGGACAACACATTCAATAAACTCAAGCTGAGCGCCTTCGACCAACTCCCTGTGACGCTCCTTGGCGACAAAATTCAGCTGATTTTCTTTGGCCAGGCGTTCCAGGTCTTCTGCTGCAGTTTCCACCAGCAACACATCACCCTCTTGTAGCTTAATCCATCCGGCATGCTCTGGCAGGTGGGAAGCCTCACGAATAACACTGAGAAGTGTCCCGCCTGCGTCGCGCACGGCTTTTTCGACATCAGCTAAAGCCTTACCTAGAAATTGAGAGTCTTCACCGATACTGAGTTCAGCAACATAGTCATCCAATTTAAAGCGCTCGTCGTCGTCGCCTGTATTGCTATCCTTTTGCGGAATAAGCCGCCAACCAATCAGCGTGACAAACAAAACCCCAACCAGAGCGCAGACGATGCCAACCGGCGCAAAATCAAACATCTGATAAGGCGCACCGAGTGCTTTTTCCCGATAGGCAGAAATGATGATGTTAGGTGGCGTTCCAATCAACGTCACCAGGCCACCAAGGATGGTTGCAAATGACAACGGCATCAATGATAGGGAGGGCGACCGCTTGGCTTTCTTTGCCGCCTCAACGTCGACAGGCATCAGAAGTGCCAGTGCGCCAACGTTATTCATTACAGTAGAAAGGGCAGCCCCAAGTGTGGCCATAATACCGAGGTGGGAGGTATACGTTTTTCCAATTTGGCCAACGGCATGCGCCAAGCGATAGACAACACCAGATGCGGCAAGGCCATGACTGACAACCAGTACGAGGGCGATAATGATGGTTGCAGAGTGGGCGAAGCCGGTAAAAGCCTGCTCTTTGGGAACAACGCCCAAGACGACGGCAGCCATTAGAGCTGCGAAAGCGACTGCATCGTAGCGCCAACGGCCCCACACGAGCAGCACCAAGATAAACCCCAACAAACCAACAACAAGCGTTTGATCACCAGTCATAAAGACGTGCCCTCTTGGTTTCTTATAGCTGCTTCATGACTGCACCTTGACCAACCTCACCAGTCATCAGCCCGCACTTTAGCAACTTACTGTCAGATATCCAGGGGGGCGCAGACTTGGAAAAGGCGAAATATTTTTGCAATGAGTTTGCAATGAGAGTGTGAATAGGGAACGGTAAAGTCAGGCGTTGGCACCAAACACTCTGATCAAGGCTTCGCCCAGGCGCACGCTATCAACGTCATCTTTGTGAATGACATCGGTTGCGCCAACATCTTTCAAATCGAATGCCCGCTTTCTGGTGACTTGTCCGCTGACAACAACAATCGGACCGTCATAATCTGCACGGCGCAAGAACGGTATCGATTGTGCAGCGTTATCGCTCGGCTTGAGAAAATCATCGAGAAAAATCAAATCTGGCTTTTTTTGCATAACGCAATCAACACCCTTGGTTAGGGTGTCGGCATGGCGCACTTCAATGTCGTGTTGAAAAATGACACGCAGGGTTGCAGCCAACCGTTTTGCATCAAATGTTTCATCTTCGATGATTAAAACATTAGATAGCACCGGTAACTGCTGACGCAGCTTGATAACCTCACTTTTTTTGGTGAGAAAATCTCCACCAGAGCCTGACGATGAAACGGCCATTTATCTTCTCAACTTCTCATTTGATTCCCAGAATGACAAATTCTAGCCTCTCTAAATGAGAGTCCCATTTATCACTGAACACAGGTCAACACTGCTTCTGCCAGCCAAATCGTATTGGTGCAAGTCAAACAAGGTTAATTGGGAAAAAGTCAGTAGACACCGTTGATCCAAATCATTTCAGCCCGAGATCATCTTTGGCCATAGCACGCGAAAGACAGCGCCATTTTTGCCGTCGCTGCGGTCCATCACACTTATCGAACCGCCGACACCTGTCACAATTCGATGGACGATGGCCAGTCCAAGCCCACGCACCTCTTCACCATCATCTTTTTGAAGCGTGCGAAAGGGCAAGAAGATAGCGTCTTGGTGCTCAGGTGCG
>CBDFNK010000008.1:0-80725 GCA_965250205.1 Hyphomicrobiaceae bacterium
CCATAAACATGATCATGTATGATGCGCAGAGATGCAATACCCTCCGGTACTGCAAACGTAACAATAAAGTTTATATGACCGTCTACGGTTGGTGTAATAGTCAAGCCATCTGGGCTAATTGCTAAGGTACCGCCTCCAATATTACTAATGTCCGCCAGTGTAAGAACAAACGGAATACCATTAATCTCGAAAGATACTGTCTCTAAGTGAGCGGAATAGCCATCAAGAACGCCAACATTCACCTGGATTTCAGTTACCGGCGTACCTAATGTAAACGTAATTTCTTCATCAGTATTCCCACCCCCTACGTGATACCCAGTAAAGTTACCACTGCTGGTGAAGAAACGGGTATCCTGTGCATTTGTTGGACTTGAGAGCGTAACGTCGACCTCGGTACCACTAGCGGCCGTGAGTGTTTGCGCTGTCCCTGTGGTAGTGATGGCTGGTTCGTTGGTAAAGGAGTCTAGTACAACTATTGGCTCATCTACATCCAAAATTCCGTCATTGTCGTCATCGAGGTCATCCGCATCGTTGACGCCGTCCTGGTCGGTATCTGGTGTGTTGTCTCGGAACGACAGATCTATAGATAGCGGCACGGCGTTGGATCCGTCGGTGGCAAGGCCGGCTTCTGCAGCGAGCAGGAAGTTGGTGTCGGTGACGTCGAGGTTTTCATCATTGACATCGAAGTCATCGCTCGCGTTTGCGCCCTCCACAACGTCCTTCAGGCCATCGCCGTCAGTATCGGCGGAGGAGTCAATTGCGACCTGGGTGATGCCGTGACCGGCCTCGTTGGTGTCGGAGATGCCGTCATTGTCGCTGTCGGTATCCAGCATATCAACTGTGCCGTCGCTATCGGTGTCGACCGGGGTTAGGCCGACCGAAGCAGCGGACGTTATATCGGTGGTATTGGCGTCGTAATTGTCATCAAGACCGTCGCCATCGGCATCGGTGATCCCCGCACCAGTGCCAGATGGTGCGATGTAACCAGCCGTGGTCTGCGCTTCGACATTGTCGGTGATGCCGTCATTGTCGCTGTCGAGGTCGAGTTGATCAAAGATACCATCGCCGTCGCTGTCGGTCGCGAGGGTGTACTGATAGATCCTATCGTTGATAGAACCAACGACGAACAGCTTCGATCCATCGGCGTTGAACGTCAAATCTTGCGGTGATCCGTCTTCACTAGCGACCGAGAAGTCGCCGGAATAAACCGCCGTGGTGACGTCGTATGCGGTGGCCAAATCATATATATCAATCGCGTTGCCCGTATATCCAGCCACAAACATCTGCGTGCCAGCGGCATTGAACACCACACCGCGCAGATCGGACTCTTGCGCGCCAACCGACAGTGATGCGTTTAATGTCACACCGGAGATGACATCGTAGGGGGTGCTCAAGACATACTCAAAAACCGTGTCGGCGTCCTGGCCGACAACATACATCTTGGTGCCGTTGTTGTTGAAGGTCATACCAAGTGGGCCGGTCTCCTGGGCGCTGACGGAGAAGGTGCCATCAACAGATACGCCGGCGGTCAAATCGAACGGATTGGTAAGTGAGTACTGGGTGATGTCATTGCCGGTGTTGCCCAGAATGAACATCTTAAGGCCATCGCCACTGAAACGCAGACTGTGCGGTTCGCTTTCCTGAGCACCTACTGAAAAGCTGGTGACAAGGGTCACACCGGAGGTGACATCGAACGCCGTCGTCAGGCTGTATTGCTCGACCGTATTGCCGGTGTTTGCGGTAACCAGGAGTGTTAGGCCGTCATTGCTAAAGGCGAGGCCGGTGGGGTGGGTATCCTGTGCGGTAACCGATAAGCTACCATCCAGGGACGGCTGGGTCAGATCGTAGAAATCACCCTCCACGGCATCCAGAATACCGTCATTGTCGTCGTCGAGGTCATTCGTGTCGTTGACGCCATCCTGGTCGGTATCTGTCGTGTTGTCTCGGAACGACAGATCTATAGATAGCGGCACGGCGTTGGATCCGTCGGTGGCAAGGCCGGCTTCTGCAGCGAGCAGGAAGTTTGTGTCGGTGACATCGAGGTTTTCATCATTGACATCGAAACCGTCGGAGACGTTGCCGCCTTCAACGACATCCTTCAGACCATCGCCGTCAGTGTCGGCAGAGGCATCAATTGTCGCCTGGGTGATGCCGTGACCGGCCTCGTCGGTATCGGTGATGCCGTCATTGTCGCTGTCGGTATCCAGCATATCAACGGTGCTGTCGCTGTCGGTGTCGACCGGGGTTAGGCCGACCGAAGCAGCGGACGTTGTATCGGTGGTATTGGCGTCGTAATTGTCATCAAGACCGTCGCCATCGGCATCGGTGATACCCGCGCCAGTGCCAGATGGTGCGATGTAACCAGCCGTGGTCTGCGCCTCGACATTGTCGGTGATGCCATCATTGTCGCTGTCGAGGTCGAGTTGATCAAAGATACCATCGCCGTCGCTGTCGGTCGCAAGAGTGTACTGATAGATCCTATCGTTGGTGGAACCAACGACGAACAGCTTCGATCCATCGGCGCTGAACGTCAAATCTTGCGGTGTTCCGTCTTCACTAGCGACCGAGAAGTCGCCGGAATAAACCGCCGTGGTGACGTCGTATGCGGTGGCCAAATCATAGATATCAATCGCGTGGTCCGTATATCCAGCCACAAACATCTGCGTGCCGGTAGCATTGAACGCCACACCGCGCAGATCGGACTCATGTGCGCCAACCGGCAGTGATGCGTTTAATGTCACACCGGATAGGACATCGTAGGGGGTGCTCAAGACATACTCAAAAACCGTGTCGGCGTTCTGGCCGACAACATACATCTTGGTACCGTTGTTGTTGAAGGCCATACCCAGTGGGGTGATCTCCTGGGCGCCGACGGAGAAGGTGCCGTCAACAGATACGCCAGCGGTCAGATCGAACGGATTGGTGAATGAGTACTGGGTAATGTCATTGCCGGTGTTGCCCAAAATGAACATCTTCAGGCCATCGCCACTGAAACGCAGACTGTGCGGTTCGCTGTCCTGAGCACCTACTGAAAAGCTGGTGACAAGGGTCACACCGGAGGTGACATCGAACGCCGTCGTCAGGCTGTATTGCTCGACCGTATTGCCGGTGTTTGCGGTAACCAGGAGCGTTAGGCCGTCATTGCTAAAGGCGAGGCCGGTGGGGTAGGTATCCTGTGCGGTAACCGATAAGCTACCATCCAGGGACGGCTGGCTCAGATCGTAGAAATCGCCTTCAACGGCATCCAAAATACCGTCATTGTCGTCGTCAAGGTCATCCGCATCGTTGACGCCGTCCTGGTCGGTATCTGTTGTGCTGTCTCGGAACGACAGATCTATAGATAGCGGCACGGCGTTGGATCCGTCGGTGGCAAGGCCGACTTCTGCGGCGAGCAGGAAGTTGGTGTCGGTGGCATCGAGGTTTTCATCATTAACATCGAAGTCATCGCTCGCATTTGCGCCTTCAACGACATCTTTAAGGCCATCACCATCTGTGTCGGCCGAGGCGTCGATAGCAGCCTGGGTGATGCCGTGACCGGCCTCGTCGGTGTCGGTGATGCCGTCATTGTCGCTGTCGGTATCCCGCATATCAACGGTGCTGTCGCTGTCGGTGTCGACCGGGGTTAGGCCGACCGAAGCAGCGGACGTTGTATCGGTGGTATTGGCGTCGTAATTGTCATCAAGACCGTCGCCATCGGCATCGGTGATACCCGCGCCAGTGCCAGATGGTGCGATGTAACCAGCCGTGGTCTGCGCCTCGACATTGTCGGTGATGCCGTCATTGTCGCTGTCGAGGTCGAGTTGATCAAAGATACCATCGCCGTCGCTGTCCACTTCTGTGCCGATGGTATAGTTTTCATAGGAAACCGCCCCACTGTAGAACGCGGTGTCGACGTAGAAATCCGTGCTGCCAGGGGTGTAGGCCGTCAGCGATGTGTAGAACGTTGTGCCGTTTAACTGGTAGGTAATGGTGCCGCCACTGGCCGTGACCGACAACTGATCGTCGGCGGCGTAGGTACCAAATGTTCCCTTGAGCGCGCCATTTTCGTATATAACCAGCTTGCTATTATCACGCGTAAAAATTGCATAGTCGATGTCGGTGAAGGAACCATTGCTTTCAACAATGCCCAGGCCTGACATCGCCAGGTTAGTTGTGTTCGAGACCGTCCAACTCACGGTATAATTGTCAGATGCGCCATAGGACGACAAATAGTTCGAGCGGATGCCGGCCGAGGCATCAATTGTCGCCTGGGTGATGCCGTGACCGGCCTCGTCGGTATCGGTGATGCCGTCATTGTCGCTGTCGGGCGAGCAGGAAGTTGGTGTCCGGTGGCATCGAGGTTTTCATCATTGACATCGAAGTCATCGCTCGCATTTGCGCCTTCAACGACATCTTTAAGGCCATCACCATCTGTGTATCCAGCCTATCAACGGTGCCATCGCTATCGGTGTCGACCGGGGATATGGTTGTTCCCGCGGTGAACCCATCAGCCATCAGCGAAATATTGTCGGCTCTAACATCGATGGCGACCGTTGCGGTTGAAACGTCATCCAAAAGGATGGTGGTTTGGTCGCTGGTGGCGACAAATGTGATGGAATGCGACGTCCAACTGTTCGCATTGGTTTTGGTGACAACTTCGTTAGCCAAAACCGTCGCCCCATCGAGCGCTTGCACGTCCAGCCCGACGGTCCCGCTGCCCGTGCCGCTCCGGCCTACTTCGAATGTCAGCGTATAGGATTGACCAGAAACCGTATCGACCGTCTGGCGCGCATCGCCATAATTGGTCGAGTTGTTGGTGTTGAAGTTAATTCGACTTGAGCTCGCTTCGACCTGCCCGGTTGTCACCCAGGCGCCGATATTGCCTGAGAATTCGCCGTTCAAAATGAGCTCGGCGTTGGCGTCGTCATAGGCGTCATCAATGCCGTCATGATCAACATCGGTTATTCCCAAGCCAGTGCCAGATGGTGCGATGTAACCAGCCGTGGTCTGCGCTTCGACGTTGTCGGTGATGCCATCATTGTCGCTGTCGAGGTCGAATTGATCAAAGATACCATCGCCATCGCTGTCCACTTCTGTGCCGATGGTATAGTTTTCATAGGAAACCGCCCCACTGTAGAACGCGGTGTCGACGTAGAAATCCGTGCTGCCAGGGGTGTAGGCCGTCAGCGATGTGTAGAACGTTGTGCCGTTTAACTGGTAGGTAATGGTGCCGCCACTGGCCGTGACCGACAACTGATCGTCGGCGGCGTAGGTGCCAAATGTTCCCTTGAGCGCGCCATTTTCGTATATATCCAGCTTGCTATTATCACGCGTAAAAATTGCATAGTCGATGTCGGTGAAGGAACCATTGCTTTCAACAATGCCCAGGCCTGACATCGCCAGGTTAGTTGTGTTCGAGACCGTCCAACTCACGGTATAATTGTCAGATGCGCCATAGGACGACAAATAGTTCGAGCGGATGCCGGAGAGGCCCCATGTCCCCGATGGCGAACCGTCATAGACGACGGTATTGCCGGACGCTGTCACGTCGCCGTCTGTTGTCCACCAATCAGTGATCTCAACCACGCCTTCCACGGCATCCAGAATACCGTCATTGTCGTCATCGAGGTCATCTGTGTCGTTGACGCCGTCCTGGTCGGTATCTGTTGTGTTGTCTCGGAACGACAGATCTATAGATAGCGGCACGGCGTTGGATCCGTCGGTGGCAAGGCCGACTTCTGCGGCGAGCAGGAAGTTGGTGTCGGTGGCATCGAGGTTTTCATCATTAACATCGAAGTCATCGCTCGCATTTGCGCCCTCCACAACGTCCTTCAGGCCATCGCCGTCAGTGTCGGCCGAGGCATCAATTGTCGCCTGGGTGATGCCGTGACCGGCCTCGTCGGTATCGGTGATGCCGTCATTGTCGCTGTCGGTATCCAGCATATCAACGGTGCTATCGCTGTCGGTGTCGACAGGGGTTAGGCCGACCGAAGCAGCGGACGTTGTATCGGTGGTATTGGCGTCGTAATTGTCATCAAGACCGTCGCCATCGGCATCGGTGATCGCCGCGCCAGTGCCAGATGGTGCGATGTAACCAGCCGTGGTCTGCGCTTCGACGTTGTCGGTGATGCCGTCATTGTCGCTGTCGAGGTCGAATTGATCGAGGATACCATCGCCGTCGCTGTCGGTCTCGAAGGTGTACTGATAGATCCTATCGCCGCCAGAACCAACGATGAACAACTTCGATCCATCGGCGTTGAACGTCAAATCTTGCGGTGATCCGTCTTCACTAGCGATCGAGAAGTCGCCGGAATAAACTGCCGTAGTGACGTCGTAAGCGGTGGCCAAATCATAGATATCAATCGCGTCGCCCGCATATCCAATCACGAACATCTGCGTGCCAGCGGCATTGAACACCACTCCGCGCGGATCGGTCTCTTGCGCGCCAACCGACAGCGATGCGTTTAATGTCACACCGGAGAGGACATCGTACGGGATGCTCAAGACATACTCAAAAACCGTGTCGGCGTCCTGGCCGACAATATACATCTTAGTGCCGTTGTTGTTGAAGGCCATACCCAGTGGGGCGCTCTCCTGGGCGCCAACGGAGAAGGTGCCATCAACAGATACGCCGACGGTCAGATCGAACGGGCTGGTGAGTGAATACTGGGTGATGTCATTGCCGGTGTTGCCCAAAATGAACATCTTCAGGCCATCGCCACTGAAACGCAGACTGTTCGGTTGGGTTTCCTGAGCACCTACTGAAAAGCTGGTGACAAGGGTCACACCGGAGGTGACATCGAACGCCGTGGTCAGGCTGTATTGCTCGACCGTATCGCCGGTGTTTCCTGTAATCAGGAGCGTTAGGCCGTCATTGCTAAAGGCGATGCCGGTGGGGACGGTATCCTGTGCGGTAACCCATAAGCTGCCATCCAGGGACGCCTGGGTCAGATCGTAGAAATTGCCCTCCACGGCATCCAAAATACCGTCATTGTCGTCATCGAGGTCATCCGCGTCGTTGACGCCGTCCTGGTCGGTATCAAATATTCCAGTAACATTGATCGTCGAGACAGCGATATTGCTCAGCACGCCTCCGTCACTGACCTGAAAACTTAATGTTCTTGCACCGGAGGATACGCTGTCGCCTGCATGGTCATAGGTGATGCTTTGAATCAAATCTTCAAGAGCAGACTCCGACATTTCTATGCCTAGGGCAGCGCTCGTGATTGTAAAATCATTGGCGCCATCGTAGGCAACATTGGCACTTAGCCCAGCTAAATGGACGATAGAGGTTTGTGCCGTTCCAAAAGTGAATGTGGTTCCACCGATAGATAAAATTTCGTTGCCGGCACTCAAAAATCCACCGAGTGTAACATCAAGTTGTGGGAAGCTGGTGTCATTCGGATCAACAATGCCAGCATTATTGGCGCTAATGGCCACTGCGGCGCCACCTTCAGTGAACGCTGTTGTAAAGTTTCGTGAAGCTGACGTGCCGTCATCATCAAGGTCGACAACAGGTGCGGTGTTAGCGCCAATGTTAACAGAGACATAACCTGCGGCTGTTGACCCAGTCCCATCTGCAATCGAATACGTGAAGTTTTCAATGCCTGTCTGCCCCGTCGCAGGTGTGTAAACAAGTTGCCCAGCAAGTGTTAGCTGAACTGTTGCGCCACTAGCTAGCGTAACAGCCGCGCCGCCCGCAGTGATGGGTTTATCTGTAATATGCGTAATAGAAAGAGGGTCACCTTCAGCATCAGTATCGTTAGCTAATGCATCAATAGCTACTGCTGTATTTATGTTCGTAGTTGTAAAATCGTTATGTGCCAAAGTGTTTGTTTGAAGGCTATTTTCGGAGATGAAAATCCATGAATCAAATAAATCATTACCAATATCTGTGATGCCGATTTTGATGGTATTTGTAACGCCAACATCGACGTTTGCAGTAAACGTCAATGTAACGGTAAAGCCGTCCATCACAACATTGAAGTTGCCAGTTGAGTTGTCGATGTAAAGTGAGGGGTTAGAAGAATCAAAAACGCCGTTTCCAGGGTTTGGATCGTTGGCCTCGACACCCAAAGCAGGAATAAAGGTTGCGGCCTGATTGATTTCGTCAAGGGCGTTGGGGTTACCTGTCGGTGTGAGAGAGGTATGAACTCCATTGACCCAGACACCAACTGCATCGTTGAAATTGGAGTAAACGTATTCGTTGTATTCCTCGGATCCAAATGTGAATTGAAGTGCGACAACACTTGCGGTCGGTATAAAGTCTATTTCTAGAACAGAGGCGTCAAATGATGTAGCGTTTGCAATTGCCTCAAGGTCGGCATCGCCTGCGGATCCAATGGGTGTAGAGGAGAGTACTGCTGGTGCGCTGCCAGTGTTATTTACATCACCAGTGGATAAGACAACACCACTGTCAAAGCCAAGCCATTCATTTGCAAATCCAGTTGCGCCAGTGAATGTGCCAGCCTGATTATTTGCGCCAGCGAATGTCACGCCTGTGACCGTGACTCCAGAGCCAGCAATGTTGTTGGCTAGCGTTGTTGCCGTTGTCGTCGTGCCGTCCACCTGGGTTACAACCAGTGGTGCCATCAACTGTTCCCAATTAACGGCCTGGATTGATTCAACATTGATGACACCGATCTGGGTCTCAAGGTCCCAGTCGCCACCGAGGCTGTCATGGCCTGTGTCATCATCAGACGCGGCGATGTCGGCGCCGGTGACGTCAGAGAGAAGTTGCGCAGCTTCCTGGCCAAGTGTTCCAGCGGTGAAATCGCAGCCATAAATCAAGATGTCGCCATTGTCGGCGAGCGCTTCGCGTACAATAGCAAGCTCGTCGGCATATTCGCCTCGAATGGTTTCTGATGTCAGCGTGCCAGTGCCGAGGCTCAATTGGCCCGGACTGCCATGGGATAAGATGTGAATGGCATTGATATTGTCACGGCCCTGAAGGGCGGCTGCAATTTGTTCCACGCCGTCCTGGTTGACATCGAGCATGATGATTTCAACCGACGGGTCGATTTCAGAGAGCAGCTGATCGATATCCTCTAGTGATCCATCAACAAATGCGATCTCGCGACCGTCATTTTCGGTGACGGCCACACTGGCAAAGTCATCGCTTGATGCTTGGTTGTCGTTGCTTGGGCTGTCGCTTGCACGGTTATCTGCGGCATCATCAGCCTGTTGCTCAGCAACCTGGTCCGCTGTCTGGTCCACAGTTGCCGCGGCGGCAGCGTCGAACACGATGCGTGGTTCCAGCGCCAGCATGGAACTTGGGTTGGCAAGGGGTCTGCTTTTGCGACGGCGCTGTTGGTGATTGCGGCGCCTTTCAGCAAGCGCATGGCGGGCCCGGCGCATGCGGCGACGGGACTTATAGGTCACGCGCCACATGAAACGTTTGCCGGTCTTGACAGCTTTCCGCGCCTGCTCTGTTAGAAATTCCCAAATATGGCGACGAATAGTGAATCCGTGACGGCGCGATTTTATATTCAACGCCTCAGGCGATGATGAATTCTGCAAATCAGAAGAGGCAGATTTAGAGACTCTGATTTTTTTGAATTCATTGAAAGGTCTGTGATTGTGAAGCATGACAGAAGCTGACTCATTTTATAAGGCAAGAGAACTCCCTTATTTTATAAGTATCTAGGTATTAATAACTTCCTTTTGATTGCCCTGTAATTGTATACAAGTGCATGTATGCAAGTAATAACCTATTAATAAAGAAGCCCAAAAATGTTATGTTTCGCGGTGTTTTCGTCAATTGAACATGGAAAACAAAAAATGAAAAACAGTCATTCAGAATGGAAATGCAGTCTGAATAAAAAGAAAAATGAATTATGAAAGTAATTTAGTGTAAAAAGGCGTATTGAGTTGCAATATAATATATTCAGTTGGATATGCATTATCAATGAATTGTTTATGGTTCTATATTGGGTATTAATTTTTTTACGGCAAAGCTTTTGACCTAAGCGCCCCATCATTGCTGAGTTTAAGCCAAGTCCAAGAGCGTGGGATGAAAATGTGGTGGCGCGGTGGAGGCGCACAAGCTTCTGGTGTGACAAACAGATTTCTGCGGCCCCAATGATTGAAGGTGCACCGTTGGGGCGACCATTCCGATGCCGTTGGCGTTAGGACAAGGCAGAAGCTGGGCGGCAGAGGGCGGGGTGAGAGCCTTAGTTTGGGCTGAAATAAGACGTTGATTTTACCACACCAGAATCGGTCTCTGATGGTGTTTCAGCCAACACAGAAAGTCCTTTTTTGAACAAGATGTTAGCGATTTACGACAATGTCGCAGTCGCCTTGGAATGGTGCCCTACGCCAGTTATAATGATGGTGGAAGATCGTGGGGCACTTCGCCACCGTTAACCACCCTTTTGAGGTTTGGGTTTCGGCGGCCCGCTTTCGGGTCAAACGTGGGATAGGGTGCCTGTTGGCAGCCCCTGTTTTTCAGGGGTTTGGGAAGGCTGCAGACGTCTGTGCATAAGGGCCCTTGCCAAAAGGGCCATGCAACGCGGCCTGATGATCGAGCTTATGGTTTGGGAGCATAGTTTCAATGAGATGTAATCCGTGGCGTTGGCTTTGGGGCCTGATCCCAATCTTCATGCTGACATGGGTCGCGGTTCACTTGCAGCGTCCTGTAATCGAGGGTGACCTCACAACCCGCGCCCAGAGAGTACTGGATGAGGCGGGTTTTGATTGGGCCAAGGTTCAATTTTCCGGTCGTGATGCTGTCGTTAGCGGCCGGGCGCCGGATGAAGGCACGCCGCGTAAGGCTATCCGTGCGGTTCGATCCATTTGGGGCGTTAGGGTCGTGCGCGCCAGAACAGACTTGATCAAGCAGGTTCGCAATTATTCCTGGTCAGCCGCAGTTAGAAATGATCGGCTTTTTGCAAGCGGTCATGTGCCGAATACTGAGGCTAGGCAATCTGTTCTACGCATCATCAAGACAAATTTCCCAAAGTTTACTGTTGAAGACGACATGGTTTTGGCCCGAGGCGGGCCGAAAACCGATCAATGGCTGTCACAAATTGGATTTGCTCTCAAGCAACTGCGTTATCTCAAGCGAGGGCGTGCACAATTGACCGACCGTGAGCTGCGCTTGTTCGGCGAGGGTCTAGATTTTACCAGTTACAAAACGCTCAGTTCCCAGTTGTCTGGCACTTTGCCCGCTGGCCTGGAGCGTGCTGTAAACTCAGTTACACCGCCGGAAGTTGATCCATTCACCTGGCAAGCTGAGTTAAATAGCCAACAACTTGTACTCGATGGCCATGTGCCAAAAGAAGAATTAAGTGAACGACTTTTCGCGCGCGCTAAAGCGGCGTTTCCCAAACTGACTATTGTAGATCGCATGCAAACCGCTCGCGGCGCACCACGAAGCTGGGAGCGAGTAGCTATTCTTGCGCTGTCACAAATGGCGCGCCTAACAAATGGACGCGCTGAACTTGTTGCACGAGATTTGACGTTTGTCGGTGAAGCAGCCAGCAAAGCGGGCGCTGACGAAATTCGAGAGGCATTGCGCGTAGGTCTGCCTGAGACCTATAAATTGGTTGAGAACATCACCTACCCCAAGCCTGTATACCCCGTTGCAAGTCCTTATGTGACGACCATTGAGTGGGTGGACGGGAACGTCGAGCTGACAGGATCAGCACCAGGACCCAATGCACGCTCAAGACTATTTGAAGCCGTTAAAAGCACGTTTCCAAGGGTGGGCGTTGAAAACAAACTCAATCTTGCCAGTGGTCAGGTTGATGGTTGGCAACCATGCATGCTGGCTGGTCTTGCGAGCTTGAAGAAATTTACGACAGGTCGCATTCAGCTTGTAGGGCGGCGTCTGGAACTAAAGAGCGTCACGGCTGATGAAGCGCTCCATGGCAAAGTGCCAGGTGAGGTGCGTGCAGCTGCCAACCGTGCATGCGATACAGAGGCGCGCATCGAACTCAGATTGCCTGACGAGCCCGACCTGACTTGGCGCTCAGTTCGAGGTGAGGCCGAAATTATCCTCGAAGGCGAAGTGCCAAATGCATCTGCAAAGGCTGAACTTGTTGATAGCGCCAATAAACTGTTCTCAAATGCACGCGTTATTGATCGCATGGAAGTCATTCAATCTGCGCCCGGCTATTGGATACAGGTTGCCCGTCTTGGCCTCAAGATGGTGGCCAAGTTGCGATCAGGTGAAGCGGTCCTGCATGATCAGAGTTTGTTGATCCGCGGAGAGGCAGCCGATACGGCAACGGCGATATCAGTGGAAACAAGTCTGAAGCGCGACCTTGCAAAAGGCTATCGCGGGCGCCAGCGCATTGAAGTGCGTTCCAATGCAATGATTTGGGCTGATCAGGAAGCCAATAAGCGCAATCAGGATGCACAACGCCGTGTATCTGATGAAGCCAAGCGGTTGGCGGCGGCAGAAGAAGAGCGCCGCCGTGCTGAAGAAGAGGCGCGACGTCAACAAGCTGCAGCAGATGCCGCTGAACAACGCCGACTTGAGGCAGAAGCAGCACTGCGTCGGCGCAAAGAAGATGAGGCGCGCAAGCAACGTGAAGAGGAAGCACGGATTAAGCGGGCACAAGCAGAAGTTGCAGCACAGCAGTGTGAGGCGGAGCTCTCAAGTGCGGTTTCTGAAGGGGTCATTTTGTTTGATGTAGCCCGCGCTAGTTTGAAATCGCAAAGTCGACCAACTCTGGACCGCCTCGCAGGTCTTGTCCGTAATTGTAAAAACGACATTATTGAAATCTCAGGTCACACTGACAACGACGGTGGGGATGAACTTAATCTTGCATTGTCGCAAAAGCGGGCAGAGGCGGTGATGCACTATCTTGCAAACGCAGGGATTCCCACCAGTCGCATGCGGGCAGTCGGCTATGGTGAAACAAGGCCGGTCGCGCCCAACACTACTTCGAGGAATAAGGCGAAGAATAGACGTATCGAATTTAAAGTGATGCTCAACTAACTAAGTGACTGAACGTTGGAGGCCAACAAGAATGGACTACCTATTTGCAAAACTAATTTGGTATTTGCTGGCAGCCTTTGTTGTCGGATTGTTTGTAGGCTGGGTTTCGTGCGGGCGCGTACGCCGCTATGATAATTTGTAAGGCCGGTTGTCTTGAGCGACACGCCTTAGGAGATATGACAAATGGAAATGTTGGCAGTGCAGTCTTTGTTGCTGATTCTAGCTGCGTTTTTTGCCGGTGCTATGATCGCGTGTTTTGCGCGTCGTGTCTTTTTTGTGCGCGCCAATGAACACCCAAGCCCGGATGGTGGTCGAGGTAGGCAAGAGCGGAGTGAACAAACAGTCACGACGACCACACGAACGACGACTGAGAAAAAGACTATTTCAGAGACGGAAACGTCGCGATTTGGGCGCGCCTTAACGGGCACCGCTGGCGCTGGTCTTGCCGTTGCAGGCATGCTCTCCAACCAAGAAACCAGCGCGCTTCCAGGTGAAAAGAACAGCGCAGGCCCGGTGGCAGTTGATACAGCACAACACCCAGAGCCAGCCGTGGCGGCTGCGCCTGACGCTCAGGTTGACCCTGCTGACACGTTGTCTGTCGCGCCAGCAGCTCCGGTTGCAGAAGCGGAAGCGGGGGAGGTAAATCACCACTTAAACCAGGTGGCAGGGTCGGCGCGCAAACAGGACAATCTCACCTTGATCCGATCCATCGACCAGAAAACCGCCGAAGGGCTTGGTGATGCTGGCGTGAGAACGTTCGCACAGATTGCCCAATGGAAAACAGCAGACGTTGCGCGCATCAATCGGTCGTCTGGTTTTGTTGGTCGCGTTCAAAAAGAGAATTGGATTGAGCAGGCGCAGATCCTAAGCAAAGGTGGCCACACGGATTATGCTCTACGGCGTCTTGAAAGCGAGGCCGATACAGAAATTGCAGCACCACCGCCCGTCGTTGTTGCACCAAGTCTCCCGTCTAGCGCTCAGGCACCGGCCGAGTCTGCGGTACGGTCCACAACCCCGGTAGATGCACCCCAGTCCTCGTCGCCGTCTGACGTCGCGATGCTACGTTCGGTACGCTCTGAAATGTTGCTCGGCACCGGTGCCTCCGAGGGTGTAGACAATGTCTTTCGATTGCCGACAACCAGTGGTTCAGATGTTGATGACTTGAAACGCATCCGTGGCATTGGCGTTCTTATTGAGAAGAAGCTCAATGCGATGGGCGTGCGCGACTATGCGCAAATTGCCAACTGGACCGCTGGCGACGTTGCACGTGTCAGCGAGACGTTGGACTTTAAGGGCCGCATTGAGCGCGAAAGCTGGATAGAACAAGCGCGCATTCTAGCGTCGGGTGGTTACACAGAATTTTCCCGTCGTGGATGAGCAATTTTTGCGACGATCTCTTGTTGCGGTGATTTGCTGGTTGGCTATTCTATAGTGCTGAGAAAATTGACGACCGCTGTATGTGTTTCATCATCATGCAGTAACGGGGCGTGGCCTTCGTTGGCAACGGTGTGTGCAAAAGCATGTGGGTGGCGGCGCAGCATTTCTTCAACGGTCGCTTCAGATAATATATCGGAATTGGCGCCACGTAACACAAGCAGCGGAACGTGTTTTAGGGTTTCAAATTGCGCCCACAGGTCAGGAATTTTACCCTTTAGTGCCGCCAGCGCCTGTCCCAGTTTTTTGTCATAGCCGGGTGCAGGCTTGCCGTCTTTTTCATTGAACCATTGCTTTGCAATCTCAACCCACTGCTCATCTGTCACATTTGGAAAATGTGCTTTGTTGTGCCGCTTGATCGCCTCGCCAGCTTGTTGCCAGGAGTGCGGTGTTGGAGTTCGCCCGACATAGCCTGCAATACGCGCCAATCCGGCCGTGTCGATCACTGGTCCAATGTCATTCAGAATAACAGCGCCCAAGGTTGTTGGTTGGGCGGCACCCAGCAACATGGCTAATAGCCCGCCACGTGATGTTCCAAAGACAATCGCCTGATGCACATCGTTGAGCGTAAAAAAGTCCAACACGTCAAACAATTCGATCTGCAGTGCGTAGTTGCGCCAGTTGGGGTCAAACTGTGATTTTCCACGGCCACGACAATCGAGCGTGTATACATCTCGATTAGCGTTTGGATGCTGGGACAGCTCGGATGCCAGACGATGAAAGTCTTTGGAATTGCGCGACAGTCCGGCTAGGCAAACGACGGGCCGTCGTTTGCAACCCTCTGTTGTACTTGCTGGGTACTTACGACTATAAAGCTGCAAACCATCGCGCGCTGTGTACGTGATTTCTTGAAAAAGAGCCCCGCTAAGGTCAGTCATCGTTTCCACCTACCTGTTTCACGCCCTGATTATGGCTTGCGTGTTGCCGCTGATTTTAGCCGACCACGCTTCAGGTCCTGAGCCAATCGAAGGGCAGGGTTCTGGCCAAGTCGGGCCCGGTACATTTGAATGTTGGCGAGCACCTTACCAACATAAGCCCGCGTTTCGTCAAACGGAATACGTTCGATCCAGTCCAACGGGTCATACCCCGGAGTGCGTGGGTCACCAAACTGGCGCATCCACTGACGGGTACGTCCCGGACCTGCATTATATCCTGAAAGTGTCAGCACATACGAGCCACGAAACTCGCGCATACGATCGCCAATATAAGCGGATCCGATTTTGGCATTGTAGGCAGGGTCGGTCAAAAGTCGTTTGATCTGACATTTGATTTTATAGTCCTGACAGACATGCTTGGCCGTGATCGTCATCACTTGCATCAGTCCTTTGGCCCCCGCGCTCGATACGATCTTGGTGTTGAATTCGGTTTCCTGGCGTACAATGCCGAGCAGAAAGGCTGTTTCGGGTGGCTCGCGGAGCGCTTCGTAAGCTGGAAAGTCAGTCAAGGGGTAAGCGTAGTAATAGAGATTTTTACGCCGTCCAACAGCAACCTTTGCGATCCGAAGAGACATCTGTGTGTCGCCAAGTGCGCGCGCCAGATGAGCCACCAAGGCAAGTTCTGCTTCGGATTTCACAACATTGCGTAAGTTGACCATGAACAAGCGTCGGATATGGCGTGGTAGCTCTGCTTTTTCCGCGATCACAAGAGCCTTGGCGGGATCTAGATTGAGAAAGCCGGAAATCTGGGCATCGGTTGGCCTCTTAGGTGGTTTGATAGTGATGGATTGTGGGCCTGGGTTGAGTTTGATGGCCGCCAGCATGGCATGAAAAGCATCCTGGTCATTGCTTGCTTCGGTGTAATATTTTTTGGACTTTGCCTTGTTGCCAAGCGCTTCAAACGTTCTTCCTGCCCAGTAGTTGGCGCGTGATCGGGTCTTGGGTCCGTCGGCAGATTTGGTCATCGCTTCAAAATGCGATTTTGCAAGTTTTGGTTTTTTCAATTTTGAAAACGCAATCCAGCCAGCTAAAAAGCGCTGGGCGTTGAGGGCATTGACGCTCAGTGGTCCCGCTTTGCGCACCAAGTCATAAGCAAGTTTGTACTTGCCCCGCGCCATCGCCTTATAGGCATTCTCGCGTCGTTCCTTCCACCACCCATCCGGGTTGACCTGGTTTGCAAGGTCTGTCGGGGCCGACAACATCAATTTTGCTGCTTCGTCATACTTCTTGGCACGTCTCAAAGCCTGAATGCGATGGAAGTTAAGGCCCCAATCAACCGGCTTTTGCTTGGCAAACTTTGAGACCTGTTTCAGGCCAGTGTTTGAGCGCAAAAAAACGGCCAGGCGCGCTTGTGCTTTCTTGCGTTCGTTGGCGCTTAACAAAGGAATCATGCGGCGCGCCCTCTTGGCGTGTTTTGAGCGTGCCGATTTCCGTCGAAAGTCATCGATCATAAGGCGATCAAAACGCCATTTGTGATCTGCAGGACGGAGTAGTTTTGAAAACCGCTTCAGAAATCCTGTTTCTAACGTGGTTGGCAGGTCTTTATGGCGCCACGCATCAGCAGCAAGGCTGCGGGCTTTTTCTTGGTTGCCAAGTGCAAGATGGGCTGAAGCAAGAGCCGCCACACCAACGCCCGTGCGTGGTTTATTGGTGTTGAAATGGTTCAGAATTTTTGCTGCGCTGCCGCCTTGAATAAATAATGCCTCTTCCAGGCGCTGGTGCAAAAGGTAGGATTGTGGCCAGTTGGGATTTTGTTTGAGAAACGTCTGGTAATCATAGGCCGTGCCATAGCCGCGATTGAGGCGATACCATTTCACCAACTTAGCGCCTGCAGGGTCTGTGATAGCTGCATGCAGAGTAGCTGCGACATCAGGTTTGCGTTTGTTGATCGCCTCAAAAGCATCTTTAATCCGCTTTCCATCTTCATCGCTGAGTTTATGGTTCAGCAGCGGAGCAATGGCAGTGTCGAAGTGCGCGTTGTGGGCGGCTTCTTCCGCTGAGATTTTAATCTTCGAAATCTGGCGTCCTTTGGCGAGCGCCGAAGCGATGATCCTCTGACCCCCAAATTGGTAAATTGTTGGTGTGGCGAGCGGCATCGAGAGTGCGATCACTGCCAAAGAAAAGGTTGAGAATACACGCCAGTAGCGTTCTCGGCCCCGAGAGGCGGTCGCCAGGGCGGGGCGTTGGCAACCACCTTGTGCGCATGCGGTCAGCTTGGGCTGGGAATGTGGTAATGCTAGTAAGCGCAAGAGGTGTTCCTTTCTTTGCGATTCGCGCAACAGTGGCGTCTTGAAGGCCTTCGGGCAACCGCCTAATCTGTATTCAAACCCTTAGCGGTTAAGGCGACAGCGCTAATTGCCGGTATGTCAGCACCTCAATCGGTGTAAATTAGGGTGCATTTTTGGCTTGCTGGTGACGCCACGTGCGGTTTTTTGTGCGCGGTGTTATGAGCAAAGAAAATCAGGATGGATCCGGGGGCTTATAAAGGCCTTATGGATTGGAGAATTTTGGGGACCAAACAGGCATGTTCAAAGGATCGTTCACGGCTCTCATTACGCCGTTCAAAGACGGCGCAGTAGATGAAGAGGCGTACCGGCAATTCATTGCCTGGCAAATCTCTGAGGGGATACACGGCCTGGTGCCAGTGGGTACGACCGGGGAAAGCCCAACGCTTTCGCATGAAGAGCACAAGCGCATCGTTGAGATTGCAGTTGACGCTGCTGACGGAAAAGTTCCGGTGATGGCAGGTGCAGGTTCAAATGCGACGTCTGAAGCCGTCGATTTCGCAACACACGCTCAAAAAGCCGGTGCCTCAAGTGTGCTCGTTGTGACGCCCTACTATAACAAGCCTTCACAGGAAGGCCTCTATCAACATTACAAAGCAATCAATGATGCAGTGTCCATCCCGATCATCATCTACAACATCCCCGGTCGCTCGATTGTCGATATGACAGTTGAAACGATGGCGCGCTGTTTTGAGCTGAAGAATGTCACAGGCGTTAAGGATGCGACCGCAGATCTGGCACGCGTTTCACAACAAAGAGCCGCGATGGGGCCTGACTTCAATCAGCTGTCTGGCGAAGATGCAACAGCACTTGGATACATGGCCCACGGCGGCCACGGGTGCATCTCTGTTGCGTCCAACGTTGCACCACGGCTTTGTTCTGAATTTCAAAACGCCTGCCTTGCCGGTGATTTTTCCAAAGCGCTGACCCTTCAAGATCGCTTGATGCCGTTGCACGATGCGATGTTCTGCGAAACAAGTCCGGGTCCGGTAAAGTATGCGGTTAGTCGTCTCGGCTTCGGCGAGCCGACGGCACGCCTGCCGATGGTGCCGATTTCAGATCGGGCAAGGGCCATTGTTGATGCGGCCTTAGAAAAGGTGGGTCTTGTTGGAGCGAGTGCGGCTGCCTAAATATAAAGCCTACTCATTGAAAAGTAGAAGAATGGGCCTTAACGGGCTCTACTGAGCCGTAACACCAGAATGGAACGAGGCGATGCCGCCCAAATCCAAAGACGGGCGTTTGATCATTGCTGAAAACCGCAGGGCACGCCACGACTACATGATTGGAGATACATTTGAAGCGGGTCTCGTTCTGAGAGGCACCGAAGTAAAGTCGTTGCGCAATGGTCAAGCCAATATTGCGGAAGGCTACGTTTCTGTCGAAGACGATGGGCTTTACCTGATCAATGCATTGATTCCGGAATACCAGGGAGCGGGTCGGTTCTTTCAACATGAGCCACGTCGCAAGCGCAAACTGTTGCTAAACAAGAATGAAATTCACAAACTGGTGCTGGCAAGAGAGCGCAAAGGCATGACGCTACTCGGCCTATCTCTCTATTTTAATGACAAGGGTAAGGCCAAATTGAAGGTTGCTGTTGGTGAAGGCAAGAAGCTGCACGACAAGCGCGAAACGGCTAAAAATCGCGACTGGAATCGCGAGAAAGCCCGCATTCTTCGCGACAAGGGTTAGGCCTGTACGTGGCTCTTTGCTTTACGTCTTATCGATATGAGTCTGCACATTTTCAAACACTGCATTGAACATTTTAGGCGTTAGTCGACCGGTATTCGTGTTGTAGCGCGAGCAATGATAGCTATCGATGACGATCAGATCGCGGGTTGGTGTGTCAGTAATGTGATGGGTTTTATTGTGTCCAAATGGGTAAGCAGATTTTTTTACGCCAAGTGCTGTAAGCGCTGAATCGTGCGCGATGCGCCCCAACACAACAACGGCTTTGAGCTTTTTAAGTTCTTCAATGCGCGCCGCCAAAAATTGACGGCAGGTCGATATTTCTTTGCCAATCGGTTTGTTTTGAGGCGGCACACAGCGCACGGCATTAGAGATCATGCAATTGACCAAGCGTAGACCGTCATCTGCACGGGCTTGATAGGTGCCTTTGGCAAAGCCAAAATTCAACAATGTTTCATAGAGTAGATCGCCAGCATAGTCGCCCGTAAAAGGCCTGCCTGTCTTGTTGGCACCTTTGAGCCCCGGAGCGAGGCCAACTATCAACAGCTCGGCGTTTTGCGGCCCAAAAGAGGGGACTGGCGCATTGAACCAGTCTGGATTGTCTATTGCGTTTTGCGTGCGAAATTGAGCCAGTCGCGGACATAACGCACACGCAGCGCTGGGTTCAGAGCTGTTCGTTTTTTTTGAAGGGTGTGTTGAAGGAGAAACGGTTGCCATGGCCGCAGATTATGCGATTATCAATGGGCGGCTAAGTCGGATGTAACCATTAAAGGTCTTCATCGACATAAACAGGTTCGGCTTCTTCAAAATTTGGTTTGCGGTTACTTTGCGCATTTTGAGGGCCTCCGCTTCTGCAAATTTCATCTTCAAGGTCTGCAATATCAATAAACTGATCGGCTTGCCGACGCAGTTCATCGGCAACCATGGCAGGCTGGGTTTGCAACGTGGAAATAACACTGACCCGTTTACCGTCCTGTTGCATTGCTTCCACGACATAACGGAAATCGCCATCACCAGAGAATAAAACGACATGATCAAGCGATTTTCCAAGACGCATGGCGTCAACGGCTAACTCAATGTCCATGTTGCCTTTAACTTTACGTCGACCGCTTGCGTCCGTGAATTCCTTGGCTGGTTTGGTGACCATCGAATAGCCGTTGTAGTCGAGCCAATCGACAAGCGGGCGAATCGAGGAATATTCCTGATCTTCAATCACCGCCGTGTAGTAAGATGCTCTGATCAGTTGCGCGCGTTTTCGGAAGAACGTTAGCATCCGTTTGTAGTCAATATCAAAGCCGAGCGCTTTGGACGTTGCGTATAAATTTGCGCCATCAATAAACAAAGCAACTCGTTCGGATTTATCGAAATACATTCGGTGTCCTCGGTTTGGAGTAGGCAATGATGTGCCTAAAATGGCAATTTCAAAGTTGTGCAATGGACGAAAATGCGCAATCGAATAACACACATTGTGGCGATTGATGCTTGTGGCGATTGATGCGCAATTCAAGTTAATGCGACGTTTAGGTATAGGGCAGCTACAGGGATCTCTCTAAGTGATGGTCGAAATCCGTGTCAAAAGCAACCGATGATGGCGAACAATTCTTAGTTAATTAGGGCATAAATTGTCGCTATAAAGCATTGTGTCAGAAGTACGCATCGAGATATTGTCGTGGTATAATTGGCTAAACGCCGGGTCCATCTTGAAATTTCTTTGAATAATCTTTTCTATAACTAAGCACCCAGGCCTTACTTTCAGTGTAAGGAAATTTTTCATTTTAAACGTACGATTTGTTCTTGAAATCTGACACGCAGATTGTCCAATTTTCCGCGTTCAACTGGTCTCGGATACACCTTTGAGACAGCCAGACTCACCTGAGGATTTGACCCCAGTCAACTGCATTTCTTGCTTCAAAACAGTAAGTATGCCATTGAAGCAGCAGAAGTGGCGATCTGGGCTCCAGATTTCGCCCGTTTTTCTTTGCCGATAAGAGAATGGGGAAGAGGCGGTGGCTGAACTCCCAGTAGGGCCCTGCCCGCTCTAATCTTGGCATCAGAGCACCGTGGTTGCTTGATTGCGGTGGGTTTTAAAGGGGTTTTGCGACATGGCGCGTGTCACGGTTGAAGATTGTGTCGATAAGGTTTCGAACCGATTTGAGCTTGTTTTGCTGGCCGCCCACCGCGCCCGTGCAATCGCCAATGGCGGTGCAATGACGATTGATCCCGATGGTGACAAGAATCCTGTGATTGCTTTGCGTGAAGTGGCCGAACAAACCGTTGTGCCTGATGACATGCGTGAAGCGTTAATCCATTCGATCCAGAAAAACACCGAAGTTGATGAGCCTGAAAACGAGGCGGCACCCTTATTGCCGAATGATCGCCGTGGCCCGATGCTTGGTCGCGACGAACAGTCCAGCGACAATCAAGTAGATGTCATGACCGAAGAGCAGTTGCTGCGCGGTCTTGAAAGTCAGACACCAACTGAGCCGTCAGCTAACATCGGCGCAAGTGGGGCACCGCGTGATCGTAGCCGGTGAGCTTGCCGGAGTTATTTCCAATCTCTTACGTGATTTTTGATTTTCTGCGCGCTAGTCTATTCGCTCACCCAAGTGATGTGAGGTAGGCCCCGCAATGATGCGGCAGTACGAACTTCTAGAACTCGTACAAAGCTACGATCCTGACGCTGATGAGGCGCTGCTCAATCGTGCCTACGTCTACGCCATGAAGGCGCACGTCAATCAGAAGCGGGCGTCCGGTGATCCATATTTTCTACACCCGCTCGAAGTCGCGGGCATTCTGACCAAACTCAAGCTTGATGACGCGACCATTGCAACGGCGTTGCTGCATGACGTGATTGAGGATACAGACGCAACGCGTGCCGAAATTGATGAGCTTTTCGGACCCCGCATTGGCGCGCTGGTCGATGGCCTAACCAAAATCAACCGACTTGATCTGGTCTCTCGGGAGGCGCAGCAGGCGGAAAATTTCCGCAAGTTGCTGGTGGCCATCTCAAGTGACATTCGTGTGCTATTGGTCAAGCTTGCCGACCGATTGCACAACATGCGCACCTTGGAGCACAAGAAGCCGGAAAGCCGAAAGCGCAATTCAGAGGAAACCCTGGAGATTTATGCACCGCTTGCTGGCCGTATGGGCATGCAGGCGATGCGCGAGGAGCTTGAATCGCACGCCTTTCGCTGGATCAATCCTGAAGGCTACAAGGCGGTGACTGACAAACTTGAAGACCTGTCGGAGCGCAACCAAGGCATTGTCGATGAGGTTACCGCTTCATTGAAAGAAAAACTCGCCGCTGAGGGGATAGAGGCCGATGTGTTTGGTCGCCTTAAGACGCCCTTTTCGATCTGGCGGAAGATGACCAATCGGCAAATTTCTCTTGAACAACTGTCGGATATTTTTGGTTTTCGTATTGTCGTATCCAACATCGAAGATTGCTATCGTGTCCTTGGTGTCGTGCATACCTCGTGGCGCACGGTGCCAGGCCGGTTCAAGGATTACATCTCGACGCCAAAGCAGAATAACTATCAATCGATCCATACAACCGTGGTTGGCACCAAACATCAACGCGTTGAGCTGCAAATACGCACGCGCAAAATGCAAGACGTTGCTGAGTACGGCATTGCGGCGCACTCCTTGTACAAAGATGCGCCTGGGCCCGAACGCCCTGTGGTTAACGGCAGTGGGCAGTCACGTGATGTAAACCCTTACGTTGGTTTGCGGCGCATGGTGGAAGCGTTGTTGGAAGGCTCAAACTCAGAAGAATTTCTTGAGCATACCAAGCTTGAACTTTTCCAAGACCAAGTGTTTTGTTTCACGCCCAAAGGCCGACTGATTGCACTACCACGTAGCGGCACACCACTTGATTTTGCCTATGCTGTGCATAGCGACATCGGCCGGCGCGCAACAGGGGCCATTGTCAACGGTCGTAAAGTGCCCATCGACACGCGGTTGCGCAACGGCGACGAAATTCAGATCCTAACGTCAAAAACCCATACGCCGCCCGCTGCTTGGGAAAATTTTGCAGTAACTGGTCGTGCCCGGTCTGCTATTCGCAAATCAGCGCGCGAACAACAGCGTCATGAATACCTTGAGCTTGGCAGGCGCTTGGTGCAGGCTGGAATGTCAAAGCTCTCCAAGACCTATGATGAAAGCATGTTGACGAAGGCGATTGGTGCACTGCCTCAAAAAACACCTGAAGATATTTTAGTTGCTGTTGGGCGCAAAGATCTTCGTGTGTCGAAGCTCATGAAGCTGCTCTTTTCTGAGTTCAGCCCTGACGATGCAGAAGACGCGACGCAAAATTACAAGCCGCAGGCGCGGTTTGGCCGCGCGCAGGGACAGAAGGGATGGTATAAGCTTGCCTCCGCAATTGGTCTGAAGTTTAGCACTCAAGATGCAGAGCCTGTCAGTCAGTCGAGTAGCATTGCCATTCGTGGTCTCAAGGACAACGTACCTGTCAAATTTGCCGAAGGCGGAGCGGTGCCGGGGGATCGTATCGTTGGTGTGATGATGGACGGCGGAGGAATTCGAATTTTTCACATTCATTCACCTCGATTGTCTGAATTCGAGCATCAGGAATGGATTGATGTGACCTGGGACCTGGACCCTGAAAAACCTGAGCGTTTTCCCGCTGTTATCAACATCACAGCACCCAATAAGCCAGGTACGTTGGCCGAAGTCGCTGAGGTCATTGGCGGCGGTGGCGGCAATATAGACAGCATAAATTTGACAAATCGCGGGATAGACTTCGCAGAAATGAAGATTGGACTTGAGGTGTGGGATTTGCCGCACCTGACTCATATTATAGCTGGCCTCAAAGAGAAGACAGTGGTCAGCGATGTTGAGCGCGTGTTTGAATAAGGGTTTGCGGGGCAAGATCAGCGGTGAGGTTTTGCGCTGATGGTGAAGGGAAAGAGAATGCTTTTTAGGCGGCGCACACCGCTGACATTTACTGAGCATGCACGTTTGTGGCTTTGGCCTAAGCGTAGCTGGTCTCGTTCCCTGCGCTATTTCCTGCATCGCCTAGAACGCTTGCAAGCCAGTCCCCATCAAGTGGCTTTGGGATGCGCTGCCGGCGTATTTGTTTCGATTACTCCACTGCTCGGCACGCAGATGATATTGGCAGTGCTGCTTGCGTTTGCCATACGCGCAAATATACCCGCGGCTTTGATCGGCACGTTCTTTGGAAACCCTCTGAGTTGGCCTTTGATCTGGGGTGGCACCTATCTCGCGGGTTGCTACATGCTTGGTGTTGAAAATGTAATGACGCTCTCAGGGCTCGAGTATTATTTGAAGCGTTTTGTCGAAGCGCTAGCAACCTGGTCACCGGATGTTATTGATCACGCCATCGTTCTGGTCTGGCCGGTTTTAAAACCAATGCTGGCGGGCTCGTTACCCCTTGGCCTAATCGTTGCCACTGTCATTTACTATACGTTGCGCCCGGTGATCGCTGCCTATCAGCGTGCCCGCGTGACAGCACACCTTTCCGTGCCATCGCCAATTTGATAGGGTTTGGCCAAGAATTTGTGCTGGCGATCGGCTGCTACAAGTTCCCACCTAAAGTTTGAGAGTTTCGAGCCATGCCCTCCCTCCCGCGCCTAGGCGTTAATATTGATCATGTCGCTACCATCCGGAATGCGCGCGGTGGCCTGCATCCTGACCCTGTGCGTGCTGCACACCAGGCCGTTGAGGCTGGTGCAGATGGCATAACTGCTCATTTGCGCGAAGACCGTCGCCATATCTCTGACCTTGATATTGCACGTCTCAAGTCAGAGGTGACACGTCCTTTAAATCTAGAGATGGCGCCAACGGACGAGATGTTTGAGATCGCATTGCGCCATGTTCCTAACGCGTGTTGCCTCGTTCCGGAGCGGCGCGAAGAGCGCACGACAGAAGGTGGCCTTGATGTCGCTGGCGCACGCGTGGATCTAAAAGACTACATTGCGCGCCTTAAAGGTGCTGGCATTCGCGTTTCGTTATTCATTGAGCCTGACTCAGATGCAGTTGAAACGTCAGCAGTGCTTGGCGCAGACATTGTGGAGCTTCACACAGGGGCTTATTGTGAAGCGGCCTTGAAGGATGATGGAGAAGAGTTTGGGCAAGAGTTTCATCGGATCGCGTCTGCGGCCAAGTTGGCAGAAGCCGTGGATTTGGAAGTTCATGCCGGACATGGCCTGACCTACAATACAGTTGGGCGGATTGCAGCACTGCCAGAAATCACTGAACTCAACATCGGTCACTTTCTCATAGGCGAGGCGCTATTCGTCGGGCTGAATGGGTCCATCACACGCATGCGCAATCTTATTGAAGAGGCCCGTTTGGAAGCCTGCCGAGGCAAACGTCAGGTCTCTTGATTGTCGAAATGGGTCGCGAGGTCCATTGCATCCCAACTAGGTCACAGGCTCATTAAATCGCATCCAGATGCGCAGAGCGGCAAGCTTTACTGACGCGAGATAGTTGGCATCGTGTCTGTCAAAGCGCGTTGCAACCCCGCGTGACTTTTGCGGCAACAGCGGCTCGATCACACGCCACTCCGCGTCAGACAGGTCATAGCGTGCCATTCCAACCTCCTCGGTTGGAGGTTTGAATCACTGTTCGCGCAAAAAGGGAATCCCGTTTATGAGTCTGTGACCTAGTGCGCTCGCGCATTATTTGGACTCATCGGACACCCAAGTCCGCTCGAATATGATTCACCTGTTTTAGGAGGTGGATCATGGCCAAACCTTATTCTGAAGACCTTCATAAACGTGTGATTGATCGCATTGAACGCGGGGAGTCGTGCCGGGCAGCGGCAAGCAAACTTGATGTCAGCGCCAGCTTTTCGATCAAGCTCATGGCGCGGCACACTCAGACGGGCTAATTGAACCATCGCGGATGGTCCGGCCGCCTGGAACTGGCAAACTGGCCGCGTATCGAGACTTTCTGATCAAACAAGTCGAAGCAAAACCCGACATCACAATGCCGGAACTGGCCGCCAAATTGTTGGCTGTCCATGGTGTGAAAGCTGAAGCGGCAAGGCTGTTTCGTTTTTTATGTCGCGCTGGTTTTAGTTATAAAAAAAGGGGCTGAAGTAGCTAAGGGTTAGTGGTTTGCGTGTTTATGCCAATGTTTTAGCTGGGTTAGCAGCTGTTTATGGTTGCCTCCATTGAAGCGCCATTCGCACGCCTTCAAAAACCAGTAAAAGTTGTCCTGCTTGATGCCGTTAAATTTGCGCATATGCCGCTTGGCCTGGTTCCAAAAGTTCTCAATCCCATTGATGTGATTTTGCCTATCGGCGAACAGCTCCGAATGATTGATCCGCATGTGATGAAAGGCGGATACATCAAGCACATTGTAGGCCTTAAACGTGTCCGTGTAGACAATGCTGTCCGGCCTGACATTTTCCGCAATGATGGGCAGCAGTGTCTCTGTTTTAGCGTTCGGAATGATCGCCGTATAAACCTTGCCACCACGCTTTCCTTTTCGTCTGCCGCCGAAATAACTTTCATCAGCCTCAATCTCACCGGACAATTCATAGCTCGGTAGTTTGCTGGCAATCAACTGGCGCAGGCGCATGTAAAAACGAATGGCCGTGTTGGCTTGGACCCCGACCAACTCCGCCACAGCGCGCGCCGTGGTGCCGGCAACGAAATGCTCAATCAACCGGCTTTGCTGGCGCGCTGTCAGCCTGCTTTTGCGTGCATACATGATAGCTTTTTTAGACCCCATATCAGGTCTTAGCTACGTCAGCCCCTAAAAAAAACGCTGATCGCATCAGAACGCCAACGCAGCGACGTCTCAAGAAAACGGCGTGGTTGGATTAACGCGCGCCAACCGATCATGCGCCAGATGGCGCACCGGCTGGTGTTCATTGACGAAACCTCGACCAACACAACGTTTACCCGGCTGCAAGGGCGTGCGCTGAAAGGTGAGCGGCTGCCGGGTGCGGTACCGCACGGGGGTTTGGACCAACCAGACGTTCATTGCCGGGCTCAGAAGTTCTGGTTTGACGGCACCGTGGATTATTCCCGGCGCAATGGATCGCGACGCTTTCGATATTTATATCGAAACACAGCTCGCACCAACGCTGTCGCCCGGCGATGTCGTCATTCTCGATAATCTCAAGGTGCACGACTCTGCCAACGCCAAAGCCGCACTTGCCAAACGCGGTGCCTGGTTCTTGTTCCTGCCGGCCTATTCACCCGACCTCAACCCCATCGAAATGGCGTTTACTAAACTCAAAGCTATCTTGAAGAAAAGCAGCAGCGCGAACATAGCAGGACCTTTGGCATGCCGCCGGCGACATCTGCAAATTGTTCCCCCCGCGAGAATGCTGGAACTTCTTTAAACACGCAGGCTATGTGCATAACTAAAAGGCGCGATGCTTTAGTCCAACCTGTGAAAAGTTGAAACGCGAATTTGAGCAGATACGTTGATCGCCAACCATGGGATAGAGCATTGAGTAAATAGCTTCGCTGTGTACAAGAAAAGGTTCGAACGACTAAGCCTTAGGCCGCTCTGCCAACATCTTCGCAACCTTGGGGGCGTAGTAGGTGAAGATTGCGGCCGCACCTGCGCGCTTAAAGGCCAGCAAACTTTCCATCATGGCGGCGTCGCCATCAATCCAGCCCTTTGCGCGAGCCGCTTCAATCATCGCGTATTCGCCAGAGACTTGGTAAGCAAGTGTTGGCACATCAAAGTTGGATGCAACCAATTGGACAATATCAAGATATGCACCACCCGGTTTGACCATCACCATGTCGGCACCTTCCTCGATATCAAGGGCGACTTCGCGCAAGGCTTCATGCGCATTGGCGGGGTCCATCTGGTAGCTGCGTTTGTCACCTTTTAAAACATCGCCTGAGCCGACTGCATCGCGGAATGGCCCGTAAAAAGCTGAGGCATACTTTGCTGCATACGACAGGATTTGCGTGTTGCTGTGCCCGCTATCCTCCAAGGCTTGGCGGATGGCGCCAACGCGGCCGTCCATCATGTCGGAGGGGGCGAGGATGTCGGCACCGGCTTCAGCTTGCAGTACCGCCTGTTGGGCCAGTATGTCGACGGTGGCATCGTTATCTATGTCGCCGTTGCGGATAAGTCCGTCGTGACCATGATTGGTGTAGGGGTCGAGCGCCACATCTAAGATGATACCGACGTTGAGCTTAGCCGCTTTCACCGCTCGCGTGGCCCGACAAACGAGGTTGTTTTTATTGAGCCCTTCACGACCATCTTCGCGGCGCAGTGCTCGGTCTGTGTAGGGAAACAAAGCGATAGCAGGAATGCCGAGTTGTTCCGCCTGACGTGCGGTGTCGACGATAAGGTCAATCGACAGCCGCGCGACACCGGGTAATGAACTGATCGGTTGGCGCACGTTTTCACCGGCGACCACGAACAACGGCCAGACAAGATCACTTGTGGTCAGTTTGGTTTCACTGACAAGACGGCGCGACCAATCAGCTTGGCGCGTGCGGCGCAGTCTGGTTTCTGGAAAAGCTGGCAAAGGGTTGGTGACTTTCGTGGGGTATGGGGTTGTAAGGCGTCTCTGGTATATAAATCGCAGACCAGCCTGGCACCAGGGTTGAGGAGTGGAGAGCCTATCGACATGGTTAGCGCGGCATTCAAATCGCCCGTGGTTGGAGCCTAGGCCCTATTATTCACAAAAATTCTGCCGTCGCCTGGGGCTCATATCTATATGGAAGTGGTTGCGGTGGGCGTTATTGGCTTCCGGCCCCAATGTCGTTCCAAAAATTTTGCAGGCCGATTTGTGGGCACTACGCAGAAAATAGCCCCGGCGCGTGATGCGTTTTGACAGGGGCAGCATCGGCGTTTGCTTTTGGAGACCTTTCGCGAGCACTTTCTTTGCAGCGGTGGCCAGTTGTTTGCCAGCGATCAGAACATCCTCGGTGCCGCGCTTAATGATCTTTTTAGCCGTGCTTTGTTTGGCGCTGCTGGACTTGGCCTCCCGTCGCTGCTTGAGTTCGGCTTGGATGGCGGCGGCGTCTTGATCTGCTTTAAGTTTGGCCCCTGCAGCACGCTTTGCCTTAGCTTTTTCCGCTGCGATATCTCGCGCCGTTGGCCCCCAAGACGACAATACACGCACGACTTTGCCACCTGCGGTACTAAAACCACGGATATCCAAGGCGTTGGCTAAGGCATGTTCGGAAAGACGACCACTTTTGCGTCCGTAAGCATTGCGACAGGAATAATCACTCATCACTTCGATGCGAATGATCTGATCGTTGAGGTGCTTTTTTGCAAGTTTTTGCAAATCTTGGGTCGACCAACGGTGAATAGCAGCAGCCAACCTGCAGGTCATGATCGCCGGCGGCGATAAGACAACTTGAGGAGACTTGCCAACGGAGACGAGACGTATTGGGGCTGCTGCCCCACACTTGCCCTTGCGAAAGCTGGCTTCGGGAAGTGCGACTGCATCAATCGCCGCCAACATCTGTCGACAGAGTTGGCGCTCTTCTGCAATTTCTTCGATGCTCCAAGTCGCAGGGATTGGGACGGGTATGGGTGTTGCCAATTTTGGTTGGGCTGTCTTGCCGTTTTTCTTGAACTTGGCGGACTTTGGCGCAGGCGTGCTTTTGGTTTCAGATTTGTCAGCCCATGCGGGCAGGGCCGTGATCAACGGCGACACAGCCACCATTGTCAGAGCCAGGCCCAACCATACAGCGCGCATAAATCTCATCATAGTCTCGGGTCCAACCCTGCGCCGCGCGGCAGATGCGCTGTACGCCCCCATGAAACGCAATGAGGCCAATACGGCTTTCCTGCTTTCATCGTGCCTCGAACGGCTGTATAGCGACAAAAACAGGCGATGCAACGGGCATGGCGATGTGCGCTCAGAATAACTGTTTGCCGGATCCATATAAATACCGTGCCGACCAAAACCTAAACTGGCGGTGCCATGACTAGCCAAAGCAACGACGATATTCGTATTGAAAAACAAGGCGCTCTAAATGTGGTGACGCTGGACCGGCCAGCGGCCCTCAATGCGTTGACGATTGGGATGCGTGCTGCAATTTCGGCACTGTTGCCAAATGTCGCGCGCGACCCGATGAGCTATGCCATTGCTATTCGCTCAAGCTCGGAGCGGGCTTTTTCGGTCGGCGGCGATGTGCGCGAATTAATTGATCTGGCCAAACAGGATATGGCTGCCGCCCGCAAAGGTTTCCAAGACGAATATTACCTCAATTGGCAGCACGAGTGCTTTTCAAAGCCAACAATATCATTAATTGAAGGCTTGGTGATGGGGTCCGGGGTTGGCATCACGTCCTATGGTACGCATCGCATTGCAGGCGAAGGCTATCGTTTTGCCATGCCGGAGACGGCAATCGGACTGTTTCCCGATGTTGGCGTCAGCTATCTTCTGGCACGTATGCCGGATCACATCGGGCTCTATCTTGGACTGACCGGGCGGCGTGTCTCGCGGGCCACAGCCTACAATCTCGGCCTTGTCACTCATTGTATAGGGGCGGCTGAATTTGATGGCATTGTTGAGGACGTGAGGGATGTCCAGCCTGTGGACCAGGTGCTGGATGAGCGTCACCAGCACCCGGGCCCATCAGAACTGGCGCCTATAACAGGCGTGATTCGTCACTGTTTTTCTGCTGATAGTGTGGTCGCCATCCTGTCCCGGCTTGAGGCTGTGTCAGGTGATCATGCGGGTTGGGCGCGCAAGGTTGTCAATGAGCTGGGGACTAAGTCCCCATTGGCGCTTGCGGTGACATTCAAACATATTCGCGCCGCGCGCGATATGGATTTAAGAGAAACACTGCTTGTTGACTACACTCTCGTGTCGCGCTTTTTGCTGTCTCACGAATTTCCCGAGGGTGTTCGCGCGGCTCTCATCGACAAAGATCAAAATCCAAAGTGGCTGCCACCAACATTGGCAGCTGTCACAAAAGACATGGTCAATGAAATATTTCAACCTGTTACAGGTGATGTTTTTTCGTTGCCTACGCGCGAAGAAATGCAAACCTCACGATCGTAAACAGAGCAATTGCGTTTTTACTTAATAGACTATGAATAGCTGAAAACAGACTAAAAACGTAGGTTTGGTGGTGTTAGAGAGACCCATATTACGGGCGTTCACAACGTACATCACTAAGGTTTGGTTCACACGACCACCTCATAACTATTCTTTTACTATGCCTATTTAGGTAAGCTTTAACTGCCGCTGTTACCTTTAGGACAACCCGGAGAAACCGGGATGCGTCAAACAGGTAATTATAAAGGCAGGATCTTATGGCTGTTGCGGTAGAAGCTGCGCACACGCATGCGCCTAAGGACCAGGAGGATAGCTTCCGGTCTGAATATTTGCAGGCACTTCGATTTATCGAACGCCTGCATCGATTGCTTTTGGATGTAATCAAAGATGAGTTTGACCGCCTTGGCGGTTCTGACATCAATTCCGTCCAGGCACTGCTATTGTACAACATTGGTGATAATGAACTGACAGCAGGCGAACTCAAGAGCCGTGGTTACTACCTCGGATCTAATGTTTCGTACAATCTGAAAAAGCTCGTGGATATGGACTACCTGCACTATAAGCGTTCGGAAACAGATCGCCGTAGTGTTCGTGTCAGCTTGACGCCGAAGGGCCAACAGGCCTGTGACGTTGTCAATAAGCTATACGACCGTCAGCTGACCTCTCTTGAGGCAGTCGGCCAGGTACATTCCGGCGATGTTCAGGTGCTCAACAAAGCTCTGTTGCGTTTAGAGCGTTTCTGGTCAGACCAAATTCGCTATCGCCTGTAAACTTCAGATGAAACACAATACAACCTGAAAAGGCCTCGGGAATTCCTCCCAGGGCCTTTTTGGGCTGCGTGGTTTGTTGCGAGGCGGCACCACGCTCGGCAACCTACCGGGATGATTTTTAATTGACCCTTGCGCCCTGACACGAATATCGCAAAATAGAATATAAGCTGGGGTCGGCGGTGCCTATACTGTACGGCCTGGGCGATTGACGAATTCAGGGGCCACCTTGCTTTCAACATATGCGAGCATAATGTGACAGTGGACCAGGTGATCAACAACGCATCTCTAGAGGCGACGTGAAACATATGACGCGAAACCGTTTGGGTCTGTTGGGACTGGTGACGATCGCGGCGGCTGCTGCTGCTGTGCCTGCACTCGGCTATGACATCCGCGATGCGCTGCGCGGCAACCATGTGACGGGTGAGCCTTATGACCGCACGTTTATCAAAGAATGGGAGCGCAATCCGCCGCCAGGATTTCCAACGCTGTCGCCGGCGAACATCAAAGCCACCAAGGCGGCTATCAAAAAATATGAGAAAATTGTCGCTGATGGCGGATGGGGAAAGTTGCCAACGCTGCCCAGGAAGACTGTTTTGCGGTCGGGACAATCAGCCCCGTTCGTTTCCGAATTGCGAAAACGGTTGGTGGCGTCAGGTAATCTTGAGCCCAGTTCTTTTTTTGACGAGTACTTTGATGGCAGCCTTCTTAAAGGCGTGAAGCGTTTTCAAGCCTTAAACGGTTTGACGCCGACAGGGGTTGTGGGCTGGCGCACGATTGCAGCACTTAACGTGCCAGTAGAAGTGCGCCTCAAGCAGCTTAATAAAAATTTTGGTCGCCTGAAGAACTACCGTGGCCTTGGCAAAAAGAAATACGTCGTGGTCAATATTCCGGCAGCTCAGGTTGAGGCGGTGAGGAATGACAAAGTTGTCTCGCGTCACACCGGTGTTGTTGGCAAACCTGAAAGACCAACACCGCTGCTACAGACAAAAATCCACCAAATGAATTTCAACCCTGTGTGGCGATTGCCGCCAACAGTAGTCAAGAAGGATTTGATCCCAAAGGGCAAAGAGATGGCGTCAGCGGGTAAAAACGTGCTCGTCAAATACGGTATTGATGCCTACAGCGGCGGCAAAAAATTAAATCCTGAGAAAGTCAATTGGGACTCGTCTGAGCCCTACCGGCTGTCGTATCGCCAGCAGCCTGGAAAAGATAACCCACTTGGCTTTTTGAAAATCAACTTTAACAATAGCCACTCGGTCTATATGCACGATACGCCATCGGAATCGCTGTTTGGACGCAACGTGCGGGCCGCCAGTTCAGGATGCATTCGCGTGCGCAATATCGAACAGCTCGCCGCGTGGCTACTTGAAGGTCGGTCCGGTTGGAGCCGAGGCCGCATCGAATATGTCCGCGAAAAGGGCAAGCGGATTGACGTTAGCCTGCGCAAACGTGTGTCGCTTTATTTTGTCTACATTACCGCCTGGGCTACCAAGGACGGTGTCATTAATTTCCGCCGCGACTTGTATGAGCGTGACGGCATCGGAGATCTTGGTGTTTCTTACTAGAGCGTTGCGTCTTTTGTTGTACACAGCGAAGCTGTTTGCGCGACGCTCTATCTCATAACTCTATCTCAAGATTCTAATCTCAAGACTCTAATCTCAAGGCTGGCGATCAACTTAATCTGCTCAAAGTCGAACCTAACTTTTCGCAAGTGGATCTAGGTTACCTGATTTTTGGACCGTCGGGCTCACCTTGCTGCGCGCCGCCCACCTTATCAGTGCGCAATATCCAGTGCTCAGTGATCGATGATCTCGCAGCGGCGCACCATCTCAACCCGAGGAGGAGCGCGCGGTGATCAAACAGCGAACAATTTAAAGCGCGATCGATATGCTCAAATTGCCCTATGGTGGCCAAAATCTGGGCCCGAAGTCGCTTGATTACGCTCATATCTCTTGTAATTAAGCTCCGTCTCGGGAAGATTGTCCGCGACATCACGCTCGGTTGATTGGTCAGTCCTCGTCAGGGAGGATAATAGCTTGAACCGACTGGGCTTTGTACAAGTCTAAACTGTCTTGCGTGTGTCACACTGAGCTGCGGTGAGGCTCCAGATAGAGGTTACAAGGCCAGATAGAGGTTACAAGGAACGAGTATGGACTATCGCAGGCAACTTAAATCCGCCTTGAATTTGGTGCGCCAGGAAGGCCGCTACCGCGTGTTTGCAGATTTGAAGCGCTGCCGCGGTGCTTACCCAACCGCCGAACACTTTGCAGCAGATGGCCCGCGTGAGATTACTGTTTGGTGCTCGAATGATTATCTCGGCATGTCGCAGCATCCAAAAGTCATCGCCGCGATGCACGAAGCCGTCGATACTGTCGGTGCGGGTTCAGGTGGCACACGTAATATATCCGGCACGACGCACTATCATGTGGAACTTGAGGCTGAGATTGCCGATCTGCATGGCAAGGAATCAGCACTGCTGTTTACCTCAGCATACGTTGCCAATGATGCCACACTGTCAACGCTGGCCGAACTGCTCGAAGGCTGCGTGATCTTTTCAGATGAAAAGAACCACGCTTCGATGATTGCAGGCATTCGCCATGGTCGTGGTCCAAAGAAAATCTTTCGCCACAACGATTTAGAAAACCTGGAAGCACAGCTCAAATCAATTCCGCTTGAAACTCCAAAGATTATCGCCTTTGAAAGCGTTTATTCGATGGATGGCCACATCGCTCCTATCGCGGATATTTGTGATTTAGCGGAGAAATACAACGCCCTGACGTACCTGGATGAGGTCCATGCCGTTGGTCTTTATGGGCCACGCGGGGGTGGTATTGCCGAGCGCGATGGTGTGATGGATAGCGTTGATATTATCAACGGCACTTTGGCTAAAGGATTTGGTGTGATGGGTGGTTATATCGCCGCGACACGCGACCTTTGTGATGCTGTGCGCAGTTACGCACCTGGCTTTATTTTCACAACATCGTTGGCACCTGCATTGGCTGCTGGCGCGCTTGCTTCAATGCGTCATCTCAAAAACAGCTCTGAAGAGCGCACCGCACTTCATGCTCAAGCAAATACGCTCAAGGCGCGTCTGGCAGACGTTGGATTGCCGGTGATGGATAACAATAGCCACATCGTACCGGTCATGATCGGTAATCCTGTGCACTGCAAGGCCGTAACCGACGCTCTGTTGGATCAGCATCATATCTATGTGCAGCCGATCAACTACCCGACGGTACCGCGAGGCACTGAGCGTATTCGACTGACGCCAAGTCCGCAGCATACTGGGACACAGCTTGACGCTTTGATTGCCGCGCTTCAGGAATTGTGGGCTGCATGCCCTGTCTCAGCTGGTAAAACGGTACGTCTTGCGGCCGAATAAGTTGGATTTGAGCTGTTATTTGCTCTGGATCATTCGTTCTGACCGCTCTGTGCTCACACCTAAGCTTGCCACCCTTAATATCCAAAGAGAGCATTCGCCGCCGCGCGGCGTTTTTACTATTGCGTATTGTACTATGGTATGGGCAATTTGGCACACAAACAAGGGCGGGCCAGTTGCGCCTGGCGCGAGAATAGGCTCATCTGGAAATTTGAGAGGAAATCGATGTTAAACAACAAGTCACAGGCAGGCTCCACAGACAAATTCTTTAAGTCCTCGGTCAGCGAAACGGATCCTGAAATTTCGACGGCGATCAACAACGAAATGAATCGTCAGCAACATGAAATTGAATTGATTGCCTCTGAGAATATCGTTTCACGAGCTGTGCTGGATGCTGCGGGCAGTGTGCTGACCAACAAGTATGCGGAAGGCTATCCTGGTCGTCGCTACTATGGTGGCTGCGAGCATGTTGATGTTGTGGAAACGCTTGCTATTGAGCGCGCTAAAAAAATCTTTGGCTGCGGCTTTGCTAACGTACAGCCAAATTCTGGCAGTCAGGCAAACCAGGGTGTGTTCAATGCGTTGATTAAACCAGGTGACACCATCCTTGGTCTTGATCTTGCCCACGGTGGCCACTTAACACATGGGTCTAAAGTCAATCAGTCGGGCAAATGGTTTAATCCAGTTCACTACCAGGTGACTGAAGACACGCACCTGGTTGATATGGACAATGTGCGCAAGATCGCAAAGGAATCTAGCCCCGCTCTTATCATTGCTGGTGGCTCGGCTTATCCCCGCGTTTGGGACTTTGCCGCATTCCGTCAAATTGCTGATGAAGTTGGCGCAGTACTGATGGTTGATATGGCTCACTTTGCAGGTCTTGTTGCTGCAGGCGAACATCCAAATCCATTTCCACACGCCCATATTGTGACAACCACAACACACAAAACGCTGCGCGGTCCTCGTGGTGGCATGATCCTGACCAATGATGCCGACATTGCCAAGAAAGTAAATTCAGCGATCTTTCCTGGTATTCAGGGTGGCCCGTTGATGCATGTGATTGCGGGTAAGGCGGTTGCCTTTGGCGAAGCCTTACAGCCGGAATTCAAAGACTACATCAAAAGTGTCATTACCAACGCCAAGGCGATGGGTGAAGTGTTGGTCGATGCAGGTTTTGCGCTTGTATCTGGTGGCACCGATAGCCACTTGATCTTGGTTGATCTCAGACCAAAGAAATTAACCGGAAATATTTCTGAAAAGGCCATGGGCCGGGCCAACATAACCTGCAACAAAAATGGCGTACCGTTCGACCCTGAAAAACCGATGGTGACATCAGGTGTCCGCCTTGGCGCTCCTGCCGGTACGACCCGCGGGTTTGGCGAGGCTGAATTTAGAGAAGTCGGCCGCATGATCGCAGAGGTTCTCGACGGTTTGGCCGCCAACGGCGAAGACGGAAACGCTGCTGTAGAGGCCAAGATAAAGGCTGAAGCAACGGCGCTGTGCAAGAATTTCCCGATCTATTCTTAAGATCGAATCCAAGCTAAAAAGATAAGGCGTTCTGAGATTCGCGCAGGGCGCCTTTTTTAGATTTGGAACCCTATCCATGCGTTGCCCGCACTGCACAGGCGAGAACACACAGGTCAAAGACAGTCGACCCACTGAGGATAATACCGCAATCCGTCGCCGCCGGGTGTGCCCCAATTGCGATGCGCGGTTTACTACTTTTGAGCGCGTGCAACTGCGGGAATTGATTGTGGTCAAGCGGTCTGGTCGCCGGGTTGTGTTTGATCGCGAAAAGCTTGCTAAGTCGGTTGAGATTGCGCTGCGCAAACGGCCTATTGATCGTGAGCAGGTTGAACTTCTGCTGTCAGATATTGTACGCCGTTTGGAGAGCCGAGGTGATGGCGAGGTAACGTCGCAAGTCATTGGCGCTTACGTGATGGCTGGCCTTAAAGGCATTGATCCGGTGGCCTATGTACGCTTTGCATCCGTGTATCGTGACTTTCGCGAAGTTGCAGATTTTCAAGAAGTGCTCGGCGAGATAGCTTCTGCGGATGCTTCGGTGGACGATGGCGAAGCGGCGCCGCATGCAGTTGGTGCTGGCGATGAGACACCGATTGCAAATAAGGACAATATCACGGTATTGCCTGTGCCCGGCAAACCATAGACTGAGCCATGCGTGCAGCGATACAGCGTTTGATAGTGTGCAGGTATTGAGCTCAATGGGTGGTCAATGTGTGGCCGCACGTTTCCAAGTTCACCCTGTTGCCCCCCGATAAAGATCAAGGTCGCCCGATGGATGGAGCTGAATTTGATACCCGCATGATGCGCCTAGCGATTGCAACCGCGCGCCGCGGACTTGGTCAAACAGCACCGAATCCGTCTGTTGGCGCTGTCGTTGCTCATGCCAAATCCGGTGAAGTGATCGCGCGCGCCGTTACCGCACCTGGCGGCAGGCCACATGCGGAGAGCCAGGCGCTCGCCAAAGCTGGAGCCGCTGCACAAGGTGCAACGCTTTACGTTACGCTCGAGCCGTGTTCCCACCATGGCGAGACACTTCCGTGTGTTGAAGGCATCATTGGGTCGGGCCTTTCACGGGTCGTGGTTGGTATCCAGGACCCTGACCCGCGCGTGGCAGGACAAGGTCTTGCCAAGCTGCGCGCAGCCCATATTGCAGTCCAAAGTGGTGTCGCTGCGCGTGAAGCTGATTGGCTGACTCGGGGTCATATTTTGCGTATCAGTCAGCACCGTCCGTTTGTGCAACTTAAGCTCGCGTTGGCGTCAGATGGCTCGGTACCGCGTGGCGGTAAAGGTCAGCCCAGTTGGGTTACAAGCCCGTTGTCGCGTGCCGTTGGTCATCAGTTGCGGGCCGAGGCCGATGCAATTTTAATCGGTGCAGCCACGATGCACGATGACGATCCGGCGTTGACCTGCCGCTTGCCAGGGCTTGAGGCGCGCTCGCCGGTGCGTATAGTAGTGACCTCCGATCTTCAGTCCATCTCCCAAACACAGCTCTATGCCACCCGAGACACAGCGCCATTGTGGCTGGTGTATAGTGACGGCAGTGGCGAGGTGGTGCATGACGTGGGTGCTGTAGACTTGAATTTAAGCGCGCCCTCCGATGACAGGGTGGAGCGGGCGCAGGTTCGGGTTGAAGACCTTCTGCACGCGCTTGCCGGGCGCGGCGTCACCAGGCTCTTGGTAGAGGGTGGGCCAAAGACCTGGCGCCGCTTTCAGGATGCAGGTCTCGTTGATGAAGTGGTGGTTTTTGTCGGCGCTAAGGACGCCCACCATCCTGGTGCGGGGGATGCCATTCAGGCCATGGTGAGCCAGCATTTGGGATGCGACCCAGGCCCATCGGTGAGCGCACGCTCTGTTGGGCACGATGCCTGTTTTACCTTTCGTCCGCCTGCGCTGACGTCGCTGGTTTAAACACCTGCGGATATGTGCCAAAACCCTGAAATCACGCCACAATGGCGCTCAAAGGCCCGCCCCGATGTTTACTGGCATCATCACAGATATTGGCGAATTGGTTGCCCGTGATGGCGGGCAGTTTCAGATTGCGAGCGGCTTCCAGTCGGCATCAGTCGCGGTTGGCGCATCGGTGGCGTGTGATGGCTGCTGTTTGACGGTGACGGACATCCAAGAGCTTGCGACGGGATCTCGTCTGTCATTTGATGTCTCCAACGAGACGTTGTCGAAAACAACGCTTGGTGACTGGCAAATTGGTGCCAAGGTTAATCTTGAAAGGGCCCTTCAAGCAGGCGATGAACTTGGCGGTCATCTTGTTACTGGCCATGTGGATGGCACAGCGCGGATTCTAAATGTTGAACAAGATGGCGACAGCCAACGGTTTAAGTTTGAAGTTGCTGATGATGTGGCGTGCTTTATTACCCAAAAAGGCTCTGTTGCACTTGATGGCACGTCGCTGACGGTCAACATTGTGGTCGGCAACCGGTTCTCTGTAAATCTCATCCCCCATACCTTGACCCACACGACCTGGGGGCGCAAAAAGCCACAAGACCCTGTCAACATTGAAGTTGATATGTTTGCGCGCTACGTCGCCCGCATGATGGAGTTCAAGCGTTGAGCCAAACCGATCCGGGCGCTGCCCAGAAAAACGACAATGGCATGATGTCGTCAGTGCCAGAAATTCTGGAGGATATGCGCAACGGGCGCATGGTGGTGCTGGTTGACGCTGAAGATCGTGAAAATGAAGGCGATCTCGTTATCCCTGCCCAAATGGCAACCCCGGATGCGGTCAACTTCATGGCCAAGCATGGCCGTGGATTGATTTGTCTGGCTCTCACGTCCGCGCGCGCTGGCGAACTTGGACTTGAAAACATGGTGCGCTCAAACGCGTCACGCCTGCGTACCGCGTTCACACAATCGATTGAAGCCCGGGTCGGCATAACAACCGGCATTTCAGCCCATGATCGCGCGCGCACGATTGCAACAGCAATTGATTCTGGAAAGATGGCTGATGACATTGTGTCACCTGGCCATGTGTTTCCGCTTGTCGCTCGTGAGGGTGGCGTGTTGATCCGTGCGGGTCACACGGAAGCCTCTGTTGATCTCGCGGCACTTGCCGGACTTTTTCCTGCCGCTGTGATCTGTGAGATCATGAACGATGATGGCACCATGGCACGCGTGCCTGATCTTATTCCATTTGCCAATATGCATGGACTGAAGATAGGCACTATCGAAAGTCTGATTGCCTACCGGTTGCAAAACGACCGGCTCATTGAACCGGTGGCGCAGACCGTTGTCACAAGTCAGTTTGGCGGCGACTTTGATCTTCATGTCTTCACAACCACGGTTGAGCCGGTTGAGCATCTCGCGTTAGTGAAGGGCGATCTGTCAAAGCCAGGTCCGGTTCTTGTGCGCGTGCATGCGGTGAATGCAGCCAGTGATCTGCTCGGCATTGATGAAACCCAAGAGGCAGAAACCTCAATCGCCAAAGCCATGAAGGCAATTTCTCAGGCCGATCGTGGTGTCATTGTTTTGATCCGTGATTTGGCACCAACCAGCGTTTCAGATTGGGTTAAAAGGCGTGCCGCACCTGAGGGCGAACAAGGCGAATCTGGACGGCGCCAGGTAGAGACCGGCGTCGGGTCTCAAATTTTGCGTGCGCTTGGCGTGCGCGATATGACGCTATTGACCAATTCTCCCGCACATATCTATGTCGGTCTTGATGCATTTGGATTGAGTATCGTTGGAACACAAAGACTTGAGTAAAAAACAGTGATGGCGGAAGATACGACTATCCCAGATGATGCTACTGCTCGCGAGCAACGCGGTTCGACAGTTCGTGTTTTAATTATTGAGGCACGCTATTACGAGGATGTTGCCGATGCGCTTCTTGAGGGCGCCACTGGTGAATTGAGACGTCATGACATTTCTTATGATGTGATTACAGTTCCTGGTGCATTGGAAATTCCGCTGGCCCTCGAATGTGCGGCAAGGGATGGCGTTATCCCGACAAATGATACAGATGGCTATGACGGTGTGGTTGTGTTGGGGTGCGTCATTCGAGGTGAAACGGCGCATTTCGATATCGTTGCTAACAATGCCAATCATTTTTTGATAGAAACGGCGATGCGCCACCAAATACCTTTGGGCAATGCCATTTTGACTGTTGAGAATAAACAGCAAGCTATGGTGCGGGCTACAGGCAATGAAGAGAGCAAAGGGGCGCAAGCTGTGCGAGCGTGTCTGACGCTATTTTCGCTCCATGAGCAGCGAATTATGAGAAGTGAGCTATGAGCAGTCAATCGGCGGACAAGCCAAAAACAAAGACTTCGGCCAAGCCCCAGCCGCGCTATTTGTCTCGCATCGGTGCTGTGCAAGCGCTCTATCAAATGGATCTTGCAGGTGCTGATGTCGGTGATGTTATCAACGAATTTGCTGAGTTTCGATTTGCACTCGGTGCGGATGAAGCAGGTGCAGAGCCGCAGCCTGAGAGTGACCTTGTTGGTGGGGACATAGAGTTTTTTACGGCGATTGTTGAGGGTGTTGTGGAGCGCCAACGTGAGATTGATCCGCTGGTTGACAAGCAATTGGCTGAGGGGTGGCGGCTTGTGCGCGTGGATTCCATCCTACGTGCCATTTTACGTGCCGGCACGTATGAGTTGATTGCGCGAAAAGATGTTCCACTACGGGTCGTGATCAATGAATATATAAACGTTGGACATGCGTTCTTTTCAGATGATGAACCGCGTGTGATCAACGGCGTTTTGGATGCTCTTGGTGGGCAGTTGCGCGGCGAAGAGCTGAGCACAAAAGCGGCCACAAAAACCAGCTAAGTGAGCATTGGAAACCGCACGTGGCTCCCGCTCACAGCGAAATGAATAAACTGGTTTACTCACAAAGGCGGGACTTCATCAGAGAGTAAAATGTCCAAGTTGAGTGCCACCAGTTCCGAAACCGAATTCATTCAACGCTATTTAGCACCGCTTGCAAAAGATGTTGCTGGTGCGCTTGGGCTCCGTGATGACGCTGCAACACTTGATGTTGGCGACGGACATGAACTTGTAGCAACGGTTGATGCTGTTGCTGCGGGTGTGCACTTTTTTGCAGATGATGCCGCCGCTGACATTGCCTGGAAAGCGCTTGCAGTAAATGTTTCAGATCTCGTTGCCAAGGGTGCAGAACCGATAGGTTATCTGATGTCACTTGCGTTTCCAGAGCCGCCCTCGCATGAGTGGATGACCGGATATGTCAGCGGCCTTGGTGCCGCTCAGTCGGTGTTTAGGATCAGCTTAGCGGGCGGCGATACCGATTTAAGACCAGGTCTGTTGTCGATCACGATTACGGCGCTTGGTCGGGTTCCCAAGACAAAGATGGTGCGCCGATCTGGCGGCAACGCGGGGGATGCACTGTTTCTAACCGGGACCATTGGTGATGCTGGAGTTGGTTTGGCTTTGCGCCGCGATGATGCATTGAAGCCAGCTTGGCAACTCGGCGACAGTGATACCAACTTTCTGCTCAACCGCTATCACAGACCAAAGCCCAGAACGCGCCTCGCACCGGTGCTGCAGCGCTATGCGAGCGCCGCGATTGATATCTCAGATGGCCTCGTCAAAGACGCGTGCGCTTTGGCCCGAGCCAGTGACACAGGGGTGCAGGTTGATTGCGCGTTGTTGCCTATATCGGCGCCAACGCTGCAAGCCGTTGCTGCCGGTGGCCTTGAGGCGAAAACATTACTCACTTCAGGTGGTGACTATGAGGTTCTGGCCGCGGTGCCCGTAGATCAAAAACAGGCGTTTGCTGATGCAGCGGAGGTCGCCGGTGTCGTGGTCACGGAGATCGGGTCGCTGAACAACGATCATGATGTTGTATTCGCGGGCCCAGATGGGGTGCCAATGGCTTTTGAGCAAACCGGCTATGACCACTTTTCTTGAGAGGGCACGAGACCCCTGAGGTTGGGCAAAGCCTGATCACGTCGCATTTTTACAACGCTGTTCGCGCGCGGGTGTGAGCGGGTGCGCGTTGGGTGTTTCCATGAGGCCACATTGGCTTTTACGACACGGGCTAAGCCCTTGCCAAAGCCAAAAAACAGTCTTTCTTTGGCCACATCGATCTTTCCTACAGTAAACCTCTAAAATCCCCGGATTCGATTTGGCCGTTGCCGCGTATAACGCTAAGCAGGGGCTCCGAAGGCGCAGAATGTGATTGACGAATTGATGACCAACGCCAGAATGAAACTGCAAACTGTTTTGCGCCTTGCTGGAGCTTTGAGCCGCACGGCGTCGCGTATCGTTGTCCCTGTCTTCGCAGTCCTTGCTGGCCTTGTGTTGATTGTCGTGTCCACAGGTGCTGAGGCTAATCCGACGCGCTGGTGGGAAGGGCTCAATGGCTCGTCTGGCAGTGGCCGTTCGACAACCCAGCGGCGAAGCACCTCTCAAATCAACAAAGTACCGCTTAACGATTTGCGCCGTAATGCCGTGCCGTGGCGGTCTGATGAAATGCTCTATGCGATGGAGCGTGCAATTGCGCGATATCAGCGCATCGTTGCCAAAGGCGGCTGGCCGGCGATGCCCGGCAAGCGGATGATCCGTGTTGGTGATACCGATGACCGGGTGCCTGCGTTGCGTCGAATTTTGCAGGTGACGGGTGATTATCGCAAAAAGTCAGGCTACTTCTCAAACCGCACTTTAACGGCTGAATTGGCCGAAGGCGTCAAGCGTTTTCAAAACCGTCATGGTTTGCGCCCGACAGGACGTGTTGATCGATCGACCCTTGCCTCGCTCAATGTTCCCGCACAAAAACGATTGCAGCAACTGCGCCAAAACTATGACCGCATAGCAGCGCTGTTGCGCATGGCACCATCAGATGATCGCTATGTCCTCGTCAATGCCGCAGCCTTCCAGTTGGAGGCCGTAGACCGCCATCAAGTCGAGTTGCGCCAGCGTGTCATTGTAGGTCGCCAAGGTCGCGAGACGCCGCGTCTTCACGCCATGATCAAAGGTGTCAACTTTTTCCCATTCTGGAAGGTGCCGGAAAGTGTAGCGGTGCTCGATATCATTCCACGCCTGCACAAAGAGCCAGACTTTCTACACAAGGAAGGCATTCGCATCGTTGAGGGTGATTTTAATGGCCCAGAAATAGACCGGACTAATGTCAATTGGGACTTTGTCGACACTAAAAAAATCCGCTTCAAGCAGGACCCTGGTCCAAAGAATGCGCTTGGGTTGGTGCGTATTGATATGCAGAACCCTGAAGGCGTTTACATGCACGACACGCCGCTTAAAAACTTATTTGCGCAGAATTCGCGCGCCTTTAGTGCTGGCTGTGTGCGCGTGCAGAACGTGTTTGATGTTGTCGAATGGTTGCTGCGCTATGAGCAAACATGGGGTGAGGGCGTGCCGCGCAATGTTCAAGCTGTCCTTAATGGCGGTCAGCCCGTCGACATCACCCTGACACGTCCTGTACCGGTTTATTTTGCCTACATCACAGGCTGGGCCGAGCTCAATGGCGAAGCGCATTTCCGCTTTGATATTTATGGACGTGATGGTGTGGCCTCGATTGCACGGGCGTGGGAAGCGGAAGATAAACCACCGGCCAGTTCACTACAAAGTCTCGCCCCATAAAACGCGCAACATTTAACGTGACGTGACGTGACGTGGCAAGCCGACAGCCTGCACGCCGTCACTGCTACACATTTTTGATCTAGAGCGTCGCGCCTTTTCTCGTACCAGTGAAGCTATTTGCTCAACGCTCTATCTCATAACTGGCGATCAACTTATCTGCTCAAAGTCGAACCCAACGTTTCGCAGGTTGACCTAGAGTGGGCATGGCCGTTGGCGATCGCCAAGGACCGCAAACAGAACATGCGTGAAATAGAGAGTGATTGAGCACGTAGGTCAGGAAACCAGATGACAAACGCGTCAACCTTGGCTCCGCGGGTATTTGCTAGTCAGAAATTTTAAAAATAATTAATATAATCAATACAGTTGCGTTATGAATCATAGAGCCATAAATGAGACACCTTTTGTGTAACCGCTTTAAGCCCCAAAACACGGCAAGTTTCGAATCCCAAATCGGGAGCCATTTTGCCCTTTTTTTGTGCGCATGAAGGAGCCAATTTTCTGCACTGGATAACCGCCAAGCAAATGCAGAAACATCTAGAAGAAATGTGCTACCGTTCAGGCAAACTTATTTGCAAGAAGGCACGCGTGTTTAGGCCTTCCTTGATCACACCAAATCGCTGCGGACCCGCAAGAATCTGACGCATGGCAAAAACCAAACGTAAATCCAACCCGTCTGTTAAGTTGGATGTTCCCGTTGACGAAGCACTGGCCCGGTTCGCTAGAACTAGTCCGGTGGATCTACAATCTGGGAACGAAAATCACCCTGTTCAATTGTTTGAAGACGATACAGGTGCGCGCTTCCTCATTTATTCAAACGACAAGGGCGACTTCGCTGAACTCCGATTCGAAGGTGATCAGCCCTGGTTTACCCAAAAGCAATTGGCGCAGATGTTTGGGGTCAGCGTTCGGTCCGTTGGAGACCATGTCAAAAAGTTTATTGAGGGCGGAGAACTTGGAGATTCAGTTACGCGGAAATTCCGCGTAACTGCCACAGACGGTAAGGCATACAACACGACGCATTATGCCTTAGATGTAGCTTTCTATGTGGGGTATAGGGTCAATTCAGGTGCTGGTATTCTGTTCCGCCGTTGGGCCACAAACATATTGGTTCAGTTTGCAACCAGCGGCTTTGTAATTGACAAAGACCGCTTAAAAAATCCGGATGACGACGGGATTGTCGCCGAACTTCGAGACATTGTTGACGACATCCGCGGAGCGGGTGCTAACGCATATCGTGAAGTTAAAAAGATTTGTACCCTCTGCCCCGATTATGACGGATCGAGCGAAATGGCGCACAACTTCTTTGCGTCCATTGAGAATAAAATGCTTTGGGTTGCCACGTCGGAAAACAATCCCATGACTTCCGCCGAACTGATTATGAGCCGCGCTGATCTAAAAGCTCCAGATATGGGGTTGACCTATCACACCGGCAAACGCGGTGCACCAACCCAAAAGGACGTTACTGTTGGTACCAATTATCTTCTGCTAAATGAGCAGAAGACAAAAAATCGCGTTATTGATCTCGTTTTGCGATATTTCGAAGACCAGCACAGGCAAAACCTGACGGTACCAATGGCCGAATTGGAAGCAAAGCTAGATGAGTTTATTAAATTTAACGGCTGGCCCTTACTTGACCATCTCGGGAAAGTGAAGGGCGAAAGGGCGCGCAATCATGCAAAACGCCTTCTGAAGGAATACAAAAACAAGCTCAACTAATCTATTTCATGAAAGCGATATTCTATGACATCCGGTTCGGACAAATATGGTCGATTTTATTGGTGCGTGAAGACTTCTCAGTCCCAATCAGGTGAAATCTACGTTCATGCTGATGCCGCGCGAGTTCAAGACGATGGAACTTTGGTTTTTTATCAAGAGCCTGATGTTGACCGGACAGAACTAATAAACTTAGCGTTGGCCTCTGGAACTTGGACCGCTGTCTATGCTGCAAGCGTCGTAGATGGCAGTGCCGTTGCGGTTGAGCATTGGGATGGTGAAGTTATCAGCGCAGCTTAAAATTGGGTCACGCGAGCTAGTAGTCACCGAAGATTGTAACGATCGTGGATCGTGTTGTTTCCGATACAGTTCTCGCAAACTCTTTTCCAAGGAACTTACAGCCCAACGCAGACGTTCGCCGTGGGAAAATTTCTTGCGAGTTAAAAATTCTTAGCAGCAATACTGTGTAACCGTTTGTGTACCTTTTGGGGGCGTGAAACCGTTGCCTATTTGCCAAGACGCTGATTTTATTGGGTTATTTTTGGCTCGGAATGGCTCTTGGCTCCGCGGGTAGGATTCGAACCTACGACCGATCGATTAACAGTCGATTGCTCTACCACTGAGCTACCGCGGAATAAGACTCATGAACGCCTGGAGCGCCCTGAAGTGCTCGGCCTCATAGCAGACTGCTTCGGCGGGTACTAGGGGAAACGTGCAAAAAATTCAGAGCCTTGGGACCCGTCCATTGGCAAGTGCCATTCGCCACCAAAACAAAATTTTGAGGCCACATCCGGAATTAAAACAACGTATACGGATCTTCCAATCCCTGGGCCTCTGGATTTAGCCATAACTGTGGGGCACTGCGGCGCTCACCACGCGCCAATAGCGTCGAAATTTATTGAGGAGGCAATTTAATGGAGGCCACGCCCGGAATCGAACCGAGGTACACGGATTTGCAATCCGCTGCGTAACCACTCCGCCACGTGGCCTCACAAGGTTTAAGAAACGCACCAGGCCCTAACCAATTCGTCAGGCTAGGCCCACTGTCGCGTCTCTCATACGATCACGCCTCGGATTAGGTGGCCAGATTGGCCAACACGATGCGCTCTCGGCAGGAACGGTTTCGCTGGTGGTTGCGCCCCGTGTGAACACTGGGTTCGGGGACTGGAAACCAAGCGGCTCTCTACCATAGAGGTTCGGGGCAGGACAAGCACGGCCAATTGCCGCTTCTGGTTAGGAAAGCTGTACACCGGCCCCTCAGATGAGGAGGCTCGACGGGCCGCGGCGATTTCACGATTTTGCAATGTCAACCAATCGCCTATGGTTGGCCACCCTCAGGGTCAACTTTTCTGAGGGTGCTGTGCCAACTTAAATCCATGGCCTGCCCTTAAGGTGAAGTGGTCTGGTCCCTAAGTGCTGATGGAGAATTCAAATGGTCGATGCGAGTGAGCAGCGTCATAATATGGTGGAATCTCAAATCCGCCCGAGTGACATTTCAGACCGACGCATTCCCCGTGCGATGCAATCCATTGAACGCGAAAAATTCTTGCCAGAGGCGCTACAGTCGCTGGCCTACTTGGACGGGTCGTTGACGCTGCCGGGTCGGGTCGGGTCGGCACAAAGGTCGGAGCATGCACCACGCGTGCTGGCCAAGCTGATGCAGGCTGCCAACATCAATGCAACCGACGTCATCCTTGATGTAGGTGCCGCGACCGGATGGTCATCAGCGCTGCTCGCCACGATTGGCGAAACCGTCGTGGCTTTGGAAAGCGATAGCGAGCTTGCAGACCGCGCGATCGAAACGCAGACTCGGCTATCGATCGACAACGTTGCTGTCGTGACCGGCCCGTTGACGGAAGGCTATCCCAAAGCCGGACCCTATGATGTCATTGTGTTGGAAGGCGCAATCGCCAATCCGCCTGACACCCTTTTTGAGCAATTAAAGGATGGAGGTAGGCTGGTTGCGATTGTACGGGGCCGGGGCACCGGGCAGGCCTGTTGTTGGCAGCGTCATGGCGCAACCCTCGCCAAACGCATTTGTTTTGACGCGACTGCAGCGCTCTTGCCTGGTTTTGAGCCTGTGGAAGAATTTTCTTTTTAGAGCTTAGTCAAGACCTGTGCTGGGCTGAGTATGTCTTAAACCGTTTCTCTCTCCTGGTGGTCAAAACAGGCACAAGCGTGAGCGTGCATGTGACAATGGTCTGCCAAAAGTCTCACGTTTTCACCAATGAGCGCTAACAATACCGGGTGATCTCTTGGTTTTGAGGTTGTGCTTGGCACAAACCCGCTTTTAGAGCATCTCCGCCGCCAACCAGATTCAGCCTCTTGCGAGGAGCGCGCGAAGTGTGGGCGAGGAGCGCGCGAAGTGTGGGAATCTTGACACGGACGGATTCAATGCAGGACCTCTGCAACTTGTCTTGTTTCTGAGAATCGTGACCTTGGCCTATAAGGGTTGTGGATGATATGTGCACAGAGTGTGGATACGGAGACGCAATGCCCGCCTCTGGCGAATGCGGCGCCCAAGTTTTGGGGCAAGACCGCGCCCGCACCATAATTTCGATTTGGTCTGTATTTGGGTTTGAACAAGCGGCATGCGATCACAAGACAATCATCAGGGGCTGACTTCTATCTGCGTACGCCGGAGACCAACCCTGTGGCGCGGTGGCGTTACGTTTGCAGCGATTGTGTGCGCCGGGGCAACGTCAGTGTTGCCCTCGCCTGCGCATGCCGAAACTCTGATGCAGGCGTTGTCGTCCGCCTATCGCTTCAGCCCGCGCATTGATGCCGAGCGCGCGCGCCTCAGAGCCAGTGATGAAGATGTTGCCCGGTCCATGTCTGGTTACCGCCCAACAATTACCGGCAGTGCCGACGTTAATTATCAAAGAACCAACACAGGCCCACCAAGCCGGACGGTAGACAACCAGCCGCGCGGTTATAGCATCGATTTCACGCAGCCAATTTTCACAGGGTTTCGCACCCGTAATGCGGTGAGCGAGAGCGAAGCCAACGTCCGCGCCGCCCGCGAGACATTGCGCACGGTTGAGCAGGCCGTTCTGCTGGATGCTGTCACGTCCTATATGGATGTGCTGCGCGATCAGGCTATTGTCCGGTTGAATGAACGCAACGTGCGTGTGTTGTCCAAAGAACTTAATGCAACCCAGCAACGTTTTGCTGTCGGTGAGGTCACAAAAACAGATGTTGCTCAGGCGCGTGCGCGTCGCGCGGGTGCCGTCTCATCGTTGGATCTAGCACGCGCCAATCTCAAAACAAGCCGCGCCAATTTCAAGCAAGTAGTTGGCCACTCTGCAGCTGGCCTGGTAGCGCCGTCGAGCTATTCACGCGGTCTACCAGGTTCGGTTACGGAAGCCGTTTCAATTGCGCGCCAGGAGAACCCTAGCGTCGTGCAAGCCCTTTATCGTGAGCAGGCGGCGAGTTACGCTGTTGCGCGCATCCGCGGCGAGTTGTTGCCTTCTGTCCAGTTTGAAGCCAACTACTCTGACCGTTATGGCCAGGGCGGTGGGAGTAGTGGATTTGGCGTTGATGAAACCGAAACCACAACCGTGACCGGTCGATTGACGGTGCCGTTCTATCAGGGCGGTGAGGTGCATGCCCGTGTCCGTCAAGCCAAGCACACGCATGTCAGTTTGATCCAGGAGATTGAGCAGGCCCGCGTTACGGCTGAAGCAGCGATGGTCGGTGCATGGTCGCAATTGACAGCCGCACGGGCACAGTTGGAATCCGACAAGGTGCAGGTGGAAAGCAACGGGATTGCTCTTGCAGGTGTGCGCGAAGAAGAACGCGTTGGCCAGCGCGACCTGCTCGATGTTCTCAATGCGGAACAAGAGTACGTCAATTCCCAGGTTCAGCTCGAGACCACGAAGCGCAATCTGGTAGTCAATTCGTATGCCTTGTTGCAAGCGCTTGGCCGCCTTGATGTGTTGACTCTCGGCGCGGCCAATCCGGTTTATGACCCGACAATTCACCACGGTGAAGTGCGCCGCAAATGGTGGGGCACTTCGATTACGCATGCGGATGGTCGCGTTGAAGAGCTCAAAATTGAGCCCACCCAAGATTGGCACACCAGCGTAAAGTAGCCCGTAGCCAGCCTCCGCGGGAGGCCGCCCAGTCGGCCCGATCTTCCGACACGCGGCAAAATTGCCAATGCCGCTTTCATTTTCTTTTGGCTGATTGCAGCTTTGCCACACGGTTGCCCAGGATGGCGCCTAGCGTCTGGCTACGCCTGGGCATCCTGGATTGAACGTGACGTGAGCGGGGAGACTTGACCTCAAGCCTAGTCTTAAGTGACGCAAGGGGGCGTCAATTAGAATTCGGCGCATTTTATTTGTTTTGAGGTTGGCCTTTTTAGCATCTGGGGATTGGGGGCGTACTTGTGCAACGCGTTTCTTGTGCAACGCGTTTAGTGTGTGAGGTGCGTAATGGCTTTTGTTGCAAAAAATGGGCAACCCAGCATGGAGGAAATCTTGGCGTCTATTCGCCGGATTGTTGCTGATGACCCAAGTGGGGTGAGCCCACTTATTGATCTCAATCGAAAATCTGTTGATCGAACGGCGGCGTCAGGCACTGTCGATGTTGACACTGATGACAGTCCTGATTTTGAATTGCCCAGTATGTTTCGGCTAGAAAATAGCTCCGATCCGCGAGGGCAATTATCCGCCAAGTTGAACGCCAAACAGAAATCCGCCCCCATAGGCCGGCTCACGGACGCTATTCGCAATGTTGGCCCGAAGCGAGTGGTGGGCACCACTCGACCACGCGCGCAATCTCAAACCTCTGGGAAGACAGTGCCGCAGGGTGTCGAGGTCGCACAGCAGGAAGAAGCACACCAGTGCCAGGTGACGCCGCACGCCAATGGCCAATCAAAATCACTCGATAATGGTGATGCGGGGTTCGGCATTCGGCCAAAGGCTGCTCAGTCGTTGAGTTCGTTGGCAAACAATGGTGCAGACACACAGAGCACTACGAACGGACCAGTGTCGTCTATGCAAAATGGTGTGCACCAAAGTGGTTTGTCCGTCACAAATGGCCATGCCGAGGCCAGCGCTGTCACAAATGGCGCGACGTCTGATCTCAATGCGGTTCAGCAAACAAGTCAGCAGCCTGCAATGGCCGGCGGCGCAGATGCAAATGAACAGCCCCAAGCAGTGCAGTCTCCACAGGTCACAACAAACAACAGCGGCGAAGCGCCACCGCAGTCCGTTGCGCAGGCGGCCGCCAAAACGACAGCAAAATCGCCGCCACGTGTCATGGCACCTTTCCGAGATACACGTATGCAAATGATGGGGCCTACTGCGGAGGCAAAGGCCAAACAGGTAAAAGTGCCAAAATCTGCCTCAGAACCGGTGTCAGAACATCATCAAACGGAGCCCACACAAACCGTGCAACCAGCAGCCAACACGGTGCCGAATTCGGATATCGGGGCCATTGTGCCCGGTGCGCTTGACCTGCCTGGGCGCGGACTTGATGTGGCGACTGAGAGCATCACTGGATCAGGTGCCAATGAAGGTGATGACATGACGACGCATCACCGTGCAGTAGCTGCACCACAACAGATGGCTGAGCCAACGGGCGAGGCTGGTGTCTCCCCTGAGGGTCTTGAGGCGGAAACAAATCCGCCACCCCTGCCGGAAGGCTCTGATAACGGCGCCTCTGAGCAGATTGAAGACGCGACCGCAGATCTGTTGCGCCCAATGCTGCGCCAATGGCTCAGCGATAATATGCCAAGAATGGTCGAAAAGGCGCTACATATTGAAGTTGCTGAAACGGTTCGGACAGGAAAACCGACGGATGGGTCCTAATCATTTGTCGGTCTGGGTCATATTCTCTCCGTACCCGTCAGAGAAAGTGTTTATGCACAGTGGGTTGTGCTTGCGGCCTGCCAGCGCATTGGCATCACCACCTGGGACTGTTTATGATGTGAGCCTATCCCAGGAACGAGTAGGCGGCCACCGCGAAAATCTGAGATGGTCTTAGGAGATCCAGGCGTATGAGCCAGCATGGCAAATCTGGCGAACAGAGCATGGAAGAAATTCTTGCATCTATTCGCTCCAGTGTGGACACAGACGAAGGTGCGCTTGTTGCGCAAGACTCAACTGCTGCCAAAAGCAACGGAGGTGCACGCCCTCCTGCAGCCCGTGCTCCAGCACCCAACAGCCCTGCCAGCAATGGTAACGGGCGGTTGCAAGACGCGCTGTCTCAAGTTGTTGTTGGTAGCGCACCCCTTGGTGCATCAAAAGGTGTAGGCCCGTCCTCGCCACCACCATCTGCGCCACCACAGCCTGAGCGTGCAGCAAGACAAACCGCACCATCTGCCGCCAACGGTGATCTAAAGCGCAGCGCCAACGCTGGTGTCGCGGATGATGATCTGTCAGACTTGTTTGCAGACCCAGTCCCACCTGTTGCAGCCAATGTGCCACCTCTGAGTGCGAAAAAGCCAACGGGTGCCACGCCCTTAGGCACGTTGACGCCAGCCGGTGACGCAAACGCACCAAGCCTGCGTCCTGCCACACCAACTTCGGTAGCCGCGCCTGCTGCACCAGAACTTTCGCCATCAGCGCCTGCCTCATCGTCATTTGCTACACCCGACGTGACAGCAACCGCGAAACCATCGTTCTCAGGTCTCGGGCCCCGACAGCCTGAGGTTGCCGGTGGTCGCGTGCCCAACCCAATGTCTGAGGGCGGCTCCAAGTCCGAAGTGTTTGCGTCGATGACAGCGCCAACACCATCGCCACCACAGTCAGAACCGGCGCCACCACAGTCAGAACCGGCGCCACCACAGTCAGAACCGGTGCCAGCACAGTCAGAACCGGTGCCATCGCAACAAAATAGTGACCCAAAACCAAAACGAGAGCCAAGCTTTGCAGCCTTAAGAACGTTGGCAACAGGATCGCCGGAGGCAGCAGACCCGACGCCTGTTCCAGCGGAGATGGAGGCTTCTAAAGCGCCATCGGTGTTGTTGCCTGAAATGCAAGATCTGCCAGACGCAAATCCGGTTGCCCAAATGCAGTCCATGGCCGCTGTAACTTCACAATCCAATACGGGTGGGTTTGTTCCGACCGCTAAACAGCCGAAGATGCCGGACGTCATTAGTTTGCCCGACGATGACCCAGCCGAAGCGCCAACTGAAATTGTGGTCGCTCAAAAAGCCGCTGCGCCATCGACATCGGAAAGCTCAATCGATGACGAAGGTGCTGGCATTGCGCCTGGTGCGAAGGTTGCAGCCACGCCAGGCTCACGCAGCTTAGAAGACATCGTTGTTGAATTGCTGAAGCCGCAGCTTTCACAATGGCTCGAAGCCAATATGCCGCGGATTGTTGAACGTGCTTTGCGCGCAGAACAGCAAGGGTCTTCTGACAAAAAGAACTCTTAAGTTTGACGTTAGGTCAGCTTCTGACACTCGGCTTTGGCGTTTTAGAATTTCTGCCACGGCGACCGGCCTTTAAGACCGTCCCGTGACCGAAAGCTTCGCCAAGCCTGCCAATAGACGTCGTGCAAGGTTGACAACCGTGGACACCTGCGCCACCACCCTGAAAAGCCTTCATTCTTAGCGGCACCCTTTCATGCTTGAAAAGACCTATCAGCCGGCCGATATCGAGCCGCGCATTCGTGAGACGTGGACCCAAAATGAGGTCTTCAAAGCCTTAAGGCCAGATCGTAAGGATGCGCCACCGTTCTGCATTGTGATCCCGCCTCCCAATGTCACTGGCTCACTGCATATGGGCCATGCGCTCAACAATACCATTCAAGATATATTGTGCCGCTTTGAACGCATGCGCGGCAAGGATGTGTTGTGGCAACCGGGTATGGATCATGCGGGCATTGCAACGCAGATGGTTGTTGAGCGACAATTAGCTGAGGCCCAGGAGCCGGATCGGCGCACGCTTGGTCGCGAAAAATTTCTTGAAAAAGTATGGACCTGGAAAGAAGAGTCTGGCGGCGCCATTATCAATCAGTTGCATCGCCTCGGTGTGTCCTGTGATTGGTCGCGCGAGCGCTTCACGATGGACAAAGGTCTGTCAGAGGCGGTCATCAAAGTCTTCGTTGCGCTTTATGACGAGGGCCTGATCTATAAAGACAAGCGTCTTGTCAATTGGGACCCAAAATTTCAAACAGCAATCTCTGATCTCGAAGTCGAGCAAGTTGAAACGACGGGTTCTTTCAAATGGTCTTATGGTGATGAAGAAGAGCCGTTTGACGGTGATGCGCTGGCAAAAGTCCTAGCGAAAAACCCCAGCGGACACATGTTCCATTTCCGCTATCCGCTGAAAGACGATGCCAAGCGGTTTATTGTCGTGGCCACAACGCGTCCTGAAACGATGCTGGGTGACAGTGGTGTTGCCGTCCACCCGGACGATGACCGCTATAGAGATATCGTTGGCAAAAACGTCGTGTTGCCTCTGGTCGGGCGCGAAATTCCAATCGTTGCGGATGAACATTCTGATCCTGAAAAAGGTACCGGTGCCGTCAAGATCACACCCGCCCATGACTTCAATGATTTTGAGGTCGGCAAGCGCCACGATCTTGAGCAGATCAACATTCTGGATGCAGCTGGTAATCTCCTTGATGCGTCGAGTGACGAGAGTAACACCGTTCCCGAAGACTATCGCGGCATGGAACGGTTTGCAGCGCGCTTACAGATCGTCAAAGACATGGCGGGGCAAGGACTGCTGGCAAAAATTGAACCGACGACCCACACTGTGCCGCATGGCGACCGGTCCAATGTTGTCGTCGAGCCGTGGCTGACCGATCAGTGGTATGTTGATGCTGAAACGTTGGCCAAGCCTGCGTTGGCGGCAATCAAAAATGGCGATGCTCGGTTTGTGCCGAAGAACTGGGAAAAGACCTATTTTGAATGGCTCAATAACATCCAACCGTGGTGCATCTCGCGCCAGCTATGGTGGGGTCATCGCATTCCGGCTTGGTATGGACCGGATGGCGAAGTATTTGTTGCCGCAAATGAAAGTGATGCGCAGGCCAAAGCCAACGCGCACTACAAGAAAGACGTTGCCCTCACACGTGATGAAGATGTCTTGGACACGTGGTTCTCATCGGCGCTGTGGCCGTTTTCAACGCTTGGCTGGCCTGACGAGACACCTGAAGTAGCCCGTTTTTATCCAACAAGCACATTGGTCACCGGCTTTGACATCATCTTCTTTTGGGTTGCCCGCATGATGATGATGGGCCTGCACTTCATGAAGGAAGTGCCGTTCAAGGATATCTACATCCACGCTCTTGTGCGTGATGCCAAAGGGCAGAAAATGTCGAAGTCCAAAGGCAATGTGATTGACCCTTTGGAGTTGGTTGATGAGTATGGTGCTGATGCGTTGCGCTTCACGCTTGCCGCTATGGCAGCTCAAGGCCGTGACATCAAGTTGTCGACAGCCCGCGTAAAGGGCTATCGCAACTTTGCCACCAAGCTTTGGAATGCCGCGCGTTTGGCAGAAATGAACGAGTGTGTGCGCCAAACTGATTTTGACCCCGCATCTGTCAATGAGCCGCTGAATAAATGGATTGTTGGTCAAACCGAGCAAGCTGTTAAAGCGGTCAGCGAAGGTATTGAGGGTTATCGGTTCAACGATGCGGCTGGTGCGGCTTATGAGTTCACCTGGGGCGTGTTCTGCGACTGGTATCTTGAGCTCATCAAAACCATCTTGGCGGATGATGATGAAGCCTCGAAGTCCGAAACCCGTGCCACCGTCGCCTGGGTGCTCGATCAGATTCTGAAAGTCCTACATCCGTTCATGCCCTACATCACGGAAGAGTTGTGGGCTCACATGGTGGAGCATGGCGAGCAGCGCGTTTCTGTATTAGCGCTCAGTGAATGGCCTCAGCTTGATGGCCTGGTCTCGGGCGATGCCGAGCGTGATATCGGCTGGGTTGTTGAGATGATTTCAGAAATCCGTTCTGTCCGATCAGAAATGAACGTGCCAGCTGGTGCCAAATTGCCTTTGGAAGTTGTGGCGCCGACAAAGACCATTAAGGAGCGCATCAAAGCCTATTCTGACACAATCAAGCGCATGGCGCGCCTTGATGACATTGCGTTTGTTGAAAGCCCATCAAAGGGTGCTGGTCTGATCGTCTTTGATGACGCCACGCTGGCGTTGCCGTTGGCGGGTGTCATCGACATGGACGTGGAACGCAAGCGGCTGACCAAAGAGATGGGCAAGATCGAAAAAGACCTGGCCAAAGCCCAAGCTTGGCTTGCCAATGACAAGAATGTTGCCAAGTCACCTGCACACGTTGTGGCGCTCAACAAGGAACGTGTGGGTGAGCATGGCGAGCGCATCGAACGCCTCAAGGCGGCTCTCAAGCGCATCGAGGGTTAGATAGCTTTGCCAGGATCAGACTTGGACTTGGGTTTGTCTTTAGGTTTCGACTTGGCTTTTGGCTTGCCGCAGATGGTTTTAAGAGCCCGCCACTCATCTGAAGTCAGAACTGGGCGAGCATCATATTTCGGTGCGGTTTCAAACCGCTTAAGACGTTCTTCGGTGACGGGGTGAGAACGAAGAAAGCTGGTCGTGCGTTCAAATGTGTTCGACTTCGCTTTGTCTTTTTCATTCATGCGTTCAAAAAAATCTTTGACCCCTTTCAGCGATATATTTGCTTCTCGCATCAGTTTAACTGCGTGAGCATCCGCCTCACGTTCAGCATTGCGCGAATAACTGAGTTGCGCGAGTAGTACGCCAACATTCGCAATGTTTGAATTGCCTCCTCCGAGCAAGAATTGCACAGCTGCTGACATGCCCATGGCGCGAACAACGCCCGTCTCAGGATGGAGTTCAAGCCCATGACCTATTTCGTGGGCGAGGATGCCAGAAATTTCATCGCTACCGCTAGCCTTTTCAAGAATTTTTCTTGTCAGAATGATCTGTTCACCAGGTACCGCAAATGCGTTCACGATATTCCAATCGAGAACGACAATGGAAAAGTTCTGCGCCGCACCCGTTCGGTCGAGCAGCCGGTGTTTGATTTTTTCGAGCGCGCGGTTACCATCTGGGGTGGAGCAGGTTTTAGCGCTGCGACTGAGGCCTGAGATGATGTTCTGGCCGAGTTTTTGTCTCGCCGTATCCGGGAGCAAGCTCGCAAGAGCGCGCGATGGTGATAAATCCGCTGCCCAGACAATAGCGCAAATGGCAAGGATCGCAAGCGACACCCATAGCCAGGGCGTGGCCTCTCGCTTGCGTGTCGCGTAGGTGGTAAGAGCCGGCACGCGCTCAGCCAATCGTTGGACAAACCCAGCATTTGAAATGAACAGCGTTGCGTCAGGGTGTTGTGCTGAGTTCAGCAGAATGTCGTCGGAATGGCGTGAAATTGGTTCGGCAGATTGCAGGGCGCTGTATGGCCAAATAGTGAGCGCCACTCCGCTCGCGTTAAAAGCAATGCCTTCATGCACCAGCTGCACTTGGACATCGGTCGTTGCAGCCGACATCCCATCGCTGAACGCGGCCGCTATAACGTGCCCTTGGCGTGCATCAGAAGCCATCTATGTCGAACGCTTGGGCGAGCCCTTCTCCAAGATTTGGTCCAGCCGCCGCATTTTGCGCAATGTCTTGCAGGGGTGCAGTGCCGACAAATTCAAGATGCTCAATCGTATAGCGCATCATCCGGGCCTGTGCGATGGGTGTGAGAATGCCTAATGTAAAAAGTACAATCAGGAAATTTGAGACGATAATCCACAGCAGGCCAAGACCGGTCATTGAGCCCTGAAACCGTCCAGCTTCAAATATGGTATTATTGGCAAAGTGATTAAACTGTCGGGCGCGATACCAAGAACTAACCATGCCGAATAGCAGATAACTCAAGGCGAGGAAGCCAAATATTGCTGCGATTTGTTGTCGGGTTAACTTGTAGTCCAAAGTAGGGTCGAGCTGTTTTTGGGCGATCTGGTCTGCGCCAATTAGTGCTATTCCTGAAAAAAAACAAAAAATAATAACAGCGGTGCCAAACCATAAAACGGTATAGGGCACGTACAGTGATCTTGCCATTGCGGTAAACTCAAACGGTCGATTTCCAAACTGCGTATCGTCTGTGATGAGTTCTTGAAGACGTGTGGTGCGCCACGGAACGACCCAACCAAGCGTCAACGGGATTAACAGTCCGGTCCAGAAATAACGTCCCGCATAGCGGGTATCGCTCCCAACTAGACCGGCTCGTATCCCGCGCCAACGTGTTCGCGAAAAGCGATACCGCCAGGCGCGATAGGTTCCCATGCCAAATAAAAAGAATATGGCAGCGTACATCGCAATGGAGACCATTTTTTGTCCTGGTGTATTGGGTCCAAAAATCAAGACGCCTGCGACCGAGACCAACAGCAGCGGCACGATCACCAAGAAGAAGATGATGACAAAGCCTTTGAACAGCTCACCGCCTGTGCCGGTATATTGCAAGGGTTGTCCATTCAGGCGAATGCCGGACCAAATTCGTTTGCGCACTTCAGTGCGGGCCCAAAATGTGTAGATGCCGAGGGTGATGATCCGCAGCACAAAATTGATGAACGAGAGGCTGACAAGGTCTTTAGGCTGGCGCCATGACAACGCGATAGGGTCGTCTTGGCTGGGCGAAGGAGGTTGTTGTGCCTGGAGTGTGGTTGGCGGGGAGGTTAGGGTCCCATCGGGTGGCAACATCGGCATTTAAAAAATTTTCCTGTGCTTTTTTATGGCGTCCTATCCCAGTCTCATTTGGCGTTTGGGAAGCCAATGCACCAAGAATTAGCCAAATGATCCGCATAAGTCCTGTACGGTTGCGTGCAGCCCTGAAACGCGCGACCAAAAGTGGCCCATTTACCACAATTTGGAGCCAAGGTGCCTCTATTGGGCCACAAACCCAGCAGAGACTCTAAAATGCTAAAATGGATCCAAGACCACGCGCGGGCGGCACTGTTGTCTTCTGTTATCTAGTGTCAGATTTCAGTTTCGTTTCTGAGACGGGTCTGGTGTGACCATCATCTTGAGGGTGTTGTGACTTTGGTTGCAGGCATGCTCGAGAGTTGTGGTGTTTTTCAAGCGGGGACAGAGCCAAACAATGGACGCAAAACTATTCGATAAAAAGAAACTACCAAGTCGTCATGTAACTGAGGGGCCAACGCGAGCTCCGCATCGGTCATACTACTACGCCATGGGTTTGACGGAAGAACAAATCCATCGCCCTTTCGTTGGTGTGGCCTCGTGCTGGAATGAAGCGGCGCCGTGCAACATCTCACTGATGCGCCAAGCGCAGTCCGCCAAAAAGGGCGTTGATGAAGCGGGCGGCACACCCCGCGAATTTTGTACCATTACAGTGACAGACGGCATCGCCATGGGCCACCAGGGCATGAAGTCGTCGTTGGTATCGCGCGAAGTGATTGCCGATTCTATCGAACTCACTATGCGCGGTCATTGCTACGACGCGCTGATTGGTATTGCTGGCTGCGATAAAAGCCTGCCTGGCATCATGATGTCGATGCTGCGCCTCAACGTGCCGTCGGTGTTCATGTATGGCGGTTCCATTCTGCCTGGTAAATTCCATGGCAGAGACGTCACCGTCGTTGACGTGTTTGAAGGCGTTGGCATGCATTCGGCAGGCCGCATGTCGGATGATGATTTACACGAATTAGAGTGCGTGGCGTGCCCTTCTGCAGGCTCGTGCGGTGGTCAGTTTACAGCCAACACCATGGCTTGTGTTTCAGAAGCGATTGGTTTGGCATTGCCTGGATCTGCTGGTGCTCCTGCGCCCATGGAAAGCCGTGATGCATTTGCGACTGAAAGTGGTCGCGCCGTCATGCGCCTTTTGGCTGAGAATATTCGCCCGCGTGATATCGTAACGTTAAAGTCATTTGAGAATGCCGCGACGATCGTTGCAGCAACGGGTGGCTCGACCAATGCAGCGTTGCACTTGCCTGCAATGGCCAATGAGATTGGTCTGAAGTTCGATCTATTTGATGTCGCAGAGATCTTCAAGAAGACGCCGTACATCGCAGACCTCAAACCAGGTGGTAAATACGTCGCCAAGGATGTCTACGACATCGGTGGTGTGCCACAGATTTTGAAAACGCTGCTGGACGGCGGTTATCTGCATGGTGATTGTTTGACAGTGACAGGGCGGACGCTCGCAGAAAACCTCGAAGATGTCACATTTAACACCAATCAAAAGGTCATTTATCCGGTATCCAATCCGATAACGCCGACCGGTGGTGTCGTCGGTCTCACAGGCTCGCTTGCCCCGGAAGGTGCGATAGTCAAAGTCGCAGGTATGACCAACTTGAAATTTCGCGGCCCCGCTCGTTGTTTTGAATGCGAAGAAGATGCCTTCGAAGCAGTCTCGAAGCGTGATTACAAAGACGGCGAGGTTATCGTTATTCGTTACGAGGGTCCTAAAGGCGGCCCCGGCATGCGCGAAATGTTGTCAACTACGGCGGCCCTATACGGACAAGGTGCTGGTGACAATGTCGCATTAATCACTGACGGTCGATTTTCAGGGGCGACGCGCGGTTTTTGCATTGGCCATGTTGGACCTGAAGCCGCGGTCGGTGGTGCAATTGGTCTCATCAAAGATGGTGACATCATCGCCATTGATGCAGACAACGGCACGTTAGACTTGGAAGTTGATGAGGCGGAACTTGAGCGCCGCCGGGCTAGTTGGAAAGCGCCGGACAACCCATACAAAAGCGGCGCATTGCGAAAATTTGCCAACCAAGTTGGTCCCGCCCGTGATGGTGCGGTTACCCATGAAGGAGGTCACGCAGAAGTTTACTGTTATGCAGATATCTAAAGCGAAACAGATAGTGGTTTGGACGCGGTATGTGCTCGCGGGATTGTTGGTTCTTTTAAGCACCGGCATCTCGATCGTGAGCGCGGCTGAGCCGGTATTTCGCTCACCTCAAGCCGCGCTTAAGCAGGGCCTTGGGGCCTATCGCGGTGGCTATTATGAAATCGCCGTTCCAGCGCTGCAGTTTGCTGCTGATGAAGATAGCCTGCTCGCCAAATACTATTTGGCGAAAATCTACTCTGATAATCTCGGTTCTCAGACAGATCACGTGCGTGCGTTTCGCATTTACCGTTCGATTGTCGACGACTATTCCGGAATTGACCCAGGCGTGGATCCACGAGGGCTAATTGTCGGTCAGTCCATCACTGCATACGCCAAGTACGTTTTAAGAGGACTTTCCTCGCTCAATCTGAAAGCTAATCCTGAGCGGGCCCGCTACTACTTTGACAATGCCTCAACGACATTTAACAACGAGGATGCGCAATTTGAGTTGGCCAAAATGGATTTGCTTGGCGATGGCGCACCGCGCAACAGACGTATGGCACGCCACTGGCTGAGTGGGTTGAGCCAAAAAGGCCATCCAGGCGCGCAAGCGTTTCTGGCCGACCTTCTGTGGCGTGGCAAGCACATGAAAGCCGATCCTGTGAAGGCTCTGGCGCTGATCGTAGTCGCGGTCAAAAACGCTTCGCCTCAGGAACGGCTGTGGATCGAAGATATTTATCAGACCATTTACTGTGGTGCGCCCAATGGTGTTCGCAAGCAGGTCACCGGCATCGTGGCCGATTGGGGTAAGCGCTACAGTCGTAAGGTGCGCGCCCGCCCACGCCATGCCATGGGAGGTGATACCGGTCCGGTCCGCACCTGCCAGGACGGTGAATACGTTGGCAGCATTTGGGAGCCTCGTGTCATTGCACCAAGCGATGATGACTCGCGTGACTTGCACGCTCCGCGCCAACCAATGGCCGCCAAGCCGCAACGTAATGATGGTTTTTCAGTCGGTGGGGCAGCGGGTGGGCCAACCAGGGGTGGGTCAGCCAACAGGAGCGGGACAGCCAATTCAGCGCTCGACCTTAGAGATATCAGCACGCCTCAGCCACATATTCGTTAAACTGCGTCTGGGGACAAATGGCCTTGCCGTGGCCAAGATCACGTCTTCATTCAAAGTTTAGTTCTAGCCATAGCGGGACGTGGTCCGATGGCTTTTCCCAGCCCCGGGTAAAGCGATCCACGCCGCATCCTTGCGCCACATCAACGGCTTGCGGTGACAGCAGTAGGTGATCAATGCGAATGCCGTTGTCCTTTTGCCAGGCCCCGGCTTGGTAGTCCCAGAAGGTATACTCCGGCGTGTCGGGTTGACAGGTGCGCAAATAATCGGTCCAGCCTGCATTGGTCAGTTGTCGAAATGCTGATCGGCTCTCGGGTTGAAAGAGTGCATCGCTTGACCAGGCGTCAGGGCGTTTTGCATCGAGTGCTTGCGGGATGACGTTATAATCACCAGCAAGTATGGTTGGCATTTCACCATTTAAAAGCGTTTCAGCATGGGCATTAAGGCGGGCCATCCAGCCGAGCTTATAAGGGAACTTTTCTGTATCGAGGGGATTGCCATTGGGCAGGTAGAGTGAAGCTAAGCGAATAGCGTTGTCGCCCTCCAACAGCGTGGCCTCAAGATAACGGGCTTGGACATCGCTGTCGTCACCAGGAAGCCCGATTTGAATATCTTCAGGCTGGGTCTTGGCCAGAATTGCAACGCCGTTGAAACCCTTTTGACCATGTGTTGTGACCGTGTAGCCCAAATCTTCAAAGGCTTGGCGCGGGAAACCTTCATCCACGCTCTTGATTTCCTGCAGGCAAATAACGTCGGGAGACGTTTCTTTCAGGTATGTGGAAAGACCGTTGAGCCGGGCTTTAATGCCGTTGATGTTCCAGGTGACAATTTTCATGAGTGGGCTCTCAGCCGTTAAGTCGCAGATGTCACGCGATCTTAAAGGGTGAAGCTGGCGCCGCAACCACATGACGCGGTGGCATTGGGGTTTTGCACCTTAAATGACGCGCCGACGAGGTCATCGACGAAGTCAATTTCAGAGCCAGACATATAATCAAGTGACATCGGATCAATCAAAACCTTGATGCCCGCTTTTTCGATCACTAGATCGTCTGCGCTTTGATCCGTGACAAGGTCAAACTTGTATTGAAAGCCTGAGCAGCCGCCGCCTTCAACCGAGACCCGGAGGATAGTGCCTTTGGGTTCGCCTGCTACAATTTCAGCAATGCGCTTGGCGGCTCGTTCTGTGATGGCCACGGGGCGCGCTGCAGTTGCCGGTGTTGTTTGGGTTGTCATAGTCCCGTCCTGTACCTCGGTTCACCAACAAGGGGAAGAGGCTCTATGCCCCTGAGCGCGCGTGATGGCCCTCCATAAGGGTAAAGTGTTGCTTTATACTAGATAGGAAGGGTTTGCCCAAAGTCAAACTCAGGCACCTCTTGCTAGAATTGGCATTGAGACCTTGCAAATCATGCTAGATCAACTTGCGAAAAGTTAGAATCAACTTTGAGCAGATAAGTTGATCGCCAGTCATGGGATAGAGTCATGAGATAGAGCGTTGCGCAAACAGCCCCGCTGGTACGAGAAAAGGCTCGAGGCTGTAGAGCACGCCTCGCGTTTCGTTAAACGCAGATTGGTTGCTCTAACTCAATCTAACTCGGGGCTTGTCCAGTCTCAGCTAATTTAAGGCGGTTTGATCCAGTCGTTGGCGCAACCAAGTGTGAAAAGGACAAAGAAACGGCATGGACGGGCAGGACCTCCATCTGACAAAGCAGACGAGGCAAGACTTTGGTGAACATCTGGCGCCTGGTGCGCGCAACCCTGCCCCCTATGAAGCAGGTGCCGGTCACTTGCGCGGTCGCCAGATTGCAGAAGCGGAGTGTCCAACCCGTAGTCCGTTTCAGCGCGACAGAGACCGCGTGCTGCATTCAACGGCGTTTCGTCGTCTGACCCATAAAACTCAGGTATTCATCTATCATGAAGGCGATCACTACCGTTCGCGCCTAACGCACAGCTTGGAGGTGGCGCAAATTGCACGAACGGTTGCCCGTCAGCTGCGCCTCAATGAAGACCTCGCCGAGTGTCTTTCGCTGGCGCATGATTTGGGGCATCCCCCGTTTGGTCATGCGGGCGAACGTGCGCTTGATGGGTTGATGCACAGCTATGACGGTTTTGATCACAATGCGCAAAGCCTGCGCATCGTCATGAAGCTTGAAAAAAAGTATGCCGCATTCGATGGCCTCAATCTGACATGGGAAGTGCTTGAGGGATTGGCCAAGCACAATGGCCCGGTGCGTGAGGCAACCTCACCCATACAAGAGGCAACCTCACCCATACAAAAAGTCATGGCGGAGCTTGCTGGTTGGCAGAAGTTTGAACTTTGGACCTGGCCAAGCGCGGAAGCGCAGGTGGCAGCATTGTCCGATGACATTGCTTATTTGACCCACGATATGGACGATGGTTTGCGTGCCGGGTTGATTTCTGTTGCAGACATCTGTGCATTGCCGCTGCTTGATGAGATCGTAGCAGGGCTGAAGGTGAGCCCTCAGCGTGGCGCTGATGGCGGGCTGACACAGTTGCCCTATGAGATTGTGCGGCAACTAATTACAGCCTTGATCCAAGACATGGTGCGGGCAAGCCGCAACAAACTCCATGCCCTAGATCCGGCGAGCCCAGATGCTATCCGAGGGAGTGCTGACGGCGTCATTGGGTTTTCTAAGCCGATGGCGGGCCACATGGCCCAACTCCGTGAGTTTTTGTTTGACCGCGTTTACCGCAGCGAAAAAGTCATGGGCGTAATGCGCCGCGCGGAAACAATCGTCTCGGAGCTATTCCATCACTATAAGCAACCCGGAGGTAGTGCTGATCTGCCGCGCGCCTGGCAAAAGGCCGGGCGAACCTTGTCAGAACAGCAGCGCCATCGCTTGGTCGCAGATTATCTGGCTGGAATGACAGATCGATTTGCCCTTGCAGAACATCGCCGGCTGTTTGACGTCACACCTGAATTAAGTTAGGCGGCAGCAGTTCGATGAGTTCCACCAGGTAGGCCCAAAACGCGAACTACGCTTGCATCAGAGGTTTAATAAATGAATGTTTTTGCGCTCGTTGAAGCGCGTATCGCTGACGTTCTCAAATCCCTTCAAAGCGAAGGGTTCTTTGCAGATGACTTTTCTCTGCCAGACGTGGAAGCAGAAGTGCCTCGGGATGCGAGCCACGGTGATGTGGCAAGCAACATCGCAATGGTGATGGCAAAGCCAGCTAAAATGAAACCGCGCGACATTGCCGAAGCGATCAAAGGTAAGCTGGAGGGCGGCGAAGACATCGAAGCAGTGTCGGTCGCGGGCCCCGGCTTCCTCAATGTAAAACTCACACCAAGCTTTTGGCAAAAAATGGTCGTCAGAATTTTGAATGCCGGTGCGACTTTCGGAAAGCCTGATCTTGGTAAAGCAACCAAGGTCAATGTTGAATATGTGTCGGCCAATCCAACGGGTCCGATGCATGTTGGCCATTGCCGTGGTGCTGTTTTTGGTGACGCGTTGGCCAACTTACTAGAGTTTTCTGGTTACGATGTGGCGCGCGAATATTACATCAACGATGCCGGTGGTCAGGTCGATGTGTTGGCGCGCTCGGTACATCTGCGCTACCTGGAAGCGCTCGGGCAAGATATCGGCGCAATCCCAGAAGGACTCTATCCTGGCGACTACCTGAAACCTGTTGGCAGCGCGCTCGCTAAGGCCTATGGGCCAGCCTTCGTTAATAAGCCGGAAGCAGAATGGCTGAGTAGTTTTAGAGCCTCGGCTATTGACGCGATGATGGATATGATCCGCGAAGATTTAGCTGCGCTTAACATCCACCATGACGTCTTTTTCTCTGAAGCCTCCCTTACTGCTAATGGCAAAGATGGTGTCAAAGCGGCTGTTGATCGGCTGGCGGACAAGGGATTGATTTACAAAGGCACGCTGGAGCGCCCCAAAGGTCATGAGGGAGATGACTGGGAAGACCGTGAACAGACGCTGTTTAAGTCAACTGAGTTTGGTGATGATGAGGACCGTGCCATTCAAAAATCTGATGGCAGTTACACTTACTTTGCCGGCGATATAGCCTATCACCACAATAAATTAGAGCGTGGCTTTCTTCATCTCATCAATGTGTTTGGCGCCGACCATGTCGGCTACATTTCGCGCATGACAGCGGCTGTGAACGCCCTGTCCGATGGCACGGCTGATCTCGACATCAAGGTTTGTCAGTTGGTCAGGCTGTTCCGTGGCGGCGAACCAGTTAAAATGTCAAAACGGGCTGGTACGTTTGTCACCCTGCATGATGTGGTTGATGAAGTGGGGCGTGACCCGGTGCGGTTCATGATGCTGTATCGTAAGAATGACGCTTCGCTCGACTTTGACTTTGCCAAGGTCACAGAGCAGTCGCGGGACAATCCGGTTTTTTATGTTCAGTATGCGCACGCTCGGGCTGCTTCCGTGTTCCGGCGCGCATCCGAGGCGTTTCCAGAACTGACAGCTAGCTCAAAAGCTGTGCAAGAGGCTGACCTATGTCAGCTTCAGGACCCGGCTGACCTAGCCTTGATCAAGCGTTTGGCGTTTTTCCCCAAACTTGTACAAGGTGCGGCCAAGGCCCACGAGCCCCACCGGGTGGCGTTCTATCTCTATGATCTAGCGTCGGAATTTCATAGTCTTTGGACCAGAGGCAATGATTTGCCACAATTGCGTTTTATCCACGAGGGTGACGGGAGCCTGACTGCGGCACGCCTAGCGCTTGTCGCCGCAACCCAAACTGTCCTATCTGCTGGGTTGGGTGTGCTCGGTGTCGAGGCCCCGGAGGCGATGCGCTAAACTCCGATTCGAGTAACGTCGTAACAGCATCACGCGTGAGGGGAATAGAATGTCACGGCCAAACGGTCCGGTACGCCAACCAACAAGAATGCCAGTTCAACCAGAGCACCCATCTGACCCCCATGGTGCTCAAGGGGTCGAGCTGGTGGATCAGAGCGCTGATGCGGGTCAACAACCGCACTATGGCCACCCCCCTGCTGGTCAAGTCCCTCAACAGCAACCGTATTCGGCACCAGAACAAAACCCCTATGGCCAACCCCAAAATGGTCAGGGCCACGCAGCGACCCCGTATCAAGATCCCGCGCAGCAAGATCCATCTCAGGCGGCCGCACCGGCTTACCCAGCGAACCCCCAGGCGGGTGCCACGTTTGACCCTTCAACGGGTGCCAGCACCTCTTGGGCTGATGTGAATCAGCCCGTGCAGCAAACCAATGCGCAAGGCTATATTGATAACGCAGCTTATCCTGCGCCACAGCCCCAGCAGGGTCACGCCTACACAGAGACGCCAGCATACGATCCAGCAGCTCACCAGCAGGGGCAAGCCCACTACCAACAACCCACGCCCGCCGTGCAGCCGAACACGCCAACCGCTGCGCCAAGCGGCTATGACTTTGGTGGCTACGAAGAACCACACCAAACTCCGCAGCTTGATCCTGGCTTTCAAGACAGTCAGCAGCCAGCTGTGGATTGGGGACATGCGAATTTTGCGCCGGTTGCAGGCGCTGCGGCACCTCCACAGTCCACAGAACTTGGCTATGCCGCCCAGAACCCTGGATTACAAGCTACCGGATTGGATGCTGGCCAACAGCCTGTGCACGTTGATGACGGGTATGCTGGCGAAGAAGACTACGAATACGAAGATGAAGAGCCTACGGGTCATGGCCGTGGTGTTCTTGTTGCGGCAGCGCTTGCCGGAGCCATCTTGATCGGTGGTGGTGTTGCTTATGGCTATCAATCAATTTTTGGCACGCCGTCGTCCGGAAATCCGCCCGTTGTTAAAGGGGCATCTGGCCCAGCCAAGGTCAAGCCTGCCGATCCGGGTGGCCGCAAATTTGCCCATACGCAGAGCAAGATCATGGGCCGTCTCGGTTCAGCGTCGGGTAAGACCAATGATCCGTCGGGTGGTGCGCGCCGTGTGTCGACGTTGCGCATTGGTCGGGACGGTTCTGTATTGGCACCGTCAAATCCGGCTGCTGGTGGTTCGGCTAATCGGATGGTTACAGGATTAACGCTCGGTGGCACACCGGTTGCGACGACAGGGGCGAAAGCTGAGCCTCAAGTGGCAGTTGCAAATAAGCCCATCGTGGTCAAACCACCAGTGGTTCAAAATCCTCCGGTCAAAGTGGTCACGGCTCAACCTGCGGCCCCGAAGGTTGTCAAACCCGAGGCGATACCGGTGAAAAAGATAGAGCCTGTTGTAGCGCCGAAGAAAGTTGCTGTCGCCAAACCGGCGCCGGTAGCCGCTGTTGGTCCGAAACCAACAGCGGCTGGCTATGTTGCGGTTTTGGCATCTGTGCCCGTGTCTAACTCAAGTCGGATGGACTCGCTCAAACAGTTTGCAGACATGCAGCAAAAGTATGGGTCGGCGCTTGCTAGCAAGACGCCAGATGTGCAGCAGGCCAATCTTGGTGCCAAAGGGACGTATCATCGTTTGATTGCCGGACCGCCGGGCTCTGCGCAGTCCGCACGCCAGGTTTGCACGTCATTGAAAGCGGCTGGCTATACGAGTTGCTGGGTTCTGGCCTATTAGGAGCGGGTCTGGGTCAAAACGTTTGGCCTGTCTGTCGCTTCTGGTGTAACGCGCCCCTGGTTCGGGTTGCTTCAGCGCATATTTCACGATATGCAGCACACCTTGATTAGTCTTTTGTCTGATCAAAACCTTTTGCATTTGGCCCTTTGGTCTTGATTTAAGTGATAGACTGGAGCGCTATGCAGCGTGCCTTCATTACGGGTGTCTCCGGCACAGAATTGACAGCGCAAGAGCGCGCGCTTTTCAGCCATCGCCGCCCGTGCGGGCTGATCTTATTTTCACGCAACTGCGTCGCCCTCGATCAAATCCGCAACCTCGTGCGTGATGCGCTTGATGCCGTTGGTTCGGACCTTCTGGTTTTGATTGATCAAGAAGGTGGGCGCGTGCAGCGTCTGCGACCACCGTTGGGGCGCGCGTTGCCGCCGGGTTCTGCCTTTGCCGATCTTTATGACCAAAACTTATCAGCTGCTGTTGAGGTTGCTTTTCAGACGTCGCGACTTGTGGCGCACGATCTCAAAATATTAGGCATCAACACCAACTGCACGCCGGTTTTGGATCTTCCCGTTCCGGGTGCCGATGCCATCATCGGCGACAGGGCACTTGGTGCGCAACCTGACAAAGTTGCAAGGCTGGGCCGTGCGATTGCAAACGGGTATCTGGCAGGCGGTGTAGTGCCGGTGATTAAGCATATTCCAGGTCATGGCCGTGCTGATGTTGATAGCCATCTGAAGCTGCCGGTTGTTGAGTGCGAACGCGCAACCCTTGAGGTGAGTGACTTTGCGCCGTTTAAGGCGCTGGCGGATTTACCCGCTGCTATGACGGCACACGTTGTATTTAAGGCGCTTGATCCCACCCACCCTGCAAGCACCTCCAAAGTCGTGACCCAGGAGGTCATTCGCGAGTGGATTGGGTTTGAGGGACTGTTGATGAGCGATGACCTATCGATGAAGGCGCTTGATGGTGAATTGGCGAGGCGCGCCGAACTGGTTATTGCCGCTGGATCTGATGTGGTGCTCCACTGCAACGGCGATATTGCTGAGATGCGGGAGGTGGCGATGGCCACCCCAGAGCTTGAAGGTGCCGCTTTAGGGCGTTTTCAGCGTGCTTTGTCCCACATCAGCCACGCCGAGCCGTTTGATCACGCCCAAGCTGAAGGGCTGTTGACGAGCCTTCTTGAGCGCTCTGGCTCGGCCTCTGAATCAGTGTAATCTAGGCCCATGCAAGGTGCCTTGGCGGCTCATCGACGCGCCGCCCGCTGAACGACTGCAGCGCCAACCCGTTAACGAACGCCCGAAAAGAAAAGATGACCGAAGATCGCGACATTGAGACGACTGACCAGACCGAATGGGCGGCCCCAACGGGGGAAGACGCGCCAACGGAGTCGGAGACGTTGGTTATCGACGTTACGGGATTTTCTGGCCCGCTTGACCTGCTGCTTGCCCTTGCACGGACCCAAAAAGTTGATCTCGCGCAAATCTCGGTGTTGGCGCTCGTTGAACAGTACCTCGCTTACATCGAAGAAGCACGACGCACTAAACTTGAACTGGCCGCCGACTATCTTGTCATGGCCGCGTGGTTGGCCTTTTTGAAATCGCGCCTGCTGCTGCCAAAAGAAAATGAAGACGAGGGCGAGATCAGCGCAGAAGAAATGGCGCAACGTCTTGCCTTTCGTTTGAAGCGTCTTGAAGCCATGCACCAAGCGATGGCGCAATTGATGACCCGTAACCGGTTAGGCCAGGATGTGTTTGATCGCGGCCAGCCAGAGCCTGTGAAAACACACCGTGAGACTCAGTGGACCGCGGAGATTTATGATCTTCTCAAAGCCTATGCCATTCAGCGCACGCGCACTATTGAACATCGCCATGTTGTCAAAGCGCGCAAGGTATGGTCCATCAAGGATGCCCGCCAGCGCTTACAAAGTCTGGTTGGCAAGGAGAACGCTGGCAATTGGGTGCAGCTTGAAATGTTCCTGGAACACTATTTGCCAGAAGGCGAAGAAGCGCGCTCTGTCCGTGCGAGTTCATTTGGTGCAACATTGGAAATGGCCCGCGAAGGCTTGGTCCAGTTACGCCAAGAGGCTCCGTTTGAGCCGATCTATATGCGCCGTTGTGAAGAAGGTGCGGAGTGGGAGCGGATTGTCTAGAAGTTGTCCTGCCACCAAAGAATTGGTTTATCCGCACTGACATGCAACAGGAATTGTCATCTAAGAGGCTTAAATAATTATGGTTCCGCCAAAACTCAAACTTGTAAAAGATGCGGATGCTGAGCTTGACGGCGAAGCCCTGTTAAACGACAGCGATGATGCCTCACCTGAGGCGATTGAATTGGCCGCAGCCTTGGCTGATGCGCCAGCCGCCTTGCCGGGTGGTTATTCGGAATTGTCATCGTCTGATCGTGGCGAGCAACTGCGCATCCTTGAGGCCGTCATTTTTGCCTCTCCGGAACCCGTCGATGAAGCAACACTGAAAAGTCACCTCGGTGATGGGGAAGACATCTCTCAGTTGCTTGAAGAATTGCGGGCGCTTTATGCCAATCGCGGCGTGCACCTTGTCATTGTGGCCGACAAATGGACCTTCCGCACCGCAGACGATTTGGCGTTTGTCCTGCAAAAGTACGCCAAGGAGAAACGGCGCTTGTCCAAAGCCGCTCTCGAAACCTTGGCCATCATTGCCTACCACCAACCTGTGACACGGGCAGAAATTGAAGAAGTGCGCGGCGTTTCAATCTCAACCGGAACACTTGATATTTTAATGGAAACGGGATGGGTGCGTCCACGCGGCCGCCGTCGCGCGCCGGGAATGCCGATCACCTACGGGACGACAGAGGCCTTCCTCGGCCACTTTAGTTTACCATCGGTTCAGGATCTACCGGGGCTTCGAGAGTTGAAAGCAGCGGGTCTGTTGGATTCCACCTTGCCGCCTGGATTTGAGGTGCCGTCACCAACTGATGTTGCCGCTCTGATGCCAGATGAATTGCCACTTGATGCGGTTGATGATGAAGACGATGACGATGTTGAGGTTGATCAGGAAAGCTTGGGCTTTGACGAAGCCGAGGCTGTGCACGATGACCAGGCCGCAGAGGCAGCATTTCAATCAGATTTTGAGGCAGAGGCGCTTGAAGATGACGTATCAGGCTCTCGAAGCTGACGTGCAAAGAACCTGGCCCGTACTCTACCCGCTGAGAGATGGGCGGGCTTACACTGAATGAGTAGTGCGTTTTGAACAACCAATCCACACCGACAAAAGAACATCAAAGCGAAGGCGTGAAACATCGCGCCTCGAAAGCGCCGGTTCGGGCGGCTGCGACCATCGCTGCTCGGTTGACCTTTGAGGGTGTGTCGCGGCGCTATGGCGAGACCTACGCGTTAAAAGATTTCTCATTGGATATCGCGCCTGGCGAAATTGTGTGCTTGCTTGGCCCATCAGGGTGCGGGAAATCAACTCTACTTCGTGTAGCCGCAGGCCTTGAACGTCCGAGTGAAGGGCGCATTCTAATCAACGGACGCGAAGTTTCAGGCAGCCAAGCCTTTGTGCCGCCAGAGAAGCGTGGTGTTGGATTGATGTTCCAGGACTTTGCGTTGTTCCCGCATCTGACTATCGTCGACAACGTTGCGTTTGGTCTCAAAGCTTTGCCCAAAGCCGATGCAATGCGCGAAGCATTGACCATGTTGGCGCGTGTTGGACTTGAAAGTTATGCTGAGTCCTATCCTCATATTTTGTCTGGCGGACAACAACAGCGCGTGGCGCTCGCACGCGCGATTGTTCCGCGTCCGTCCGTGATGCTGATGGATGAACCTTTTTCAGGCCTTGACGTGCAGTTGCGCGAAGCCATGCAGGAAGAAACACTCACCTTGCTACGTGAGACGCGCGCCACCTCAATGATCGTTACTCATCACCCCGAAGAGGCGCTACGCCTCGGTGATCGCATTGCAGTGATGCGTAATGGGCGCATCGTTCAGGTCGGCAAAGCAGAACAGCTGTACAACAATCCGGCGGAGCTGTTTGTTGCGCGCCTCTTTTCCGAAGTCAATGAGGTCACGTATCAGGTATCCGGTGGTGAGATTGAAACACCTTTAGGCCGCGTTGCGGTTAAGGAGGCAAGAGACGGTGATCAGGTAATTTTATGTCTGCGTCAACAGGCGATTCGTGTTTCAGCCGACCCTAAAGCCGACGGCCTTTCAGGTCGTGTGCTCCACGTGACATTCCTCGGAGACGATGCCTGGCTGGACGTCGGCGTGGCCGGTTTTGATGAGCCGTTACGGGTCCGGGTGCTGCAATCAGATGGCTTTGAAAAAGGCACTGAAGTCCAGGTAATGATTGATTTGGCCAAGGCATTGGTCTTTGCAAGGGTCTGTCAGACCCCCATATCTGACGTCTAATCGTTTTTCCACCCTGATGTGCGACTACACTTATCACCGGGTTTACCCTGATCAGTATTTATACTGCATCATTGTAGCGCTTGCCGGATTTGGCGCGAAATGTGATAGACTCATTACCAAGACAAATCGCGCCTAGGACCGTTTCGGTCTGGGCTCAAGGACTGGCCCCTAAGTTGGCCGCGATAGAGGAGTTTTTTTCAAAATGATCGGCGCCAAAGAAATATTGTTGCTGCTGTTGGTCGTTGTCCTGCTGTTTGGTCGCGGCAAAATCTCTGAGTTGATGGGTGACGTTGCCAAAGGTATTCGCAGCTTCAAAAAAGGCATGAGCGAAGATGATGATGCGGCGAGCCCGCAGGCGGTTGCGCCAAAGACAATCGACCAAACCTCATCTGCTCAGTCAACAACTGACAGTGAGCGGTCCTCGACCCGGTCGTAGCCTACAAATCCGTTCAGACATACAGGATCGACGATGTTCGATATCGGATTCTATGAGCTGCTCATCTTTGCGGTCGTGACATTGATTTTTGTCGGCCCGAAAGAGTTGCCCACCTTGATGCGCACAGTCGGCCGCTATGTCGGCATTCTACGCCGTCAGGCAGATGAATTTCGCGGCCATTTTGATGCGGCAATGCAAGAAGCTGAAATTGATCGGATGCAGGAAGAATTGGAGTCGGTCAGCAAAGAGCTGGATCAATCGTATGGTGATGCCACAGCGGCGGTTGATGACGGCGCCGTCAAACTTTCACAAATGGAGCCCCTCGACGTTGAGCCTGATAAAGGTGAGGGGTGATGACCAACGCACTGACGCCCAAGGATGAAGATGTGGCAATGGATGACTCAAAGGCACCCTTGCTTGATCATTTGGTTGAACTGCGTCAGCGCTTAATTGTTGCCGTTGCTGTTTTCTTTGTGATGTTTCTTATCTGCTTTGCCGTTGCCCGACCCATCTACGATTTTTTGGTTTGGCCCTACCACTGGGCTTCGGGTAATGATGATGTTCGCCTTATTGCGACGCATTTTTTGGAACAAATATTTACGCACCTGAAGCTTGCTATGTTTGGCGCTGCTGTGTTGTCGTTTCCGGTGATCTCAACGCAGATCTACAAATTTATGGCACCTGGTCTTTACAAGAATGAGCGTGCGGCTTTTCGGCCCTATCTGATTGCAACGCCGATTTTGTTTTTGTTAGGTGCGGCGGTCGTCTATTTTATTGCCATGCCGATCTTAATCAAGTTGTCCGAGACGATGGCGGCTGATGCAACGGCAGGCGGCACAGCCATTGAATTGATGCCGAAGGTTAGCGAATATTTCTCGATGATTATGTCTTTGACGCTCGGCTTTGGCATTTGCTTTCAATTGCCGGTGATCTTAACGCTACTGGCGCGCATTGGCATTGTGACGGCGGACAAACTGCGTTCGGGGCGCCGTTTTGCGATTGTCGCAATCACGGCTATGGCGGCCATTTTGACGCCACCGGACGCGCTTTCGATGATCATCATGATTTTGCCGACACTGGTTCTCTATGAGGTGTCAATTTGGTCGGTTGCATGGGTTGAGAAGAAGCAGGCTGGGACACCAGCTGAGGCTGCGACGTAAAACTTAGGCGCTCGGCCTCAGGCGACTGGACCCGGGGCAGCGGGGTGCGTATAGCAGGCCGACAGAATTCACTCACAACGCGAGATGGGGACTCAACGTGTTCGACATCAAATGGATCCGTGATAATCCAGCTGAATTTGACAATGGCCTGAAGCGGCGTGGGCTTGAGCCCCTGTCGGGCACACTATTGAAACTTGATGAAGCACGCCGCGCGCATTTGACAACGCTGCAGGAGCTGCAACAACGGCGCAATGCCGCTTCAAAAGAAATTGGCAAAGCCAAAGCCCAAAAAGACGAGGCGAGGGCTCAAAAATTGATGGCCGAGGTGGCGGACATCAAAGCCAAGGTGCAATCGGGGGAAGACGAAGAACGCGCATTCAATGCCAAGCTTGAAGGCGCGCTCGCAGAAATTCCAAACATCCCGCTTGAGGACGTGCCCGAAGGTGCAGACGAAAATGACAATGCGCTGGTGCGCACAGTCGGCGACCTGCCAAAATTTGACTTCGAACCCAAGCAGCATTTTGAAATTGGTGAAGGCCTCGGCCTGATGGATTTTGAAACGGCGGGCAAAATTTCAGGTGCACGGTTTGTGATCCTGAAAGGCGCACTGTCACGATTGGAACGCGCCATCGCCAACTTTATGCTGGATCAGCATACGGGCGAATTTGGTTATACTGAATATACGCCGCCATTGCTGGTGCGTGACCGGGCGGCTTTCGGCACGGGGAACTTGCCGAAGTTCGCGGAGGATCTCTTTAAAACAGAAAACGACTATTGGTTGATCCCGACGGCAGAAGTGCCGCTGACCAATATGGTGCGCGAAACCATACTTGATGGTGCAGACCTGCCGATGCGCGCAACGGCCTGGACGCCGTGTTTTAGATCGGAAGCAGGCGCGGCGGGAAAAGATACCCGTGGCATGATCCGCCAACACCAATTCTCAAAAGTTGAGCTGGTGTCAATCACCACACCAGAGCAGAGCATTGAGGAACACGAGCGCATGACCAAGTGTGCGCAAGCCATTCTTGAGCGCCTGGGACTGGCCTATCGCACGATGCTGTTGTGCACGGGCGACATGGGGTTTGCTAGCCGCAAAACTTATGATCTTGAGGTTTGGTTGCCAGGACAGGATGCCTACCGAGAAATTTCAAGCTGCTCGGTGTGTGGCGATTTCCAGGCGCGGCGCATGGGTGCTAGGTTCCGCGCCGCAGACTCCAAGGATGTACGCCACGTTCACACCTTGAATGGGTCTGGCGTGGCAGTTGGCCGTACGTTGGTCGCTATTTTGGAGAATTACCAACAAGCGGATGGCTCGGTGCTTATTCCTGAGGTGCTGCACGGTTACATGGGCGGCGAAACAAAAATCACAGCGGCCTGAAAATTCAAGCAGTGAAAAGGCAAGCGCCGAATATGCGCATTTTGATCACCAACGATGATGGCTTCGATGCCCATGGCTTGAGCGTTCTGAAAAAGATCGCACAGGCGTTGTCTGATGACGTTTGGTTGGTGGCGCCTGAAACCAACCAAAGTGGGGCCTCCCATGCGCTGACATTGCAGGTGCCGCTGCGGTATCGCGAAGTTGGCAAACAGGCCTTTGCGGTAAAGGGTACGCCTGCCGATTGCGTCATCATGGGTGCCAAACATGTGCTGAAAGATGCGCTACCCACGTTGGTTTTGTCTGGCGTCAATCATGGGTCCAATGCTGCAGAGGATGTAAGTTATTCAGGCACCATTGCAGGAGCGATGCAGGGTGCACACCTTGGCATTCGCTCCATCGCGTTGAGTTTGATGATTGGTGATGCGAATGAATCAGATGTGGAAGCGCGTCAGCATTGGCAGACCGTGCTTGATTATGGCCCTGACCTCATTCGCTCGCTTCTCAAGAAGGATTGGCCAAAGGGCGTCTTGATGAACGTCAATTTCCCCTTTGCGACATCAGAAGATGTGGCCGGGGTTACAATAACCGAGCAAGGGGTGAGAGATCTAAGTGGCCTGCATTTGGCTGAGCGCCATGACACCTGGGGCACGCCCTATTTCTGGATTGGCTTTGAGCGCAAAAAACAGACATTGGTTGAGGGCACTGATCTTTGGGCATTGGCGAATAATCATATTTCGGTTACACCGCTGTCGCTCAAATTTACTGACGTTGAAACGCGCGCCGAGCTGAAGCAGCACTTTGCATCATTTGGTGATTTTGCCGGTAAGACCCGCCCTGAGTGCGCGTGATTGCCAACTCAGTTGGTTGCTTGGTGCACCAACACGTTATCGACAACCAGATTAGAAGCCTTTGAATTGACCCAATTCTTCCGCGCTGGTTGCACATTCTTCTCCTACATGAGCAGTCAGTGAAAAGCCTTTTGAGGGGCGATTTGCGTTCGGAATTGGTGTTTTAAGGCTTTGCGAGCCGGGCCGAATGGGGCCATGGCGCGATAAAGCCAGCATTCCAGCGGTGGCGATGCAATAGCCATTTCGTGGTGGAGCAGTTTTGTCAAATAAGCGGGGACCGACTGCGCCGTTAAGGGAGCGTTAACTGGTTGAAGGTTAACTCGCTGGAGGTGTAGAGGTGCGTATCATGGTTCATAAAGTCTATTCTAAGCGTGAAGTTTCAGGACAAACACGAGGGTGTCTCCTGATAACAGCGGCAACAGCCACCCTTTTAGGGGCGTGCAGTGCCGATATTTCTAGATTTAATTTTAACGATAAGCCGACAACAACTGGTGCGTTGCCATCAACGACGCCATCGGAACCTGTTTACGGTTCACGCAGTAGTTTGGGACGTGCTGCTCAAAAAGATCCATTTGACACTGTTGACCGGGGTACGTTGCAAGCGCCTGACCAACAACCGCGGGCACCAAGCTATGAGACGTCACGTCTTAACGCTCAGCCAACGCGCGAAGCACCCTATGGTTCGCAGGCGGCAAGCCCCGTTGTGCCACCGGTTGCCTATGATGATCCCCCGCGTCAGTCTGAGATGCTGAATGCATCAGCACGTGAACAAGCAACAGCGCCTGCAGCACAAGGACAGTCGATCTTTGTGCGCCGCGGCGACACGCTCTATGGCCTGTCGCGCCGTCATGGCACGACCGTCAACGCATTGATGAGTGCCAATAACCTGACATCATCAGCTCTGAAGCCTGGCCAGAAACTCTATCTGCCTACGGCAAATAAAGTCAAAGCCCAGGCGCGCCAACCAACGCCAATCCAGCCAACACCTGTCGGTGCTGCTGAAGCACCGGGACATTGGAGGGATACCTACACCATTCAACGCGGTGACTCGCTCTATAAGCTGTCGCGTCGTTACAACGTCAAAATCCATGATCTAAAGCGCTACAACAGCATTTCCAATCCACGCGCATTAAAGCCGGGTATGGTGCTTAAGGTTCCAGGCCCAGGCGGTGATAACGGTACGATTGCCGCGCGTCCGACTGCAACTGAAGTGACAAGGCGCAAAGTTCAAAGCCGTCCCATTGCCGGTTCGCCAACAATTCTAAATAGTGCACGAACTAAATCCGGTCCTACGAAAGCGACCCAGGTTGCCGCTGCCAAGTCAACCACAACGACTGACGCAGCTCGCTATTCTGGTCAATCGATGACCGTGCGTCCCGACAAGGGCACACGCAATTCAATGGCAGGCACTTCGAAACTACGCTGGCCAGCACGCGGGCGCATCATCTCAGGCTTTGGCAAGCGCAACGATGGTACGCATAACGACGGTATCAATGTTGCAGTTCCCCTTGGGACCAACGTTCATGCCGCAGAAGGTGGTATGGTCGCGTATGCTGGTGACGAATTAAAAGGCTATGGCAATCTGGTTTTGATCCGCCATGACAATGGTTGGGTGACGGCCTATGCCCACGCTGAAAAGCTTCTTGTAAAGCGTGGTGATCGCATTCGCCGTGGCGACGTCATTGCGAAGGCTGGTAAGACCGGTGAAGTTTCTCAACCGCAGTTGCACTTTGAGGTGCGCCAGGGCCAAAAGCCTGTTGATCCCATTCCGTTTATGGATCGCCTTTAGGATTCTCGCTTCAATCCAATGAAATACAATTACAGGGCTGGCCATTGGCTGGCCCTGTTTCCTTTTGCGCTTTGTTTTTTGGTGGCTGGCCTAAGATTTAAGGCTAACGCCCTGTTGACCCGCCAAGTCCTGAATGAACTGCCAGGCGACGCGTCCTGAGCGCGCCCCACGCGCCATACTCCAGGCCAACGCCTGACGCTCAACAACTGACTTTGAGTACTTAAGCTCGAAGTGGTCGGCGTACCCCGCCACCATCGCCAGGTAGTCATCTTGGCTGCAACTGTGAAACCCAAGCCACAGGCCAAAGCGATCGGAGAGAGAGACTTTTTCTTCCACCGTTTCTGATGGGTGCAGCGCACTTGATTGTTCATTCTCCACCATGTCTCGCGGCATCAAATGCCGGCGGTTGGACGTGGCATAAAAAATTACGTTTGAAGGACGCCCTTCGATACCACCTTCCAGCACCGCCTTTAGTGACTTGTAAGACGTGTCATCGTGATCAAAGGAGAGGTCATCGGTGAAGATGATAAAGGCATCGGATGCGGCGCGCAGGTCAGCCAAGCAGGAGGGAAGCGTATAGATATCTTCACGATGAATTTCGATCAGCTTGAGTTGTCTATCTGTGGTCCCAACCTTTTTGTGTTCTGAGACCACCGCCCCGTGCACCGCTTTGATGAGGCTGGATTTGCCCATACCCCGTGCACCCCAAAGAAGTGCATTGTTGGCAGGTAATCCCTTGGCGAACCGACGCGTATTTTCGAGCAGCTGCTCAAGTGGCATATCGATGCCTTTGAGAAGAGAAAGCGGAACGCGGTTAATCTTGTGGACGGGCTGGAAGTGCCGGTGCTTTGCTTGCCAGATAAAGGCCTCGCCAGCGGCAAAATCTGGCTTGACAGGGCGGTGGGGCGCCAGGCGTTCGATGGCCTGAACCAGCCGCTCAAAGAGTGTAAAGGGGCGTGTAGGGGGTGGTTTGATGTGCTCCATGGTGTCTTTGTCCAATGAGTTCGGTGTCGCGTCAAATCAGACGTCCATGAGACGGGGTGGGTGCGAATAGGCGACAACAGGCCTCGCCATGGCGCCACCCAACAGGCAAGCCCGGGGCTGTCAGGGTGAAGGGCCGCAGCACATTTGGCCTTTGTTTGGTTGCAAAGTACCCGTGCGCCATTATATTCCGGGCGAATTCAATGAATAACTGCGGTCGTTTGGCGCAAAGGCGCTGACACGGCCTTTGGCCGATACCAGGCCGAATGTGGGAGGATACGGGGTGGACCACTTTATTATGCCTGCTTATGCGCAGGGAGCTGGCGGCGGTGGCGAAGCAATTGGCGGATTTTTGATCCCCATGCTGTTGATGATCGTCATCTTCTATTTTCTGCTGATCCGCCCTCAGCAGCAGCGCGCCAAAGAGCATCGCGAGATGATTGCCAAGGTGCGACGCGGCGATAGTGTCGTCACCTCAGGTGGCATGATTGGCAAGGTGACCAAAGCGGCAGAAAACTCAGATGAAATTGAAGTTGAACTGGCGGAAAGTCTCAAGGTGCGCATCCTGCGCTCAACGCTGATCGACATCCGCTCCAAGAAAGAGCCTGCGAAAGATTAATGGTGCGCGGGGCAGCGTAAGCTCTCCCGGCTCAAACATTCATCACAACCAAGTGCACTGGATTTACAGGGGCTTGGAAGTACTTAGATAAAGACCAAGAAAGACGCCTCGTTCATGTTGCAATTCACTCGTTGGAAAATCATTGCCATCGCGCTCACCTGTTTGGCGGGCCTGATAACGGCATTGCCAAACTTCTTTACCGAAGAGCAATTGAAGTCATGGCCGAGCTTTTTGCCATCCAAGCAATTGGGACTTGGACTTGATTTGCGGGGTGGTCCGCATCTCCTCTACGAAATGGATTCAAAAGACCTGCGTGTCAAGTGGCTCAAGACGTTGAGAAGTGACGTCGGGCGAACCATGGTCAAAAACAAAATAAAGCAAAAAGCCATAGGCATTGTTGATAGCGGTATCAAAGTCAGACTGAGTGATGTCAAAGACAAACAGCGTGCTGTTACTGAATTCAAAAAGCTTGTTCAGCCCATCGGCAACGTTCTGCTTGGTTCAAGTGTCGATGATATTGAGGTGGTGGACGGCA
>CBDFNK010000009.1:0-69719 GCA_965250205.1 Hyphomicrobiaceae bacterium
TGAGCAAGAAGCCGAAGCGCAATCAATTGACGATGCCGGCGAAACGTTCCCCGCAGATGATCCAGCGTGACATGCTCGCCGACGCAAAGCGCCAAGAGCGACGTGGTTTATCGAAGCCAAAAGATGCACCTGGTGTATCCGTCAGGCGGACGGTGAGGGGAATGTCGTCATCGAACCGTCTCCACCAAGACACATCCGTTAGCCTAAAGCGGCAGCGCGCGCCTGGTCGCGTGCGCATCTCGCCGGCGCAGCCTCGTGCCGTGCCGGCACTGCGGCTGCAACGCCGTCTCGCCGCGCTCGCTGGCGCACGGCTCTTTCTCCCCGCCTCGCTTGCGCGCCACGCGGCAAGCCGCGCTTTGCGCTGCGGTGCGGCTCCTGCGCTTTGTGGCCGCCTCCGGCGTCCAGTCGCGCGGGCGGCCGCACTCCCTCGCCGCCGCCGTCGCCGGGCCTTGCCTTCGGCCTGCGCGTCGCTGCGCCCTCGCTGCGCTTGGTCTGGCTATGCTGCGGCCTGCGGCCTGGCTGACGCGCCTCGTCGCTGCGCATCTCGGCGACTACCGGTCTCCTCCCCCTACCGGCGCTACTTCGGCGCTTGCCGGCCTCTCTGCGCGCTACGCGCGCGTCGTGGCCGGTTCCCTCGTCTCGGCCGGCCAGTCCGCGCGTCGCTTGATATGCCGCCACCGTCACCATGCTCCGCGCCTCGCTACCCTCGCTGCCCTCTCTTCCTCGTCTCGGCTGCGCGCTGCGGCCAGGCCTTGTTTGCGCGCTGTCGCGCGCTGCTCATTAAAAAGCGGCCTGGCAGAGCGCCAAAAAAAACAAGATCCACTGTGTGAATATTTTCTCTCATCAACTCTGTGAAAGTCTAGCGCCTGGCAAACGCTGCGCTCTCGCGCCGCAAGGGTAAATACACTTCGCTTCGCTCGCCCTTGCCCCGCTCCCGGCCAGGCGCAAGTGGTGTGTGTGTCTTGCGGCTTCGCCGCTGTTTTCAAAAGGAGGTTGTGATGGTTTCTCGTTTGTCTTCTCGGTCGCCGCTGGTCACGTTGCGCGCGGTCTCCCCGCTCGCCCGTCTGGCCGGGCGCGATGGTGTTTTGTCTTGGCCGCCCCGCTTGGTCCGTCTCCGTGGCGGTCGTGCCCCTGTCTGGGCTGGCCGTTGCTTGTCGTGCGGCTATCCTATGTCGCTTTGCTTCCCGCGTGTGCCGTGGCGCTGTGCGCTGTGCTGGGTGCGTCACGCGCGTCGTTCTCGTGCGAAGGGGCGTCGTTTCTCGCGCTGCCGCCGTTGGTGCCCGCCAGCGGAGGACGAAGGCGTGGGCGAACTGCAAACTCAAATGCCGTTCGTGCCCAACGTGCCGAGCCGTTCTGATTGGCTTTATTTCGACAAAAAATGACCCATGATTGCAGGGTAACCGTTTGATATTGTTGAGCGGTTACCCTGTTTTTTTTTATTTCAAATTTTGCGGGCGGAGCAGGGTAGAGTGTTTGAAAGAATTCACAGGCTGCATGTTTTGAAGATGCGTGACACTGAAGCAAACCAGAGAACCCCTGTGTGCGCAGTCTGTGGTGAGTTCATCTTAAAAGTTCTATCGCCTCACATCCCTACGTGCTCAAGCGATTGCCTCCGTGAACATCTGTCCACACTTGTTAACGATTGTGTCCAAGCTGCCGTTGCTGCTGAACTCGATGACGAGTAAACTGTTCGCCGTTCCTGACCCAATGTGAGAGAAGACCATGCACTACGACACCAAAGAGTTAGCGGCTACCATCTCTGCTGCTACTGCCAAGCTCACATCACAGATTCCAAAATCTCGTTTTGATCGGATCGACGAAGTGCAACGGCCTCTCTCACAGCTCCTCCGTGCTTCTGCTATTCTGGTGTCGGCCGAGCAAGAGGAAATATCTGTGATGTCTTTTGCAGATGAGCCCAGCGCCAAACGCACCAAATCGAAAAGCAGCAAGAGCACCAAGCGCACTAAGGCTTAGTCGCCTTCCACCTGGTGTATCGTTTCTATGGCGTCTATCGCTTCTTCCAAATCAATCTGCTCATCTTGATCGTCGCTAGTGTTGGTTCGCTCTATCATCGCTGCCACCGCGCGTTGTGCGTTCTTCGCTTTGGTGCGTTTGCCCCTGGCGGCGTGATACTGGCCAGCCGTGCCGCGCCAGAAGAATTCAGGTGACAGTCGATAGCGGCTGGCTCTTCCTCCTCCTCCTCTGTTTTCTCGCTCGACTACTCCAAGTTCGCACAGTCGTTTAAGTGCTCGTGAGATCGTTGCTTGGCTGCAACCTACGTTATCTGCCATCTTGTATTGATCAACGTCTCTGAATACTTGAAAGTCTAGTCGTTCACCTGGCACACCAACCAATCTGAACATCAACTGCCAATCTCGAGATTTCATGTCGGCCACCGCCAATTTGGATGCACCGCGTGAGAATAAGTAGGTGAAGGTGTCGTCAAAGCGTTGACGCGGTCGCTTCTCCTGGAGGGTGACAGTGCGCCCGGTCAAGCGATCAGTGAATTCATTCATGGCGTGCATCAACAGCGTTGCTGTCAACCTCCCGATTATCCTCAACAATTTTGGTCTGCCGGGGGTGTGTGTAAGCTGCGCCATGCGCGTAATATATATTATGGAAAGTTTATAGAATTAATGGCGTGTTTACAGCTGCTTCATAATGAGGCAAATCTGTCGGCTATGGCCGGCTTGGGATGCTGCAGCTGTCTTTCAAGCTCATCAGCACGTCGCCCCTGATCTGACAGACTAAGCGATCCAAGACTTTCATCCCGGACCGCAGAATTGCTGGACCGTCAGGATCGGGCCACCCTCCGTTTCAGCACGCACTATTTTTCGTGATGGTCAGCGACAAACCGATCGAGCAAGCGCACGCCCCACCCGGATCCCCAACTGCGATTGATGTCGGTTGATGATGCATCCATGGCTGTACCCGCAAGATCGATATGCGCCCACGGCGTGTCGTCGATGAAGCGTTTGATGAAGGCCGCCGCTGTGCACGCCCCGCCCCAACGTCCACCAAGGTTTTTGATATCACCCGTTGAGCCTTTGATCATTTTGTCGAACGAGGCATCGAGCGGCATCCGCCACAGCTTCTCATCGGTCTTCTTCGCTGCATCAAGAAGATTATTTGCCAGTCTGTCGTCATTGGCAAACAGGCCAGCAAAGTCCTTGCCAAGCGCAATCATAATCGCGCCAGTGAGTGTGGCGAGATCGATAACCAATTTGGGCTTGAACCGTTGTTGCGTGTACCACAGCACATCTGCCAACACGAGGCGGCCTTCAGCATCCGTGTTGAGCACTTCGATGGTTTGCTTGGACATGGAGGTCACGATGTCGCCAGGTCGGGTGGCGTTACCTGACGGCATGTTTTCCACGAGGCCGATAAGGCCAACAGCGTTCACATTGGCTTTGCGCTCGGCCAACGTAAGCATCAAACCTGTGACACAGGCGGCACCGCCCATGTCTCCTTTCATCCCCTCCATACCGGCAGCCGGTTTAATCGAAATACCACCTGTATCAAAGACCACGCCCTTGCCAACAAAAGCGATCGGTTTTGACCGTTTGGATTTGGCACCGTGCCACTGCATCACCGCAACACGTGATGGCTTGGCACTGCCCTGCCCTACAGAAAGCAGCGCGCCCATACCAAGTTCCTCAAGGGCATCATCGTCTAGAACTTCGACCTCTAGCCCTGACTTTTCGAGGCTTTTGGCAATATCTGCAAATTCCACAGGCCCAAGCGTATTGGCAGGTTCATTGACCAAATCACGCGCTAAGCAGACGCCATTGGCGATGGCGTGGCGCTCCTCATAGGCCTTGGCGGCTTTCTTTGGATTGCCACAGTGGATGACCACGCGCTCCAAATTTTTGGATTTGTCTTTTGCTTTGCCGTTATCTTCTTTTGTGTCTGGGCCAGCATCCGTTTTGTATTTTTCAAAGCTATAGCACCTCAACTGCATACCAAGGGCGAGGTCGGCGGCGATATCTTCTGGTTTCCTGCCGCCACCATCAACGACTTCGGCTATCAGACTCGCTGTTTTTGTTTTGCGCGCCCCAACCCTGCCTGCGATGGCACCGCCTAACAAAATCCAATCGGTCGACTTGGCTTTGTCAGCAGCACCCGCACCGACCACAAGCAGGCGTTGGCATTTCAATTTAGCTGGTGCCAAAACTTCAATGCCAGTTTTGGATTTGCCAATAAAACCTGCGGCTTTGGCAGATCGTATAATCGCATTTGAAGATTTGGTGTTGAGCGCATCACCAGTAGCCGCCAATGCCAGAGCGTCTTTATCCTCAGCGCCAATGATAATGGTCGTGCGTTCCAGATCATCGGAGAGAGAAACAAATTCGACATTGAGTTGCTGAGACATTGTGTGGCGTACTCCTTACGCGCTGGGGTTGATTTGATTTGCGTCTGGCAGCTTTGCCAAATCGCCAATCATCAAACAAAGTTGGTAGGCCCTGACAGATTTGGCACACGGCTTTAAGAGCGACCTAAAACGGGTGAATGTTTGAGGAGCGAATGCAGGTCTGCACCATTAAATGTCTGCCAAGTGTCCGGAAATCTTCTTGAATCGAGAGAACCTTAGCCCCTCGTTCGCCAAGTGCAAGCTAAGCCCGCTATGACGGTTCATAAGGAAAGCTAATAGTACGCGCGCAATTGATCAGACAACGTTGCGATTTGTCCCAGACGAAGGACATGAGCACAAATCAAGTTCTAGTGTGTTCTTGGGACCCGACTCGGACACAATAGGGGCTGCAACAGGTTGTTTTTCCCAGAAAAACTGCCCCTGGCTCAGCTCTAGATCTGGTAAACGGGTCGAATTTCCGCCACGTCTTTATGGGACATGGGACCTGCGTGCGGATGGCCTAAGGCCTCATAATCAGGACCGACTTGATTTCAAGTTGCAAACACGAATGGATTTGGCGTTGGGGGAATGATGCCAAACCAAACAGTTATCGTAAGGCCGTATGCACTGTGTTTTGGGGATGGGACGGGCCAGCATTGATGAATATCTTTTCGCGATATGTCTTTCGGCAGACCACGGCGGCCTTGCTGCTTATACTGTTGTCTCTGGCAGGCATCGTTTGGATCGCACTTGCCTTGCGCGAGCTGAATGTCGTGACCTCTGATCGCCAAGACACGACTGTGTTGCTGAAAATGACAACGCTCGCGCTTCCCAACTTGCTCGTAATGATTGCGCCTTTTGCCTTGCTTATTAGCGTTGTTCACGTGCTCAACAGATTGAGCACGGATAGTGAATTGATTGTTCACACAGCTGGCGGCGGCACAGTTTGGTCACTAGCAAAGCCGCTGCTGACATTGGCCGTAATAGTCTCTGTCGCCATGCTGTTCGTCAACCATCTCGCTATGCCGTGGAGTTTGAAGACACTGCGCCAGATTGTCATCCAGGTGCGCACAGATTTGTTAACTCAGGTCATTCAGCCCGGACGTTTTTCAAGTCCAGTGAAAGGCATTACGTTTCACATTCGAGACCGGGCACTGAATGGTGAGCTGCAAGGCTTGATCATGAACGATCTGCGTAAGGTTGGAGAGCACAACTCTTACCTTGCTCAAAAAGGCGTTCTCGTTAAGCAGAATGACACGGCATATCTTGTCATGACGGATGGCCATATCGTGCAGCGGGCATCTGAGAAAGAAGAACCGCGTATCATCACCTTTACAAACTACGCACTCGATCTTGCCAACTTTGAATCAAGTAAAAAAGTCAATCGGCTGAAAGCTCGCGAGCTTTATACAGGGGAGCTGTTAGACCCGAAAATAAGGGGTAAAGCCTCAAAACGGGATGCCAAAAAATTCGTATCTGAGTTGCATGAGCGCTTCGCGAGTGCGCTCTATCCCTTTGCCTTTGTGTTGATCGCGCTTGCAACGATTGGCAATGCACAAAGCACGCGACACAACAGATCGCGCGCTTTGATAACAGGCATTGTGTCCGCCTCCAGCATTCGATTACTTGGGTTAGGCCTGAACAATGTTGTAGCAAAAGCAGAGCATTTGTTTTTTATACTCTATCTCGTACCCATCGTGGCTATTGTGTTGGCTCTCGGGGCGATCTTACGCAATGCGCGTCCAAAGCGTCCGAACGAACGTCTCGACGTGTTGCTTGATCGCATGAGTGCCAAGTTTGCAGTTCTGCTTGCCCGCTTTCAGAAAAAATCTAAAAACCTTCCCGTAAAGGCCTGATGATACATGTGGCAACGTTCAACTATCGATCTCTATCTGGCAAGACGATTTTTGGTTGCAATCGTTGGCACGTTTGTCTTGTGCTCTGGTCTGATCTTCATGATCGATTTCGTTGAGCTGCTGCGCCAGTCGAGCAAGGTCGGTGATGTATCATTATTTAGGCTTGTGGCATTGGCAGTGTTGCGCCTGCCTGCCTACACAGAATTTCTTCTACCCTTCTCTATCCTTGTTGGATCCATCGCAGCGCTGCTTTGGTTGTCACGCAAGAGTGAGATTGCAGTGATGCGCGCTGGCGGCATGTCAGTATGGCAGTACTTGCGGCCAGGTTTGATTGTCGCCTTCTGTCTTGGGCTGTTCGCGGTGCTGGTCTACAATCCCGTTGCAGCAACGGCGCGAGCAAAATCTGAAAAAATGGCTGCGGAAACCTTCGGTCGTGACGCTAAATTATTCCGCTCTGACGCTGATGGTGTTTGGTTGCGCCAGAACGGTCCCGATGGGGAATCGGTAATCTCATCGCTCTACACGGAAAAAAAGGGCCTTGAGCTGCGTATTGTAACGGCATTCGTTTTTGACCAGAAAGGCGCCTTTCTGGCGCGCGTCGATGCCAAGTCAGCTGAACTCAAAAAAGGCTACTGGAAACTCAGAAAAGCGGTGGTGGCTGCGGTCAATCAGCCGCCTAAAGAGGTTGGCGTGTATCTACTTCCGACCCACCTCACCCCAGAACGCGTACGAGAAACCCTGGGAAACGTCATTTCGGTGTCGTTCTGGCAGCTACCTAAACTCATTGAACATGCTGAAAAGGCAAATATTTCTTCAAGTGTCTTGCGTGTTCAATATGAGCTCTTGCTGTCCCGCCCTTGGCTCTGCCTAGCTATGGTTCTTTTGGCGGCTACTGTGTCGTTGCGGTCATTCCGGTCGGGCGGCATCCAGACTATGGTAATCACCGGAATGATAGGGGGATTTGGCTTTTTTCTGATGGCTGAAGTTTCCCGCCAGATTGGCAATGCTGGACTGGCCCCGCCTTGGGCTGCAGTTTGGATCCCCACTTTGGCGGCAATTCTTGTGACAACCACGGTGCTGTTGCACCAGGAGGATGGCTAGGTGATGCGTTACGCGCGATGCCCGCATGCTGTGTGCGGCGACAAACGCGCTTCGAGCCGACCACACAACGTGGCCGGGTTCGGGGTCGTGTTTGCGCGCGTGGTGTCGTTTGCGCGCATTGGCATTGTGGTGTGCTCCCTCTTAATTATCGCGCTCGCTGTTTTGCTGGCGAATGTCTCATCGCCTGCTCAAGCGCAATCTACAGGGTTTGATTCAACGCCCAATGCGTTCCCAAAACCCAAAGATGGAATTTTTGGTACCAAACCAGAACTTGATCGTTCGTTGCCTCTGTACCTTCAGGCCGATCAAATGGTTTACAACAACCGCGGTGATCAGGTGATCGCGCGTGGCAATGTTGAGATTTATTACAACAACAATATTCTGACTGCCGACGAGGTCGTTTACGATCAAAGCGCAAACACACTGTCGGCCAATGGCAACGTTGAGCTAAAAGAAGCTAACGGCAACATAATCCGTGCAGAGCGCTATACGCTGACCGAAGATTTCCGGGATGGCTTTGTTGAATCGCTGAGCGTTGTGGCGCGCGATCAAAGTCAGATCAGCGCAGATCGCGCAATCCGCCGCGACGGCAACGTAACTGAATTCGTCAATGGCAAGTTCACAGCCTGTCCACCTTCAGCCGGCACACCATCACCATGGTGCATTCGTGCCAAACGCATCGTGCACGATCAAGGCGCACAGACCATCACTTACCAGGATGCCCAATTCGAGATTTTTGGTGCGCCTGTTCTCTATCTGCCCTACTTCCAACACGCAGATCCAACGGTTAAGCGAAAGAGTGGCTTCCTTATTCCGGAATACAAGAACTCCGAGCATCTCGGATTTGCGGTCTCTGTGCCGTACTACTTTGCGCTCGCCCCCAACTACGACGTATTGCTGCATCCAATGTACACCACCGAACAGGGCATCCTGTATCGGTTGGATTGGCGCCATCGCATTGGTCGCAATAGTCAATATTCAATAAAATTTGCAGGTATCGATCAGGATGGTGATGATCTACCTATCTCGGATAACAACATATCTGCTGCTGATGTCGCGTCCTATCGAGAATCGCTGGATGGCTGGCGCGGTAGTATTGAAACCAGAGGTTTGATCAATCTCGGCAGCTGGTGGAACCTTGGCTGGGATCTCACTATTGAGAGCGACGATACATTCCGTCGTTTCTACCAACTCGACAGCATTTTGCTGACCGACCGCGTCAACAACATTTATCTTGAGGGCATTTCTGATCGCAACTATATGTCGGTCAACCTCTATCACTTTGGCGGCCTGCTGCTGACCGATACGCAGCAATCTGAAAGCCAAGTGCATCCTGTGTTTGATTACAACTATGTCTTTGATGAACCGCTGTTGGGTGGTGAGCTGACGTGGAACACTAACGTCGTATCCTTGACCCGGGATGATGAATCCGTTGGCAATCCGGCAACACGTTTTGACCAAACCTATGAGCGGGTCAGCACCGAAGTGAAATGGCGTCGGCGGCTGACCGATAGCTTAGGCATCACCTACACACCGTTTGCTGAATTGCGCGGCGATGTTTATCGCTTTGACAATTACCAGGATCCAGTCCTTCCCAATCAGGTTGTTGATGACACTTTCACACGTGGCTTAGCCAGTGGTGGCGTGACTATCTCTTACCCATGGGTTGCTCATTCCCAGCGTGGATCTCACGTTGTCGAGCCGATTGGTCAGGTCGTGGCCCATGGCACCAATGACGATCAGGCCGATCTCCCCAACGAAGATTCCCGAAGCTTGGTGTTTGACGATACCAATCTGTTTAACTCGAATAAGTTTTCCGGCTGGGATCGCATTGAGACCGGCGTGCGCGCCAACGTTGGCGTACAGTATACCTTCCAGGCCAATACAGGCGGCTATGCACGCATCCTCGTTGGCCAAAGCTTCCATCTGTCCGGTGACAATGCCTACGCTAATCCCGCATTGGTTGATCCAGGTGTCGCTGCCTCCCGGCAAATTCACCGCTTCTCACGCTCGAGTGGCCTTCAAAATAATGACTCGGACTACGTGTTGGGTGCCTATATCGCGCCAAACGAACACTTCCTGCTCATCTCACAAAGTCGGTTTGACAACGATGACCTGGAGCTGCGCCGCGAACAGGTGCAGGCGCGGCTCAGATACGGACCGTTCTCATCAAGTGTAAGTTATTCCTACACCAAGTTTGACCCCGAAATTGTGCAGGAAGACTCGCAGCAGGAAATTCTCGGCAGCCTTGGTCTCCAGCTCACCAATCGCTGGGGTGTGTATGGCTCAATGCGTTATGACATTGATGACAAAGACCTACTGCAAAGCTCTGTGCAGTTGCGCTACGGCGACGAGTGCTTTGCACTATCGGCCACTTACACCCGCAGCGGCATTGACGATCCTGCCCGTGATCTTGAGCCTGATGATACGATCCTGTTCCGCTTTGAGCTGAAGCACCTTGGTGCATATCAGTACAAGACGGATATTCTAGATCACAACGATACCGATCAGCAGGCGCAATAGGCTATTGTCCCATAAGCCTGTTGCTGGCCACAGGACGACCTGAGCCAAGCCGGGCGCCGCGCGCGCAGGACAGGTGCTCCAAACCTGCGCAGGGCTTTTGCTTTGGCCACAAATTGTGCGTTTTGCCACGGCCCTGCCACGGTTTTGGTGGATAAACAGCCGCTCTGGCTGTCAACAATGACCGACACGCTAGACTTGCTGTGCTGCGAATCGCGTGGCACCAGTGCAAGCCTCAATACCCAGAAATCAGATCTCAGATTCATGATGCAACACTCATCCAAACGCAAACAAACAAACCAGCCAAGTCGTTTTTGGAACATGGTCTTTTTTGCCAGCACCCTCGTGGCAGCGGCGCAGAGTTGCCCAAAGTTGGTGTCGGCCGCACCCTTTGCGTCCCAGATGGCACCGGCAATTGAAGGCCCTGCACGTACAAATTCTTTTGTGGCGTTCATTGCGGGTAAAACGAAAAACAAAGCGAGCAGCAAGCGTCGCAACATGCAGCGTATTGAAGTGTTGGTGAATGACGAACCCATTACAGGCTATGAAATCAAACAACGCGCTAGTCTGTTGGCGCTGAATAACCGCAGTGTCAGCAGCCGCATTAAAGCGCGGGCCAAGTCACGATGGAAACAGCTGATCAAAGACCCCTCCCTCAACAAGCGCTTTGAAAAATTGATGCGCGAAAACAACGTGCGCTCACGTGAGGAAGCCAAAAAGTTGCAGATCTCATTCATCAAAGGTATGCAAAAGCGAATGGTGGATCGCATAAAGCGGGAAGAGCAGGCCAAAGTGCGTAAAGGGTCGCGCGGCAAAGCCATTGAAGAATTGATTGATGAGAAGCTCAAACTACAGGAAGCCAAACGTCTCAATCTTCTGGCAGACGATGCGGCGGTTGATGGTGCGATCACCAACATCGCCAACAAAAATAAAATGGATCTCAAGCAATTTGGTGCCCACCTCAATCGTGTAGGGACCGATATTTCCTCCATGCGGTCGCGTTTTAAATCGCTGATGTCTTGGCAGGGCGTCGTCCGCCGTCGGTTTGGCTTTCAAGTTGCGATGCTGACCCGGGATGTCGACAAATATATGGATCGCAATGCAGGCGATGGTGACATCGATCTGAAAGTGCACCGCATAACGTTGCCGCTGTCTTCAACTGCTGGCCAGGGTGATATGGCGCAGCAATTGCAGCTCGCCGATGCAGCCCGACAGAGCTTTAGCGGGTGCAAACAAACAGCCGCCCTGGCACAAAGCTTGCCTGGTGCAAAATTTGAGGACCTGGGCATGTTGAAGTCTTCCGCCGTCGCAGAACCGACGCGGTCGATGTTACTCAGCGCTAGTGATGGCGATATGCTGCCGCCCTCGCTTGCAGGCGGTGATGGCATCCAGCTTTGGGCGGTCTGTGGGCGTAATGCAGTTGCCGTCGAGACCAAGAAACGTTTCAAGGAACAAGGCGAGATCCGCCAGCAGGAATTTTCAATTCTGGCACGGAAACATTTGAAGGATCTGCGTCAGGATGCGACCATCGTCTATCGATGAGCGAAGTTCCAATTGATACCCCGGACCCCAATCAGCCAATTGCTGTGACCATGGGCGATCCAGCTGGTGTTGGGCTGCAAACGACAGCTCTCGCCTGGCGTCATCGTGCCCAGTTGGGATTGCCAACATTTGTCGTTTACGCAGATACGCGTGCGCTCAAAGCTCATATTGCAAAGCTTGACGCCGCCATTCCGGTATCTGAGATAAAAAGCCCCGGCGAGGCGCGTCTGGTTTTCCAGGATGCACTGCCTGTGATCCCAGTAACACTTGGTGGCGACTTAAAGCTTGGCACCACCGACAAAGCTCATGCAAGCGCAACCTTGCAGTCCATTGAGCGCGCCGTGTCATCAACCTTGGCTGGCGAAACTTCGGCGGTGGTCACCAACCCGATAACCAAGGCAACGCTGACAGCTGCTGGGTTTCCCCATCCTGGACATACAGAATTTTTAGGTGCACTTGCCAGGACGCATGCGCCATATGCCGACCTACCCGAACCCGTTATGATGCTGGCCGCAGAAGAATTGCGCGTCGTGCCGCTCACCATCCATATGCCGCTTTGTAAAGTTGCAGCAACCATTACAACGGACATCATCATTACGACCATAAAGACGATAGCGCACGCATTGGAGGCGGATTTTGCAATCTCCAATCCCCACATTGCCATTGCTGGTCTCAATCCCCACGCGGGAGAAAATGCAACACTGGGACTTGAAGATCGCGATCAGATTTTGCCCGCCGTGGTGCGCTGCCGAGATATGGGACTTAATGTGTTTGGTCCCCTTCCCGCTGACACCATGTTCCATGATCAAGCGCGCTCAACCTATGACGCCGCACTTTGCATGTATCACGATCAAGCGTTGATCCCGTTAAAGACGTTGGCATTTGACCGCGGTGTCAACATCACACTTGGTCTACCATTTATACGGACCTCTCCCGATCATGGCACCGCCCTTGATATTGTCGGCACGCATAAGGTATCTGCGGTGAGCTTTATTGAAAGTGTCAAGGCCGCCAAAACTTTGGCTAAGAACCGATCCGCTTTTAAACGCCAACAGGCACCGGCGACGGCATCAGGTGAGCCCGCGTGATGAGCCGCCCTGGTGCCAGTCCCGATGGCTTGCCGCCGCTGCGCGAGGTGATCCAAGCCCACGGTCTGCGCGCCAAAAAGAGCCTTGGCCAAAACTTTCTGCTTGATTTCAATATTACCAGACGCATTGCACGATTTGCAGCGCCACTTGAAGCAACAACGGTGTTTGAAGTCGGGCCCGGCCCTGGTGGGTTGACGCGAGCGTTGCTGCTTGAGGGTGCGCACCAAGTCGTTGCCATTGAGCGGGATGATCGCTGCCTGCCTGCATTGCAGGAAATCCAGGCGCTTGAAGCACAACGCCTCACGATCAAGAACGATGATGCGTTGCTATTTGACTGGACCGCCCATGCTAAAACGCACCCTGGCCGAAAAGTGATTGCCGCCAATCTGCCTTACGGCATTGCAACGGTATTGCTCATCAACTGGTTACAAACGGATCCTTGGCTGCCATGGTTTTCACGCATGGTATTGATGTTCCAGAAGGAAGTCGCAGAACGCATTGTCGCCAAACCGGGCAGTAAAGCGTATGGACGCCTTGCTATCATTGCTCAGTGGCGCACGCGACCTGAGATTGTGATGACGTTGCAGCCGGAAGCCTTCACACCGCCGCCAAAAGTTGCATCTGCCGTCGTGGCGTTCGAGCCGGTAAAAGCGCAAGGCCCGAACCCAAATGTTGCCACATTAGGGCGTGTAACCGCCGCCGCATTCGGGCAACGTCGAAAAATGTTACGGTCATCGCTTAAAACACTTGTCGCAGACCCAGCAGCCCTATTGGAGGCTGCTGGCATCAACCCAATGCAGCGTGCGGAAGACATCGCCGTTCACGATTTTGTCCGACTGTCTTATGTATATGAAAAGTTCAATGCAGGCAGGTCGTAGCGTTTTGCGATTTTGGCCGTCGTTGCTTAGACCATGTTCAGGAAAAGTGCGCGCGGTTTTGCGCCTGAAACATGATCTAAAACAAAAGATTGGAGCACGCCCACTGATTCAAACCCAAGTTAAACGTGCTCTAAAGAGCGCGCTGCAGATCACGCACAAATTTGCCAAGACCTAGGACACGTTCACGCTTCAGTCGCTCTGCAGCCAAAATCGCATCAAGCCCCAGCAGAGACGTCTCCACATCTTCATTGACAATCACGTAGTCATATTCAGCCCAATGGCTGATTTCATCTGACGCTGCACGCATGCGCCGGGCCACGACCTCTGCTGAGTCTTGCGCTCTGTCACGCAAACGTCGCTCCAAAGTTTCAGCCGATGGCGGCAAAACAAATACCCGCACAACATCCTTTAACATTTTTTCTGATAACTGCTGCGCACCTTGCCAATCAATATCAAACAAAACGTCATTGCCTGCTTCGAGCAGGGCTTCAACGGGTGCGCGTGGCGTGCCATAGAAATTATCGAAGACAGGTGCCCATTCGAGAAGCTCATTGGCGTCCCGCATGGCTTCAAACTCATCTGGGCTATGGAAAAAATAGTCTTTACCGTCAGTTTCACCTGGGCGTGGGGGGCGTGTTGTTACTGAAACTGACAATTCGATTTTGTCATCACGCTCAAGTAATGCTCGAGATAGCGTGGTTTTGCCAGCACCTGATGGTGAAGACAGCACCAACAACAATCCGCGCCGGTTGAGATTGCATGTGCTTTGGTTCTCTTTTGCTGCGCCACTATTCAATGTTTTGTACCTGTTCGCGCATTTGATCGATGGCCGTTTTTAGCGCCAATCCCGCCTGCGAGATATCATTGGCACCAGCTTTTGAGCAAATCGTATTGGCTTCACGGTTAAATTCCTGCGCCAAAAAATCAAGCTGGCGGCCAATGGGATCGGGGCTTTCGACAAGTGTCTTTGCGGCCGCGACGTGGGCAGTGAGACGTTTGACTTCCTCTTCGATATCAACGCGCGTTGCCACCAGAACCGCCTCTTGGTGAAGGCGTGCTTCGTCTAGTCCACTGTTGGCATCCATCAACCGGGAAACTTGTTCTTTGAGACGGTGTTGGAGCGCTTCAGGCGCGCGCGACGGAGACGTTTCGATTTTTTCGGTGAGAGCGGCTATTTCAAAAATTTTTGCTAAGACAATATCAGCCAATCGCGCCCCTTCAGACCGTCGCGTTGACACCGCTTCGGCAAGTGCTGTTTCAAAGTCGGCAAACATGTTGGCTTCAATCTTTTCGCGCTCACCCTCGCTTTCAGATTGCTCAACAACATCAAGCACACCCTTGAGCGCCAGCAGTCCATCAACACGTGGCTGTGCGGCGTCGGTTGCTTTGCGCACAACCTCAGCGGCTTTCAAAACATCCCGCAGAACATTTTCGTTAATCTGTACTTCCATCGCTCCTGATTGCCGCGTGACATTCAACGATACGGTAACTGACCCTCGTTTTAAGCGCGCTTGGATGGCTTTGCGCACCCGTTGGTCCAGTCCGTCATATTGGGATGGGAGGCGGATGCGCATATCAAGCCCGCGGCCATTAACGCTGCGCACCTCCCATACCCAGGACCAAGCGCCAGCCTCGCCGCTGCTACGACCAAATCCAGTCATCGAGTTGAGAGCCATTTGGTCTCCAAAATATCGGCGTACAGGCACAGATTCATAACCGTGAGAGGCACGTCAAGCTGTTAGATTCGACGGTGAGTGTAGAGGTTTTTGAAGCCAATCCAAAGCGGGTGATGCGGGCGTGGTCTCAGATCTGCGGTTTCTCGCTGGCGGTGCCCGCGGCTTTGGTCACACGGCAAGGCCGGTTTTGCGTGCGTTACAGCGCCGGGCGGCGGATTGGCAATGGAACTGTAGAGGTACGTAGACCCTTCAAGGGTTGAGTTGGCGCCGCTGACGCTTTGCTACCGGTTGTGGCCTTCGCCGCTGTTTTGGATTGTGCTGCGACCTCGTTGACAATCGGCGCCACAACGGCATCAGCAGATCCGGCGTCACTCGTTGAAGGGTTGGGAATTACACTGTCACCCAAAAGGGTTGTGACTTTGGCCTGTTGTGCGGCCTTGTCGGCCTGTTCTCGGCGACGCTGACGTTCAATTTGGCGCCACTTGGCGACGGCTGCATTGTGTTGCCTGAGCGTCTTTGAGAATGTGTGGCCACCCGTTTCATTGGCAACGAAATAGATAACATCTGTTTTGGCTGGATTGAGGGTTGCGGCGAGTGTCGCGCGGCCTGGGTTGCAGATCGGACCAGGTGGCAGGCCATTGATGCGATAGGTGTTGTAGGCCGTCTTTTCAGCAATATCACTTTTGGTGATCGAACGACCAAGGCTGCCTTTGCCGCCAACAATGCCGTAGATGATCGTCGGATCAGACTGCAAGCGCATTTTCTTTTTAAGGCGGTTGACGAAAACACTAGCAACACGGTCGCGTTCATCGGCGCGACCGGTTTCTTTCTCAACAATAGATGCCAAAATGACCGCTTCTTCCGGCGTAGAAATCGGCAAATCAGGTTGTCGTTTTTCCCAAAGAGCTGTCAGTACTTTTTTCTGATCGGCCATCATGCGAGCCAATAGCTCAGAGCGATCTGCATTCTTTGAAAAACTGTAGGTGTCTGGCAGCACAGACCCTTCAGCGGGGACAAGCGTGATTTCACCTGTTAGATCAGGTGCCGCATTCAAACGCGCAACAAGTTGTTTGCTTGTAAGCCCTTCAGGGATTGTTACTTTGTAAAGAACAGACTTTCCTTTGATGAGCGTGTCGAGCACCTGACGCAGGCTTGCGCCTTTTTTGATTTCATATTCACCGGCTTTGAGATTCATGCCAGGTTTCGTGCGCCATCCACTGCGCATCAGATAACCAGCAACGAATGCATAGCGATTTGAAATGATGCCTTCACGTTCCAACCGTTGCGCAATCTCGATACGCCCTTCCCCCTTCGGGATGGAAACGGTTTGCGTGACCTGCAGCGGACCGGATCGATTGAACTGATGAGAAAGTGCGCTACTGATTGCCACCAACCCCAAAAGCGTGACCAGAGAAAGTGTCATCGCACCGGAAATCACACGCACAAAGCGGCTGACACGGCGCGATTGGGGTTTGCGTTTTTTGCGGCGCTTGCGCGGCGGGCGAGCTGGCGCGCGGCCAGGTTCTAACGCTTCAGATGGACTGCGTGGGCGCACACCGCCATTTACGGAAAGTGTAGGTGGTGTGTCGCGGCGGTGCTCAGACATTGTCCGTTTCAACCAAGTTGGTGTGTTGTCGACAGTTCAGTTTGGTCGATGGCTTTGTGGGCCGACCCGGGCCTCTATGGCCTGCCCTTAAAGATGTACCGTGAGGGTAAGGATAATTATGGCGAAAGACGGAATAGCCTGGCTCGACTTTTTGACCCATGCGCCGCCGTCAGCGCTGAGTTTAATCGATCTGGCGCATAATGAGTGATGCATTGGTGCCACCAAAGCCAAAGGAATTGGACAACACCGTCGAGATTTTGCGCTGTTTGGAGACGTGCGGTGCCAGGTCAATCGCCGTTTCAACCGATGGATTATCGAGGTTGAGCGTCGGCGGTACAATGTTGTCGCGCATCGCAAGCAGAGAGAAGATGGCCTCAACTGCACCTGCTGCGCCAAGCAAATGGCCAATCGCCGATTTCGTCGACGACATGGCGAGATCGCCAGCCGCATTGCCAAACAGCCGTTCAACTGCTTTCAACTCAATCTCATCACCCATCGGCGTTGATGTGCCATGTGCGTTTACGTAGTCGATGTCTGCACCTGAAATGCCAGCGCGCTTCATTGCGTTTTTCATGCAGCGATAGGCACCATCACCAGATTCTGATGGTGCTGTAATGTGATAGGCATCGCCTGACATGCCATAACCAATCACTTCACCGTATATTTTGGCCCCACGTGCTTTTGCGTGTTCAAGTTCTTCGAGAATGACAATGCCGGAGCCTTCACCGATCACAAATCCATCACGATCCTTGTCATAGGGTCGCGACGCTTTTTGTGGATCGTCATTGAAACCTGTCGACAATGCGCGACACGCAGCAAAACCAGCAAGCGCGATGCGGCAGATGGGGCTCTCTGTCCCGCCCGCAACCATCACATCAGCATCATCGAGTGCAATCAAACGTGCCGCATCACCAATCGCATGCGAGCCCGTTGAACAGGCGGTCACAACCGCATGGTTCGGCCCTTTGAGCTGGTGGCGAATGGAAACGTAACCAGACGCTAGATTGATTAAGCGTCCTGGAATAAAGAAGGGAGAGACCCGCCGTGGGCCTTTTTCTTTCAGCAGAATGGAGGTGTCGGCAATGCCGGAAAGGCCGCCGATGCCTGAGCCAATCAAAACGCCTGCACGTTCCTTTTGTTCATCCGTTTTTGGTTCAAAGCCTGAGTCCGCCATTGCCTGATCTGCGGCTGCAAGCGCGTAGACAATAAAGTCATCGACCTTGCGCTGCTCTTTGGGCTCCATCCAGTCGTCAGCATTAAATTCACCGTCTTCTTTTGCGCCACGCGGCACGAAACAGCCAATTTGCGATGCGATGTCAGAAACTTCAAATTCTTCGACACGGCGGGCACCGTTAGCGCCTGCAAGCAGGTTGGACCACGATGCTTCAACACCGCAGCCTACCGGGGTAACCAATCCCAACCCTGTGACAACGACTCGACGCATAGCGCACCACCAAAATGTTTCAAATTAAGAGTTGCAACCACCCAATTGGATGCCGTCATGGCATTAGGTTCAGATTGCATGTTGACCCCCAGTGACGCTTCTGTGACGCTTCGATTGTTTGACCGTGCATTGGATTTTGCAACAGCTGGTGATGTTTTGCCCGCAGACTCAAAACCACTCCATCGAAACGAAAGCGGGCGGATGGTAGTTCCACACCGCCTGCAAACGTCACCTCATCGTATCCGCTCTGGCGTTCTTGTAAAAAGCGCCGCCCGCAATACGAAAATAAACCAGACCATCACAGGGTTTAAGCTGCCGATGAGCCGTTCTTTTCGAGGAATTTCACAGCATCGCCCACCGTTAGGATGTGCTCTGCAGCGTCGTCTGGAATTTCACAGCCAAACTCTTCCTCAAACGCCATCACAAGCTCGACGGTGTCTAAGCTATCAGCGCCAAGATCATCAATGAAGCTGGCATTGCCGGTCACTTTTTCGGCTTCCACTCCAAGATGCTCAACTACAATCTTCTTTACGCGCTCCGCGACATCGCTCATCGTTCTTCCTTTAGTCTATCACTTTAATACTTGGTTTCGATATGGGCCCAATGTGGGACCGGTTGCAAGGCTTTCCTACCCCATTTTCTGCCGGAAACCCTGCACAACGCTCGTTGCTCTGGTGGGTCTCCTCGATCGTCGGCACCGTGTTCAATCGGCTGACCCTTGACTGTATCAGACATCGCGGTCAAGCGCGTTCCGTTGGATAGGGCTTTTTACGCGGCTATGCAGCAAAAAACGAGGCTCGTTAACACGTTTCTCTGGGGTTGGCCAGGGCCCCTTGATCCACCTCAAACTCCTCAAAACCGGTCATCCGAGCCGATGACGCGGCCTTGGAACAAGGCCTTAGACCATAGCCATCCCGCCATTGATGTGTAGGGTCTGGCCGGTGACGTATCCAGCCGAATCGCTCGCCAAGAAAACGGTGCCAGCTGCAATATCATCAGGTTTTCCGAAGCGCTGGGCTGGAATATGCTGTGAGATTTCAGCCTTTTGCTTGTCGTTGAGTACGTCGGTCATGGGGGTCGCAATAAAGCCTGGCGCGATGCAATTGGCGGTGATGCCACGGCTTGCTACCTCACGGGCCAGCGATTTGGTCATGCCGATCATGCCGGCTTTTGAGGCCGCATAGTTGCACTGACCTGGATTGCCTATCACGCCTGAAACGGACGAAATATTGATGATCCGTCCATAGCCCGACTTGTTTCTCAGCATGGCGCGTGTGGCTGCCCGCATCAGCTTAAATGTCGAGGTCAGATTGACCGCGATAACGTCGTCCCATTGGTCATCTTTCATGACCATGAACAGATTGTCTTTGGTGAGGCCAGCATTGTTGACCAGGATATCGATCTGCCCCATGGCCTTGACCGCGTTGTCGATCAGTTTAGCGACATCGTCGGGATTTGCCAGATCGCACGCGACAACATGCGCGCGTTCGCCAAGCTCTTTTGCCAACGACTCTAATTTATCAGCACGGCGTCCAGACACGGTAACCGTCGCCCCAACGCTGTGAAGTTGGCGGGCAATGGCTTCACCAATGCCGCCAGTTGCTCCCGTGACAAGAGCGTGTTTTCCAGTGAGATCAAACATAAACTGTCCTCTTATGCGTTGAGTTCTGTCAGCGCAGCTTCAATGTCTGCCACGGTTTGCAGACTGCTGGCATTAGCTGATTTTTCGATGCGTTTTACCAATCCAGCAAGCACCTTACCGGCACCGAGTTCATAGAAGTCCGTGACGCCGTTGGCTGTCATGTAGGAGACACTTTCACGCCAACGCACGGTTCCCGTCACCTGCTCAACCAAACTGCGTTTAATTTCACCCGGGTCCGTCAATGGTCCGGCTTTAACATTGGCAATCAACGGTACAACCGGTGCTTTCATGTCGACTTCATTGAGGGCTTTGGCCATTGCGTTGGCTGCCGGTTGCATTAATGAACAATGAAACGGTGCAGAAACGGGCAATGGCACCGCGCGGCGCACACCAAATTCCTTGCCGATTTCTTGAACCCGATCTATTGCCGCTTTGGAGCCTGAAAGCACGACCTGGCTTGGGTCGTTGTCGTTGGCGATCTGGCAAACGTCACCGCCAGCAGCCTTGTCGGCAACCTTCTCCGCCACATCACGACCAACACCAAGCAGCGCGGTCATCGCGCCTTTGCCAACAGGTACCGCCTTCTGCATCGCCTGGCCGCGCAACTTTAACAGCCGTGCAGCATCACCAATTGTGAGCGCGCCAGTGGCTGCGAGGGCTGAATATTCACCAAGTGAATGGCCCGCCACAAAAGAGACTTTGTCAGCAATTGAAAAGCCGTGCTCGGTTTCCAAGGCGCGTACCACGGCCATTGAGGCAGCCATCAGGGCTGGCTGGGCATTTTCTGTCAGAGTTAAGGTTTCAAGTGGTCCGTCCCACATAATCTCAGATAGATTCTGGCCAAGAGCAGCGTCAACTTCATCAAAAACTGCCCGGGCAGCGGGTGAAGCCTCAGCCAAAGCCTTGCCCATGCCAACCGCCTGGCTACCTTGACCGGGGAAAATGAGGGCACGCGCCATTGATAATCCTCATGAAAACAAAAGGGACCACAGTCAGATCCTTGGTCGCACCCGGGGCTCCTGGGACACTGAGCATTGGGGTCCCCGGGGCGCGTGATACCTAGATCAAACGCGGATAGACCTTGCTCTAGCCATGCGGGTGGCCTGCCTGTCAAGGCACGTGCCCACTTCAAAGGCCACGGGCCAACCCTGAGTTGGCCTTTGGCGTCCTGGCCCGCACCTCCTATAATCTGTCCTGGGGTGCGTGAAGAGGTCTCGCCAGAATACCTTGCAGGAAAGCCAAAATCCCGTATAAAGCGGCCTTCATCCACTTCGGTCGAGGGCTGAAGGGGGCAACTGGGATTTGGCACAATGCCTAAGTCATCAGTAGGCCAGCAGATCTGGCCGTTCCCCCGAGTGTCTTCGCTCTTTTGGAAATCCTCGTGGCCTTTCTCGTGGCCATTAGGGGCTCAGCGCCAAAGTGGGATCATCAATTCAGGGCTCCGGCCCTGCAGCCACGTGCACACATCGGTGCGCGCTTGGTTGAAGTTGAATAGAAAGGCCAACTGCCATGCCGCTTTATGAGCATGTGTTCCTGGTGCGCCAGGACGTCTCAGCGCAACAAGTTGAAGCGCTGACTAAAGAATTCTCTGACATCATTACTGAAGCTGGCGGCAAAGTCTCCAAATCTGAGTATTGGGGTCTGAAGTCGCTTGTCTACAAAATCAAAAAGAACCGCAAAGCGCACTACACTTTACTCAATCTCGAATCGGCGCCTGATGCGGTTGCCGAAATGGAACGACGCATGAGCTTGGCGACAGACGTTATCCGTCACATGACCTTGAAAGTCGACGAGCACGAAACAGAACCGTCTGCCATGATGCGCAAATCAGACCGCGATGATCGCGGTGGCCGGGGCGGTCCACGTGGCGGTCGCGGTGGCGATCGTGACCGCGGTGACCGCGGTGACCGTGGACCTCGTCGCGATTCCTAAGAGATTTACTGGAGACTTTCGTTATGGCTATGACCCAAATTGCAGCACGCCGCCCTTTCCATCGCCGCCGCAAAACCTGTCCGTTTTCCTCCGATCAATCGCCAAAGATTGACTACAAGGACGTCCGCCTTCTCGGCCGTTATGTGTCTGAGCGTGGCAAGATCGTACCAAGCCGTATCACTGCTGTTTCAGCCAAGAAACAACGTGAATTGGCGCGTGCCATTAAGCGCGCACGCTTCCTCGGCCTTCTGCCGTATGTGATCCAGTAGATCGCAACACAACGTTTGTGCGCTGCTCATGAGACGATGAATTGAGCAGCAAAAATTGAACTTCAGGTTGGGAGTGGAACAGCCGATAGCTGCTTCCCTCTCTAACCGCGATGATCGCGGGACAGCTCACCCAATGCCTCAAAATTGGCTCATCGGATTAGCTGCTGGCCTTTTGTCAGCGCTGGTGTTTGTGTCAGCAAACACCGGCCCCGTGCCTGTACGGGCCCTCCTTTTTGCGCTGACGCCATTGGCAATTGCTTTGGCAGGTCTTGGCTGGGGCTGGCGTACCGGCGTTGTTGCTGGCGTGACGGGCACCGTTACTCTTGGGGTGCTCTCAACCAATCCCATTTTTACCTCCGTGTTCGCTTTGACCCAGGCGTTGCCGATGGCGACGCTGGTCTATTTGGCGGGGCTATCGCGTCCGGCTGACGAAGGAACTCAGCGACCCATCACGACGACAGCAAATGCACCTTCGGTCGAATGGTATCCGGTGGGCCGTTTGGTCATTTGGGCGGTTGGTCTCGCGGGTCTGATCGGAGCTGCGCTGATCTTGGCGTTTGGTGTCACAGACCCACAGTTTGTTGGTGAGCTTGAAAAGAAGCTGGCTGAGACCATCAAATCAAGCATGCCGGAGGTGTCCGGCAGCGCCCCATTGAGCGAAGAAAACATCGCTGCCATTACCAAACTTGCCATTGCCATGATGCCTGCAGGTGGAGCTATTGCGATGGCGGCCGGTCTGTTGTCGAGCCTTTGGATTGCGGCGCGTGTCACGGACGCCTCAGAACGGCTTGAAAGACCGTGGCCGGATCTGGCGGCCATTACCTATCCGACCGGTACAGCCTTCGCGCTGGCGCTTGCGATGGCTGCAACTGTCCTACCCAGTCCAATAGCCATGCTGGCAACGGCCGCTTTAGGCGCACTGTTGTTTGCCTATCTGCTGCTTGGCCTTGCCGTTGTGCACTACACAGCGCGCGGCACCCCATGGCGACCGTTTGCGCTTTGGGCACTTTATATCGGCGTGCTGTTTGCCAAGGGCGTTGCGCTCATCATCATTCTGATTGGCATTTCTGAAACATTTCTCAAGCTGCGCTCCAAATTTGGCGGCCCGCCCGACACACCTATTAACCCATCTCAACCAACGTAAATTGATGACCTCTAGGAGACATACAAAATGCAAGTTATTCTACTGCAACGGATCGGAAAGCTTGGCCAAATGGGCGATGAAGTCACCGTCCGCGATGGCTACGCTCGCAACTTCCTGTTGCCAAAAAACATGGCTCTACGTGCCACGAAAGAAAATCGCGCGCACTTCGAAACCGAGCGCGCCCAGCTCGAAGCTGTAAACCTGGAACGCAAAACAGAAGCTGACGCCATAGCAGAAAAACTCAATGGCGAAAGCTTTGTCGTAATCCGTACCGCTGGTGACACCGGCCAGCTTTATGGTTCGGTTTCAACCCGCGACATTGCCCAGGGCGTGACCGACGGTGGCTTTACGCTCGACCGCAATCAAGTGATTCTCGATCGCCCGATCAAAACACTTGGTCTGCATGAGCTCACCGTTTCGCTACATCCGGAAGTGTCTGTCAAAATCACATTGAATGTGGCGCGCTCTGAAGATGAAGCCGAACGCCAGGCCCGTGGTGAAGACGTTACTGTTGTTCAGGAAGAAGAGCTTGAGCTGGAGACGTTCTCTGAAGACGACGATCATGGTGATAGTGACGGTCACAGCGACGGGGAAAGCGGTGAACAAGCTCCAGCTGAAGCCGAGTCAAAGGTAGACGAGGCCTAGATCAACCTGCGAAAAGTTGGGTTCGACTTTGAGCAGATAAGTTGATCGCCAATTATGGGATAGAGTCATGAGATAGAGCGTCGAGCTAATAGCTTCAGTGAGCACAAGAAAACGCTCGACGCTCTAGAGCATTTTCCTATCAACTTGCATCGTATCCTGCGGCCTTGAGATAGTTTTCGCATTCGTTTGCGGTGATTTCACCTAAGGCCGTGACAATAGCCTTGTTGAGGTCGTCAACAGTTCTGGCAGCGATGCGTTTGAGGGCCGCCTTGAACTTTGAAAATGCCATTTCGATTGGATTGAGGTCGGGCGAATAAGGCGGCAGCAAGCTAAGTCTTGCACCGGTTTTTTCAATGACTTGTCGCACGCGGGCAGACTTGTGTGCTGGCAGATTGTCCATGACCACAATATCGCCTGGCCGTAAGGTTGGTGCGAGCATCTGTTCGACGTAGGCGATAAACGAAGTGCCGTCCATCGGCCCGTCCAACACCATGGGCGCTGTCATTTGATCGCACCTGAGTGCACCAACAAACGTTGTGGTCTTCCAGTGTCCATGCGGGATGGCACCAAGGCAACGTTTGCCGCGCGGTGCGCGCCCATAACGCCGTGCCATCTTTGTCGAGGCCCCCGTCTCATCGATAAAGACCAGGCGCTTGGGATCAAGCTGCTTTTGACAGCGTCGCCACATGTCTCGCCGGGCGGCGACGTCGGGCCGATCCTGCTCGCTGGCGTGCGCGGTTTTTTTTGTAAGTCTGTTTGTGACGATCGAGAAAACGCCAGATTGTACTGAGCGAAAACCGCACACCATGCACGCGCTGTAGATAGCCAGCAATCTCGGCGAGGGTGATATCAACCTGGGCATCAATCTGGCTGAGAATATCGTCGCGAAACGCTTCGATCCGACCCGATCTCTTGTCGCCGCCTCTAGGGGAAGGGGCGTAGGAGTGGTGCCTACGCCAGCGCCCAATCAAACGGACGACGGTTGACGGGGCGACCTGAAAACGTGTTGCAGCAGCACGGCAGCTCATGCCACCATCAACAGCTTGCACAATACGTCGGCGCAAATCATTGGAAAGGGCTTTCGACATCAGGGCTGGCCTCCTTCACCAGTCCTGATCTTGAATCACTGTTCGCACTGTTTGTGAATCCCAAAAGATTCGTTTTGTTGGGATAATGCTCTAGATACTTCCTGATTGAGGAACGATTGCACAACCAAATACCGCCAGGGGATATGCCTCTGGCGGTGTTTTTTATGTCCCCTGCCTGCTCCTTGGGCTTGGCACCCAGGCCGTTCAGCCTGAACATAGGTTGCAAGAGCATCTAAAACGTCTCAAAGCACCCTGTTTTTCAGCCTGTGGACAGCTTGGAAAAGTAGGTCGCCAAAAGCCCAGTGGCCGCGACTCATTTAGGTCTTGGCCCATGACACAGACACCCCTCCTCCCCGCTGAAAAACTGACCTCTGCTGCTGAATCCGATGAGCCGGTTCTTTTTCGCAAACCACCGCACAACATTGAGGCCGAACAGGCGCTGTTGGGCGCTATCCTCGTCAACAATGAAGCCCACGACCGGGTTTCTCAGTTTTTGAGCCCGGAACATTTTTATGATCCGCTGCATGGCCAAATCTATGATGTTCTGACCAAGCTGATTCAGGCGGGCAAGCAGGCAACCCCAATTACGCTCAAAACCTTTTTTGAGAATGTTGAGCCCATTGATACGCATTTGACCGTTCCTCAATATTTAGGGCGCCTTGCTGCCAACGCGACGTCTATTCTCAACGTCGAGGAATATGGCCGCACAGTTTATGACCTGGCGACGCGCCGGTCGCTGATCATGGTCGGCGAAGATATGGTCAACGCAGCCTTTGATAGCCCTGTTGACTATCCTCCAGAACATCAAATTCAAGAAGCGGAAAGCCGCCTCTACGACATTGCTGAATCGGGCAAATATGGTCAGGGCTTTGAAAGTTTCGGTTCAGCGCTGACGACAGCCATTGAAGTGGCCAACAGCGCTTATCAGCGCGACGGGCACCTATCCGGTCTTTCCAGTGGCCTGTCGGATCTCGACGGTAAACTTGGTGGCTTACAGGGGTCGGATTTGATTATTCTTGCCGGTCGACCGTCAATGGGTAAGACGGCGCTGGCAACCAACATTGCTTACAACGTTGCTCGCGTTTTCAAGTCCGAACAAGCCAGCGACGGCTCGGAACGTGTGCTTGATGGCGCTGTTGTTGGCTTCTTCTCACTCGAAATGTCGGCTGAGCAGTTGGCAACACGTATTTTGTCTGAGCAGGCTGAAATTTCATCTGAAAAAATCCGCCGTGGCATGATCGATGAGGATGAATTCCGTGAATTGGTTCGTGTGTCGCAGGAAATGAGCCGTATTCCGCTTTACATCGACCAAACCGGTGGCATCTCGGTTGCGCAACTCGCAGCACGTGCCCGCCGTTTGAAACGGCAAAAAGGTCTCGGCCTTCTGATCGTTGACTATTTGCAATTGCTGACCGGCAACCGACGCTCATCTGAAGGGCGTGTGCAAGAGGTGACAGAAATCACCACGGGGCTAAAGGCGCTTGCTAAAGAACTTCAAGTGCCGATCATCGCACTGTCACAGCTCTCGCGTCAGGTTGAACAGCGCGAAGACAAACGCCCACAGCTGTCAGACTTGCGTGAATCCGGTTCGATTGAGCAGGACGCGGACGTTGTCATGTTTGTGTTTCGTGAAGAATACTATGTCGAACGCCAAAAACCGTCTGAGGCCAATGTGGAAGAAATGTTGAAGTGGCAAGAAGAAATGAGCCTGGTGCATGGCAAGGCCGAGGTGATTATTGGCAAGCAACGCCACGGCCCAACCGGGACTGTGCCGCTGTCGTTCGAAGCCCGACTCACCCGCTTTGGCAATCTGGCGCGTGACTTTCGTTCCTAAACCATTGTGTTCCTAATCTGAACTCCGTTTCTGGGTATAAGACGTGCTGATGAACACGATCAGAAGTTCGCACAAGCCCGGTGTTGAGGGGCTCTGATGGCCGACACGCTGAAACTTGGCTCTGGTGAAACAGGGCGTATCAGCATTGACCTTGATGCCATCGCACGCAATTGGCACAGCTTGTCCGAGACGGTTGAGCCTGCTGAATGTGCCGCGGTTGTGAAAGCCGATGCCTATGGTCTTGGTGCTGCCCGTATTGTTCCAGTCCTTACCCAAGCGGGCTGCACGACATTCTTTGTAGCAACCCTTAAGGAAGCAGCGGAAATCAAACCGCTGGTGGCTGAAGGGCGCATCTTTGTGCTGGATGGTGTTTTGCCGGGTAGCGCACCTTCCCTTGCTGAGCTTGGCATAATCCCGGTTCTTTCAACACTGGAGGAGATCAACGATTGGAGCCAAGAAGCCAAACGGAGCAATCATAAACTACCAGCCGCGTTGCATATCGATAGTGGACTAAACCGGTTGGGGCTCTCAGCCGGTGATGTGGTACGTCTCACTCAAGACCAAACGATTTTTGACACCATCCAGGTGGACTTGGTCATGAGCCACATGGCGTCCGCCGATCAACCCGATGCACCAGAAAACCAGGCGCAATTGACCACGTTCGGACTTTGCCGTGCGCTGCTTCCAAATGCACCCGCAAGCCTTGCTGCCTCCGATGGTCTGATGCTGGGATCTGCGTTTTATTTCGATCTCGTGCGTCCCGGCTATGCACTTTATGGCGGCCAGGCGTTTCAAGGTGCGAAAACGCCTGTTGAACCTGTTGTTGAGGTAACGACCAAAATTCTCCAAATCCGTTCTCTCACAAAAGGGGAAACCGTGGGCTACTCTGCCTCCTTCTGCGCGCCAATGGACATGACGATAGCAATCCTGGCAGCTGGTTACGCAGATGGCATCCCACGTTCAGCAAGTGTGGCGACGGGAGAAACGGGTGGCGCTGTTGCAATTGACGGCCATGTGGCCCCGCTTGTTGGCCGGGTTTCCATGGATCTCATCGCTGTTAATGTCAGCCAGGTTCCAAACTACCTCCTGGCCCGTGGCGGGAATGTTGAAGTCATCGGGCCAACCTGCACCTTGGACCTCGTTGGTCGGGCGGCTAACACCATTGGTTATGAAATTTTGACCCGGCTCAGCCCGCGTTTTGAGCGCGTCTACCAGCAACAAGGAGCTGAGACCTAGGCCATGGCAAAGTCAGCAAAGTCTCAATTCGTATGTCAAAGCTGCGGCGGGGTATCGCCGCGCTGGGTTGGCAAATGCCCCTCGTGCGGGGAATGGAACACGCTTGCCGAAGAAGCAACGGCAGCACCGCCTTCAGGCTCTGGTGCGCGCAAGGTAACACGTGGCGTGGGGGCCACGTTGGAAACGCTGGCTGGCGGTGCGGAAGAAGCACCCCGCTTTCAATCCGGCATTGAAGAACTTGATCGCGTTGCAGGTGGCGGCATCGTGCCGGGTTCTGCATTGTTGATTGCCGGAGAGCCTGGCATTGGCAAATCAACGTTGCTGCTTCAGGTTGGCGCGCGTATCGCAGAAGCGGGCCGCAAGGCCTTGTATTTTTCGGGCGAAGAAGCCACCGCGCAAGTGCGTCTCAGAGCCCAGCGCCTTGGCCTTCAAGACGCACCACTTGCCCTTGCAGCTGAAACCAATTTGGCAAATATCCTTGCAACACTGCGTGATGACAAACCGGCTGATTTGGTCATCGTCGATTCCGTGCAAACCCTGTGGTCAGATACCTTGGACGCTGCACCGGGCACGGTCAGCCAAGTGCGCGCCGCTACCCAAGCCCTCATTCGCCATGCCAAAACCGCAGGCAGCGCGTTGCTGCTTGTGGGACACGTTACCAAGGACGGGCAGATCGCAGGTCCAAAAGTCATTGAACACATGGTCGATACGGTGCTGACTTTTGAAGGCGATCAGGGGCATACCTTTCGCATATTGCGTTCGGTGAAAAAAAAAAACCGCTTTGGTCCAACAGATGAAATGGGCGTATTCGAAATGAGCGCGGCGGGCTTGTCAGAAGTCCCCAACCCATCTGAATTGTTCTTAGGTGATCGCTCAGAAACAGCTCCTGGTGCGGCAGTATTTGCAGGCGTCGAAGGCACGCGACCGATCCTCGTTGAAATCCAGGCACTTGTTGCGCCAAGTTCACTAGGTACCCCACGCCGCGCGGTAGTGGGATGGGGACACCAGCCGCCTCGCCATGTTGATTGCGGTTCTGGAAACCCGCTGCAATGTTTCGTTTGCCAACCATGATGTATTTTTGAATGTTGCAGGTGGGCTCAAAATTACGGAGCCAGCCGCTGATTTGGCTGCCGCTGCCGCCCTACTCTCTTCGCTTTACAATATTGGCGGTACCTGCAGATCGATTATTCTTCGGTGAAGTGTCCCTATCGGGCGCCATTCGGGCCAGTGCACATGCCGCACTCAGGCTGAAAGAGGCCAAAAAACTTGGCTTCAAGCACGCTGTGATCTCAGAAAGTGGCGATATCGGCCAAGATGGGGCGAAAATGTCGCTATCACGGCTCTCCAAGCTCAACATGCTTGCCGACGAACTTCCGCCATGCCAGTGAACCATCCTAAAGTGGAATTCGCGGCTGCCTAATGGGGATTTGCCAACCCGGAGACCATGTGAGCCATGATCGGACCTTTAACCTACCTTGATGCGTTGGTGATAGCCTTGTGTTTCATTTCCGGCATTCTGGCGATGTACCGCGGCCTGTCACGTGAGCTACTGTCAATCCTGTCGTGGGTGGTGGCTGGGCTTGCCGTGCTCTATTTCTACTACACCCAAGAAAAAATTGCCGAAGATGTGGCCCGTCAGATGGGCACCCAGGTCCCGATTGCCAAATTGCGATCTGCGCAATTATCTTTCTGATTGTCCTGATTTTGTTCATTTGCTGACTTCACGCCTGTCAGATGCTGTGCTCGACAGCGGTGTTGGCATGATTGATCGCCTGCTTGTTTTGGTTTTGGTGTCTTACGTGGTTTTTTGATCATTGTTATCTTATTCATGATGGGAGATTGGTTCTTCCTCTCCAGCCATTACCTGGAAGATCGCAAGGTGGCGACTGAGGACATCCCCGAATGGGTCGATAAAGCTAAATCACGTGATGCGATCGCCAGTACCGGCCGCTCCATCACTGCGCTGTTGCAGCAGCATGTGCTGCCCATTTTCGACGATTCGAATGCAGCCGAACCGGGCGCTGACCAGCCAACACCTTAAAGTCGCGCCATGCCTGCCCAAAACGACCAGTTTCAAACTGGTCCTCCGTTAACCGCTTCGGCGTGGGATTGGCGTCGGGCTATCTTATTATATCTGTCAATAAGCTTGCAGCCTCGCTTGATTGCCTCTAGAGCACGCCTAGCGTTTGATCAAACGTAGATAAGTTGGTCTAACAAATCAGAGTAGATCAAATTATCCGCCTTAGATCAGAATCGTTTTATGGCGGTTTGATCTAGCAAACCATTATGCACGAGGGATCAGCGACCCTTGTCACCGGTTGCGATTGCGGGAGCCAGCCATGCCAGGCGCACCAACGACCCAAGACACCACGCCAGCGAGCAATGGAGCCGTCGGCACGGACCACGACACCTGGTCAAGATACGGCGATGATCGATTGCGCGAAGAGGTGCGGTGTCTTCGGTGTCTTTGGCGCCGCTGATGCAGGGGCCCTAACGGCGCTTGGGCTTCACGCCCTACAGCACCCGCGGCCAGGAAGCAGCCGGTATTGTGACCTATGACGGCGCGCAATTCCATTCTGACCGTCGCCTCGGACTTGTTGGTGACAACTTCAACAAACAAAGCGTCATCGAACGCCTTAAAGGCGCGATGGCCGTCGGGCACAATCGCTACTCAACAACGGGCAATTACGATTTTGCGCAATGTGCAACCGTTGTTCGCCGATTTAGACACGGGCGGCTTTGCCATTGCCCACAATGGTAATCTAACCAATGCCCTGGAACTGCGCCGCAGCTTGATTTCCTCAGGTGCGATTTGCCAATCCACGTCTGACACCGAAGTCATCCTGCATCTGCTGTCGCGCTCGGATAAACGCAGTATCGTGGAACGCTTCGTGGATGCGATTTGTCAAATCGACGGCGCCTACGCACTGGTTGCATTGACAAACGACATGTTGATTGGAGCACGCGATCCGGTTGGTATTCGCCCGCTCGTCATCGGAAAGCGTGAAGATGCCTACATTTTAGCTTCAGAAACGTGTGCGCTGGATATCGTTGGTGCTGAATTCGTGCGCGAAGTTGAAAATGGTGAAATGGTGGTAATCACCAAAGATGGCATTGAAAGCCACCGTCCATTTCCCAAGCGCCCCAGCAAGACCATGTATCTTCGATACATTTACTTTGCACGCCCGGATTCAATCATTGATGGGAAATCCGTTTATGACGTGCGCAAGCAAATGGGTGTGCAACTCGCCAAAGAATCGCCTGCAGACGTTGATCTGATTGTACCCATCCCAGATTCTGGTGTGCCAGCTGCCATTGGATTTTCGCAACAAGCAGATATTCCGTTTGAATTGGGCATCATTCGCAACCACTATGTCGGGCGCACCTTATTGAGCCCGAACAGCGCATCGCCAACTGGGCGTGAAGCTTAAGCACTCCGCGAATGCTGGCATTATTCGGGGCAAGCGTTTGGTGCTCATTGATGACAGTGTGGTGCGCGGCACAACTTCAAAAAGATCGTCCAATTGATGTATGAAGCAGGTGCGCGTGAAGTGCACATGCGGATCGCGTCACACCGATCACGCAATCCAGATTTTTATGGTATTGACACACCTGACAAGGAAGATCTGCTCGCCGCGAACCATGATCTTGAAAGCATGCGCGCGTTTCATGGGCGCGGATAGCTTGGCATTTCTGTCAGTGGATGGCGTTTATTGCGCCGTTGGTCTTGACGGGCGCAACTCACAAAGCCCGCAGTTTACCGACCATTGCTTCACAGGCGACTACCCAACACGACTTGCCGACCAAAACGGGCTCCAAGGGCCCACGTCAACTTTCTTTATTGCTGAGTGTATAATCCGAAACCCCAGCGCGATAGTTAAATAGTGTCCCATTGGAACTGGATAATCTCGTCCGGGGACGATGATGAGAATTGTTTGGTTAAAAGGCATCTGGGTCGGTGAAAATGGATAGTGAAGCGTTCGCCAGCAATGGCACGGGGGCCCGACAGCGAGTCGCATTGGTGACAGGGGCCTCACGCGGCCCTGGGGCGCGCAACAGCGCTCGAACTGGCTACAGCGGGCCTGCATGTCATCATAACCGGGCGCACCATTGGCGCTCTTGAAGAACTTGATGATGAGATCAAGGCGGTTGTGCATCAGCGACGATTCTGAAGCTTGATGTTCGCAAAGGCGAATTAATTGATCAACTAGGGCCCAGCATTTACGAGCGCTGGGGACGGCTTGACGTTTTTGTTGCTAACGCTGCTTTGCTCGGGCCGTTGTCGCCGCTCGGTCATATTACGGCGAGCACATGGGATGACATTATTAACATCAATCTAAATGCGAACTGGCGAATGCTGCGCACGCTTGATCCGTTGTTGCAGCGCTCGGAGAGCGGTCGTGTCGTGTTCATTTCATCGGGTGCTGCCAGCGGGCGCAACGCCTACTGGGGTCCTTACGCGGTTTCCAAAGCTGGCCTTGAGGCCTTGGCGCGCACCTATGCTGCCGAAGTGGTTAACACCAAGGTGCGCGCCAATATCGCCAACCCGGGCGCAATGGCCACCGCGATGCGGGCCAAAGCCTTCCCAGGAGAAGATGCCACCACGTTGCCAACGCCGTCTGACGTCGCCCCCATGGTGTTCGAACTAACAACACCGGAGTGCACGCGCCATGATGAACGGATCAGCTACCGGGATTGGAAGCGGATGACACGCGTTGAGCGTGAGGATGCCTCCCTTCAACCAACGAGTTAAGCCAGATAGCGATTTAAATTTTTTGATCGTCGTGTTGTGCGAGCAAAGAGTTTGGTCACCGGTGTGCAGCAACCTAAAACAATATTTCCATACCATCGAACGCCGGCTCAACCCCGTTGGGCAATTCGCGCACGAGAGTAGCGTAGTCCAGGTCACCCGTCATATGCGTGAGGATGGCACGCTTTGGCTTCAAACGCTCGATCCAGGCCAGCGCTTTCTTGACATGAAAATGGCTAACGTGAGGCTCATAGCGCAGGGCATCGACAATCCACAAATCCAACCCTTCAAGGTTTGAAACAACATCTTCATCAAGATCACTGACATCGGGTGAATAGGCCAGATTGCCAAACCGAAAGCCCAATGAAGGCAATTTTCCATGGTGTTGAGGGATGGCAGCAACGTCAATGTCGCCGCCCTCACCTGCGATCGTGAAGCAGGCATCTGAAGCAATAATTTTACCGTTCAATATCGCGGGATACCCACCCTTCTCTTTGCCGTCGAAGCAATACCCGAAGCGGCTCATCACGCTGGCGCCGGTGTCAGCGTCAAAGTAACATGTGACGCGTTTCTTCTGGGTATAAGCGACCATGCGCAGATCATCAATGCCGTGGGTATGGTCTGCGTGGTCATGGGTAAACAAGACGCCATCCAAGGCTTCAGTGCGCGTTGCCAATAACTGCTCACGCAAATCTGGTGGCGTATCGACAAGCAGGCGGGTTGCACGGCCCTTATCTTGAAATTGCTCAACCAGCACCGCACACCGGCGACGCCTGTTCTTTGGGTTTTCTGGATCACATCGGCCCCAACGAGAGCCAATGCGTGGCACGCCCCCAGACGATCCACAGCCGAGAATTGTTAACCTTCGTCTCATGCGCCGCGAACTGCCTCATATGTGTCAGGCAATCGGGCGGCGTCGCGCGGCACCTTTTTAAACAGGTTAAAAAAGTTGACTGTTGTGGCGTCAGCGAGTTCAGCAACCTCCAGCCCGCGCGCGTCTGCAACGACTTTGGCGGTGTGGGCGACAAACGCCGGTTCATTGGTCTTACCGCGAAAAGGTACAGGCGCCAGATAGGGTGCGTCGGTCTCGACCAAAATGGATTGCAAGGGGAGTTCTCCAGCCAGTTCACGCAGCTCCGGTGCCGCCTTAAAACTGACAATGCCTGAGAAGGATACCGTCAAGCCAAGGTCGACAGCTCTGTGCGCCATCTTTTTGCCGCCGGTGAAGCAGTGCAGTATGGCTGGAAAATCGCCGTTCTTTTTCTCGTCTTCTAAAATCGCAATCGTATCTTCATCTGCAGAGCGTGCGTGGATCTCGAGAGGCAAGCCAGTTTCGCGTGCGGCTGCAATATGATTGCGAAACCCTTCCGCCTGCGCTTCGGGCGTAGAGTTGTCGTAGTGATAGTCAAGGCCTGCTTCACCTATTGCTACCACTTTGGGATGGGCTGCAAGGCGCACAATTTCATCAACTGGAATATCCAGTTCTTCATGGGCATTGTGCGGGTGTGTGCCCACGGAACAAAATACATTGTCAAACTGGGTGGCAACACCAAGCACTTGGTCAAACTTGCGGATACGCGTTGAGATTGTCACCATCAGGCCGACGCCAGCGCCACCTGCCCGCGCCACAACGCCGTTGAGGTCGTCCGCAAAGTCGGGAAAATCGAGATGGCAGTGGTGATCAACCAGCATCAAGCCGCGCCCCCCTTGCCGGACTTTTTAGAAGCTTTTGCATCGGCTTTGGGCGTTACGCTGCGGGGTGCGCCACCCTTTGCCGCCTCAGCATCAGGATCGACATAGCGTGGGAACACACCTTCAGGTGCAGGCAACGCGGTACCTGCCTTGAGGCGACCTGTCTCACCAAGGTGGGTAAAACTACGTTGATCCGCAGCTTGGCCCAATAGGTCGAGCAGCTTTTCTGACGCTATTGGCACCACAGGTGCTGCCAAAATCGCCACCTGACGCACAACTTCTGCTGTTACGTAAAGGATGGTGCCCATACGCTCTGGGTCGGTCTTCTTTTTGGCCCAGGGTTCTTCGCCTGCAAAATAGCGATTGGCGGCACCGACAATAGACCACACGGCATCAAGATATCGGGTCAACGCCTGGCGATCCATCTGTTTGCGAACGTCGGCATAAAGCGCATCGGCAGCGGTCAAAATCGTTTCATCATCTTTTGTCAGCGGCCCAGGTGTTGGCACCTCGCCTGCACAGTTCTTCGCAATCATCGATAACGAGCGCTGGGCTAAATTGCCAAGATCATTGGCAAGGTCAGCATTGATGCGATTGATAATGGCTTCGTGTGAATAGCTGCCATCTTGGCCGAAATTTACCTCTCGTAGAAAGAAGTAGCGCGTTTGATCAACGCCATAGGTATTCACGAGGACAAACGGGTCGACAACATTGCCAACCGACTTCGACATTTTCTCACCCTTGTTGAATAAGAACCCGTGCGCAAAAACGCGTGATGGCAATTCAAGCCCGGCAGACATCAAGAACGCTGGCCAAAAAACACCGTGAAAACGTATGATGTCTTTGCCGATGACGTGAACATTAGCTGGCCAGAACGCCCATTTTTCATCACTCTCATCTGGAAAGCCGAGCGCTGTTATGTAATTTGTCAGCGCGTCAACCCAGACATACATGACATGCGGGTCTGCACCTGGAACAGGAATGCCCCAGTCCAACGTAGTGCGGGAAATTGATAAGTCTTCCAGTCCACCTTTTACAAAGCTAACGACTTCATTCCGCCTTTCCTTTGGCAAGATGAAGTCGGGACACTCTTCATAGAGTTGCAACAAGCGATCTTGATATGCAGACAGGCGAAAGAAGTAGGTCTCCTCTTCGGTCCATGTCACTGGCGTGCCTTGCGGGCCTAGGCGCACGCCATCTTCGCCAACGGTGGTTTCAGGCTCGGCATAAAATGCTTCATCGCGCACCGAATACCAACCTGCATAGGGTTTTAAAAAGATATCTCCAGCATCCGCCATGCGCTGCCAAATGGCCTGAGCGGAAGTATAGTGGCGCGGCTCAGTCGTGCGAATAAAATCATCGTTGGAGAGAGACAGCGTTTGCACCATTTCTTGAAAACGTAGGGCATTTCGGTCGGCGAGCTGAGATGGGTTGATCCCCTCCTTGTCAGCAGTTTGTTTCATCTTGAGACCGTGCTCATCGGTGCCGGTCAGAAAATACACATCCTTGCCGTCAAGACGCTCAAAGCGCGCAATGGCATCGGTCGCAATCGCTTCGTAAGCATGGCCGATGTGCGGCACGCCGTTGGGGTAAGAAATGGCAGTTGTAATGTAAAACCTTTGCCGTTCGGCCATCGTGGGTCCTGTTGGTTGTGTGCTGTTTCACGCACCGTGTCTGACGGCGCAACCGCAGCTCATGATGCGGCTTTGGAAAGTCCGGAAAAGACGCTGAGGATCAGCGATTTGCGGTCCAGGTTAAGGCTCAAGGTCTCGGCCCGTTCGCGGACCCCTCTTTCCCATAGCTCAGCCCAACTGGCAACCGTGACGGCGCTGATCAAGCGGCCTGCAAGCGCAATGTCGCGATCAGAACCAACACCGGTGGCCTGCGCTTTGGTCAAGGTCGCGATGCGTTGAAAAATGAGGTCGGTTGCCAGTTGAAATTTCTGTTCTTGTCCTGGAGCAGAAACATCCTCAGCAAAGGTCCGGACATCAGGCCAATTGATATTTGGCAATGACGCCATCAACCGGTCTATTCGCTTGACGAGCGCCTCCCCCTCTTGGTCACCAAGCACTAGGGCGCGGCCTACAGACCCCAGGGAAACCTGTTCAATGTGCATGACCCTGTCCGGCAACAGTGTGGTCTGAACGCCATCTTCGCGGGCCAGTAAAGCTTGATTGATGGCCTTGGAAAACGACCCACTCGCCAAGGGCTCAAACGCCAATGTGCGACATCGCGAACGTATCGTGGCCAACAGTCTTCCTGGTTGGGGTGCAACCAACAAAAATATGGTTTGGCGCGGTGGCTCTTCAAGCACTTTTAACAACGCGTTGGCGGCTGCATTGTTGAGATCATTGGCGCTATCAATAAGCACGACACGCCAACTGCCAACATCTGCCGTTTTGCCAACAAACGGGCGCAGTTTGCGCACTTCATCGACGGGAATGGTTGTGGTGAACTTTTTTGTTTTAGGATCATGAAATCGTCGGATCACAAGCAGGCGAGGATGCGAGAGATTGGCAATGAGGCGCACGCTTTGCTCACCACCCAAATCGCCTGCACCCCCTTCAGCCAACAGCATCCGCGCGGCTTTATAAGCAAACGTTGCTTTGCCAATACCGGCCGGCCCGCTCAGCAACCAGGCATGGTGTAATCGTCCGGATTGGGCGGCGTCCTGGAACACCTGCCAAGGCCGCTCATGTCCAAACAGGTCCACCGTATGGCGGGGATGGGGGAAATCAGCCAGACGATCCGCTTCTGGCAGATCATCTTGTCCGTCGATTTCAACTACAGAACGCGCCATCAATTGCGCTCCCTCGGTCGCAGTCGATCTTTGACTACGGTCCAAATATTGTCACTTATTGCATCGGCGTATCGATTACCGTCGATAATGGTGCAGCGTCCTGGATTGTTCGCGGCGATGTCTAAAAATCCGCGCCGGAGCGCTTCGTGGAAAGCAACAGCACGGCCTTCAAACCGATCAGGATGAGCCGCCTGGTCTTTTTTGCCATTCTGTTTTGAAGTTCGACGCACATCGGCGCGTTGCATACCAATTTTGGGATCCAAATCAATCATCAACGTCAAGTCAGGCTGAGTTTCAGCTACGACCAGCGCATCCAGTGCATCAATGGTTTTAGAATCAAGCGCGCCCGCTGTGCCTTGGTAGGCGCGGGTTGAATCGGCAAACCGATCACAAATGACCCAGCACCCTTTTACCAATGCGGGACGGATTAAGGTTTCAAGGTGATCCGCCCTGGCGGCATAAAATAACAGCGCTTCACTGAGCGCTGAATGTTCTGGCGTCGTGGCATCCAGCAGCACCTCGCGCAGGTGTTCGCCAAACGGACTACCACCAGGTTCGCGTGTCATGACAACATCAAGCCCCAAGGCGCGCAATCGGGCTGCGAGCAAATCGGCCTGTGTGGATTTGCCAGCCCCTTCCCCGCCTTCCAATGTAATGAATTTGCCGTTGGCCATATGTGTACGTGTTGTTGTTTCGGTTGCAGGCCATCCTAACATGGCATGGCACGGTGGGCGCACACGGGATGCCGAAGCGTGACAATCACGCCAGTGCGCAATGATCGGGGATGAGCCAGATGTTAAGGCTTGCCGGACAGGGCATCAAGAGGCAGCAGGTCGAGAGCCAGATAGAGCAGTGAATCAAAGCCTTGGCGGATAAACGTGGCCTTTGAGACATCCTCTTTGGCATACAGCGGGACTTCACTGACCGCACTCGTTGAGCTTGTCACCCTGAGCTTGGCAATCTTCTGGCCCTTTGCAATCGGCGGTTTGATCGGCCCCTGATAAACAATCTCGCCTTTGAGTTTTTGGTTGGCAGGATAGCGCGGCAGGATCACTTCCAACGGGCCTTTCGATATCAATGGCACATACATTGAGCTGCCGCCCCAGACCCGCGCGTAGCCAATGTCGGCATCAGCCTCAAATAGTTTGAACTTCGCAAACGCGCGATAACCCCATGATAAAAGCTTGCGCGCTTCGGACTTGCGTTCTGCAGCTGTTTTAAGATCCATCACAACGCCAATCAAGCGACGCCCATCATTGACGCCCGAGAATACCAATCCATAACCCGCTTCGCTGGTGTGACCGGTTTTAAGACCATCAACGCCTAAGTCTGCGCTCAACAATGGATTGCGATTGTAAAACTTGTGACGACGATATTTAAACAAGCGTTCGGCAAAAACCGGATAGTACTCTGGATAGGTTTTGATCAAATGCGTAGCAAGATTGGCAAGCTCACGCGCTGTCATCAGGTGACCTTGTTCATCAAGCCCGGTGGCATTTGCAAATGTTGATTTGGTCAAACCGATGTGGCGCGCCTCTGCATTCATGCGTACAGCAAATGCGGCCTCGGTACCTGACATCGCTTCGGCCACAGCAATACACGCATCATTGCCAGACTGAATCATAATGCCTTTCATCAGATCTTCAACAGTCGCCATTTTGTTGACCGGCACAAACATGGCAGACGTACCCGACGGCGCACCGCCCTTGCGCCATGCGTTGACGCTCATCACAAATTTATCGCTGAGACTGATGGTACCGTCTTTGATGGCTTTGAAGAGCACAGCAAGCGTCATCAGTTTGCTCATACTTGCGGGCGGGGCCAATGCATCAGCATTTTTTTGGTAAAGGATGGCGCCTGAATTGTAATCAATCAAAATGGCGCTTTTTGCTTTGGTGGCATATCCAGACTGAGCAGTGGCAGGCAGCGTGCTCATGGCTATGGCGAGAATAAACATCCCTATAAGCCCGAACCAATAGCGGTACGAAACAGTTGGTCTATGGCCAACCAACAAAGATCGGTTCACGACGGCACCACCCCAGGGTTAAAATTTCAGGATGGCTGGATTATCGAAGGTTCGCTGGGGTTGTGTCAACCAAAGACTCCGTCTCTGCACCCACCAATGTGGGCAGATGTCGGTGGCTGGCACAACAACGCACAATGACTTACATCTACTGTTTGACTCACTCCTTCGCAGAAAAGCAAGCCCGGCCTTCGCAGAAAAGCAAGCCCGGCCTTCGCAGAAAAGCAAGCCCGGCCTTCGCAGAAAAGCAAGCCCGGCTGCCTACATAACACAAAAAGAGGCCCGTCTAATTTCTAGCGACCCAGGCCCTGGCGATAACGATGCGGATCCCACCCTTGTTGTGCTTGGGCCTGTTGCACTGGAGGCTGTTGCGACCTCGCGAAGCGCTGTGGGGCTTGGTAGCGCGTTCGGCCAAGATTTTGCTGTCGCCGGGCACGGGCTAAAGCAACGCTGTGCGGCTGGTTCCAATTTTGAGCGGCTAGAAATTTGCGTTCGTGGGCGTCATTGCCATCGAGCGGCGCTGGACCTGCATACTGCACACGAACTTTGCCGACGCCGGATCGCTCCATACCAAGTGCGCGTGCTGTGGCCCGAGATAAATCAATGATACGATTACCGGCATAGGGTCCGCGATCGTTGATGCGGACAAGCACAGTACGACCATTGATCTGATTGGTAACATAGGCATAACTAGGCAGCGGCAACGTCTTATGCGCCGCTGTCAGTGCGTTCATGTCATAGGTTTCACCGTTTGCAGTAAGACGGGAATGAAAGTCGCTGCCATACCAAGATGCAATGCCGATACGGTTGTAGCTCGGGTCTTCATGCGGCGTGTACCAGCGCCCGCCAATTTTGTAAGGCGAGCCAACCTTTCTATAGCCACCACCTTTCGGCAACGAACTGAATCGGCGCGGACTGGCACTGACGCCAAGTGTCGGCGAAACTTTAGGCGCCAGCACATTTCTTAGTCGTGGTGCACGCTCAGAACCTGAGCAACCGCTTGCCAAGCCGGCAACGCATAACGCCAACAGTGTTGGGCCATAAACCCATGTGCCTAAGGAGGTTTTCAGCGCCCGCACCCGCGCTATGGCCGGGCTACGCCCGTCATCTGATCCAGTCATCTGCCTTTACCCTTTAAGGGCCCGCTTTTGATGCGAGCTTTCCTCACGTCCAGCTCACATCTGATGTCTTATTTCGACACCTTGACCCAAGCTCGACCAAAATATGACAGAGGGACGTTGAAATCCCCTTAAAGGCCGGTCTGACGTGCCGCAGACTGGCCCTGTTGAGCTTGGCACCAGGATTGGATTGGGTCCCGGCCCGTTGGCCTCATTTATTGGGACGTCTCAAGTTGCCTATGCGTCCCGATTGACCAACCTGTCCCGCGACCCAATCCCGCTCTGGCGCTTTGGCGCAAAGCTTGTTAGGGCGTCGGGCAGATGACATCAGGAGGGGTGGCCGAGTGGTTTAAGGCACTGGTCTTGAAAACCAGCGAGCGTGCAAGCGTTCCGTGGGTTCGAATCCCACCCCCTCCGCCATTTCACACTTACGCATCTGGAACGCTCCTAACACCTTGAACGGCAAGGTGGTTTTTGGGGTTCGAAGTCCTGTTTTTCGGCAGTAGGCTATACGCTCTGCAAAGGCCAATCTCAGTACCGTTCTTTTGAGGCTTAAATTGCCGTCAAGCCAGAGTTTCCAAGGGTTTGCGAGAAAGCTCATGGCGAGTTCGAACATCTCTTCAAAGCTGTGATGCGGCTTTGTGTTTTTCTGCAGTTTTTCAGCGATGATCAGTTTGTTTTGTTCTAACTGCGCCAGCTTGGTTTCATAGGCGCTGATAACTTTTGGATGTCTCGATTCGACAATGCGATTGAGCAGTCCGTCGATCTGTTTGTCAGCATTCTCAATCTCTGTCTTTAGCGTACGCGCGATCCCGTCTGCCTGTTGCAATTGATGGTTCCATGCATCCTTGAACATGGCCAGAGCCACATCATAAAGGTGTTTGCTTGGTTGCAGGGATCGCACAATTTCAGCAAAGGCATCTTCCAGAACATTGCGGCGAATAGATTTGCGGTAACTGTCACATCCCTTTTTGAAACACATATAATAGGGATGTTTCTTGCCTGTTTTGCTGGTTGACCAGTTGGCGGTGAGCGCATTGCCGCAATCATTGCAGACGACAAAGCCTCTTAAGGGAAAATCTGCACTGATATCTTTACGCGCCGGTGCCTTGGCGCTTTGTGTTATCCGTTGTTGTACTGCCTGCCAGGTTTCAAGCGAGACAAGACCCTCGTGATGGCCTTTGCGTAAGCCAACATCCCATCCCGGCACTTCAATATAGCCTGCATAGTGGACACGGCCCAGAAGTCGTGCCACCTCTTCAAAGCGCACCAAGCCTGTGCGCCGGTCTTTGGGAAAGGCGGGATGCGATTCAAGAAAGCGTTTGACCTCGCCTTGTGTTTCAAACCTCGCGGTAGCAAAGCCTTCAAGGGCTTCCTGGACAATAGAGGCCAGAGGTTCATCGCGAACCAACAATTTGCCATGCCCTTCAACCTTTGCGTATTTGTAGCCAGGCGGCGCATGAAACACCCAATAGCCATTCATGGCGCGTGCCCGCATCCGGTTTTTGGTTTGCTCTCCGTTTTTCTGGCGTTGATGTTGCGATACCGACGCTAAGAGATTTTCAATCAGGACAGAATCTGAATCTTCGCCAAAATTGATTGAAGGACTTTCAAGCGTGCCGCCCTTCTCTTTCAACGCACGGCGCAATGCCCAATGGCCTTCGATGTCGCGGGCAAACCGGCTGATATCATCAATGATAACAACAACACCGTCGATATTGGCCTGTTGCACGAATTTGAGCATTTTATTGAAAGACGGGCGGTCAAGCGTGCCGCCGGACACAGCCTTTTCATAGAAGGCTTTGATGACAGTATAACCTTTGCGCTGTGCATATTCACGGCAACGGGTTTCCTGACTTTCCAGTCCGTGCCCCTCTTCCACTTGCATCTTGCTGGACACGCGGCAATAAATAACCGCACATTTTGTTGTCGTTTGTTCCTCCATTGCTAAACTCATGTCTCCTCACTTTCCCGGTGCGCAAGTGATGTTTCGTCTTCCGCATCGATTGTTGTTTTTTGTTGTTTTGGATGAGGTGAGTTTAGCATAGACCGGAGTTCTTCCGGCAGATAGTTTTCAATTTCATCCCGAGATGTTTCACCGTCGATTTTAAAATCGCAATCGACGCTTTGATCGATTTGCTGGAACGGATGCACACCAAATCCGAGGGATGCAAACTCCACAATGATGCTCCAAAGCGCAGTAATGAACTCGCGCTTTTCGTCTTCAGTTAGATCCGCCTCTTCCAATAATTGCTCATACTTTTCGTAATCGATCTGCAAAATTGGTTCGCCGGTTGTTTCTTTGGTCAGCCGGAGGGCCGAACAAAATTCGTTAGGGGTGTCGTTTTTGTTCATCTTGACCTCCTTCCAGTTTTAGGTAGAGAACAAAGTAAGAACATCTTATGTTAAAACAGTAAGCAATTGCAAGAATTATTTTTATACTGACTTATGGAAATACCATTGTATTCAGGATGTTATGGCATCGCACGTGTTTCAAACATGCGCTGTCAAAGACGGTCAAACATAAGGCTACCGCCGTCTAGACGGCAGTCTTGCAGCTGTCTTTTGCGGGGCGTTTTCTTTGGCTTTTTGCCGGACATCTTTTTCCGCATCGATCTGCGGGCGGTAATAGGTTTCATCAAGCCGTGCGCCCCATTCTTTCCAGCTCATGCCGTCATCACCCTGTTGGACGTTAAAGGCCTCAATCATGAGTTTCTTGGCGTGGTTGTCCGTGAAGCCCAACTCGTCAGCAAGAGTTTGGGCTTTTTCTGCCACGCTACGGTGAAAGGCGATCTTATCGCCATTGGCCATGCGCACTTCAATCTCATGGGCATTGACAAGTGCCATATCTCTGAGGTTTTCGGGCTGTGTTTCTTCACGCGCCTTTAATTTTTCGCGCAATTGATTCATGGTTTGACCGGTCCGCTCTTTAAAAAGATCACGGACCGTGCCTTCCAGTTTGCGCGCATCCATATTTTCTGATCGCGCCATGGCATAGGCGTAGTCTTGCAGCTTATCTTTGAAAGACCCGCTACGATAAATTTCTCGCTCAATGACTCTGGTGATGGCTATCGCCTCATCAAATTGCGGATCGGTCAAAAGCCTGCCGGAAAAAGTCTCACGGGCTGCGCTCAATTCATTGTCAGACTTGTTCTTGGTTATTTCATCCAGTTCAAGGGTAGTGGTATCGGTCATGGGTTTGGTCTCCCTGTAGTGTTACGTGTTAACGGCGGCGCAATCGAACGCCAGCGCGATCCAGTGTTGAGGGGTGCCTTGGCAAATCAGACGCATCCTGCTCGGTGGCGCGGGCAAAGTCTTTTTCAAGTGTGTCTGAAGCTGATTGTTTCCGAGCGTTTGTTTGTATGGCTTCAAGCGCGCGCGTTTCCTGAATATCAAACCGGCTCATGGCATTGAGATGGGCAAAGCGAACTTCGCGCTCGGCACGAAATCTCAACGCACTTTTGTTAAAGCGGTCTTGACCGAACGCGGGGTGGGTGAGGTCTTTATTCGCAGCGCCTGCCTTGTTCATTAGCCGTAAGACCGCTTCATCGACGCGGCTCGCGTAATTTTGTTGGTAGTTGGAAACTGCTTTACGCCGAGATGTATCAAAGCGTTTGATCACATTGAGTGCTTTGATACGGTCTTCCCGAGTGAAGGCCTCATCTGCCAGCAGTCTGAGACCGGCCAGATGAAACGTTTGTTTCAAATCCTGTTTTATGTCAGCCGACATGGTTTGGTCCTCCTCTTTGGAAGAAACGAATAAGTTGGCACTGGCCATGCGTTGGGTGATGAACGGTAAAAGCCCCATTTGGGCCAAGATACGTGCAGCGCAGATAGAAACGATCAGCGAATGGATCAAACCCCTGGCCCTCTTGCCGAAGGCGAGGATCAGATATGTCGCGCCAGGAATAGGACCATCTCAGATGCGGTAGGCCGTAAATGACCGTAGCCAAATAAATGGCGGTCGGAACGATCAACCACAGCGCATAGCTCAGACGAAGAAAGCGTACTCTCATGCCGCGTCCTCCACCTTTTGTGGTGCAGGCAGAGTTACAATTGGTGCTGGCTCTAAACGGCCGCCTTCAAGCGGGTTGTCTTCAAGGTCAAAGCAATATGGTGCAATCTGGTTTTGTCTGATCTTCTTGGCGTGGATAAAGCCGATATCCTTGATATGGATGATCTGCTCATCACCCGGAAGTTTCATTAATTCTTCGGGCGTAAAGAGACGTTCTCTCACCGTTGCCAGGTTGGCGCTGAATTCCACGCGGTCAGAAGAATAGCCCCGGCTGTGACTGACATGCAGCGCATCGCCAATGGCTTTTGAAACACGTTCGGCTTCAACAAAGGACGAAAACCCGAACCACTGTTTGATCACCGCGTTTTCTTCAATAGTGAGGGTTTCTTTCTCACCATATTTACGTTCAATTTCTGAGCGCGATTGCGCAACCATATGCACATTACCGCCATAGGCCCGCATGGTGGTCAGACGCGATACCAATTCTTTGAGCGGCGCGTTGGTAAATTCATCAAGGATGAAATCAACAACCAGACCTTTTGTACCGAGCAACGCTTCCATGAAGGATTGCAGGTGAAGCGCGAAATACGGCCCCAAACGCTCCATATGCCTCTGCGGCCCAACCAGAAACACAACATAGTTCTGTTCCAGCAATTCCAGATGCGTGAGATCAGCGTCAGCGCCTGCAAAATGAAGCGGGCTTCCAGCAGAAAACACCCGAAGCGCTTTGAGGATCGCACCGCGATGCTGACTAAAATGCTCGGGGCTTTTTTGCATTTCTTCGGTATGGATCGCCAAAGATTTTAGAGCCGGATCTCTATGTCCTTTGTTGATCGTGATCGCTGCATTCAAGAGTTTTGGATCAGATAAAAGACTCCACACCGCGCCCGGATAAACATCTCTCCCGGGACTACCAAGAATGGCCAGCTGACCAAACTCAGCCAGTGTGCGAGGTTCATCGCGCCAATAGGCATTGCGTTGATCACGCGGCGGCTCTTCGATCAAGGCGTTATTGGCATTGTCTGTCGCAAAAACCAGTTCGCCTTTTTGTGCTTTATGCGCCGCAATGACCCCGCCATAGGGATTGAGATCAATGCGATAGGGGTTTTCACGGCCAAGAATTTTAAAGTCATCAATGATCGCAATCTTGCGGCCATAGCCGGCGCACATCGCAGCACATTGCGCCGCGATCTCACCGTCTTTGACATCGGTGATAATGATTGTGCGTCTGTTATCAGCCAACATTGATTGCAGCCAGGGCAGCGCGCCGCAGGTTGTCTTGCCACCTCCCGCAGCAGAAAGAAGCAAAGAGTGTGAGGGCTTGGGTTCATAGATGGGGCGTCCCTGCATTGTCAGTCCAAGCAACCGGCGACCGGCTTTGGTCTTGTGATTGGTGTCACCCATCAATCACACCCGCTTTCGACAGGGCTTCATCGGAAGCCATATCGGCATTCTTTTGCGGTTTGGCCCGGGCCTCATAATCGCTAAGAGACTTATCGCGCAGATAAAGCGCGACCATCGCTTTAAGAGCCTCGACAACTGACGCAGCAGCTACGACAGCCATAAAAATGCTGAGCAGGCCAAAGCCCCAATATTTAGGCTCACTTGGCCATGACCACCAGGCGATGGAGCCACACAATGCTGCGTTTAAAAACAACCCATTGATGCGAAAGTTGATGCCGGTTGAGCGTTGGAACTCTTTCATGCATTGATCTCCCTATGTGTGCGTTTTCGGATTTCATCAACAATGGCGCGGCGAATATCTTGCAGCGATTTTGTGTTGCCCCACACCGCACCGGCCAGCTCTGTTCCTTTGGTTTCGCGGGAAATCAGTTTGAGTTGGCCAATGACTTGCCCGGCAATGAGCAACAGCGCAGCAATGCTAAGGAGAACCATAAGCTCGATGAGATAGAGCAGGTCGTAAAACCCAACGGCAAAAGCCAGTGCGCCGCCTGCAAAGAGGGAGGTCGCAATCAAGAAGGGGCGGCGCACGCTCACGACAGAAAGATTCTCAAGAATATAGGAATCGCGGTGGGTATTGACCGCGCCGTTTTCTATTCTGACAAAGCCAATAATCATGAGCCTTACTCCAAAACCGTGGCGAGTGCTTTGCAAGCAGGGGCGTGCAAAGCTGCATTCAAGTGACTATCCAGATTGCGAATGGCAGCAGGTGTGATAAGGCGCGCCGATCCTGCATAAAGCCCGATGGCGATGCGTTTGTTTTCTGTGAGATGAGAAATGGCGCAATCACACCTTGAAGTGGCTTGGCCCATGGCGGACTGAAGGCGTGACGCTTTGGCTTGTCGCAAGACCTCTGCTTGTTGGCGTTTCATATCCAGCATATTGCAGGCCGCATCACCGCCAAATGTCCGCATAAGCTCTCTCATGCGAGAGTCCATTGAACCTAAGATCATGTCGCAACTCATTGCCGGTGGCTCAGTCTGTGTACCGGCATGGGACCGCACCTCTTCGTGAACGGTTTGTTCGCATCGAGACGCCCATCCTGATTTCTCGACGGTGCGCTCAATAACAAGCGGACCGGTTACAAACATCGACCCGGCAGCATAAAGAATGAGCGCAAAGACCGCACCGCCACCGGCGGTGGCAGATTGCTGATCAATGAACATGATGGCCTCCCGGCGCATTGGCGCGCGCCATTTGCGACTCGTTGTTGTGTGACGGATTACTCGGCGGCGGATCATCTTTGAAATTTCGCCAGACATGGCTCAGCAGCACATAGATCCACAGCGTCAGTGGCATGATCAGTTCAATCACACCGGTAAGCGCGGCGATTGGTATGAAGTGACCCATGTAAGCAAAGGTCGAAGACACACCGGCTTTGTTCGGAAAGGACGGTGGCGCGATCTTTTTTGCATTAATGGTCTCAAGGGCAGCGTGGATCGATGCTGCGTGACGGCGCAACAGCGCATTGACATTGCGCGTGGCTTCGGGCCGCCCTGAAATGGTGATCCCTTTTTCGAGCTCTTGTACGTATGCCTGAAGGAGCGTCACCGGCATGGCTTCTTTGAGCGCCGCGCTTTCCTGTTTTATGGATGCATCAATCCGGCTCAAAAGCTGACGGCGCTTGGTTCGGCTCTCAACACTTTGTGTAAATGTCGTTTGGTATGTGCCAAGAAGGTGATTAAGCCGGGTCAGGTGATTAATCCTGGCTGCCTCACCGTTTTTAAGCTGTGCCGATATATCCGTCGCACGCACCGCAACCGGCTCTAAGGCCCGTGTGACCCGACCGCGTCCACCACGCCCCCGGCCTGACAAACAACTCTCAGCTTTTTCACATTTAAGATGGCGTTCAATGTCGGTAACAGCCGCATCGATTGCCGGTATTACGCGCACCGACCGGCCAGCCAGCTCATTGACCTGATCGATATAGCGCACCAAGGCTTGAGCATGGCTGCCAAGCTTTAAATCGTTGACCGGATCAATGGTCAGACCTGCATAAGTCGATGCAAAAAGTCCACCGCCCACAAGAAGGATCGAGCCCACGCTGGCAACACCTGCCGTCAGGAACCCGCGCGCCGCTAGATCCGCACCTTCATCGACCGCATAGCGGTTCACAATGTAAGAAACGAGCGCGGCACCTGCGGTAAAGACAATGATTTTAGACCAGCCTGTGAAACCATCCGGCTGAATAAGATGCGGGGCAGACAAGCCGACCATGGCACCGGTCGCTATGGCAAAGCACGGCAGGGCATACTGTTTGATTTCGAATTTCTTTTTCTTGGGCAGACGCACAGGCGGCTTTTTGACATCCGTGATCGTGGCTTTCACGTCTTGTTCGTGATCAGAAAAATGCGGTGAAATACGGTTTGACATGATCATCCTCGTTTAAGGCTTGTTGGCGTGGAGGCGTGCATCGCAAGGCACGCACTTGAGTTCAGCCGACGGTTTCGCCCAGGCATTCAGGCTGCAAGTCGGACAGGTGAATTTGATGCGATCTTTGGGTTTGGCTGGCTGTGCCGGTGCGTTGGAAGCAGCGGGTAGCACGCCTGTGCCTTTTTCCTCTGCCGTCAGCCGGTCGCCCCAACGTATGACGTAGCCACTTTTAATCAGCAGATTGGCTGTGACTTCAAACGGGCCGTCTTCAATAACGTAGTGCGCCACCCTGGCACCCGTGCGGGAGCCTCCCGCTTTGCCCGTATCAGAGGGCATGAGACCGATCTCTTCCATGCGATCTGCCCACACCGCGTCGTGATAACGCCCGCAAGGTTTTTGGGCTTTGGAATTTTGCGGGCCGCATTCCTCCCTCCACTGATGCGCCATTTCATGCACAAGCGTAGAGAGTGTCTCAATGTCACTCCGCTGTTTGAGGTAATAGGGGTTGAGAATGATTTCATGCGCCAGATCACCCGATCTGTTTTGAAAACGGTTGGGACAAAACGCACCCAGCATTCCGGGTTTGCGCGCCAACGTAATCAAAGGTGTAGAAAGTCTGCCGCCGAACAGCTTGTCATTGAAATAAGTAAAAGCCGCCAGAAGGTCGGAGTAGGCCTCTTCGGTCGGATAGAGTTTTTGGGATCGTACGATTGCATCTGTCTTTGGGCCCTCATCGCTACCCGAAGGATTTGCACCGGGATTTAAGCTTTTCTCCGGTTGGACCTGGTCGTGCAAAAGCAGGTGGGCATCTGTTGTTCTTTGTCTTTGTTCGCTCACGAGCGTCGGCCTTTTTGAGTTCAGGACTGTTTCAGGCTCTCAGAGCGAATGGGTTATGCTAGAAAAACCCACACCAACTTTTTGAAAACCACCCGCATGATTGCCGACCCTCTTGGGAGTTCCCATCAGAAGTTTATAAGAAGTGATATTTGATGAGTTTGGACGATCCGCGCAGCTACCAGCGTTACGAAGAGAATGTTGACGCTGTTGGCCTTCGCTTAGAATTTGCAGGCAACATCGAGCGGTTGCAGGATGATATGCGTCGCATAAAAGAAGAGATCAGCTATCAGGCATTTGCCGATTTAATTCCGCGCCTTGTTGCAGAGTACGCGCCTGCTTACCCAACCGGCGGGGATATCTCTTCTCAGGAATCTCTATGATTTCCTGAAGCTCAAATCACCCAGCGTTCCGGGGCAAAAGCGCAGGCTCGCCTTTCATGCCTTCATGATGATTGTCGATCAGGCTTACCGCGAGAAATGGGATCATACCCATTTTTGTTCGCCGCGCGGGTCAGACACTTGTTGAATTCCTCGCTACCGACAGGAAGGCTGATCCTTACGCCCACGCTGTCAATTTGCAGGGCTCGGTCGGTCTCTACGCCTATCAACTGGATGCCCTTGTTAATCCCGGAGATCGCAAGCCGGGATTTGAACAACGCTGTTTGCTTTTAAGTCAGGCTACCGACCTGCCGTTCCTGCTGGCCTATGATTTTGATATTGTCCGACACCCCGAGCCTGAAAACCCCCGAAGGTGAACTCTTTACCCCACAGCAACTGAGCTATTTGCGCGACAGTTGGGATCTGGATGCGCGGATCGGATTTTATGTGCCCAAACGCTCTCCCCGGCGAAGGCGTGTTGTTACTCAACAGCTTTAAGTGGGACTGGCCGACCATCTACGGATCGATTTTGAAATATCAGGGCGAGCCGCTTGTTGATTACAATGCACCTGATGTGACTGACATCATGCTCACTGATGTCAACTCCTTCATCAATATAGAACGCGCTGAACCCAGTTATATTGCGACCGACTATGAAGTGCCTGATGAGCGCAAACTCATTGCCATGCGCCGATCAGTGGATAAAGAAAAGTTGGGGGCAGTTTCTGCCGTATTGGACAGGCGTTTTGATTGGGGAGGTGATCTATGAGCAGACTGGTCACCCAGATAAAACCAAAAGAAAAAAGACGGCAATACGATATTCACTATGGTGCCGACATCAATGACATTGACGAAATTGCAGGCGCGCTGCGCGAAGACTTTAACGTGCTCAACGAACAAGAACCACTCACCGGAAAAACTGCTCTCATTGTTTCGGCGGCTGATGGTAATTATCTTGCGCTAACATTTCCTGCTTGTCACGCACAAGGCCGATCCCTTCATCAAAGATAAGAAGGACTGGCAGGCGCTTGACTATGCCCGCGCTATCGGACATCAGGGCTGTCGACAACTATTGCTCGAACATATGTTTCCGGACCTGAACGATGACACCGGGTCGCCGGATGTTGTTCGGTTGCGGCCACGATGAGATGTGAAGCCGTCGCAATTTGTTGTTCAGGGCTGAATGCCTGAACGCGCATTGGTCCATCAACCTTGACGACGCGCACTCAAAGATGGAGAAATGGCGTGAAGACTACAACACTGTTCGTCCGCACTCTGCGATTGGCAATAAAGCGCCAGCGGACTTTGATGAATTACTCATCCGGGGCTAGCCCCGGATGAGCACCGACAAGAGAATTTTATTACGCTCGGTGGTCCAACGTTGGGGAGCGCTTCGACCGTACCAGAAAATCTACATCAAAGTGGTACATGAAATTGGGGCTAGACAATATGTCAATTGAATCAATATTCCAGAAACATCGGTATAGAGTGGTATTCGTGGGGGAAAATATTTTGATCGCAGATGGATATGAAGCAGATACAGTTATTGTGAGATGTTCAGAATGTGTATTTAAATATTCCTCTGACGGTTGTTATATCTACAAGGAAAAAGGCTGGTCAGACCGTGACATAGATAAGCACAAAAGCGCACTGGTCCCACAAACCCTTGTTCGTACTTTTTGTGGGATGGTTGTGATGAGAGCTCATCCATTCGAGAAAAAAGTAAAAGAGATCGGAAGTGAATATTATTCACCACCAAAGCCAAGCTCACAAGATATGAAAAAATCGGATTCTAGTGGTCTTATTTGGATTGGTCTCATTGCTGTTGTTCTATACTTGGTGTTTGGTGGCTAAAAACTCTATTTCACCAGGCAGGCTGCATATGGAGAGTAGTGATTTTTTCAGTCAAATTGCTCGGTTTTACATTCGACTAAAATTTAAAATGAGGTGACAACCAATGGCAGAATTAGAATGTGCGGTAGCTGTAATCGTGCTCAAGAAGGGGGCGAGACGTGCGTTATCTGCGGTAAACGAACCATCTCTTTTGATGACGCGAAAGAAAATATCAAGGAAGCAACTGCCCGGTGGAAGAAAATATATGGGTAGGTATGTCTTCCGTCAGCGATTGTGAGACATTTTGATACGAATCAGGATTGGAGGATTTTGAGTCATCTTCGCTCCTTCCGGATTTGAACGATGACACCGGGTCACCGGACGTTGTGCGGCGGCGGCCCTAAGAGCGACAGATATCAATCACTGGAAAAAGAGCGAGCAATTGAGGTATAGAAGTTCTTTTATAACTCACTAAAATGGTATATAGTGAGCTATAGAAAGGCACTCTATCGCTCATGATATGGAACTGGCAACAATCGGATTGGCCCGACTTTACGCATGATATGTCAGCATTGACGGCGCTTGAAGATCGCTTTTTACATCGCGCCGGAATTCTGCTCGGCACGCTCAAGCACATCAATGATGCAGAACAATCTGAGCTCGTGTTGATCTGATCAGTATCGAGGCGCTCAAAACTTCGGAGATTGAAGGTGAGATCTTAAACCGCGACTCCGTTCAATCCTCAATTCGCCGCAACTTCGGACTTGATACCGACAAACCGCCGCGTGCTGCCTGCTGAACGCGGTATCGCCGATATGATGGTTGATCTCCATCATACGTTCGATAACGCTTGTCTCACGCTAAGCTTTTTGCATGGCATAAAATGCTAGCTGCAGGTCGAAGCGACCTAAATGACATCGGACGCTACCGCACCCATTCAAGCCCCATGCAAGTGGTCTCCGGTGCATCCATGACCCAAAAGTTCATTTCGAAGCGCCACCGTCTAACACCATGAAACCGGAAATGAAACGCTTCCTGCAATGGTTTAACGACACAGCACCTGGGGCTAAGAAATCCTTACCACTGCTCACCCGCGCCGGCATCGCGCATCTTTATTTTGTGTGCATTCATCCTTTTGAGGATGGCAATGGCCGCATCGGCCGCGCCATTGCAGGAAAAAGCTCTGTCGCAAGGTCTTGATCAACCGGCCTTGCTGGCGCTTTCGCACACGATTGAGAAAAACCGCAAAGTCTATTACCGCAACCTAGAAGCCAACAACAAGGACTTGGAAATCACCCGACTGGCTCATCTATTTGCTGAAAACGTTTTGGAGGCACAGGCCTATGCGCAAAGCTCATTGAGTTTTTAATTGCTAAGGTCAAACTCTATGATCGCTTACGCGGACACTTAAACCCACGTCAGGACAAGGCACTCACCCGTATGTTCCGCGAAGGGCCCGATGGCTTCAAAGGCGGGCTCAGTGCTGAGAATTATATTCGTATTACCGGGACATCGCGCGCCACCGCAACGCGGGACTTGCAGGATCTCGTTGACAAAAGGCGCTTTGAACCGAACAGGCGAACGACGGCACACACGATACGGGTTGCCGATGACAGAGCCGGACAATAGCGAACGGTGATCGTTGAGTTTTTTAGCTCCGCGCATGCGTTTTTCATGAGTACACCGCGATCACAGGCATTTTTCATGAACGGCATCTTTTTTTCATGGACTAATTGGGCAAGACTTCCCACCGGAAATCGGCGCCTATCATCGCTGCCTCAGCTAATAAATTTCTCGCACCTGATTTTTGCTTGTTACGCAATAGGCCTATCCGTTCATAAAAGACAAGAAGGGTTGGCAGGCTCTTGATTATGCCTGTGCCATAGCACATCAGGGCTGTCGGCAACTCTTATTAGAACATATGTTTCCGATCTAAACGATGACACTGGATCGCCGGATGTTATGCCATTTAATATTCGATAAGAAACTTCGCACCGGCTGGTTCAACATTGATGGTAAACCTCAAACGCTACACAAAGCAACGAGTCTGCTTGTCCATTGGCAACAGACGTCAAATACGGCACCTGCCAATGAGTCCTTAGGGCCGAGGCTGTGTGGAAACGCATTTGATTGCGTGCTTTGAGCCTCTGCTTTGCTGTCTTTGGCGTTTTGCTATTCCAAGGCCGTGATTTGTCCCAAAGGGGTTTCTGTTCGACCGAATAAGGGCTGTGGTGGCGCGTACTGGCTAATAATTAGTGTTGCTCTGCCCGACTACGCCTTCAGGGCTGTCATCAGTGGACCGATACCGATAATTTTGAGAACGCGTTTGAAGTTATAGGCCAAGACATGGAGGCTCATCTCAGTGGCGACCTTTTCTCGTGTTCGGGTCAGGAAATGGGTGTACCCCATCCAGGCCTTCAATGTCCCAAAGGGGTGCTCAACTGTTGCTCTTCGGACCTGCATAGCATCGGGTTTTTCTTCCAACCTACGCTCGATATCATCCAATACATCCTCATGCTCCCAACGTCGGATACGGCGCAGTTTCTCCGTCGTGCAGCGCGATTTGAGATGGCAATTCGGACAGGCTGTCAAATGCCGGTAGAAGTTGACGTCGCTTTGGCGATCTGACCGATGAGCGCCCTTGGTTAGAATTTGGCCAGCCGGGCAAACATAAACATTGTTCTTGGCGTCGTAGATAAAGTCCTGCTTGATGAATAACCCTCGTTTGGTGCCGCTCGATGTGAGTGGCTTGGGCACATAAGTTATGATGTCATGATTGGCACACTCAAATAGTTGTTCACCACCATAATACCCCCGATCTGCAACAACAGTGATTTCCTTGCTCCCAACTGCCAGGCGCGCTTTATTGGCCATCTTCACCAATTGCCCTCGATCACTGCCAGATGATGTTACCTCATGCGCAACGATCAGGTGATGTTCAACATCAACAGCTGTCTGTACGTTGTAACCGACAATGCCTCCGCCTCGGTGCCTCATGGAACGTGCGTCGGGGTCAGTCAACGATACCTGAGCATCGGGTGCTTTTTGCACCTCGGCATCGATGGCATTCAATTCTATCATCTGCTCCCTGAGTTTAACGATGCGTTCCTGCAGTCGAGTAATCTTGGCTGCTGGTAAGGCAGGCTCGTTGCGGTCAGCAGCATCCAACTTAGAAAGGTAACGCTCAATGCTAGCTTCAATGTCTGCCATACGTCGCTTCATCTTGGCGGGTGTGAAGTTCCTGTCTCTATTGTTGACGGCTTTGAACTTGCTGCCATCAATTGCAACAACATTGCCGTCGAGCAGCCCAACCTGACGACACAGTATGACGAATTGGCTGCATACCTTTCGGATCGCCTTGCTGTTATCACGTCGAAAGTCGGCAATTGTTTTGAAGTCCGGCGCAAGACGACCGGTCAGCCATATGACTTCAACATTGCGACCAGCCTCCAATTCCAAACGGCGGCTCGACTGGACCCGATTGAGATAACCGTAAACATAAATCTTCAGCAGAACCGATGGATGATAGCCGGGTCTTCCCGTCGCTGCCGCCTCGCCGAAACCGAGGTCGACCAAATCAAGCGCATCAACAAATGCATCAACAGCACGAACTGGATTATCTTCACTTATAAAGTCTTCAAGATGGTCCGGGAACAAAAGCCCTTGTGCCCGATCATCACCTTCAATGAAACGCTTCATGCCGAACCTCCTGCTAATGCATCAACATTAACAGATCAGAGCGTTTCCACACAGCCTCGGCCATGGGCGGACATCTTGCTACCCACGAGGGGCGGCAATGCCGTGGTAGGACAGTGACGGATCTCACACTCCGACTAAATTCTTTTCAGCATCGCATACTGGAATTGATCTGCGATCATTGCCAGAAGTGAAGACGCAAAATTGATGTGAGCCTCGACGTCCATTGTCTCCAGGTCTGGAGAGTCCCCATGGGCCACCGCGTGCCGCCAACCGACCAGTTCCTTGTCCAGTCGGATACGGACCTTTTGCATCCTAGAGAGATCGAAATTGAGAATGGCGTAGTTCTCCGACAGTCTGGCAAAGTCCAGATTAGAACGGGCCTCGACAACGTTTCCATTGACCGCGTCGAACTTGCAGTCGATTAGGGTTTCCAGTTTTTTGACAAAGGCTTGCCGCGACTCGAGTGAATGGTTTCCGGTCGTTAGTCCACCGGAACAATCGTTGAAAGTCCGGAAGTATATTCAGCTCTTTGGAAGTGTACATATTGCTCACTTCCCCAATCGTGATTTGGACGGTATCGGTATTTACCGCGCGCTTTGCGGCATCGATTTCTTGTTTGAGCATTCGAGGTTCCGTCAACTTGTCGTCATTGGCTATCAGGGATTGTAGCCTATCTGGATAATTCCGCCTGGTGTCCAGGGAGTCAAATCAATGTTTATCTGACCGGTGTGCTTGATTAAACCGAAAGGAGTTTCAGCGTCCGGCAAACCTAGTCCAAGCCGCAGATTAGAAGAGAAGACCCGAAGGTCGCTTCAGGTCAAAAGCTCGCGCCAGCTTGCCCTGTCAGTTGCGACAGGTCTACTTTCAGCAGCGGAAAGTTGAGCCGAGCGAGCGGTTATCTTCAGCTCCGCCCTCAGCTGCAGACGGAAATTACAACACGTTTGTACGGAAGCAGCGGCCATGAGGAGACAAGAGTATCCCCCGCTGTTACGGTACCCAAGAAACTTCCTAGGGATATGCGCCGACATGCTGGCTGACATTACGACAAACGAGACTTGGTATGGTCGATATTACGAAGCCGCAATCGTGTTAGGTCGCTGCACCGATCCCGCTGCCGACAAGCGTCTACGTCGTGCAATGTCCACCGTATGGTCGAATGAAGCGATCATACTCCTGAGAACTTGCCAACGAACAAACTCGCTGGTCAGCCCATGGCGACGTTTTGTGGGCTCCGTGGTTCGGTGCGCATCGATACCGTGAGAACAGCGCCGGTCACTACTGTTGTGGATAGCCCGAGAGGTTTGCGAGTGATAACCCGAGCTGTTCCACAAAACAAGTGATAGCCCGTGCATACTTGTTCACAGTCGTGAGGCAAGGCAGGAGGTGTCTTGAGACGGACAATGGCAAGGATTAGAAAACTCACACCGGAAATAGTTTATCAAGTAGACTGGTCCACAGCCAATGAATAAGGAAATTTACAGGGCAATTTTTAAGACTTTTCGATTCTGCACCAAAACTACTCCGCGCGCAAAAAATTGAACCGCTAGAATCTTTTTGGTCGGACACTACTATCATTATCAATTTTTCGGCAAAGTGATTTGCTTTATTGTACCCCAGTAAAAAATGTCATCTAGATATTTTAAGGGTTTCACTGATACGAGCTCGATTTTCGCGTTTGGATTTAGAACAGTTACAATGGAACCATAGTACGCTTTGTCATTTCGCAACTCAGGACACCGCGAGCGGATATTTATACCACCGGCTTCTCTTGTTATATTTAGTTTAGGGCCGACAACTTCATCAGTCTTATGATTGTCCCGTATTGCACGCAAAACAGCACGACCAAACGGCGCATCTGGGTGACGTAGTTTGTCGCGAACGAGCGCTGATTTCTTGCCCAAGAAAATACATAGACCTGAAGCATCTGAAATTACTGCACTAAGACGCTGACTCTTGGGTTCTAAAACAGGTTTCGAGAGCACGCCGTCGATCCAATTTGCAATCTCTGCAACAGGTAAGGCGAGACCGATACGCGATTTATTTGCTACCAGCTCTCGCATTACAAGAATAGCCACGACGAAGCCATCTGCGTCAAAAATGGGAGACCCACTTTGCGTTGGAATAAACTTACCGCTAAGCCTTACTAATCTTGGGTCGAGACTGTCCGTCCCCACGACTTCTGCGAGATTAGCAGTGGCGGACTCGGCTATTTTGCTTCCATCGAGGCCCCAGCTGACAACCACATATTTCTGCCCAACAGCTAAGTTTACAGCCCTCACTTTAGCGGAGATCCGCGTTCGTGAACTGGCAACAACCTGTGCCACATCGTGTTTTTTGTTCACTAGAACGCCAGTTATGGGCCGATATTCCTGAGCACCAATACTCGTCTCAGCAATTACGTAAACATCGCGATTGCGACGCGCCCCAAGTCGGTCCCATTTTCCATCGGGTAGTACTACGTGACCCGCTGTGAGAATTCGATATTTTCTCCTTGGTGAATTTGCTTTCGTTCTAATTACGACTCCAGTTCCGTGAATGGGTATTGAAAACATCTCGCCTGGAGCCGGCTTGCCCTGCACCCTGAGATGTACAACCTTACCTATCGCTTCCGTCAGAATAGCCTCAACATCAATGTCATTTGCATAGCTTGGTACAACATGGGTTGCCGAGCATCCAATTAGTCCCATTGCTATCGCTAGAAGCGTCGAATATTTACCCATAGCATTGCCTTATTTTGAAAACATCACTGCGCGTGCAACGGTATTTGCATCGTTTCTGACGGTCGGCAAAGAGAATTCTATTTCCACGCCACCCTCTGACAGATTGTTTGTTTTGATAGTATATTCAAATACCAATCGGGAAGCTTTGATGTCTTTAGATGATGTAATTTCAGCGGGCACAATGGGAAACGTTAGCTTACCTTGACGAACTGTACCACTCATTGCGACGAGGCCAGGCTGAAGATGAGAGTTCATGTCAAGGTTGATTGTAGCACGGGCTTTAAAGCTTGGGCCGATTGGCAGAACCGGAGCGGGAATCGAAAGTCGTATCGTTTCGATCGTCCAATTGCGATCGACCCCTCCGAGGGTTGCGCTAATTACGGGATGCCCTCCACCTTTGATTGGTTGTCGATTAGCTGGAGTTACATCCAGAAGCTCCCATGCAAGTTTCGTTTGTGCGGCCTCATCGTCAAAAATAGTTGCATGCTCGGCGAATGACACTTCTGCACCAGAGAGACTGGTCGAGGACGGGTTTCGGGCTGCACTCCATGCTGGTACTGTCCCGTCACCCTTATCTTCAGTAAAATACCAATTTGATGAGCTCGGAGAAGTTGCTCCGTCCTTTATAGCAAAATAAGTCCGCGTTGGGTGAGCGTCGGCAATGAACAGATACTCCGTAATAGACTTCAGCGGCGATTTCAACAGCTCTGATAGAGAGCCCGCATTTTTAAGGTTAGTTTTGAATTGTTTTAAGCGCGTTTTGTCATCCAGGATTTGTTTCGGGATCCAACCTAGATTAGACCACTCGTCGGCGGAAAAAATATCTAAATAGCGTTTAGAGTTGTCGGAGTTTTTAACATAACAACACTCATCATAGCGAGGCAAGAGTTCGAGAATTGACGGAAAGGAGAGGGTGACTGCACGGATCGTCTTCTGTCCACCTGCCAACCAATTCTTTACGCCCCCCCATCCTTCCGATAAGGTGCCGAGAGTATTCGCCGAACCTAAGAATGGAGTTCCAAAATAGAATATTTTTTTAACTCCTGAACTAGGATTATCTTTTAGGTAAATCCGACTAACAATACCGCCCATGCTGTGGGCTATAATGTCGAAATCTGAACCAATCTTTCCGTCGCGCTTTATTTGATCAATAAAAGCTTCCAATTTTGCGGCAGAATCAAAATTACTTTGACGCCAGTCGTAATCGAATAAAAACAAATTTTCATTTTCTTTGAAGCCCATGTTTTCAAGTGTCTTGAGAAGGGCATCGTAAGCCTTTATAGAGTAAAGTGGGCCAAGAACCTCAACACGATCGATCAAACCGCACGCATGCAATTTCTCCGGCTTTGCTACATCAAGCCTTAGTCGAGAAAAATTTTTCAGTGAGTGTTTAGTACCCCAAACGACAGCATTGGATTTCGTGCAAAGTTTGCTCCCCAAAATTCCTGGAACAACAACAACGGGGTGCTTGACCGTCTCCTTGCTCAAAGCAGAACCAGTAACGAAAAGAAGCAGGAAAAACGGGCACAGCAAACCAATAAATACTCGCACAATGTCGCCTCCAAAATGCTTAACTAACAGAAACGCAGCTATTTTAACATCTGATGATCCTCAAGAATAGTGCTCACCCATCATGCAAATCGGTCAAGGTATATTTGATCAGATGCCGTAAGTTATTTCACGTCAAGAACCTTATAAACATGCGTACTGTCCGACGTCAGCGCCTGATGAGACGGGCTTTGGATCTTAGAGTAAAGCACGCATCAATGCGTTGTGGTGTTCTGTTCTGCTCGTTCATTCGACTTTTCTGTCTTTTCATTTGGCCGTCCGGGCGGGCTCTCGTGAACCGAGCCTGCGCTATCACTTATCTCGGCCAGTCGGCTTCGATCCCTGACGGAAATGTGGTGCGCTGCGCGCGCTTCATTGTCATGTCCGCTACTCCGGACATGGAACCCTAAATCCAGCTTACATCAAAACCGGCGACGCCTCCGGCTGTGGGTCAATGACTTTTTCCCGTAAGGCGGTCTAAGCGATCAGCCCGTCTTTTTTCGTTTTTTCTTCGCGGACGGGCTGATCGCTAAGGCCGTCTAAACGGTCCCCCACAAAAGTCATGTGACGCATCCCCGGATTTTGATCGAGGTCCAAAGGAAGGTCGTCACCGCCAAGGCGGTGACGGCTTTTGTTGTTTGTGGATTTGGACGCTCGCCGCTGGGCAAGGGTTCATGCGCGGTGTAGAAGGTCTTGGATTTGAAACCTCGCGGAAAACAACCCGAACGAATGCGAGGAAACCATGACTCTGATTTTATATGCACAGCCCTACAACATCGAAGCCGAAGGCTTTTACTTCCACACCGCCGACGAGTACGCGAAGACGTTGCCCACCATCAAAGATGGTAGCGGCCAACCAATTGAAGAGTTTGAAATCGAGTTCATCGATGGAGAGGCCATCGATTGCGATCTCGCCAAAGCATGGGGCTTAAACCAAGCCAACTTCTCTGCCTATTTCGATGCCGCCGCCACATGGCAAGACTATGAAAAAACCGCCTTCATCATCGCGGTCGGTGAGTGCGGTTACGACTTTGATCCCGCAAGCGTCGACCCCAACGATTTCGAGGTTGATCTCTATCATCTGGACAGCCTCAATGACCTTGCCATCCAGTTTGTCGAAGACGGACTGCTCGGCGACATTCCCGAATGCATGCAAGCCTATTTCGATTACGACGCGCTCGCCCGTGATCTCGGTGTCGACTACAGCGAAACGACCATCGTAGGAGAAAATATTATTTATCGGTGCGGGTAAAAGTCACCGCACCACAGATTTTTTAAACCAAACCATTTAAACGAAAGGACCACCTAAAATGACACTTAAACATATCCCTTTAGAACAACTTCATCCCGCTAAAACCAATGTGCGGAAATTTCAATCGAAACAGATCGATGATCTCGTCCCCAGCATTTCGCGCCTCGGTCTTTTGCAACCGCTCTTGGTTCGGCTTGCAAATGATGACAGCGCTGACAATTCGTATGAGGTCATCGCGGGTCAACGTCGCTATCATGCCTTGTGTAAAATCTCAGAAGGCAAAAATCCTGACCCCGTGCCGTGCCTGATTATGAACGATGACGATGATGCGATCGCCATTGAAGCCTCGTTGTCTGAAAACATCGACCGTCTACCGATGGATGAGATCGACCAGTACAAAGCCTTCACGGCTCTTCAAAAGACAGGTCTTGATGTCGAGGAGATTGCGTCCCGCTTTGGCGTGACAGAAAGATTGGTACGGCAAAGACTGGCGATTGCCAAACTCTATTCTCCCATTCTGACCGCCTACCGAAAGGAAGAGATTGAGCCTTCAACCATTCGCACTTTGACGATGGCCTCAAGAGTTAAACAGAAAAAATGGTGGGCGCTTTACCGGAGCGAGGACGAGTACGCACCGACGGGGCGTAATCTCAAACGCTGGCTCTTGGGCGGTGGTGATATTCGCGTCTCGCATGCCTTATTTGCACTCAAAGAGTATGATGGGGCGTTGGTAAGCGATCTCTTTGGTGACGATCAATATTTTGATAGCGCGGAGAAGTTTTGGTGCTTACAAAACATAGCGATCGCCGAAACCAAGGAGCGTTACCTGAAAGACGGATGGCAGGAGGTCGTCATTCTTGATGTCGGTACGTGGTGGTACGAATGGGGGCATACCGAAACAAGCATTGAGGATGGCGGTAAAGTCTTCGTGCAAATTGCGGCAGACGGCGAGGTGCAGTTCCACGAAGGCTACCTCACAGCAAAAGAAGCCGAGCGGCGCAAGAATGGGGACAGGAAAAAACCCGCCAGACCTGAAATCACCAAAGCAATGCAGAATTATCTGTCCCTGCATCGTCATGCGGCGGTCAAATATAAACTGCTCGACAATCACGGCTTGGCGTTGCGGGTCGCCACCGCCCAAATCATTGCAAGATCATCTTTGTGGAGCGTGTCAGCCGACCCGCAAAAGGCGGTCAATGATAAAATTGCAGAAAGTCTTCAATCTAATCAATCAGAGCAAGACTTTAAGAAACACCGTGAGGCTATTCGTGACCTGTTGGGATTGGAAGGTGAAGGCCATATCGTTCCGACCAAACAGGATTGGACGGTCAGCCACTACTTGCCCGAAATTTTTGCAAAACTTCTCACCCTTGATGATGAGGCCGTCACCTGCATTTTCACCTTTATCGTGGCTGAAACATTATCGTCAGGCGATGTCTTGATTGAAATTTTAGGGCATCACTTAGATGCAGATCTGTCTGAAATCCATAAGCCCGATGATGTGTTCTTTGATCTTCTGCGCGACAAGCAGGTCATTAACGGGATGATCGCGGAGGTTAGCGGCGCAAACAAAGCCGCAAGCCATGTCAGCGACACGGCAAAAGAGCAAAAATCGCTCCTCAAAAACCTGATCAAAGCGAAACAGCCTGACTGGACTCCGAGATATTTCAGATTTCCGATGAAAGCCTATACCGAGCGCGGTGGCATAAGCATGATGAATGCGTGGACAGAGGTGCAGTCATTATTTGAGTAGGACCGCAACATTAAACTAATATACATTATGTCGACGCGACTAAGCGTCGGCATAAAATAATTGATCTGCCGCGTTATCGGCATGGGCTCGATGCCATAACCACGAGCGCGATTGCCACATAGTGGCGGTTACACATCAAATAAGTCGCGGCGAATATTTTGACGAACGTGAATGACCGCCTCGATGAAAATATAATCAGGTTGTTTACTGTAAAATATGTAATGAGACTGATAGCGGTAGCGCCGCCAACCCTGCTTGATCTCGTAGGCGTTTGCGCCAATCCCAGCAAAATTCACCAACAACTCGAAGCTTGAATGAAGTCCGGCCACATAGGCCGAGGTTTGACGCGCCCCAAACTTATCGTCTGAGTAGCCAATGATGGTCGCAATCTGCTTTTCTGCCGTGCGTGATAGCTTGTACCTATCGGCCATCCGATGCCGTTTTTGCTTTTCGGGCGGCGCGCGTGCGCTCAAGAATTTCCGCGACAGTTACATCGGTCGGCGTGTTCGTATCCGGATGGTTGGCCATTTCTCGCAAGGCCGCCAACTGCTCTTCGCGGGTCATCTTTTCCCACAACGCCTCATCCTCCGGGGTAGGCACCGCCCAGGATGAGATTTTTTGTTTTGTATCGACTGTTTTATTCATAACTTAAGTGTACCACAAACAGGCTTCCCGGTCGAGAATTTTGCAGATTCATGTGTACAGGCAAAATTATACTTCAGCCTCAAGCGCCTTTAAGCGGCGTGTAATTGTCCAGGGATTAACTCCGTAGAATTCTGCAACCTCCGCTAAAGAGTAATCACCGGACTCAATTTTCTTTTTTGCCCTCATAAGCTGGCGATGCGTGATTTTGGGACGGCGACCTAAACGTTTGCCCTTGCGCCGCGCTGCTTCCAGGCCTTCTTTTGTGCGCCGTGACAACCGGCTGCGCTCATGTTCGGCCAACGCGGCAACAATGGTGTAAAAAAGCTTGCCGTCTTCACTGCTGGTATCAACGCCAAGCGTGACCACCTGAAACGCGACGCCGCGTGCGCTTAATTGTTCGGCATGAGTAAGCGCATCTATTGTTGAGCGAAACGCACGATCCAGATCCCACACCACTAACGCGTCACCGGATTTGAGTTGTCTGAATACTTTATCAAAAACGGGGCGGCACTTCGCATTCGCAGAGCATTTCTCAATAAAAAGCTTGTCACAAAGGGGCTTTAACGCATCAATTTGGCGATCCGGTTTCTGATCTTTGGTGCTGACTCTGATATATCCAATTCTTTTGTTTTTATTCAATATAGTACAGCCTTTCCGGGTCGCCCCGGACCCCACATAATTGATCCCTTTCTTCGTTTTCTGGGTTCATAGTTTTTCGGCGTAGCTTCTACCGAGCCATCACCTTGAAATTGCATGTTTATTCAATAATTATAGCAAATTGAAGATGAGCCGTGCAAATCTTCGCACTAACGATCGTTTGTGCGGTACCAAAATCTAACATTCTCAACTCCCTGCAAATTTCTAATTTTGCCCGCGATTTGCTTGAGCCTTTTAGCGTTGATCAGTCGGGACGCATCCGCGTTCACTGGCGATGAAGTTCTCAACAAAATGTCGGCAGAGGCGCAGCAAAGTTATCTCGCCGGAATTGTCGATGGGTTGTGGCAAGCGCGATGGCTCAAGGATAAACCTGATGATACTGGCGTTATCTGCATTACCAACTGGTTTTACAAGAACGAAAAGAAGAGCCTGCGCCACATCGGTCAATTGATGCGCCGCAATTTGGACAAGCAAGCCAACGGTATTATTTATGTCTTGGTCAAAAAGGAATGTGGATGGTGAACATGTTACGCGCAGCAGAACATTTCCGTGACCAACAGACACTCCGTCGTCAACACGAGCGCCAGAAGTGGTTTATTGCTGCGCGTAAACAGAAAGAGCACCGGGAAAAAATTGATGACGCTGCCGAATCTGCGCTGGTCGACTTGGTGGCAGCGGCTGTCCTAGTCGAACCCGCAGAAATAAAGGCGTTTAAAGTCAAGCTGGATGCCTACGATGAGGCGACCGTCAAGGCGTTGATGGAGAACCAGGCTCTCCTTGATGCAGTCAATGCACGCATTGATGAGATGCTGGACCGTGCACACACGCTTGAAGATGGCCGGCGCGTTTTTAAAACGCGCGATGGTCAATCAGTCTATGACGAATTTGGCGCGAAATTATCAGACGAGGTTGTGCACCCTGGCTCAATAAGTGATCAATTACCTCCCTGGGAAGATTTGCTTGATGCCAAGAGTGAACGTAAGAAAATTCTGTTGGAACGCGAAGAAATTCATGAATTTCAGGATAAATTGGATCACGCCCGTGAAACTGCAGATTCCGACGAACTTACGAAAGATGAATTTGAGGAGCTGGAAACAGATATAGAAGCGTCAATTCCTCAAGCCGTGGCTAAACAAATGCCCGGATATCAACCGACACAAAGGCCTGTACTGGGAAACGACTTCAGCGCCTCAACAGCCATTCTCAATCCAACCAATACACCTGCAGCACAACCGTCCTTGCCGACATTGGCGCAGTAAGTTTCACGCGCATTTTTCGTCCTTTTATTTTCCAGAATCGAGTTTGAACTGCACAAGTTTGAAAGCAGCCGATCTCCGCATAAAATTATATTGACATTAATCGGATGTTCATGTTATGTTCTCCACTTTATTGTTTAATGCAATTATTTAAAAGGAGAAAAAACATGAGCATTTCAATCAAATATAATGACCAAAAACACCTCGCTACCGACATGATCCGTCGCTTTGATCTTATGACCGATAAAGAGCGCACGCGCATGAGTGAAAATCTCGGCATCGACGCGTCGAACTTTCAAACACGGATTGTCCTTGCTACCGGCAAAGACAAAAAAGCGCGTGACTCCATTGATGAATTTGCACGCCAAGTCCCTCTCGTCGAAATGGCACCGGGCCGGTGGGTAATCGCCAAAAATATTGTTGGCGTTGAAACATTGCCGAAAAAACGCACCCAACAGATGGAAGAAAACGGCAACGCACTCAATCATGAGTTCAAGTCTGCAGTCGAGACCTTGGCCGGTATCGTTTGGTCGACGGCGACCCCTGAGGAAGTTTTCCAGCGCAAAGCAACAGCCCTTCGGCAGAACGCATCGCGATAGACGCAAGGCGATCAACTCTAAAAATACGCCGCCCGACTGTCCAGCAGGACGGGCGGTTTTCTGTGGGTTTTGGTGAACCCCAGAGCAATAGATTACTTATCGCTTTTTTTCTTAGGCTTGCGAGCACGCTTTGGCTTGGCGCTTGGTTCGGCGAACAAAGTGAGTTGTTGCGGCTTGATATCGATGCCAAGAACTTTGGCAAGTTTCCGGACATTCGCGATGCGCTTATTTTTTGAGAGCTTGTCGTAGTTAATCTGACGCCATTTTACGGCAGGAAGCTTTTTAGCCTTTGGCACCTTGAGCAAAGACCAGTCCGGCTCCCCGGCTTCGAAGCCTACAAGAAAACGCCGGTGGCCTTTAGACATACCACCAACGATTGCTTTGGTTATGTCACTGCGCGCCCTTACCAACCCGTCGAGATTAACCGACTGATCTGTCATGCCCTCAAAGTTATTTTGGAATTCCTGGGTTATGTTTTTTGGTCTGACGGCGAGCACCTCCGACATCGGGCGGTTATGGCTTATGAGATAGACGATAAACGCTTCGCGAATTTCATCCGTCACGCCTTCATTGGCCAACAGGTTTTGAACATCGAAGAGATCGCGAGGGTGTTGCCGGTCGAGGGCGGCTACGATCTTTCCCGCATAAAGGTCGGCAAACGAGACGACTTTCATTTCTGCGAACCCGAAGTGCTCCTCTACCGCTGAAGTTACGGTGCGAATCTCTGGGTCATATGCGCATCCGCGCAATACGGGCGTTACTTCAATTTTAATTTGCACGCCTGCTTCCCGCACGACAAGTTTGGTAATCGTTCCATCATGGATGGATTGTGTGATGCGGGCATTTTGCAGTGACTTGTCGAGCCGCTTTTGGATTCGCTTCATAGCTTTGTTGATCGCCCCTAGAGAACGATCTCTTGGCAAGAGCGTCACGTACGTAAGATCGATATCGACAGATAGGCGCGGGAGGTCACGAACGAATAGATTGATTGCGGTGCCGCCCTTCAGGGCGAAGCAATTCTCCGATGCTATCGCGGGAATAGTGCGCAAGAGCAGTGCAACCTGCTGACGGTAGCGTTCACTGAGGGCCATCGAGGTCTCCAGGAACAGTTATTTGATATTTGGAATCAAAACGTCCTCCTTTAACGATCATGCGTTTACCGCTGCCTAGATCGATGTGATCACGGTTGAGACGTTTGGCCCATGCGTGGTTGTGGCGGTCTGCAAAGAAGAGAAAGAGGCGCTTGACCTTCACGTTGCGGCAATCGGCGAGCAGAACATTTAACTTGGCCGGGCTGAGTGTTGTCAGTCCTTCCATCAGCATGTCGGCCTGATGAAAACTCTCATGCCGGGGAAGCTCTGCCAGCACTTCTAGGATTGCACGCTCTGGACTGGAGAGGCAGAGCGGCCATGACCACTGTCCCCAGGGCTGAATGGTGATGCCCGGAGGAGTTGGGATTTCAACAGCGCTATCCCGGTCCAGCGTGTGCGGAGCTGTCGAGGCATGATGAGTTGCAAACAGTGTGAGGTCATTGCGGTAATGGAAGCGTATGTCCGGCAGCAGGCTTGCTAACCAGGTGGGCGGCTTTGCCGGGCCGGTTAATGTGACGAGGTGTGTTTTCTGGCTCAGATAGTGAGCAAAACCCTGCTGTTCGAGCGCGGTGCGGCCACCCACTAGAAGGTTATGGCGAAGCAAGGTCTGAAGAGAGATAGCGACTTGCTGCCAGGAGAGTTCTCCGCGCGGCCGCTGAAAGACTCGGCGGGCGGGCTGTTTGAGCCAGCCTGCGGATACATATTGGCTACGCAAGGCCGTTGAGTATACGTGATCCTCCATCCATCCGGAATCAACCACAAGCCCCTCGGGAAGGAGCCGCTCCAGCTGGTTTAGTTTATCTGTAGTTTGCTTAGTCACACTTTGTAAAGTAGCATATTCGTAAACCGGAAGCAAGTTTAATAATTGCCGAAATCGCTAAGCCAGACTTAGCCAATGACAATATTTATAAACTATTGTGCTGCCTTGGCTGGGACATTTAAGTTCGGATTTTTCCTGTGAAAATGAGCATCAGAAGCGGGCTGAGAGTAGAACGAATCGGGTACAATCCTAATAGGAAATTGGTTGTGTCGGCGGAGCGCACATGATCGCTACATAAATGAAGGTCTTATGTCGACATTATCAGGGACAGAACTACCCAAACCAAAGGACTGGGAGGATTTTGAACGCAAAATATGCGTTCTATTTTCTTGTGTTCTGAACGATCCAAATACCGAACTCAACGGAAGACAAGGCCAATCTCAGCACGGAGTTGATGTTTATGGGTATCGCGAGTGCAAAACTGAAGCGCTCGTCGGTGTTCAATGCAAAAAGAAATATACGGAAAATGTTTCCAAAGAAGAGTTGGAAGAAGAAGTCAAAAAGGCTCTCAAATTCGAGCCGAGGATAACGGAGTTTATCCTTGCAACAACCGCACCACGTGATCAAAAAAATCAAAAAGAAGCAAGGTTGATCACTGAACGGCTTTCTAAAACGGATCAACCCATCAAAGTCTACGTGTGGGGATGGGATGACATAGAGCACCATGCCGCTCAACACAGAGACGCGTGGCTTGCCTTCGACCCTACATTCAATCCTTTCGCAGAACATCAAGGTGCTGTTCTCTCAGCACAGATTGAACAGTTAGGGAAGAAATTCGACAGTTCGTTTGCAACAGTTCGTACGTCAAAGATGATCGTTGAAGTTGAGCGCAACAACCGTGATGACACGGAGCTTTATGGACGTATCAAGGCGTTAGAAGAAGTTGCGGAATCTGGAAACGCGCGCGTTGCGCTTGAGAGCTTGCAAACGCTTAAGGACAAGAGTTGGGATGAGGCTAACGAAGGAGAGCGCTATCGTCTTCTTGCCAGCATGGGTGCAGCACATCATCAACTGGGAGATAACCATAAGGCAGGTACGTTTCTCCTTCGGGCTGTGGATGCATTTCCCACTCACCGTAAAGCGGGTTTATCACGCGCAAAGGGGTTGTTTCTAACGAGGCGTTTTGAGGAAGCGTTGAAACACGCAGAGCCTCTTCTTGCCGATGAAGAGTTGGGCGCAGAGGCCGCGGGCATTGCGATCCAAGCTCGTTATATGACGGGAAAAGCAGATAAAGCTCTTGAGAATGTCCCTGACAAGATCATGGACAACCCAACAGTTTTGGTAGCCATCGTTTCAGGGAAACGAAACATCGATGACGGAACATGGGTCAATGATGTACTTGGCTCTTATAAGGACTGGCCCGAAGATGAGTTTCTGACCCAATTTGCAGCAGACGCCTTGCTTGAGCGCGTCTTGCAGACCGATGTACGATTTTCCTCATCTGCAGCTTTGGGCGAGGAGGGAGTTCGGGCGATACGCGAAGCAGTAAGCCTATACCAAAAACTCCTCAACCACCCGAAAAACAAGGAAACGATTTCAGAGAGCCTAGCCAACAACGCTGCGCTTGCATTTAGAATCTCAGGCGAGGACGAAAATGCGTTGTCGTTACTTGATCTAGGGCTTTCCTCACATCCACAGGATCAATATCTGTGTCTGCAACGCGCTGCCATAGCGCGAAATGCTGACGACTATCAGAGGGTGCTGGATCTGCTCCGAGATGACCAAGGAAATCCTGAAGCACAGATCTTACTAGCCGAGGCGATGGCCGCGACGGGCGAGCGTGGCGCCGCACTGAACACCGTCGATGCAATCGATCTGGATGAATTACCCGATGGACTCCGCTTGTCTGCTTATGCCGTAAAGGCGCGGTGCTACTGTGAAGACAAAGATATCGCCGGTGCCAAGGCATTGGTCGATGGTCTTCAAAAAAACGAACCGGAAAACGCTGCATATCTGGCCTTGAAGATTAAGGTGTATCGCACGCTTGATGGCATGGATGCAGCCCGTTCTGTACTGGAGAACGGCGACACAAACCTGGCGACAAACGGGGAGTTGGGCGGGGCTATGGAGTTAGCCTACGAAGCTCGAAAGTTGGATAGATACGATATCGTCGTGAGGCTTCTGGAGGGAAGGGTTAGCACGCATAAGCAGAATGAAGGGTTGATGCTCCTGCTTAGCGCATATATCGAGGGCAACTTTCCAAAGAAGGCCCGTGATTTTTTGGAGGCGCTTCCTGAGGCCGTTCAGGAGCTCTCGGAAATCCAACGCGCTGATGCTGTTTTAGCGATCCGTGTCGGCGATCCTGACGCGGACAAACACCTTGGCAAGTACCTGCGCACTAATCCGAATGATCTTGACATGGTTCTTGCGCGAATTGGTATTTGGCAACGGCAAGGTCGGACCAGTGATATCAGACGATATGTGAAGGGCTTGTCTGCACGCAATTTCAAAGACTCTCCTGTGCGGTTAATGGGACTGGCAAGTGCATACGTGCAATTCGGACGGGCGCTCGATGGATTGAAACTTTCCTACCGGCTTCTAATGGACA
>CBDFNK010000010.1:0-78600 GCA_965250205.1 Hyphomicrobiaceae bacterium
AACTGATTCGACCAAGCTTGAGGCTAAGACCATGTCCAATGAGAATTCGGATAAAAAAAACGAGGGCGACCCACCGCCACCACCCGCGGATTGGCACGGTGTCAAAAACGAAAAACCAAAAGATAACCAGGTTACCAAAGGTAACAAAAACAATTAGAGCGTCGAAAGTACCGAAATAATACCCGCAATCGTCGCAGCCGGTGCGGCCAGCAAGCCAAAAAACTTTCCTCGACGCAAATTTCGCGCTGAACAGCTATTTAGTTTGCGGTTTATTTTGGTACTTTCCTCCAGGCAGGAGATATAGCTTTCAAGCGCATGTTTGAAGGTTACCGATTCCGTTTTAATAGCCCAGTTCCAAAAATCAGCACCACGACCAGGCAGGGCCATTTCGGTGGATTGTAGGTCCGAGGGGGGCAATCACCCGGTAACAATAATATGATGCTGCAACTAAGGATAGACCAGCGACAAATGCAGCTATGCTCAGTGTTCTAAAGTTTGTTACGAAGCGTGCAGACTTAGGCTGCGTCTTGAGCTTCGATCTGCTTGCTGGTGTCGCCGCCACCAATCTCAATCGTGCGCGGTTTCAGCCGTTCTGGCACACGACGAACAAGGTCGACGTGCAGCAAGCCATCGCGAACGTCTGCGCCTGTAACCTCGACATAGTCGGCGAGCTGGAAGCGACGCTCGAAACTACGCTCGGCAATGCCGCGATGTAGAAATTCACGGGTCTCACCATCGGCTTTCTTTTCAGCCTTGACTGTCAGGAGCGATTCTTTGACGTCGAGGTCGAGGTCGTCTTTGCCAAAGCCAGCAATCGCCATGGTGATGCGATAGGTGTCATCACCTGTGCGTTCAATATTGTATGGCGGGTAACCAGTGTCGGTGTTGAGACCGGCAGCGTCGTCAACCAAGTCAAACAGGCGGTCAAAGCCAATGGTTGAACGGTAAAGGGGAGTGAAATCGATGTGTCGCATGACATATCCTCCATCAAGAAGCGACATGTGGAATGTCTGCCCTAAAGCGCCCACAACAACGATCATGTGCGCAAAAGCCCAGACGTGAACAGCGCACCCTCTCAAGAGGCATACGCTAAGGGTTATGTGGGGGCGGTTAGTCGCCTTTCAAGAGCTGGCGAGGACACTGTCGGCGACTTTTTGAGGGACCAAAGCCCTGAAATATCGGCTTGAAACGCGGCTCTCATTTTCCCTTCATCTGGGGTTCATGTTTGTTAACCCAACATGAACGCCGTCTTTGCTGCACGCCGGGGCCACACAAGCTCTGTGGCGAAGACAGGCAACGGGAGACCTGAAGATGATAGTAAAAAAAGCGCGCTGTTTTGAGCGTTGGGCGATGGCTGGAGGCGGTCTTATCGCGGTTGGCCTGATTGCAGTTACGACCGCCGTGACCGGCAATCCATCACCTGTGGCGGCTGCAGACATCGGCGAAGATACCTATCGTGCTGACGCTGTTGAGACCCGACGCGGCACGAGACTCAACGGTCGCGGGCACACCTTTGATGTTGAGCCCCGCCACCCTCAAACGGTGCAACAGCCCCCGCACCGTGACAAAACCACAGATCGCAACGCCTATCGCGATGATGACGACGCACAAACCTATGACGATACCGCGCGTAACAATGATCATGATCGCTCTTACTCGGGCTCCCTCAAAGACGATCCGGTAGAGGAAAAATTTGAGACGCGGCGCGATCGATATCGCGAGCGCTGGCAGGACCGTGACTATGCAGACGATTGGCAGGGCGGCCGGGACCGATGCATTCCAAGGCGGCTCATTCGCCGACAACTACGCCAGGCAGGATGGCGCGACCTTCGCCGTCGCCGGGTGCGTGGCAACATCGGCTATGTGGTGGCGCGCCAACGCGGAACAGGTGAGATTTACAAACTCGCCGTCGACCAGTGTACCGGTGATGTCATTTCTGCCGCCTGTATTGGTCGCGCCAACCGCAGTTTGGGGCGGGGACGTTTCCGTAACAGGGGCTATCGTGAGGATGTCGTCATTCGCTGGTAGCCTTCAGCGTAAGTGTGCGATGTTTGATACATAAAAAGGTTGGTGTGCGGGTTTTCCCCATGCCGACCTTTTTCATTTCTCACTATTGGCGTGCATTCATGTCATGGTAAGGTTGAAGGGGTCGCTATGGCTGACCTGTGTTGGCGGCAAAAGTAGTTGGTGAGATGGGGCGCGGATGCAACTTGTTACCCAGGCGCGTAATCCCGTGCCTAGTGGCGCAATTGTTGGTGAATTGAAAGCAGACGATGGCGTTCGTCTGCGCTTTGCGCGCTGGTCGGCAACCCGGGGGCCGCGCCGTGGCACCATTTGCCTGTTCGGCGGACGTGGTGAATTCATTGAAAAGTACTTTGAAGTCATTGCAGACTTGCGCCGACGCGGGTTTGCGGTGGCGACAATGGATTGGCGCGGCCAGGGCGGATCTGAGCGCCTGCTGCACAATCCGCACAAGGGTCATGTGCGTAATTTTCGCGACTACCAAAATGATCTGTTCCGTTTCATGAGGGACATTGTGCTACCGGATTGTCCGCCGCCGTTTGTGGCGCTTGGGCACTCCATGGGTGGCACAATTCTTCTTCATCAGTCTGTTAAGCCAGGTTCATGGTTTGAGCGCATCGTCTTGTGCGCGCCGTTGATTGCACTTAATCGTGATAAAACCCCCTACCCCCAAGCGCTGATCCGCGCCTACGCCGAAGCGGGCTGTTTGCTTGGCATGTCCACGGCTTACGTGCGCGGTGGTACGGACCTCCCAGAAGAACAAGTGGCCTTTGAAAACAATCGCATCACAAACGATCACGAACGCTGGACCCGCAATAAGTCCATCCTCGACGTGGCACCGGAACTGGGAATAGGCTCGCCGACAATCCAATGGTTGCGAGCTGTGACCCGGGCCTGCATTCAAGTTCAAAACCCAAGTTTCCCCGCGCACGTGCAGGTGCCAATGCTAATTTTTGCGGCAGGCAATGACAAAATTGTTTCAACGCCTGCGATTGAAGACTTTTGCGTTGGATTGAAAGTTGGTAACCACATTCTTCTGCCCGGTAGCGAACACGAAATCCTGCAAGAGACCGACGATGTGCGCCAGCGCTTTTGGGCGGCGTTTGATGCCTACCTTGGTATTCGTAATATAGAAGTCTAGCGATCGCTCCGATAAGGCTCGACGTTTCACAATAGTCCTTGCAATGGCGGAGGTTTTGGTGTGCCATCCAGGTGATGGCAGATATCGAAAAACAACGCACCATTCCACATCATGATTTCACGACGGCTGAGATCGGTGCGTTGGCACATCTTTATCGGGGCGAAGTTTATCGCTCCACGCTGTGGCGCACCCGTCTTGATAACACCACCAATTGGTCCGTTGTTACGCTCGGCATCGCGCTCTCCATCGTCTATTCCAGTGCAAACGCCACCCCCTTACCGCTTATTCTTGTCGGCATACTCGTTGTTGGGTTTCTTGGACTTGAAGCCAGGCGCTATCGTTATTTCAATGTCTGGCGGGCCAGGGCACGTTGGGTTGAAACGCATTTTTATGCGCCGATGCTGCGTGGCGAAGGTGTGGTTGAACTTGATGATTGGCAGGAGGTTTTGGCGAATGATTATTGCCGTCCGCGCTATCATATCTCCTATTTCAATGCGCTCGGTCGCCGATTGCGGCGCAACTATGGTTGGATTTTTGCCATCCAAGCTGTTGCCTATTACGGAAAAATTGCCGTCCATCCAACACCGATACATTCGTGGTCGCAATTGTGGGAACGCGCAGCGATTGGCCCGATTACAGGTCAAACGGTCGTGCTCTTAGGTGTCCTTTTCTATCTCATGCTTGGCGTCGTTGCGCTCGTGACCTACAGGATGGACCGCGCCAAGCACAAGGACAAATCGGAAGCCATTTCGATGGGTTAGGAGCGGGGCGCAAACATTTTTTGCGCAGGCCCTGGAACAGACGTCTACAGCCTGCTGAAAGAATGCGCGACTTCAAGTGGACATTTTTTCTATGCTGATGGCGCGCAAAATCTTGAGGATGCATTTGTTGCGATTGCAAAAGAAGCGACAGACCTTAGGTTGACAGAATAAGCATCAGGCTGCCTTTGCGGGTAATTGTCCCGCCGATTCCTACATTTCCGCACCAAGCCTTGTGCTATCATTCCACAAGCTGCAGAGTTTATTCCAGTTTGCATGACGCGCTATTGCAAAAACGGATTGGTTTGGCGCTCGTTGCCAAGTGTGCTGGCGGGGCCATGGCCGGGGATAAAGGTGTAATCATCACCGAGCGGCAGCACTTTGGTCTTGATGGCGTTAATCAATGCATCGTGATCGCCATAGGGGAAATCGGTGCGCCCAATCGAGCCCTGAAACAAAACATCGCCCATTAAAATGAGTTTGTGTTGCTCGTTGACGAACACGACCGAACCTGGCGAGTGCCCCGGGCAATGCAAAACCGAAAAGCTGTGCCCTGCAATCCTCGCCGTGTCCCCATCGTCAAACCAGGCGTCCGGCGTCACGTTTTTTGCGGCAATGCCATACTCCTTGCCTTGCTTGTTCAAATTCTCAAGCAAGAATTTATCGGCAAGGTGCGGGCCTTCTATTTTGACACCGAGCGTGGCGCGCAATTCATCCGCACCGCCTGCATGATCAATATGGCCATGCGTCAGCACGATTTTTTCCACCCTCATGCCAACTTCTTTGATCGCCGATTGGATGGCATCGAGATCGCCACCCGGATCAATAACCGCGCCAACCTTTGAGGTATCATCCCAAATCAATGAGCAGTTCTGTTGAAAAGGCGTGACGGGAATAATGGTGGCTTTCAGGCCGGGGTGTGCGCTGTCATCGGTCATGGCTGAGTGGGGTCCAGGCTAGAATAAGTGTGACTACGATCTAGCTCTTAACCCGATGTCGCCCATCACTCCACCCCTGAGGGGAACCGCACGAGGTCTTTCAAATGATAAGAGGCAAAAGTGCGCAAGCTTGGGTTGGGTGGTTTTGCGCCACGACACAGGATCCAAAACAAAAGGGTTAGAGCACGTACACTGAATTCAACCTGGGACCAACGTGCTCTAGCGCTTCGCAGATTTTTTGGACAGACCACGCTTCTTGCCCTTGGCCGTTTTGGACAACCGATTGAGGTCGCGGTCATTCGGCGTTTTTGGGAACACGCGGCGCACAGGTGCCACGACAACGGCGCGTTCAATCGAGCCGGTTTCAATGCCGCTTGTGCCGTCCTCACCCCGCGCTTTGAGCGCCATAGCACCGATCAAGCTGAGTGTCAGGCAGCCCATCACCGCCAAACGCAGAACACCCCCAGAGATCACTTGTGACTTTGCAGCAGCTTTCATCGTTACCCGTCTTTATGCATTTAGATCAACCTGCGAAAAGTTGGAACGCGACTTTGAGCAGATAAGTTGATCGCCAGTTATAGAATAGAGCCATGAGATAGAGCGTCGCGCAAATAGCTTGGCTGTGTACAAGAAAAGGCACAGACGCTGTAGTCCTGGCGCTGTAGTCCTCGGCACCACTCAACCATCCCAACATCCCAACATCCCAAGGTCAAGGTCTGGACACTATTAGAGTAACCAACGGGGCTGAAGGCCCAAAAAGAAGAGCCGGGGAAAGCGGCCCCCAGCTCTTCAAACGCAAATGACGGGAAGCTCAAAGACCATTGCTCAAGACGGCCCAGAACGTCCCGTTTGTTAAGCACAATTCCAAATCCTGGCCGGGCGAACTGGCGCCAGCCAAGTTTCAAAACCACAACAGGCGTGCCGAATTAGGCACGAACGCGCCTGACCCACGCGTAGGCCTCCTTCATTTAATTGGATCAGGTACACTGCACATACCCCCGGTTCTACGCTGCATCGCGGCCCCTGCCAAACCGATAACGGGCTGATTTGCACCTTGCAGCTGGGATAGACGCCACTTAAGAGATGATGTGAGGTTTTCGGGCAGCACCAAGTTGCAACAACATCAAACATGAGCGGCACCAGGTGAGACACGGTGCGTTATCCTTGATGGGCCGCAAAAAATCTGATCCGACAATGCGAATCGCAGGCGACCATGTCACACAACAGCTTCGGCCACCTTTTTCGAATGACAACCTGGGGCGAGAGCCACGGACCAGCAATCGGTTGTGTAGTTGACGGCTGCCCCCCAGGCATTGCTATCACCGCTGACGAAATTCAGGAATTTCTCAATAAGCGCCGCCCCGGCCAATCGCGTTTCACAACACAGCGCAAAGAACCCGATACCGTCGAAATACTTTCCGGCGTCTTCACCAACGAAGATGGCGCGCAGGTAACGACCGGAACGCCGATCTCGTTGCTGATTCACAATCTCGACCAACGCTCTAAAGACTATGGCGACATCTCGCAAAAATTTCGCCCAGGCCATGCTGACATTACCTACTGGCAGAAATACGGAATTCGCGACTATCGCGGTGGCGGACGTTCATCAGCCCGCGAAACAGCGATGCGGGTTGCAGCCGGTGCCATTGCGCGCAAAGTCTTGTCTGGTGTCACTATCCGCGGCGGGCTCGTGCAAATGGGCCGCCACAAAATTGACCGCGCACGCCTCGATTGGGACCAAGTCAACAACAACCCCTTGTTTTGCCCAGACGCCACAGCGGCCAAAGCCTGGGAAGGTGAACTTGATAAAATCCGCAAGTCCGGATCTTCAATTGGCGCGGTAATTGAGATTGTTGCAGACGGGGTCCCTGCTGGATTGGGTGCGCCCGTTTATGGCAAGCTCGATCAAGACATTGCATCGGCGATGATGAGCATCAACGCAGTTAAAGGTGTTGAGATTGGCGCAGGGATGGCCGCTGCCGAACTGACAGGCGAACAAAACGCCGACCAAATACGCGCTGGTAACAATGGCGAACCCATATTCCAATCCAATCACGCTGGTGGCGTGCTCGGCGGCATCTCATCGGGCCAACCGATCGTGGCCCGCTTTGCCGTCAAACCAACCTCGTCCATCTTGACGCCGCGCGACACCATCACGAAGGCTGGCAAGAACACCGACATTGTCACCAAAGGTCGTCATGACCCGTGCGTCGGCATTCGCGCAGTTCCTGTTGGCGAAGCGATGATGGCGCTCGTTTTGGCCGATCATCTCCTACGCCATCGCGGTCAATGTGGCCCAGAGTTAAGCTAAAAGTGTTAAGCTGAATACGGAACCAGGCTTGTCTGGCGCATGACTGCGTGCGGTGATGATTCCGTTTCTTTTTGCGAGTTAAAAAATGTCCCTTACCCGTTCCTTGTTTCGCAGTCTTGCAGTGCTGGTTTTGTGTTCTGGATTGACCAGCATGCTTCACGCGCAACCCGCACCACCAGCAGAACAACAAGCAACACCGTTTGTTGTTGGCACCAAAATCGCGGCGCCATTTTCGATGCAGGATGACACCGGCGCCTGGACAGGCCTCAGCATTGAGCTTTGGCAGGCCATCGCTGTCAAACTCGGCAGACCAACTGAATTTAAATCGTTTAAGACCGCTGATGATGTGGTGAAAGCCGCCGCTGATGGCACTATCGATGCCGGTGTGACCGCCACCTCGATCACAGGTGAACGCGAAAAGATCGTCGACTTTAGCCATCCATTTTATAAGTCGGGTCTCGCAATAGCAGTCTCCAACCGCAACACCTCTGGCCTGATCGATATTTTCAAAGCGCTGATTTCGCCTGCGTTTTTGACAACAGTCGGGGGCCTGTTTGGCCTGCTGCTGATCACAGGTGCCATCATGTGGTTGGTTGAGCGCAAACAAAATTGGGATCAATTTAAACGAGACCCCGCAGCCGGCATTGGCGATGGTTTTTGGTGGGCCGCCGTTACCATGACCACCGTTGGTTATGGTGACAAAGCACCAGTGACGTTTCTCGGACGGTTCATTGCCGTCATTTGGATGTTCGCGGCTTTGATCATAACCGCCGTCTTTACCGCACAACTCGCAAGCTCATTGACCGTCAACAAGATCTCAGGACCTGTCACCAGCATCAAGGATTTGCCAGGTGCCCGCGTGGGTGTCGTCACCAAAGCATCATCGAACAACTACTTCAAACGACGCTACATTCAAACCATTGGCATGGATGATATCGAACAGGGTCTGAGGGCACTTGATGAAGGAACCATCGAAGCCTTTGTCCATGACGAACCCATTTTGAAGTTTCAAGTCCTGAAAGGCTATCAGGGGCGCCTCAACATTTTACCCAATGTGTTTGAGGTGCAGGACTATGGCATCGTTCTGCCACCAAACTCGCCTGATCGCGAGGGCATCAATCAAGCCGTTCTTGATGTGATGGGATCGCCCGCGTGGCGCGCTACGCGCGAAAAGTACTTTGGCTCGGAAGACTAGGTCAGACCAACACAACTTTAGGACGTGTTGGCAAACAAAATAGCCCGACCAACACAACTTTAGGACGTGTTGGCATGACAATATGTACACCAACATTCGGCAAGCCGATGTTGGATAAGACCAACACAACTTTAGGACGTGTTGGCAAACAAAATAGCCCGACCAACACGACTTTAGAAAGTGTTGGCAAACAAAATAGCCCGACCAACACAACTTTAGAAAGTGTTGGCAAAAATGACCGGGACCCCAAGCCCCGCGCCCTACTCGCCTAAGAAGCCCATGTTGGTCCAGCCAATCATGCCGCGCCAACTGATACGGCACCATTTGCCCTTGCACGGACCCAAACAATGGATGCCAGAGCCCGTCGCTGGGATTGACCCAACGATGCGCCCACGCGAGCTGGCCCGCGAACGAATATTCAATTGGTCCCACTCTTCAACACCACGAACGCGATAGGTATCTGGACCATGAGCACAATCATAGCCATAGGCACCAGCCTCAGCAGTTGATAGACCAGCGCTGAGCGACAGAATCGCGGTGGAAAGGCTCAAGACAAAGAAACGGCGAACACACATTACTAGCTCCCAATGAGTTGACCCGGCTAAGGATCCATCTTGTCCTAGGTCGCAAGGGACCACAATTGGTTCAGACCTTGGCACAAAAATAAAAAAAGACCCGGTTGCTTCAGAGCAACCAGGTCTTGTGCCTTGGGAGCACGCCCCGTTTCAGGGGAATTTCGTTTAGCGTTTTGCTGCGCGGCGGGACACTTCAGCTTTGGAAACATAGCCGGCTGAGATCAGAGCCTTAACGCAGCGCTTTGAAAGCTTGGAACCGTTGCGGCGCATGCAAGCTTTGGTGGCTGCAGAACCTGGAGCGTGTTGTGAGCAGTAGTTCAGGTAATCACCGGTGCAAGAAACTTTAACGCGCAGCGAAACGGCTGAAGCGGTGGAAGCCTGGGCTGCCAGGGCGCCTGCAACAACGGCGGTTGTCAGGGCAGTGCGAAGGATTGTGTTCAAGGTGGTCATCGGGGCTCTCCAAGGGGTCTTTGTTGTTCGTCGATAAACACACCCTACGAGAGCGTCGCTTTTTCAGCTGTTCCGGCGGGAACAATCTGAAATAAAATTATATACCTTTGTTTTTATTGCTTTATTTTGATCCCGCCATAGCCTGTAAATAGCGCTGATCGTTGCCAGTTTAGTTAATGGCGTGGTGATATTCGCCCCTTGCACGCGCCCACGAACAACCCGGGCGACAGATCAGCGCGATGGACTGCAGGCTGTTGATGTTTCGGCGCACAATCCCATGTGTAAGGCAGGCCCATGTATAAAGGCAGGCCCATGTGTAAAGGCAGGCCCATGTGTAAAGGCAGGCCCATGTGTAAGGCAAGACCCATGTGTAAAGGCAGACCCGTCTACAACGCATGTACCCACGGCTGCCACACCTAAAAAAAAAGAAGGAAAGTACCCTCATGCATGTTTCAAACGAAGACGCGACCAAAGCCATCAATGCCGCGCGTAAAAAGGCAAAATCTCTCAAAACAAAGATGTGCATTGCCGTTGTCGATTCCGGCGGCAACCTCAAGGCATTCGCGCGCATGGATGACGCCTGGGTCGGGTCAATCGACATTGCGATCAAGAAAGCCAAAACGTCAGTGTTCTTTGGCATGGCGACGGGTCTCATCGGCGAACTTTCACAACCCGGAAAAAGTCTTTACGGCATTGAACATTCCAATGAGGGTTTGATCACGTTTCCAGGCGGCCTTCCCATCGTCGATGAAGAAGGCATTCTGATTGGTGCAATTGGTATCAGCGGCTCGTCGGTTGAAAACGATCACAAGGTTGCAGAATCTGCGGTCAATGTTCTGGGCGTATCAGATGTGCCAGAACACCCTTGGCGCACATAAACTTGTATGTGGCAGCTCTAAGCGTACTCTTAGCGATTCCGGGCTTTCCGGGATCGTTATTTACCCTGCTTTGAGTGGCAATCCCAGTTGTAAGCCATTTGATAATGTCAGGCATTTCTTGGAGAAACCCTTGATAAATCTATTCTGATTTTATCTATTTGGCTGTCGTTCGGCTGTGTTCTGGCCGCGCGACCAGCCGCCCCCACCACGCATCAAAAGAATGCACCAATTGCGTCGCGCCCTTGGCATCAACAAGCGGGCGTTGTTCATTGTGCCAGGCAAAAATTCCACCCGCCATATTAGAGACACTGCGCGCACCTTTTTCTTTCAAGAGCGAAGCGGTACGGGTTGCCAGTTTCGACGAGCGCACACCAACGGCGCAATAAAACACCACATCTTTACCTGTAATCTCGTCTCCAAACCGAGACTGGAAGTTAGCCACAGTTGTATCGGGCAGGACATGTTCTGCGCCCAGGATGTGGCTAACGGAAAATTCTTCTTCCGATCGGGCGTCAATCAGCAATAGGTCAGCCCGATCCAGCTTTGCAGCAACAGCATCCGTTGCGATGTGGGGAAGCTTCGGCCAACGCTCAGCCACGCCATTCATCGTTTTGGCCAAGGCCGCGCGCGCCTGCGCACCGCCTTTGGCCTCACTGAATGTCGGCACGCCCGTCTGCACCGCAACGACCGCCCCCACTACTGCGACCACAGTCGCAAGGATTAGGATTTTGTTGTTGCGATCAAACATTGTCCTCACTCCCAAGCCGCAGCTTTATAATCGTCGACCCAGATCGGCATCGTGCCAATATTGTTAAAGTTGCGATAGTCCAATTTGCCAATTTGCACTGTGGATGGGCATTTTGCGCCAGGCCGAGAGCGGGGTTTTAAAGCAACCTGCACTCGAAGAGCACCCGTAAACCGCACGAGTAACTGAGCTCAACCCCGCCGAACCCGACCAGCCTATCTATACTTGGCAGCAGAAATAAACACGCCGAAGGACTCGCACCACACAACAACAGTTGAATACGCGCTGACATCGACACCTGCTGGCACGTCCAAAACAAACCCGTCAAACGTTTTTACATCGCCAACACCTTGAGCCTTGCCTTTGACTTTGTTGAATTGTGCCTCGTCTTCAACAAACTCTTTAACAAGATACACCTTGTAATCCGGCCCAGGTGCTAACTTGCCTTGATGGACAATTTTTTTCGGGCTGACACTCACATTGCCTTCACCCCAATGTAGGAAATCGCTGCCTTTTAGGTCTCTTTTGAATTGCGCCTTGTAGAGCGCGGTCTTTGCCGTCTCGGCAAGCATGGCTTTGTCGGGGCTTTCAGGAGCCGTGAGGATCGGCAGGAAGTACACCCCAAGCGCAAACCCGATAGCCAGAGCGACACCATGGCTCGCAAAAAGCATGATCCAACGCAGCATTCTCTTTCTCCCTCAGTCTCAACGAGCGCATCTTAAACCAAATGCGCACGTCCTCAAAGTTCCCTGGCAGCAAACACTTATTACCGGTCCCGGTTCTTTCTGTCGATGCTCCAACGTCTTGCATCCTGTTCGCGGTTCATGGCCAAAGCACCGCAAGATACCCGATGTAGGCTGCAAGCAAGGTTGCCCCGATAATCCGCGGTATGCGCCGCAACGAAAAAACGAGCAGGCAAAGAAAAGCCGTTGCACCCAGCATGACGAGGTTATCAAAATGGACGATACCCTCTGGCACACGGGTCGGTGTGACAACGGCGATTGTGCCGCCAATTGCCAAGATGTTAAACATGCACGAACCGAGTACGTTGCCGAGTGCAACATCACCCTCCTTACGAACTGCGGCAACGAGGGTTGTCACGATTTCAGGCAGGGTCGTACCGATAGCTACGATCGTCAGTCCAATCAAGGTGTCGTCTACGTCATAAGACCGCGCAAGTCCGACACCACCTGTGACCACAAAATAGCCACCGGCCACCAGAATAACCAAACCAATAATGACCATTCCAAGCGAGGATAGGATTGAAATCCTGCCCTCCACATCGCGTTGTGGCACACTGTGCTCATTGCCCCGTTGGTAAGAGAGAACAAGATAAAGCGCCAACGCCATCCACATGGCTGCACCGACAATCGCCGACAAGCCTGTCCACAATGAAACAACGACGAACCCCGCCGTTGCGAGCAGCACAAGGAGGACATCGCGACGTATGTCATCTCCGCGAAGGCAAAGCGGGCTGATCAAGGCTGCTATGCCGAGAACCAACAGGATGTTGGCAATGTTGGAACCAACAATATTTCCAATGGCAATGCCGGGGGCGTCGGTGAACATTGCCTCAATGCTGGTGACGAGTTCCGGCAACGATGAGCCAAAACCGATAACAACGGCTCCAATAAAAAATGGCGATAGCCCGAACTGCTTAGCGCTCGAGACGGCACCGCGCACTGTGACTTCACCACCTGCGGCAAGCAGCAGGAATCCGGTCGCAATCAGAAAGAAATTGTTCACTGCGCCTCAAAAGAAGTTTGGGATCAGTGCCAGAGCCAAATGGCCTGACCGAGATTTAGCGGACGTCCTCATGTTTTGCACGTGCGTGGTCCCTTGCATACACTGACGCCTCAACTAAGTAATACCCACTCAGAGATTTAAGTGCGCTCCAACGCTGGCAACCCGCGTTGGATGTAAAAACAACACCTGACATGGGCCTATCGAGATGGCACCAACGTGGCGGATCAAACATTTACCTGACCCGCCGATTTATTGAAGGGGCTGCCTGCCATTTTTGAACATCAAGCTGCTGCGGCAGTCCTTGCGTTCGTTCATAGCTGTCGTGGGCCCGGACAACAACACAACGCCCTGCAAAAATCCTAAACCAACCGGCTGCGCTTAACGGCGGCGGCTATGAAGCTCTTGAACAACGGGTGGGGGTCAAACGGACGTGACTTCAGTTCAGGGTGATATTGCACACCGATAAACCACGGGTGGTCTGGATACTCGACCGTTTCCGGCAACAGGCCATCGGGTGACAGGCCTGCAAACTTGAGGCCCGCCGCTTCCAGGCGTTCGCGATAGCGCATGTTCACTTCAAAGCGATGGCGATGGCGTTCTGAAATATCCCGCGTGCCGTAAACCTCTGCGATACGACTTCCAGCAATCAGCTTTGCCGGAAACGCGCCAAGGCGCATCGTGCCGCCCAAATCACCATCGACTTCGCGTTGCTTCAGTTCCTCGCCCTGCATCCACTCGGTCATCAAACCAACAATCGGTTCACCACCTTCGCCAAACTCTGTTGAGGTTGCGTTTTCAATGCCTGCTAAATTGCGCGCCGCTTCCACGCACGCCATCTGCATGCCAAAGCAAATGCCGAAATAGGGAACGCCGCGTTCGCGGGCAAACTTGGCCGCTAGGATTTTGCCTTCCGCACCGCGTTCTCCAAAGCCACCGGGCACGAGAATGCCGTTGACATCTTCCAAGTAGGGAGCTGGGTCTTCGCGTTCGAAGACTTCGCTTTCAATCCATTCAAGGCGCACCTTCACCGCATTTGCGATGCCGCCATGGACCAGCGCTTCCATCAACGACTTGTATGCATCCTTAAGACCAGTGTACTTGCCGACAATCGCAATCACCACTTCGCCTTCAGGATTGGCAATCGTGTTGGAAATCGTATCCCAGCGCGTGTGGTCAGGCTCGGGTGCATCCTCAATACCAAAGGCCGCCAGAACTTGACCGTCGAGACCCTCGTTGTGATAGGCCAGCGGCACGTCATAGATTGATGACACATCAAGGGCCTGGATCACCGCCTCTTCGCGCACATTACAAAACAGTGCGATCTTGCGCCGTTCCGACGCCGGCACTTCTCGATCTGAGCGGCACATCAAGATGTCCGGCTGAATACCAATCGAGCGCAGCTCTTTCACGGAATGCTGAGTTGGTTTGGTTTTTAATTCACCAGCAGACGGGATGTAGGGCATCAACGTCAAATGTACATAGATCGCGGCACCACGCGGCAAGTCATTGCCAACCTGACGAATGGCTTCAAAAAACGGCAGCGCTTCAATATCGCCCACCGTGCCGCCAATTTCCACGAGCACGAAATCAATGTCTTCGTTGCCTGACACAACAAACGTCTTAATCGCGTCTGTGACGTGCGGGATTACCTGCACCGTGCCACCCAGATAATCACCGCGCCGTTCCTTGGCGATAATGTCCTGATAAATGCGCCCGGTTGTGATGTTGTCTTTCTGACTGGCTGGAACGCCGGTAAAGCGCTCATAGTGGCCGAGATCAAGATCAGTCTCTGCGCCATCATCCGTGACGAACACTTCGCCGTGCTGATAAGGGCTCATCGTTCCAGGATCAACATTGAGATAGGGGTCGAGTTTTCTCAACCGCACGGAATACCCGCGCGATTGCAGAAGCGCGCCGAGCGCGGCGGAAGCAAGGCCTTTACCTAATGAGGAGACCACGCCACCGGTAATGAAGATGTACCGTTGCATGGGCTTGTAGATTACACAGAGATCGCTTGATTCGAAGCATCAAATTGCGCGCACCCACAAACTGTGGCCGCCAAGCCATAAAGTGCGGCCGCCAGGGATTAAGATGATGAAGCGTTGAATGCCTTAAGATACGTCTATTTCAGCTTATCGAGGATGCCGCCGGACGGCTCTTCTGCCGGACTTGCAGGTGTAGTTTTATCAGCTGTTGCCGCTTTCTCGGTTGCAGCAGGTGTTGCCGATTTATCAAAAATTGATTCGTCCGACTGTGTGCGTTGCCCCAATACCGTCAACGCAATGCTGGTAGCAAAAAAGCCAAGCGCCAAACCTGCTGTCACACGGGTGAGAAGGTTGGCCTGGCCGCGTCCGGTGAGAAAACCACCGCCGCCACCACCACCGCTACCGCCAATCCCAAGTGCGCCACCTTCTGACTTTTGCATCAGCACAACGCCAATCATTGCTGCCGCGATGATCAGGTGAATGACAAGAATTACCGTCGCCATGAGGGATCAGCCCTTTGATATGCCCGTGTTAGGGGAAGCCCCTGTTCAGGAGCCCAGTTTCGAGGGAACAAGTGGCGCGTTCTACACCACTTTTGGGTGCTATTGCAAAGGGATGGTGGCAATGAGGACAATACGTCCTAAACGCCTCCTTTGCCCGCCGGGTAGCAGATTGCTCCGCCGCGCCCCGATCGCTCAACGTGTTTTTAGCGAGGGCTGATAGCCTGGATTTTCGGGTGGCGGCACATAGGTATCCAAGCCTCGCCGGATCTTACGCGCTTTGATTTGTCGGGCTTTGGCTTGGCGCGCCTTAGCCCGACTGGTTTTAACATTGCCGGATTTTTTGCCAGATGCCGTCTTCGGCTGCAAGCGGATGACCTTTGGCAACTTGGCCTGATCGCTGCCCGGCGGGCCCTGAATGGCATTGGCTTTAACGCTAGGCCCAGCTTTTTTTTGCGGCGCGGACGGCGCCGTTGCCGATGGCACGGGTGGAACAGACTTTGATGTGCCCACTCGGATCTGCCCGCTGGGCTTTGCCCTCAAGACTTGAGCTGGCGACAGGGCCGGCCTTTTGACAGGCATTGGAACGGCTGAGCGTCTCACCCGTTTCAGCACACCGCGTTGAGTGGTCGCCGCAGGCACCACTTTTGGCTTTGGCGACTTCACATCCCGCAACGAATGAATAACCACAGCACTGGTCAGCGCCATGCCTTTGCAGCGAAACGCCAATTGCTCTTCAATTTCAAATACACGGGCCATCTGCTGCGTCTTGAGTTGACCCAGATGCGTCTTGGCCCATTCAGATCCGCGCGCAATCACATCTTCTATGCCCTGATCCAACAGCGTTTGATGTTCGGTTTTCAGCGCTTCACATGCGGGCTTGTCGAGTGGTTTTGCCTGCGCAGTATGCACGGCCACAAAAACAATCGCCAACGCGAACGCACGACGGTGAACAAACCGCAAAACAGCCAGTAGACCGTTCCTCTGGTGCAGCAATGTAAACCGCCCTCCCCCAAAAATGCCCGATAAACAATGGAGATTATGTTTATCCCCTAAAAGCTCACCTTAAGACGCTGTTTTAGACCAAACACAGGCGATTGTGAGACCTATGATGCGCCGTGGCCATAGGCGGCTGCAATGCCTAAGAAATCAGCAGCCTTTAAACTGGCACCACCGACCAGGGCCCCATTGACATTGGCAATTGCGAGCAACGTTTTGGCATTGTCCGGCTTTACCGACCCACCATAGAGAATGCGCATCCCTTGGCCTTCGCCTTGAAAGCGATCAACCAAAGCCGCCCGAATCTCGGCATGAACTTCGCCGACATCGTCCGGCGTTGGCGTTAATCCGGTGCCAATGGCCCAAACAGGTTCATAGGCAATAACGGTGTTAGCGGCCGTGGCTCCGTCCGGCACCGAACCAAGGAGCTGACGCTTGACCACATCAAGGGTCATACCGGCAGCACGCTCACCTGCGGTTTCACCGATGCAGATCAGGGCCATCAGGTCAGCCCGGCGCGCCGCCTCAGCCTTCGCCCTGACATGGCGGTCCAATTCGCCATGATCGCTGCGCCGCTCAGAGTGTCCGAGTATCACCGCAGTCGCGCCAGCGTCCTTCAACATCTCAGCTGAAACATCCCCGGTATGGGCACCGTTTTTGCCGGTATGGCAGTCCTGCCCACCAATCAGAAGGTTGTGATCATGGGTGACTTCACGGAGCACCATCACCATGGTGGCGGGGGGGCAAATCATCACATCTGCAGGTCCCGCGCCAGGCTTTGAGATGGCCTCTGCAACCGTAATCGCTTCAGGAAACGCCGCTTTGAGGCCATTCATTTTCCAGTTTCCGGCGACGAGAGGGCGAATTTGCACTGGGGTATCTGTCATTCTAGGTCCTTATAATCTGCCGTGAGCGAGGTGGTCTCGTGTTAACGCAGTCCGCGCTATCGTATATTCCCATGCCCCATTGACTTGCTTTCGCGCTCAGCCTGGGCTTGATATCATGACAAAATCGACCGGTCAGGTGATCCCTGACCCGACCGACATAGCAACGCTGCCCTGACGTGCCAACCTGACAGGCTTGGCATTTGGCTAAATCCTGTGGCCAAGTCGTGGTGTCACAGCCAGGGCTTGAGTTTTGTGCCACCTGCGGCACACGACCCAAGGCCAGTGCAGCTTAACCAAAAGTGGAAACAAAACACGATGCTTGATGCCCTAAGACGCAGCACCGGCGGCTGGATCGCAAAAACGCTCCTCTTTTTGTTGATGTTCAGCTTTGCCATCTGGGGCGTTGGTGACATGTTCGTGAACTTTGGCCGTGGTTCTGTTGCCAAAGTCGGTGACCACGATATCTCAGTTGAAGAGTATCAGCGCGCAGAACAAATCGCACTTACCAATATTTCTCAACAAGCAGGTAAACGCATCACCAGCGAACAGGCGCGCGCTGCCGGTGTTCCGGCGCAAGTGTTGCGCGGCATCGTCGGACAGACAGCGCTCAAGTCTCAGGCTAAAAAACTCGGCCTCGACCTTGCACCTGAAGATGTTGTCAAGTTGATCAAATCAGATCCAGACTTTGAAGGCCCAGACGGTAAGTTTTCAAAGATTGGCTTTCAAAGCTTCCTGCAACAAAACGGCCTATCTGAAGCAGGCTATGTTGCCATTCGCCGCAATGATGAGTTGCGCCAACAAATTACCGGTGCATTGCGATCATCTGTGGCGGTTCCGCCTGCACAAATCGAAGCCGAGCATGCCTACCGCAAAGAAAAGCGTACCGTTGAGCATGTTAAGATCGACGTCAATGCGAAGATTGAGGTTCCTGAACCTGAAGAAGAAAAATTGAAAGCGTACTTTGAGGCCAACAAAGCCGGATTTAAAACACCTGAGTATCGCAAGTTCGATGCGCTAACGTTGACCCTTGAAGATGTCAAAAAAGGCATCACAATTGCTGAAGCTGATATCAAGCGCAGCTATGAAGACAACAAAGAACAGTTCGACAAAGCTGAGAAACGCAGCATCCAGCAGATGGTCTTCAAGACCAAAGATGAGGCTGAAAAGGCGCGCAAAGAAATCGAGGAGAAGGGCTTTTTAAAGGTTGCAGAAGAACGCAGCCTCAAAGAAAGCGACGTCTCGCTCGGCATGATCGCCGAAAAGCAGATCTTCGACAAAGCTGTTGCCGCAGCGGCGTTCAAAGTTGAACGTGACGCTCTCTCAGACGTGATTGATGGAAAATTCGGACCCGTCCTGCTGCGCGTCATTGAAATTCAAAAAGGTGAAAAAAGCACCTTTGATGGCGTCAAAGACAAGATCAATGAGCAATTGGCAACGGAACAGGCACGCATTGAAATCCAAGAACGCTACGACCTTGTTGCAGAAGCACGCAACGCAGGGAAAACACTAAAAGAAATTGCTGACGAGCAAAAACTCACCTTCCATATTGCTGAGGCCGGCAATGCCGACAACAAAACACCCGACGACAAAGCTGCAATTGATCATCCCGACTCTGCAGAAATGCTTGCTTCGATTTTTGCAGCCGAGCCCGGTTATGACAACGAAGCCATCGAGCTGACGACGTCAGAAGGTTATGCCTGGTACAACGTCCTCGACGTTGTGGGGCCCAAACAAAAATCTTATGACGAAGTCAAAGATGAAGTGAAAACAGCCTACCAGGAGAAACAAAAAACACGGCTCCTGAAGGAATTTGCAGATAGCCTGATGGAGCGCCTCAACAACGGCGAAGCTTTCGAAAAAGTGGCCAAAGATGCGGGCTCCGAGCCTGAAAAAACGGATCCAGCCATCACCCGTGCCATTCAGCCGATGGGACTGACGAAGGAAGCCGTTGCACTTGCCTTTACGCTTGCTAAGGGAGGGGCTGCCTCATCTGAGTCCTCCGACCGGGCATCCCGCACGGTCTTCCAAGTGGTCGACATTACACCAGCACCCACCTTGAAAGACAAAGAGAAAGACGCGTTAAAATTAGAATTGCAAAAAGTGCTGCGGGAAGACTACCTAACGACCTATGTCACAGCTTTGCAGGAAAAAATCGGTATCCAAATCAACCAGGCAGAATTTGATCGCGTCACCGGCGCAACGCCACAGTAGCGGAAGTTTGACCCCGTGAGCGCGCAAAAACCTCAGCCCAACGCCATTGAAGTCCTGCCCGACTTTGATGACTTCAAAGCAACTTATCAGGCAGGCACACCGCAGGCAGTATGGACGCGCTGCATTGCCGATCTCGAAACGCCGGTCTCTGCTTACCTCAAGCTTGCAGCAGATCGTGCGATGAGCTTTTTGCTTGAATCCGTGGAAGGTGGTGCAACCCGCGGGCGTTATTCCGTGATCGGCTTGGATCCAGATGTCATTTGGCGGGCCAATGGCAACCAAGCCGAGATCAATCGGACACCGCAAGCCGACGCGCACGCGTTTAGTCCTGACAGCCAACCGACACTAACATCGCTACGCGCGCTGCTTGCCCAATCGCGCCTCAACCTGCCAGACGCCCTGCCACCGATGGGCGCAGGTGTGTTTGGCTATATGGGCTATGACACCGTTCGCCTGATCGAAGATCTGCCCAACAAGCCGGACGATACATTGGATGTACCTGATGCCATTTTGATGCGTCCTGAGGTGATGATCATCTTCGACGCCGTTAAAGATGAAATGAGCATCGTGACGCCCGTGCGCCCAAGTGAGGACACGACAGCCGAACACGCCTATGAGACGGCGTGCAACCGCCTAAGCGCTATCATTGCGCGCCTTGAAGGTCCCCGCCCGCAAGAGCGCGCGCCAACCCAGGCGACGACGACAGCATCGAAAAAAAGCACGCCAGCCTCCAATACCAGCCCCAGCGCCTACAAACGCATGGTTGAAAAAGCCAAAGACTACATTCGCGCCGGTGATATTTTTCAAGTCGTGCTCTCGCAACGCTTTTCAACGCCGTTTGCTTTGCCCCCGTTTGCGCTTTACCGCGCACTGCGCCGCCTCAACCCATCGCCTTTTCTCTTCCACCTCGACTTCGGTGACTTCGCCCTTGTTGGTTCGTCACCAGAAATCCTGGTTCGGGTCCGCGATGGCGAAGTGACGATCAGACCGATTGCAGGGACCGCACCGCGCGGCACCACAACAATCGAAGACAAACAACTTGCCGACAAGCTGCTTGCTGATCCCAAAGAGCGCTCCGAGCATTTGATGCTGCTTGATCTGGGTCGCAATGATGTCGGTCGCGTTGCTGAACTTGACACCGTGACGGTGACAGATCAGTTCACAATTGAGCGCTACAGCCACGTCATGCACATTGTCTCCAACGTCATTGGAAAACTGGCAGCGTCCCACGACAGCGTCAGCGCCTTGATGGCAGGCTTTCCAGCAGGTACGGTGTCAGGCGCGCCAAAAGTGCGCGCCATGGAAATCATCGATGAACTTGAGAACGCCAAACGGGGACCCTATGCGGGCTGTGTTGGCTATTTCACAGCTGATGGTGAAATGGATACCTGTATTGTGCTGCGCACCGGTATCGTCAAAAACGATATGCTTTACGTTCAAGCGGGCGCCGGGATTGTCTACGATTCGGTACCAGAAAATGAACAGCTGGAATGCATCAACAAATCTCAAGCCGTGTTACGCGCCGCCGAAGATGCGCTGCGCGGTGCCAGGCAGGGTTAGATCGGCCTTGTGAAAAGTTGGCTTCGACTTTGAGCAGATAAGTTGATCGCCAATCATGGGATAGAGCCATGGAATAAAGCAGAGCGTTGAGATAGAGTTATGGAATAGAGCGTCGCGCAAATAGCTTCAGAGTGCACAACAAAAGGCGCGACGCTGTAGGCCACATCATGCATCGCACATTTCTTATTGTCATCCGAAGTGACGGTCCCACATGTTGACACTGACCCTGTTGCGCCACGCCAAATCAGACTGGAACCAGGACTCGTTGGATGATTTTGATCGCCCGTTGGCCACACGCGGCCTCAAGGCAGCCCCGGTCATCGGTCGTGAACTCAAAAAACGCGGGCCGGCTATCGATCTGGTTTTATGTTCACCAGCCAAACGCACATCCGAAACACTTGATCTGGTGTTAAGTGAACTGACCCCGGTCACACCTGACATTCAGTATATTGAGGGCCTCTATCACGCGCCACCTGAGCACCTTTGGAAGCACGTCATGAATCGGGCGGCCTCAGCGCTGCATGTGCTGGTGGTTGCTCACAACCCCGGCCTTCACCTCCTCGCCATGGCGCTCGCACAACGCGACAGCAACCTGGACGATCTTGCTGCCCTGGCTGCCAAGTTCCCCACCGCCGCCTTCGCTCAGTTTACCTTCGCTGGCGATACCTGGGCGGATATTGTCACCGGTTCAGGCCAACTCACCCACTTCGTCACCCCACACAGCTTAAGCTAATCACTGATAAACTTGACGCCGCCGCGCCCACTTCCTACACCAAAGCCCATGCTCATCCTGATCGATAATTACGATAGTTTCACCTATAACCTGGTTCACTATATCGGTGAGTTAGGCGCACACTGTCTTGTCGTGCGCAATGACAAAATCTCAGCTGAGGAAGTGCTTGAGAAAAAGCCTCAAGCCATCGTCCTGTCGCCGGGACCATGCACACCCAATGAAGCCGGCGTCTGCCTCGATCTCGTCAAAGCCGTCGATGGCAACATCCCAATCCTGGGTGTGTGCCTCGGCCATCAAGCCATTGGCCAGTCCTATGGCGGCACCATCATCCGCGCCGATGAACCGATGCACGGCAAACTTTCAACCATCACGCATTCTGACACCGGTGTCTTTGCAGGTCTTGAACCCACATTTGAGGTGACCCGCTACCACTCGCTGATTATTGAGCGCGCCACCATTCCAAGTTGCCTTGAGATCACTGCGGAGACAGAAGACGGTATTATCATGGGCGTGCAACACAAAGACGTGCCGGTCCATGGTGTGCAGTTCCATCCCGAAAGCATCGCGTCTGAAAACGGCCATCTCATTTTGGCGAACTTCTTAAAAATTGCTGGCTACAAACCAAAACCGGTCGACAAAAAACGCCCCTTAAAAGCAGCGTGAACCCAAAATGGCTGATGCATTGATCGCCTCCATTCTCAAAAGAGTTGCCGTAGGCGACACCCTCAACGAAGTGGAGATGTGCACCGCAATTGCGGCAATGACCGAAGGTAGCGCGACGCCACCGCAAATGGCTGCATTTCTCATGGGGCTAGCGGTGCGTGGTGAAACGGTGTTTGAAATCTCTGGCGCTGCCCGTTTGCTGCGCGAAAAGATGACACCGCTTGCAGTATCCTTAAACCTTGATCCGATAGATATCGTGGGCACGGGCGGTGACGGGCATGCAACCTATAACGTCTCAACGTGTGCCGCCTTTGTTGCAGCCGGTGCCGGCCTCAAAGTCGCCAAGCATGGCAACCGATCTGTCTCATCACGCTCCGGCGCCTCCGACGTCTTAACAGCACTCGGGGTCAACGTTGAGGCGCCACTTGATGTTGTAGCCCGCGCGCTTGAGGAAATTGGCATTGCCTTTTTGTGGGCACCCAAACATCACCCGGCAATGAAAACCTGGGCACCCATTCGCGCACAGCTTGGCGTGCGCACGGTGTTTAACTTACTCGGGCCTTTGTGTAATCCTGCCAGTGTAAAACGCCATGTCATTGGGGTTTTTGATCACCGATGGGTTGAACCTATTGCTGATGTTCTCAAAGCGCTCGGCTCCACGCATGCCTGGGTCGTGCATGGCTATGACGGCATGGATGAACTGACCACCACCGGGCCAACGTTGGTTGCCGAACTGCGCAACGGAAACGTTTCCGTGTTCGACGTCAGCCCGGAAGATGCCGGTCTAAAATGCGCCTCTCTTGATGACCTCAAAGGTGGTGACGCTGAAGAAAATGCAGCAGCCCTACGCGATGTTCTTGCAGGTAAACCGAGTGCCTATCGCGACATCGTTTGCCTCAACGCTGCAGCAGCGTTGGTCGTCCACGATCGCGCAGCCAATCTGTCAGACGGCGTCAAACGTGCCGAAACCGCAATTGATAGTGGTCGGGCCGAAAAAACATTGAATGATTTAATTGCCATCAGCAATGGCACCACCGCCTAGAGCGTCGCGCCAAAAGCGTGCGCGGTGGTTTTTGGAGTGGCCGTGCCAACACTGCGCAAGCGTGTGTTGGGGCAAGCGTGTGTTGGAGCAAGCGTGTGTTGGGTCATGTTAGGAAAGACGGCACCGGCGATCAAAAAGATTAAGCGGGCTAGCTACCAAGTGTTGTGCGGCCAGCCCTTGGAAATGCCGCGCGACGCTTTCTTTGGTGCTTTTTTCTTGACGACTTTCTTGGCGACTTTCTTGCGCGCGCGTCGCTTGGTCTTCTTTTTTGCAACCTTTCGCTTGGCCGTTTGTTTCGACCTTGTCGAAACCTTAGGAGCCGAGGTTTCCTGAGGCTTAGGCGGGGCGGTAATAGCGGTCACTTTTTTGGCTGGCTTTGCATTCACTGTTGCGGGCTTGGCCGGCAACTTGGCTGCTTTATCAGGTGTCGTGGTAACTGGTGCTGCAGCTCTAGGTGTTGGCTGAGCGGGGTTGTTGCGCGCATTGTCCAACGCAACTTTTGCCTGACGCTCAGCTTGTTGGCGCATCTGGCGTTCAAGAACAAGTTCATACTTGATCGCTTCAATCGCCTTTAACGCTTCGTCTTTTGCGTCTCGTTCGTCATCAATTAATTTCTGAAGATCATCAACCGACGTTGTCGCGACTTGCATCTCTTTCAGATGTTGCTCTCGCAAACGCTCTATCGTCGCGATGGCAGCTTGCTCCGCACCATGTGCTTCCGTCAGCTCTTCTGAAACCCGACGGGTTATTGCAACAGTCTCCTGCGACTTGGCCGTTTGCATTGCCAAGTCGCGACGTGCTGTCGCCAAGCGTTGTTCGGCTTCTCTTCGGGCCGCGCGCTCAACTTGTAGCTTTTTACGCAACGCTGAAATGACGCGAACTGGTGCTGTCGGCAGCCCCACGGTTTTCGAGTTGTCAGCCGCACCTGGCTGCTCAACAACACGGATATTTGAGATCCGATCTTTTGGTGCCTGGTGTTGGCTATAAACGCCAATTGCAACACCAGCGATAGCAACACCGGCAAACACAGCTGCAGCGGAGCGGGCCATGGAAATTGGTCCGGCTTGAATGCGCTGCGATGAGGAAACCGGTGTCAGTGCGTTCGATCCCTCGCTCGCACTTTGCCAAGGATTAAACGTACCAAAATTCCACAGGTGCCCTTCGCAGTCCCGACATGAATAGGCACGCCCACCCGTATCATCGCGCTGCACATCAAGAGCGATTTCAGCACCAGCCTCTTTGGCACGTTCAAAGTGGCTTTCAATATCTTCAACAACAAGATAGCAGCTTTGTGTTTCCGTGCCGCCAATTTCGTCGGGCTGTGAGAGCAAGTCATCAAAGTCGGAATCGCGGACTGGGCCCAGCATCACCATGCCATGGCCATATGTCATCTGGGCATAGATGAGGTCGCCGTTGTCGTCACTCGCGGTGTAGTGGGGCACAAAACCAAATGCTTCTGACAGCCAAGCAATCGCCTGCTTTAAATCGCGGTACCGCATTAACGGCACGACCCGCGTTGCTTCAAGTGTGCCAGACTCAGCCATTCTCGAAATTGCCCCACCCATCTAACTCAACCTGACACCGCGCGCCTTTGGCCAGTGCCTATTCAAATTCGTCGCGCCCAAACCCATGGCCCAAACCCATGCCTATGGCCCAAACCCATGCCTATGGCCCAAACCCATGCCTATGGCCCAAACCCATGCCTATGGGTGGTGCACCTGAACCGTTTCCGCTTGAAACGTGACCACCTTAACTGGATTCAGGCCCGGATTTCCGACAACAGCATGACGCAAACCAAAAGCGCGGTCACGCGTCACCCGCTTAAGCGCTCGAATCAGTGAAAATCACTCTAGCCGAATTCTTGAAACTGTACCGTCCTAGAGCTGCATGTATATTGATTTTTTCCTCGTTGTTACAGCTTTCATCCCGTTGTCTCAGCTATGAGCATTTACGCGCCGCCAAAATAGGGACCGCCGCCGCGTTCCCACACCGAGCCGCAGAGCACAGCCAGCAGCGGGATATCAAAAAAAATCACGCCATTGCAATAAGATGGCCTCCACTCTATCCGTTCAAAGCCGTTTCGCTGCAGGTTTTCCCCATGGCCAAGGCCCCGACCAACGCACGCCGTTACGATTTCTTGCATTCTTCAGCGAGACACGCCGAAAATCGTGTTATTTCAACGCAATCATTATAACGCAAGAGCCCTTATCCCCATCCATGAGTGACATCCTCGAGAAAATTATCCGCTACAAGACGGAAGAAGTGGCGACCGCCAAGCTGGCCCTCCCGCTCCAGGTTCTGGCAGAATATGCCCGCAGTGCTGGCCCGGTCCGGCCTTTTCGCATAGCCTTAGAAGAGCGCATAAAGTCTTGCCGTCCCGCCCTCATTGCCGAGATCAAAAAGGCCTCACCGTCTAGGGGGCTGATCCGCGAAGACTTTGACCCGCCCGCTTTGGCCAAGGCCTATGACAGCGGTGGCGCGGCGTGTCTTTCGATTTTAACCGATAAACCGTCATTTCACGGTACACCGGAAAATTTGAAACAGGCGCGCACCGCGGTTGATCTGCCTGTGTTACGCAAAGACTTCATGATCGACACCTATCAAGTTGTGCAGGCACGCGCCTGGGGTGCTGATTGCATTTTGATCATCTTAGCCGAGATTGATGATCATGTGGCCCGTGACCTCGCGGCAGCTGCCAGCAACTGGGGCATGGACGCCATCGTTGAAGTACATGACGACGGTGAACTGGACCGCGCCCTCAAACTCGATTGCAATCTGATCGGCATTAACAATCGCAACTTGAAAACATTTGAGACGACGTTGCAAACCACGGAGCGGTTGGCACCGCGTGTCCCTAGGGATCGCATTGTGATTAGCGAAAGCGGAATTTCAACCGCCGCCGATATCGCCCGCCTGCAAAGGGTTGGGGTCAACACATTCCTGGTTGGAGAAAGTTTGATGCGCCAAAGCGATGTCGAAGCAGCAACGCGCCGACTTCTTGGAGGCACCGGGTCGTGAGCGAGAAAAAACTCTCCCATCTCAACGCCAAGGGTGAAGCCCGCATGGTGGATGTCTCCGACAAAGACGTCACGCATCGCACGGCCAAGGCAGAGGGCTTTGTCGCCATGGCGGCGGACACTTTAGCCGTTATTGAAAAAGGTGGCGCCAAAAAAGGTGACGTGCTCGCAACAGCACGCATTGCTGGTATTATGGCCGCCAAACAAACGCACAACCTGATTCCGCTTTGTCATCCACTACCGATCACCAAAGTCGAAGTTCATTTTACGCCAAGTCAAAATCCGACAGGCATTGTCATCACGTCCAAGGTCAAGGTTTCGGGCCAGACCGGTGTCGAGATGGAGGCCTTGACGGCCGTCTCGGTGGCAGCCCTGACAATCTACGACATGGTGAAGGCGATTGATAAAGCCATGCATTTTGACGCCATCCAGCTAATTGAAAAAACTGGTGGCCGCTGCGGTGACTTTAAAGCACCAAAACATATCCTGCGTGCGAAGGACTAAACATGGATGCTCTTTCCGTTGCCGAAGCGCTAAAGCGCATCTTAGCCGATGTAACAGTCATGGACTGCGAGCAGGTTGAACTGACCAAGGCCTGCGGTCGCGTCCTGGCCGAAGATGTCACGGCCACACTGACCCAGCCACCGTTTGATGCCTCTGCCATGGACGGCTATGCCGTGTGCGCAGAAGATGTGGCAAGTCTGCCTGTAACACTTGACGTGATTGGCGAAGCCGCCGCCGGCGAAGGCTTTCAAGGTGCGCTTGTGCCTGGACAAGCGGTGCGCATTTTTACCGGTGCGCCGCTACCCAAAGGGGCCAGCGCAATTGTCATTCAGGAAAACACAACCCGCGCGCGCGAACAGGTCACGGTTGTTGAAGGCTCACCTAACCCAGCCCACATCAGACGGCGCGGCCTCGACTTCTCCCAAGGCCACGTGCTCTTAAAAGCTGGCGACAAACTCAATGCCCGCACACTCACCTTAGCGGCTGCCATGGGCCATGGGACCCTGCCGCTGCGCCGTCAACCACGCGTTGCCATCCTCGCCACAGGCAATGAGCTGGTATTGCCTGGTCACGCGGTCGGCCCGGACCAAATCGTCTGCTCAAATCCGTTTGGCCTTTTGGAATTGGTGACAGCGGCAGGCGGAGTTGGCACATTTCTCGGTATCGCGCGCGATACCGAACCCGATCTGCGCGCTGCAATACAAAAAGCCCGGGACTTCGACATCCTGGTCACCATTGGTGGTGCCTCCGTAGGTGATCACGATCTCGTCGCCCCAGCACTCAAAGCGGAAGGCATGGTACTTGATTTCTGGCGCATCAAAATGCGCCCCGGTAAACCCTTGTTATTTGGTCGCTTGACCCGCGCCTCTCAAACCCAGCGCGTATTGGGCCTGCCCGGCAACCCAACGTCATCGCTGATCTGTGGACGCATCTATTTGGTGGCATTGATCACAGCGTTGCTGGGCCAGGACGCCAACACCATCACGCGCGGTGAACATGCCCAACTGGCGCAACCGTTACCGGCCAATGGCCCGCGTGCGCACTACATGCGAGGCGTCATTCGCGATGCCACAACCGCACCGCCCACCGTTGCTGCATTGGACGCACAGGATAGCTCCATGTTGACACCCTTAGCGGGCGCAGATTGCTTGATTGTGCGCGATGCTCATGCGCCCAAAGCTGACGTTAACGCGCACGTGGTTATGCTCAAGTTAGACTTTTGAATCAGGCATTTCTCGCACTTTTTTAATTTACGTGTGACGCATTTCCGACGCATTATAACCCTCTAAGGGAAACAGTTCGAACCCGCTTCACGCCGGGTCGGACACTTAGCCCCGGATGCAACCCACCCCGCTCGTTTGCATCCGGGGCTGTTAGATTGAAAGTGTCCTGGCTTCGACCTCAACGCACCCCAAACACGCGCGCCGCGAGGCCAACACAAAATCTTATCCCCTCACCTTTCCCCGACACTAAACTCGTCCCCATCCTGCTTGACCGTTCGGGGATCTGGGTGCGCGCCGGTACTCTGATGCAAGCAGGAGGTGAAGGGAGCGCGGCTCGGGGCATAGGCTCTGCCGAGAGACCGTCTGCCGCCATCGATTTCGCACGTTGGTGAAGTCCGCAGGGTGCGCGGACCATTACGTGGTGGTCACCGTCCTTTCACCGGCGGAGCGGCTTGTGCCGCATCCGAAAAATTTGAAACGGCAGCGCTGCTCCGCTCCCCGGACACCTGTTTGCCTGACCAACTACCCTCTCACCGCGACCTGCCATAGGCCCGCGGCCAATAATCGTGCTGGAGACGCGTTGCAAGGGCCATGGGCCGCCCACCCGAACTCTGCTTGAAGTCATATCTGTGGAATGGCTTTGGAAGTAAGGCGGTGAAAATGCTATTTTTGCGTTTGACCGGATTGACTACGTCGACAACTTCAACAAAAAACAATGGCTGACTTTTAGATGCTGTTTTAATCAACACAGCGTTGCCGATTCTGCTGGCAGCATGGAGGTTTGCGAAAAAGGAAATGATTCCAGTCGCAACTAGGCGGACAACCGCAGCTGTCCACGACGTCGATTGAAACCCACCATTTTTGTGAACACCACCTTTGCCCCCAACCACCCGGCCGGTCTATAATCCCGTCATGACTGATCAGCCCGCGAACAGCACCCAACCCATAGCCCCCGTCCCAACGTCGGCCAGCCTCGGCTTTGCCCAGCACCCGCAAGGATTGCGCACGCTGTTTTTTGCCGAGCTTTGGGAACGGTTTTCCTACTACGGCATGCGCGCGCTGCTGACCTTGTTCATGGTGGCGCCCATTGCCGGTGGTGGGCTCGACATGCCAGTAACGCAAGCCGCGCGCATCTACGGCAACTACACAATGGCCGTCTATATGTTGGCGATCCCAGGCGGCTATCTGGCCGACAGTGTGTTTGGACCAAAGCGCGCCGTGATGATTGGCGGTTGGGTGATTGCGCTCGGGCACTTCACATTGGCAGCCCCCTATGAGCTGAGCTTTTACATTGGACTGATCTTGGTGGCGCTTGGCACCGGTCTGTTAAAACCCAGCATCAGTGCTCTTGTTGGTGCGCTCTACAGCAAAGATGATGGCCGCCGTGATGCCGGATTTTCGCTTTTCTATATGGGCATCAACATCGGCGCATTTATAGCGCCGTTAGTGACCGGCTTTCTGGCCCAAAGCGACACCTTTAAGACGTGGCTCTCCGCTAACGGGTTTGACCCGACCCACAGTTGGCATTGGGGCTTTGGCGCTGCAGGCGTTGGTATGGTCCTGGGTTTATTCGTCTTCATGCGCAATGCACGTGTGTTGCCCGACCAAGATGACAACAACCCCCTGCCAGAACAGTTCTGGCGCAACGCCGTTCTCGTCATCGCGGGTACGGGCCTGTTGATGGGCTTGCTCATTCTTTCCGACAGCGCTGGCTGGACGTGGTTACGTTATTTGATCATCGCCCTTCCCGTCACGGCTGCGGTTCTATTTGGGTTTTCGAAAGATGGCGACTTCAAAAAGGTTAGCGCCGTCTTTGTTTTGTTTATCGCCGCCATGGTGTTCTGGTCGATCTTTGAACAAACGGGGCTCTCGATTGCGCTGTTTGCTGACAAGCTGACGGACAATGATATGATGGGGTATTCAATTCCCTCGTCTTGGTATCAATCGTTAAATTCGCTGTTTGTGATTACCCTGGCGCCGTTGTTTGCGCTTGCCTGGCTGAAGCTTGGGCACCGCCAACCCTCAAGCCCGGTCAAGTTTTCCATCGGGCTCGTCTTCCTTGCGCTTTCGTTTGTTTTGATGATCCCAGCCGCCTACCTCACAGCGGCGGGCAAAGTCAGCCCCCTGTGGTTGGTGGGTCTGTTCTTTCTTCAAACAGTGGGGGAATTGTTCTTAAGCCCGGTTGGGCTGTCGACAATGACCAAGCTGGCTCCCGCTCGTATCACCGGTTTGGTTCTCGGTATTTGGTTCCTGGCAACCGCCTTTGGCAACAAATTGGCAGGCGTCCTGGGGCGTAATTTTGATGCCACCGATCCTGATGCCCTGGTCCAGTTCTTCACCGAACAAGCCCTCATGGTTTTGGTTTGCGCCTCGATATTGTTCGCCTTGAGCCCATGGGTAAAACGGTTAATGGGCGATATTCACTAACCATATCAGCTCTTTCCCATCACAGAGCATTGTTTGGCGACGGCTTCGTAACACCTACTATTCATACTGTATTCATGGGCCCTAAGCTGTTAGAATTAGAACTTAAAGCCCGAGTTTATTGAACCTTTTTTGACTCCGCAGCGACACACAATATGTGATCGCCTTAGCCCCATTGGAGCCTTGATCAATGAAAGCTATGCTCAAACTGTTTCAACTCCCGCTTCTCGCTGCTGCCCTGATATCGCCATCCTCACCATCTGCCTACGCCGCTTCAGGTGATACCATTGGCGAGGCCATTGAAGTCATCAATCTGGTCACGGCGGATTATTCTCGCGACACCCGCACACTGCAACCTGGCGATGACGTGCGCCAGGACGAAAAGATTGCCGTTGGCAGCGATGGACGCAGCGAATTGCAATTTGCTGACCAAACCAAGATCGCACTTGGCCCGGGCTCAGAAATGCTGCTCGATAAATTCGTCTATGACTCGGACAAAAATTCCGGCTCGATTGTGATGGACTTAGTGTCCGGCACGTTGCGCTTCATTACAGGTATTGCGCAAAAGCCGACCTATGTCATTCGCACGCCGAATGCCTCGATCACCGTGCGCGGCACAATCTTTGATGTCTATACGCCGCCCAAAGGTGGTCCGACCTATCTGTTGCTGCACGAAGGTCGTGTCAAGGTTTGTAGCAGGAAGAAAAGGTCGTGTCGCAATAACAACAAGCCAGGACGTCTGGTTCGGATCTCGAAAAACGGCAAGATCGATAATCCAACGGTTTGGTCTGTTTTGGACGACAAGGACGGCATCCCGTTTGACCTAGCCTTCCCGTTTGTCATCAACCCACCGTTGATTGACCCCTCGCCTATCTTCACCAAGGAAGAGATTGTAAACGCAGCCTTGCCGAAGAAGTTCAAGCCAAAGAAAAAATACAAAAAGAAAGCAAAGAAAAAGAAAGCGAAGAAAAAGCAATACAAGAAGAAAAAAGTCACCAAGAAAAGAACAAGGACGAAGAAAAAGTACGTAAAAAAGAAAAAGAAAAAGAAAACCAAATCGGCGAACAATAATACCGGAAAGATTTTAGGTGCTGCTGCTGGGATCGCCATCGGCATCGCCATCAGCAAAGGCAACAAGAAAGGCGGCGGCCACAAGCGTCCCCATGACTATTAGGTGGCACGCCACACCTAAAATCAATACCGCCCGCAGCATCACAACTGCGGGCCGTTTGTTATTGTGCAGCACGTTTCAACGCGGTGATCTCAGCCTCATAGTGGGCATAGAGGGCGTCAAGCCCAGGCCAGTTGATGTCTTTGCAGGTTTTGAAGTGCGTTTGCGCGCTAGTAAGATCTTTGCGGTCTAACGCCTGCAACAAAGCGGCTTGATGCTTCGCCAAATCCTGGAATGCACTGCGCCTTTTCATAGCTTCATCACCCAGTAAGGCAAACACGGACTGTAGATTGTCTTTGCCCTTCAGCTTAATCGCACCAATCGGCAAGAACGCAAACCCTTCCACCAATTCTGCCGTGCGCACACCGACAATAATTGGAACACCATAGCCCTTGGTCTCGCTTTCCAGGCGCGAGGCTGTATTGACCGGATCTCCCAGTAAGGAATAATCAAATCGCTGTGGCGAACCGACATTTCCCACACAGCAATCGCCTGTGTTGAGCCCGATGCCAATTCGCACGGGATGAAATGGTTCGCCGTTCGCTTCTGCCTCTTTGCGCCATGCCACATTCAGACGACCTAATTCGTCAATCATTCTGAGCGCTGTGACACAGGCTTGGCGTGCATGGGCGTCATCAAGCACCGGCGCATTCCAAAACGCCATTACTGCATCGCCCATAAACTTATCAATCGTACCGCGCTCTTGCAGAATAATGTCCGACAGCGGCGTGAACAGTGCATTGACAAATTGAATGAGGTCTTCGGCATCAAGGCGCTCAGAGATTTTAGAAAAGCCACGCACATCTGAAAACAACAGTGTGACTTCGCGCATCTCACCGCCAAGTTTCAGCTTGTCGTGGTTCTCGGCCAATTCCTCAACCAGCTGCGGCGCAACGTAGTGGCCAAAGGCCGAGCGCACGCGATTTTTGTCGGCTTCGGATTTGACATAACTGAACAGCGAACCCGCCAAATAAACCGCGAGCACCGACAGGCTCGGATAAACCGGATCAAACAACACACCTGAGTTAGCGTAGGCTGTCCATGATAGCCCAGCGATGGCCAAAAGGGCGCCGGTGCCAATAAGAGCGGCTGTCAGTGGGCCATAGCGACGTATGAGCCATGCCACCAACAGACCCACCAAAGCCAAAAAGCTCAATTCAAGTCCCGTTGCATAGGCGGGTCGGCGCAAATAAGAGCCGTCCAACATTTGCTCCAAGGCTTGTGCGTGGATTTCAACACCCGGCACAGACGCTTCAAGCGGTGTTGCCCGCAAATCCATCAAGCCGGTTGCACTCGACCCAATGAAGATCAACCGGTCTTTGACATCACCTGGAGCGTGCGAACCGGACAAAATCGTATGTGCTGGAATATAGCGCTTCGGATCAGAGCGTGAAAACCGCAACCACAGCTCACCATTACCTTTGGTTTCAAGAATGGTTGGGCCGACTTTGATCTGCTCGACACCGGTTTTTTGACCGAATGCTGAAACACCACTCCCACCGGAGGACTTGATGGCAACAGTAGAGTGGCCACCTGCAACTCTGAGCGCCTCAAGGGCGAGTGCTGGATAGAGCGTTTCTCCTAACATTACCAAGGTCGGTACAGAGCGCACCACTTGGTCATGGGCAGGTAGCCAATTGACAGCGCCAAGACCTGCCGCCTCTTTTACAAGAACGGTAAGCAGCGGTGTTGCATTTGCAAACCCCGGTACAAACAATTTTGGATCATCACCCGCTGCAACAAAGCTCGCTTTTGGCTTTTGAGTGACAGGCTTACCAACACCGAGGCCTGACACGCCAAGGACAACAGGCGCACCATTTAAGACCGCGCCCAAGCGTTGGTCATTTGACGGCAACGCACGCGCCTTTGCAGTCAATGGCGCTAGCTCGCTTTGCTCTGCAAACAACTCCGCAAAAGCCGATGGTGACAGCCGATCTGGTTCCGCCAAAATCAAATCCAGCGCCACAACCTTGGCACCATCGGATTTGAGACGCGTGATGATCTCAGCCATCTTGGTGCGCGGCCACGGCCACTGACCAACCTTGGCAAGAGACGCCTCATCAATATCAACAATGCGCACGCGATAGGCGGGGTCAACCGTGCGTGGCGCAAGGCGTTGATAGCTATCAAACACCACGAAGCGCAATCCGGCAATGGCCTGCGGGTCCCATATCCGAAACAGCAAGGCGGCGGCCAGAATGGCACCCATCACGATGAGATGGGGCGGCGGCAGTTGGCGGAAAAGCCTTTGCATCGCGGTCAGATCCCTAGTTCACAAGATCCCTCTCAATGCCAAATCGATGAGAGGCGGATACAGTGATCTATACCAAAGTGTCGAAGCGAGGTAACCGCGATTGACGGGTTGCAGGGACTGCTCGCCTACGGCTCGTCAGGGGTGTCGACACCGCAACCAACTGCGGTAGGCGGAGCCGTCGCAAGAATAACTGGCTGCGGTAGGCGGAGCCGTCGCAAAAATAACTGGCTGCGGTAGGCGGAGCCGTCGCAAGAATAACTGACTGCGGTAGGCGGAACCGTCGCAAGATAACTGGCTGCGGTAGGCGGAGCCGTCGCAAGAATAACTGGCTGGGGTGGGAGGGTTCGAACCTCCGCATGCCGATACCAAAAACCGGTGCCTTACCACTTGGCTACACCCCATCAGGTAAAGGGTCTTCTACAGGGTTTTGGCGGGGTATCAAGTGCCTTTGACGGGGTGTCGCGGGGGAACCCGCACATGGAATACGACACCACTCAGCCAGGACTGCTCCCGACCAGTATGTGAGGACCCAAATTGAAGACCGCGGGCACACCGCACTTTTTCTGACTCAACCCTCACTTGGGCACATCATTATTTGATTTCTCTCATATGCACCAGGTCCAGCCAGGGTTCAACTCGCGCCTAAGACCTTTGTGCTTTGCACAGCGCTGCGTTTGCAGATTTCATTTTTTTACAAGCTGCTTCAACTCTTTTTTATAACTTGTCACGGCCTCAATGCCCTTAGGCGAGAGACCATAGATACCGGTCGCGACCCGCTCGAACCATCCATAGTGATCATCCGCCATGAGACGACGCGCGTTTGTTACATCACACTCTGCTGCAACATGAGACGCTTTCGTCGGACCATTGGTCTGCAAAAATTGCACACACCTCAGCGCATCCTGACGATACGCCGTCATCACTTCGCGCCGGGTTGAGCCACCCGTATTTGGATCACCAACACGCTTGGCAAACTCTCGTAAGAGGCGTGCGCGCTTTGGTTTGGATATGCGCGGACGGTATGGCGCAGGATCGTTGTGGACTTCGACGAGGCCGTCTTTGAGCCGCACAGTCATGAGCCCGAGCCCCAAGCGCTTACAAAGACTAAGATTACTCTTCAATGCTTTCTGGAAAGCTTGGCCGGTGCCCCGCGGAACCGCAATATATACAGTTTCGGTTAGCGCCTGGCGGGCTATGGCCTGATGAAAAAGGGACAATGAGAAACCGGTTTTCATTTCCACAATAACAGGGGCTTCTTCGGCGCGACATGCCACAATATCCGCCGACCCGATCTCACTCTTGACCGTGTAACCCTGGCCATCAAGCAGCTGCTTGATCGGCGCATAAAGTTCTGTTTCTTTCACCACCTTGACCATGATCGGTCCTGAATAGCGCACCGAATCATAGCTTGCCAAGCCATGCAGAATAGACTGACGAGCGCTCTTGCCATACCACTCGTAGACGTCGGATTCGACGGTTCGCCATTGCGGCCGAACCTGATAGATAGAGCGCGAGGGTGTTGGCCGGTGTCGGCAGCACAGTAGCGGCGGTCTGAGGGGAGCGCGCACAAGCCATGAAAGACGCACCACCGACGACCGCGGACACGACCAAATCGCGCTGGCACCTGCTCGCCATCATAGCAGGACCTCTTACTGCATTGGTGCTTCTCTTGGTGCCGCCCCCAGGTGGTTTATCGGTGCCTGCCTGGAACGTTGTTGCCATTACGTTATGGATTATCATTTGGTGGCTCACCGAAGCCATTCCCATTCCGGCAACAGCCCTTATTCCAATCCCGTTTTTCCCAGCGCTTGGCGTTGGCAGTCTGAAATCGATTGCCGCCAGCTATGCCCACCCGCTACTGTTGATGTTTCTCGGTGGCTTTATGCTCGCCGCTGCCATGCAGCGCTCAGGCCTGCATCGGCGCATCGCACTCAACATCATCAATGTGGTTGGTACCAGTCCAGCCATGATCATCGCAGGCTTCATGTTGGCAACCGCATTCCTGTCGATGTGGATTTCCAACACCGCAACAACAATCATGATGTTCGCTGTTGCGTTGCCGGTAATCCAATTACACAAGGAAACCGCAATCGAGGGGCCTCTGCTGCGTAACTTCAGTGTCGCACTGATGTTGGGTATTGCTTATTCCGCATCCATTGGTGGCGTTGGTACACCCATTGGAACACCCCCCAACGCCTTGCTCGCTTCCATACTGCAAGACAGCTACAACATCGAAGTAAATTTCGTGACTTGGATGGCAATAGGCGTGCCTGTCATTGTTGTGATGCTGCCCGTGACTTGGGTTGTGCTCACTAGGTTTCTTTATCCTGTGGATGGAACCAACGCGTCATCGGGTGGCACAACGATCACGTCTGCACTTTCAGAACTGGGTGCCATGCGCCGCAATGAAAAAATGGTGTTCGGTATTTTTCTGCTCGCCGCATTTGGCTGGGTTTTCGGCAAAGCGATTGCAAAATCTTTTGGTGTGCCGTTTAGTGATACAGCCGTTGCTATCATTGCGGCTCTGTTACTGTTCGCCCTGCCACACCGCCTCAACAAGCCAGAGTTTTTGCTCGATTGGGAGAGTACCCGTGACATCCCATGGGGCGTGCTGCTGATGCTTGGTGGCGGACTTGCAATTGCCGCAGCGTTTAATTCCAGCGGGTTGGCCCAAGCCATAGGTGGATCAGTGTCAGGCTTAAGCCAGTACAGCCTCTGGATACTTGTACTATCTGCCACCGCATTGATTGTGTTTATTACCGAGATCACATCTAATACAGCATCGACGGCAACGTTTCTTCCCATCCTTGGTGCCATAGCGGTGGGCATGGGCTATGATCCCAGATCGTTGATGATCCCGGTCACCCTTGGTGCTTCAATGGCATTTATGATGCCGGTCGCAACTGCACCCAACGCCATTGTTTTTTCCCATGAGGATGTCCACATCACCGATATGGTACGCACCGGCATATGGCTCAACATCATCTCAATTGCAGTCTGTTTTAGCGCCGGTTATTGGATAGCAAGTTCCGTGTTCGGCCTGTCCCTCAATTAAGAAACGCACTTAGACTTTCAACATAGGCAATGTCTCACGATGGCCAGCACGCTCACTTTTAAAAAGGATATGGCCTTCACTTATGGTGAGCCAAGCGACATGGTGCCAGGCGTCAGGCGTATTGTTGCCAACAACGGTGGTCCGTTGACGTTTCACGGTACCAACACCTATCTGGTTGGCACGAACGCACTTGCCGTTATTGATCCAGGCCCTGATGATGCCGCCCATCGCGACGCGATAGAGCGTGCGGCTGCTGGCAAACCCATCACGCATATTTTCATCACGCATCGCCACCGCGATCACGTTGACGGCACGTTGGCGCTGAAGATGGTAACAGGTGCTAAAACCTGCGCTTTTGATGGCCGACGTTCGCTGCGCGGCATGGCGGTCAACACACCCACCGGTCGCTCATTTATCGATCTAGATTTTGTTCCCGATCAGGACATCAAAAATGGCGATGTGATTGAGGGAGAAGACTGGCAACTGAAAGCGGTGCACACGCCAGGGCATGCACCTGACCATCTGTGTTTTGCGCTCGAGGCCGAGAATATCCTATTCTCTGGCGACCACGTCATGTCTTGGAACACGTCTGTTATTGCCCCACCCGAAGGCAGCATGGCGGAATATGTGACTTCTTTAGAAAAATTATTAGAGCGCACTGATGCATTGTTTCTGCCGGGACATGGCGGCAGACTTGAAAACCCTCGTCGTGTGGTACGAGCTTATCTACTGCATCGCAAGTTGCGCGAGCAAGCCATCCTCGATGCCATACGAAACGGCAACTCAACCATCAAAAGCCTGGCATCGGAGATATATAGCGGGGTACCTCAATCTGTCGCTGGCGCCGCCGCCCTCTCCGTTCTTGCGCACGTCGAGCTTTTGCACGCGCGCGGCCTCGTGACCTGCGCGCCGAAACTCGCGCTCGACGCCGAGATTTATCCGGTTTAGCTTTTTGCTTTTTCTTCTTGGCCTGTTCCACTTCGATGGCCGGCACGGTTTCTTCCAAACGCACCACCACCTGACGCATCAGTGTGCGCAGCCGCTTGGCATTGCGCCCCAGATCATGGCGCCCAAACCGAGAGGCAGAGCGCATATCAACCCGCGCGCTATCGCCAATGTCTGAAACACGAACTGCAACATCGTCGTAAAAACCAAACAACAATGTGCGATCTGTCGCTTCGAGAAAACCTGCCTGTGCACCATCCTCACTCGGTGGATCCTCGCGCACAATGGTCAGACTTTCACGCTTCAAAGCATCAACGACCAAGGCATAAGTCTCGGCAGCCTCACGGTTGACAATTAACGGCTTGAGATCGGGATAGTACACACGCTGCTGACTGGCGAAACTGCTGCCGGGATAGGCAACTGGATTGGCACCTAGTGATCTGAGGGCAGAAACACTTTGAAACGGCGGCGGTGAATTAAAATCTGTTGTCAGGTCATTGATCTGCGGCATGCTTGATGCGGCCTGAAGAATGAGCGGTGGTGCCAACAAAATGCCGAGACTGACAACGAGCCCGACGGCGATATTACCGGTACCCGCCGCTCCTGACCGCCAGATTGCATAGCCACCAGCACAGGCCAATATCAACGCCACAACCGCAACGAAGTAAGCTAATTTGGCCAGATTAATCGCCACCAATGTTGGCATGCCAAAAATGCGATGCAGAAAAAACGCTGCACCAAGCAACAGCAATGAAAATGCTGCCACGGACCGGGTCCAGCGGCTAATGGCAAGCGACGGTGGTATGATCACGCGTCTCATAGATGACCTTCTTCTTGCATCAGAATTCCGATTTGCGGTTTTCTTAACACGGCTGTCACGCCCGCCAAAGCCCTGTTCGTCTCGCGTGCCGTTCCAGGCGGCAGCGGGCTGACCACCATCGCGACGCGGCGCTTTTTCTGTGCCCTGCCTGGCGCAACCTTCAGTCTTTGCTCTGCACTCAGTAAGTACATGGCTTTGGCTTTGGCCCTAGCACGGCAAGACGATAAAAATATGATAGGCAGAACGGGGCAAATCAATTTAGATCAGTACCGTCATAGTTCCGCGGCCAATGTTCTCCTCGCCGATGACCTCAAGGTTTCCTGGCCAACCGAGAAGGGGACATGGGCTATCAAAGAGGCACCGCGATCCAACAAATTGTAGCATCCATTTAAGGCTTTCATGATCCGGGGATGGACCAAAACACCAAGGCGCTTCCGGCATCACATCATTGATGCCCCGCTACGGTTGTGCCTGATCCTCTTTGTTTCAATCGCAAGCCCGTCTCTTGTCACCGCAGCCCCCCCACTACGCATTGCCACCTGGGATGTATCGAGGGCTGAAAAAGGCATTTTTGCGCGACCAAAGCGTGAAAAGAAATCCTCCTGGCGTCATACCTTCGGTTCTGAACGCTTTGACGCAAAAAAAACACGTCTCGGTATTTTCAATCTCGATGTTGACATTGTGTTGTTGCAGGGCATCCGCAACGTCAGAGCGCTGAAGCGCGTTTTTCCAACACGTACTTGGAAGCTCATTTTATCGCGCGATTACATGCGCAGCATTACACCACTCAGTCGGCTACCCTCTGATTTACAATTGTACGATATCGCTGCAACGGAACTGAACGCGCGCACTCCCGTAACCGCGGTGGCAGTACGTTATCAACAGCGCCTGCGTGTTAGAGCGATCAAACATATTGAGGTTGACCATCGACTTGGAAAATCTGAGACGACAACGAGCGAGATCCCGGCCGCTACGGCCGTGCGCATCAATCACTTCGGATCCAGACTTTGGCTGGTATCGCTCGCCTTGACTGAGAACTGCAAAGGAGACCATGCACAGTGCCTACCCTGGGTGACGACCAACAAATGGTTCAAGGACCTTAATGACTTCGATCGGGTGCCTGCTGTTGCTGGCTGGTCCAGCCCAAAGCCAACTGACAACAATTCTCAAAAGAAAGAAATCCAGCCCTGTGGCAAACTGGTCGCCATGTCACAAAGCTGTCTCGACCAAGGGTGCATCGGAAAAATGAAACGCCTGACACGTAAAAAACTCGGTTGCATTGTCTTGACCACAGTGCACGTTCCCCGCCAACTGCCGCCACAACGCGCCCTTTCACCGCCTAACTTCTAGGCATCGTCCCTGCCAACTTCCATTGGGCCCAACGCTCACATCCCCGAATGGCGATCGCTCTTTCCCACGCTGCCACGCCCTGCGACGACAGACGCCTCACAATCCATCCCAGAATGCTTTAGAAATCAGAGCCGCAATCTCAACGTAGCGCTTTCAATAAACCCCACGAGACCCAAATGTCCGATACCCCGTCCCATTGGCCCAAAGATCACCCGCCTGTTGCCCACAGTAAGATTGGCGTTCTGTTGCTCAATCTTGGCACACCAGATGGCACGGACTATTGGTCGATGCGCCGCTACCTAAAGCAATTCCTGTCAGACAAGCGCGTCGTTGAAGAGCCAACCTGGAAGTGGTGGCCGATCCTCAACCTGATCATTCTCACCAAACGCCCTGGCCCAAAAGGCCGCGACTATCAAACCATCTGGAATACAGAAAAAGACGAGGGACCTCTTAAAACGATTACCCGTGGACAGGCCGAGCGTCTGCAAGAAAGGCTTGAGCGCCACGGTGAAGTGATTGTTGACTGGGCGATGCGCTACGCCAATCCCTCAACAGAGAGTCGCATTGAGGCCTTGTTTAAAAAAGGCTGCAATCGTATTTTGCTGGTGCCGCTCTATCCTCAGTATGCCGCCGCCACATCTGCGACCGCCTGTGACGATGCTTTTAAAGCGTTAATGAAAATGCGCTGGCAACCATTTGTTCGTGTTGCACCCGCCTATCACGATGAGCCCGCCTACATCAAAGCGCTTGCCAAGAGCATGCGTGCGAGCCTTGCAAAACTAGATTTTGAGCCAGAGAAAATCATCGCAACATTTCACGGCATGCCCCAAAAGTATTTGGAAAAGGGCGACCCATATCATTGTCATTGCCAGAAAACATCGCGCCTACTGCGTGACAAGCTCGGTATCGAACCTGACAAATGGCTGACAACGTTTCAGTCACTTTTTGGCAACGATCCGTGGCTGCAACCCTATACGGATAAAACCGTCGAACGCCTCGCCAAAGAAGGTGTTAAAAAGCTCGCACTGGTTGCGCCTGGATTTTCAGCTGATTGCCTTGAGACACTCGAAGAGCTTGACGTTGAAAACCGCGAGATTTTTGAAGAAAACGGCGGCGAACACTTTGCCTATTTGCCCGCACTCAATGATACCGCTGAGGGCGTCGATGCTATTGAAGCCATTGTGCGCCGTGAATTGATGGGATGGATTTCCTAACCCACGACCCACCGCGCAACATCAAATCTCTGGTCATCATGATTAAGCGGCTCTTAATGAGAAGCCGCAAAAATTCATTGTTTTATAATACTTACTTAACCCTATTTTCGCGACTTTCCTCTAGAAATTGATCTAAACCATTCCCATATCCCTCATGTAACTCGCGCTCAAGATTGGAGAAGATCTCATGTTCGGCTCAGAAGTCGCTCTTATTCTATTTGTTGTTTTAGCGGTTGCTACGCTGTGGTCCACAGTGAAAATTGTACCACAAGGCCATAACTACACGGTCGAAAAATTTGGCCGTTACACACGCACGCTAACACCTGGACTACATATTCTCGTTCCGGTCATGGAACGCGTCGGCCACCACGTCAACATGAAGGAACAGGTGATCGACATTCCAAGTCAGGATGTCATCACCAAAGACAACGCCATGGTCTCTGTGGACGGCGTTGCTTTCTATCAAGTGCTGAACGCTGCCAAATCGGCCTATGAAGTTGAATTACTAGAACATGCCATCATCAACCTGACGATGACCAACATCAGAACGGTGATGGGCTCGATGGACCTTGATGAATTGCTGTCCAATCGCGATGTCATCAACGCTCAACTTTTGAACGTGGTTGATTCTGCAACAGAATCCTGGGGCGTGAAAGTCACACGCATCGAGATCAAGGACATTGAACCACCACGCGATCTGGTTGACTCGATGGCCCGTCAGATGAAAGCAGAGCGTGAAAAACGCGCTCAGATCCTTGAATCTGAAGGCCTGCGTGCCGCATCTATTCTAAAGGCTGAAGGTGAAAAGCAGGCACAAGTCTTGGAAGCTGAAGGGCGCAAAGAAGCTGCCTTCCGCGACGCAGAAGCCCGCGAACGTCAAGCCCAAGCAGAAGCCAAGGCGACCGAATTGGTCTCGACCGCAATTTCTGAAGGCAACGTTCAAGCCATCAACTACTTTGTCGCCAACAACTACATGAAGGCACTGGAAGCATTGGCCTCAGCCGACAACCAGAAGGTCATTATGATGCCGCTTGAAGCTTCAGGCATCATTGGATCACTCGCCGGCCTTGCCCAAATTACCGGCGATGCATTTGGCGGCGACGACAAACCGGCTGGTGGACGCCCTTCTGTGCCACGCAGCTAAGCCCCAAACATAGACCGAGGCCATGACAACCATGGCCTCGGTCGTTAAAATTAGACCCCAACAATCTGAACCCGAACTGGAGCCCCCTCAATGTCATCAGCACTTGCTGAATACTTTTCCGGATTTGGTGATTGGAACTGGCTGATCCTTGCGTTCATCCTGTTCGTCTTAGAAACAATCCTACCAGGTGTTTATTTCCTGTGGTTTGGTCTCGCTGCGGCTCTTACCGCCGTTGTTGCCTTTGCCACTGACTTATCGTGGCAATGGGAAATGCTGATCTTTGGCTTGCTGTCCCTTGCTACCGTATTTGGTGTCCGCCAATTCGCAGACCCTCATGCCAAAGACACTGATGAACCGGCTCTCAACATTCGTGGAGAGCAGTACATTGGTCGCGAAGTCAGTGTCGAAAACTCGATCTCTGGTGGGCGTGGCCGCATTCGTGTCGGCGATACGATTTGGGCTGCTGAAGGCCCTGATGCACCTGCTGGTGCACGCGTCAAAATCACAGCCGTTGACGGCACCGTATTCAAGGTCGAGCCACTCTAATTTGATAGAGTGACAAGCCCAAACTTTTTGAAGGCCGGTCGCTAGACCGGCCTTTTTCTTTTCCGCCTCTTCTGATCTTGTGACTGCCCGACTAAACGACACCAGCGCGCAATAGGTCATGAACGTGGACAATACCAACAGGCTTATCATCTTTCACCACAAACAGCGCTGTAATGCGCGATGCATTGATCAACTCCAAAGCTGCCGAGGCCAGCATGGTTGACGGTGCGGTCTTTGGATTTGCCGTCATGATGTCCCGCGTCTTGGTCGCCAGCAAGTCATCACCCATATGGCGGCGCAAGTCGCCATCAGTCACAACACCAATCAAGTTGCCGTCGCCATCAACAATCCCCGCGCAGCCGAAGCTCTTGGATGTCATCATCACTAGCGCTTCACTCATCACATCATCGGCACTGACAAGTGGTAGCGCATCGCCATCGTGCATAACGTCGGTGACATACTTCAAACTGGCCCCAAGCGATCCGCCAGGATGAAACGCCTTAAAATCATGCGCGGTAAAACCTTTGGCTTCAAGCAGGGCGACAGCCAAACAGTCACCCAGTGCCAATTGCATCGTGGTTGACGTAGTCGGCGCTAGGCCATGCGGACAGGCTTCATCTGCTCGTGGCAGTTCCAAAACCACATCGGACTGCGTGCCAAGAGCAGACTCCCTTTTAGACGTGATTGAAATCAGCGGTACCGCAAAGCGGCGCGCGTAGGTGATGATGCCTTTCAGCTCCACCGTCTCACCCGACCACGACAGGGCCAGGATCACGTCCTTGCTGGTGATCATTCCCAGATCACCATGGGCTGCTTCTGTTGGATGGACGAAAAAGGCTGGTGTTCCCGTTGAAGCAAACGTCGCCGCAATCTTCTGGCCCACGTGTCCGCTTTTGCCGATGCCCGTGACAATCACCCGACCGTCGGCATTCTTGATGGTTTGGACAGCATCGGCCAATGCCGGGCCCAAGTCCTGGAGCACACTGGCACGCAGGGCCGCAAGCCCGCTTGCCTCAACATCCAACGTGCGCAGCACGGAAGAGACGGTCTTGTTCGTGACGGTCTTGCCGCCATCAATCGATTTAAGTTCTGTCATAGACTGAGATTTGCCCTGCCATGGCACCAAGCGCCAGAGAATTGGGATTATCTGTGGGCTCCACACGACTGAGCCCCTGCCATTTCTCTCTACCAGAGGCGCCCTTGAGCACCAAATTTTCTCCCCGAGACCCACAATTGGCCAGTTTTTAAAGTCTCGTTAACCGACGCTCCCTAGGGTTCACAATCAAGGTGTGCGTTCCCCTGACCAAAATTATCACGATGGAACGCTGGCGTGACTGTCCTTCAGCACAAATTTAGCCGTCATCTCGACGTCTTCGCCAAGGCTTGCGTCTCGGGCGTCATGGCGTGCCTCTGCGCGATGCCTGTGATGCTGACGGTACTGAGTACGTCTGCACAGGCTCAGCGGGCTGAAAATCCCGAAAACGGTGGTGTTTTTGGGCCGACGCGCCCAAGCCAGTCGAGTCGCCCTGGCGGTGAGGTTCAACCCAACACGGGCGACGCGCTAACCACAGAGCAATCACCTGCAATCCAAGACCAAGACGCCAGCTTTGAAGCCGATAACGATCCCCTTGAAATCGCACCGCAGACACGTGATCGCCCTGGCTCGCGGCTCATCATCCAAGACGGTGATCTATCTTTTCCACGCACCCGTTCTCAACCGCGCGATGGCGTGATTGAAGTCGGTGAACCCCCACCTATTTTAGATGGTAGTGACCCGACCACAACCGATACGCGCACGCGCCGCGACATCGACTTGTTTGAAAGTCCACCCGCAGGCTTTGATCCTTCACTGTTTCAGGCTGAAGACCCTAGCCCACGTGATCGCCAACCCGACGACGTCGATCCACTGCTGTTCCAAATTGAAAACATTGAACCCGTGCGAGACAACCGGCGTCCGCGCCGCCTGTTTCTGTTTGAGCCCTTCGATCCCATTGGCATCAAAGTGGGCAGCTTTATTCTGTTTCCCGAAGTTGAAACAGCCCTTCGTTGGAATAGTAATGTTCTAAGTTCGCCCAATGCTGAATCCGACATTTCCTACACCGTAGATCCAAGCGCACGCCTTGTTTCAGATTGGTCGCGCCACGCGTTGGAGTTCAACGCCCGGGCAACATTGAGCTTTTTCAAGGAAATTCAGTCTGAAGATAACCGCGGCTACTTTGTTGAAGCCCGCGGGCGACTTGACTTTACACGGCGCAGCAATCTGCAAGGCTTGATCTCGCATAGCATAGCGCAAGAAAGTCGGTCGGCAATCGATGCCTCTAATGCGCTTGACCGCACCGACATTAAAACCCAGCGCGCAGCGTTGACCTTCAACCACCGCTTCAATCGCCTCACTGTGCAATTGCGCGGATCTTTTGAAACACGCGATTTAAGCGATGATGTATCTGGCGGCGCGATCAATCGCAATGATGATCGCGACAGTGACGAATGGGAACAAGCCATTCGTGCAACGTGGGAGTTCAAACCAACGCTGGCCGCGTTCGCCGAAGTTGGTTTTATCCAGCGTGAATTTGGCGCACCGGCACAGTCAGACAACATCCAACGCGACACAACAGGAGAACGCTATCGCGTTGGTTTGGACTTTGGCGATACCGGAACCTACCTACGCGGTGAGATCAGCGTCGGCTACGGCATTGAACGCCCAGATGTGGGTACGCTGAACGAAGTGGAAACCTTCTTGTTTGACGCTAACGCTTCCTATCGTTTCAACGAGCTGACAACCTTCCTGCTCAATGCCCGGTCCGACATCGACGAAACAACGAATGCAGACAGTGCTGGTGTGATTACACACTTTATTGGACTGGAAGCACGGCACGCGTTTCGTCGCAACATTATTGGCAACGTAGAAGCCAGTATCTCAACACGCGAATTTGACAATACGACACTGGAAGAAAGTGAATGGCGCATAGGCGCGGGACTTGAGTACTTCATGAACCGTAACATGGTCCTTTTTGGCAATTATGAGCATACTGACTTTGACTCCAATTCGCCCGGCAGCTCGTTTGTTGATGATGAAGTCCGATTTGGCCTAAGACTGAGACGCTAGAGCGTCGCGCCTTTTCTGCTACACAGTGAAGCTATTTGCGCAACGCTCTATCTCGTGACTCTATCCCAAGACTCTATCCTAAGACTCTATCCTAAGACTGGCGATCAATTTATCTGCTCAAAGTCACGATTCCAACTTTTCGCAAGTGGATCTAGCGCGCGAGACCTGCTTCGCAGCTGCGGCAAAAGCCCGTATGTTTCTACCTCAATTGCACTTATCTCATTTTTGCACTTGAATTTTCCCGCCAGCCGCAGTCAGATAACGTCACTCACTTGATCTTGAGAATATTCCGGGCGGAAAACCGCACACACTTTTCCTGAATAGGCTCTGGAAATAGGCGTACCGCAACATGGGCCAAAGCACGCTTCCAACGTTTAAGATCGTCGTCAACGGTATGGTGACAGAAACCACAGCCGAGACGTTGCAGGCGCTGTTGGCCGAGCAAGGCTATGGCAATACGCGTGTGGCCACCGCCAGAAACGGTACTTTTGTGCCGTTACGCGTGCGCGAAGAAACCACCTTACAGCCGGGCGACAGCATAGAGGTTGTCTCGGCCCGCCAGGGCGGATAAACGCTTCTGCCATGACCATAAGACAATCCGATCTGACAGGCTCCAAGCCGGGGCTTAATCCGCTGACGCTTTATGGCGTTGAACTCTCCTCACGGATGCTGCTCGGCACCGCGCGCTACCCCTCTCCCCAAATCATGGCCGATGCTGTTGCCGCAGCCAAATGCGAGCTGGTGACAGTATCTTTGCGCCGAGAACAAGCACGCGGGCAAGTAGGCAATCGCTTTCTTGAATTGATCATGAACTTAGATGTGCGTGTGTTGCCGAACACGGCCGGCTGCCGTACAGCCCAAGACGCCATCACCACCGCAGAGATGGCGCGCGAGCTGTTTGACAGTGATTGGATCAAGCTGGAAGTCATTGCCAATGACGACACCTTGCAGCCGGATCTGTTTGGTCTTGTCGAAGCTGCCGAAATTCTCGCGCGCGATGGCTTCAAAGTATTCCCCTATACCACTGAGGACCTTGGAGCCGCCGAAAGGCTTTTGGCTGCAGGCTGTGAAGTCTTGATGCCCTGGGGTGCACCGATCGGAACCGGTCAGGGGCTCAACAATAAGGCAGCTCTGAAAGCGATGCGCGCCTATTTCCCCGACACCACGTTGGTGGTCGATGCCGGCATTGGTGCGCCCTCACACGCAGCCGCCGCCATGGAGCTTGGCTTTGACGCGGTGTTGCTGAACACCGCCATCGCCAAAGCTGGCGATCCGGTGACGATGGCAGGCTCATTTGCTGAGGCCATTCATGCTGGTCGCGCGGCTTACGAGTCTGGATTGATGGCACCACGTGAAATGGCAACCCCATCAACGCCAGTATTTGGCACACCATTTGTTGATGAGGATCCCTCATCGTGACCGGGCACCCCACCCTAGACCTCAATCCATTTTATCCGATTGTGCCGGACGCAGGTTGGGTGGCGCATTTGGCAACACTAGGTGTCACCACAATGCAGTTGCGTTTCAAGAGCGACGATCCCGTCGCTTCAAAACGCGAGGTTGCAGCAAGCCTCTGTCTCGTAGAAAATTTTTCAGATCTCACATTGATCATCAATGATCATTGGCAGGCAGCGCTTGAATTGGGCGCAACAGCTGTCCACCTCGGCCAGGAAGATTTGGCCACAGCAGATGTTGCAGCCCTCAAAGACGCGGGCATCGCGATTGGCATCTCAACACACAGCGAGGACGAACTCAGCACCGCGCTTAAAGTGAAACCCAACTATGTGGCGCTTGGCCCAATCTTCGAAACTAAACTGAAACACATGCCATGGGCACCCCAAGGCTTAAAACGTCTGACCGAATGGAAGCAAAAAATTGGGGAGATCCCGTTGGTCGCCATTGGCGGGCTAACACCCAAACGCGCAAACCAGGCCATCGACGCAGGCGCGGACTCTGCTGCGGTGATCACCGATTTTTTTACTGCACCTGACCCTGGCGCGCGGGTCAAAGAGTGGGTCAGCTGGTCAAACCAGATCAGCAAAGCGTCCTAACAGCATCGCCTGAATTAATTAGGTTTCTTCGCGCTCAATTGCGCGCCAGCCAATGTCAGATCGAGAAAAACCATCTGGCCAATTAATTTCGGCGATGGCCTGATAGGCACGCGCCTGGGCGTCTTTCACCGTTGCCCCTGATGCCGTCACACCAAGTACCCGTCCACCATTGGCAATGATTTTGTCACCATCCAATTTTGTGCCTGCGTGAAAGATTGTAACGCCGTCAGTTTCTGACGCCGCGTCGAGCCCCTTGATCTCCGTGCCTTTTTTGGGCGTGCCCGGATACCCCTCACCCGCCATAACCACGCAGAGCGCCGATGCTAGGTCCCATTTGGCAGACGCCGTATCAAGCGTGCCATCGACTGTGGCTAACAACAGCTGCAAAAGGTCGGACTGCAAGCGCACCATCAAAACCTGGCATTCGGGATCGCCAAAACGGACATTATACTCAATCAACTGTGGGCCTTTGTCGGTGATCATCAGGCCTGCATAGAGCACCCCTTGATAGGGCATACCGCGTTCCGCCATGCCTTTGACGGTCGGTGCAATAATTTCCTCAAGTGTGCGTTGGATCAGCTCCGGCGTCATGACGGGTGCTGGTGAATAGGCACCCATGCCACCGGTGTTTGGTCCTGTATCACCATCTCCAGCACGCTTGTGGTCCTGCGCTGTTGCAAGCGGTAAAATATTTTTGCCATCAACAAGTACAAAAAAGCTGGCCTCTTCGCCGACTAAAAAGTCTTCAATCACCACTTCCGCACCAGCACCGCCAAAGGCACCTTCAAAGCAGGCATCAAGTGCAGCTTCTGCGTCGGCCATGGTTTCAGCAATAACAACGCCTTTTCCAGCCGCCAGCCCATCGGCTTTGATCACAACGGGAATGGACTGCGTTTTAAGCGCTTGTCTGGTGTCCTCGACATTCCTACAGCGCACATAACCCGCCGTTGGAATGGCATAGTCGCGACACAAATCTTTGGTGAAGCCTTTTGAGCCTTCAAGGGCGGCAGCGGCTTTGGTTGGTCCAAACGCCTTGATGCCTGCCCCTTGCAGGCTATCAACCAAGCCATCCACGAGTGGCGCTTCGGGACCAACAACGACCAAGCCGATGTCATTGTCATTACAAAACGCAATCACCGCAGAGTGGTCGCCAACCGCTAAATCCGTGCACATTGCCACATCGGCAATGCCGCCATTGCCGGGCGCACAGTACAAGTTTGCAACATTGGGTGATTTAACAAGCGCCCACGCCAGTGCATGTTCGCGCCCACCCGAACCAATCAACAGAACATTCATGGGGAAGAGCCCTAAAGTTTTGCTTGTCACCTGCCTGAGAGGCATGATCTGCCTCAATGATGATGTATCATGGCTCAGTGATTGGGCAACTTCGGACGATTCGTGGCTGAGACTCAAACCAAACCCGCAGGCAAAGGTGCCAATGCTGCCGAATTTACGGTGTCGGAGTTATCCGGCGCCATCAAGCGCGCTTTGGAAGACGGCTTTGGCTACATTCGCCTGCGCGGCGAAATCTCCGGCTATCGCGGACCGCATGCCTCCGGCCATTGCTACTTTACCCTCAAAGACCAACGCGCGCGCATTGATGCAGTGATCTGGCGCGGCGTGTTCTCACGCCTTCGGATTAAACCAGAAGAAGGCATGGAAGTGATTGCCACCGGCAAGGTGTCGTCTTACCCAGGTTCCTCCAAATACCAGATTGTTGTTGATGCGTTAGAACCTGCTGGCCTTGGGGCCATGATGGCCGAACTGGAAGAACGCAAAAAGCGGCTTGCTGCTGAAGGCCTGTTTGAGGAAACGCGTAAAAAGCCGATTCCGTTTTTGCCAACCACCGTGGGTGTCATCACATCGCCTACGGGTGCCGTCATCCGCGATATTCTGGCAGGCTTTACCGAACGCTTTCCAATACACGTTTTGTTGTGGCCTGCGAAAGTGCAAGGCGAAGGTAGTGCACCTCAGATCGCGCACGCCATTCAAGGCATGAACAAGCTTGGCGCACAAAAAGGGCTGCCCAAGCCAGACATCATCATCGTGGCCAGAGGAGGGGGAAGCTTAGAAGACCTGTGGAGCTTCAATGATGAAGCTGTTGTGCGTGCCGCCGCACAAAGTGACATTCCACTGATCGCCGCCGTAGGTCACGAAACCGATTGGACGCTGATTGATTTGGTTGCCGATGCGCGAGCACCAACACCGACCAAGGCGGCTGAATGGACGGTTCCGAAGTACGCGGATCTCATTGCCGACCTTGCTGACCGCCAAGCGCGGTTGCGGGTTGCAATCCGCCGTCGCCTGGAAGGCGAACGCACGCATCTGAAAGCGGCCGCGCGCGGCCTGCCACGTCTTGATGATCTCGTGACATTACCAAGACAGCGCTTTGACATGCTGGAGCGGCGCTTGGTGCAGGCACTGGTTGCCAACACCCAGGCCCTTCACACACGCGCGACACGGGCCTCGTCGCGTCTCAACCCGGCAAACCTAAAACAGCGCCTATCTCACGCCAGCCAGCGCCTTGAGACAACGGCATCACGCCTTGATCGCGCGCTCAAAAGCAGCATCGTCACCCAGCGTCGGGCACTCGATGCCAACGGCAAGCTGCTGCACTCACTGGGCTATCGCAATGTACTTCGCCGCGGCTTCGCGATTGTCCGTGATCCCGACGGTGCTATGGTCCGCCAGGCTGCGGGCGTTGCCCACGGCTCACCGTTAGACATTGAATTCGCAGACGGCCATGTCACCGCCACCGCAGGCGAAGCGGCAACGTCCCCCAAAAAGGATACTCCGTCTGCTGCTAAACCCACAAAAAAACAGACAAAACGAACAATGCCTAGGGGCGGGGGGGGGCAAGGCTCATTGTTCTGATATATCTCTTCTGATGCAAAAATTCATCGCGTTTCATCTGAGCAGTTGCTTTTGAGAAAAGGTGCTGGCAAGACAGCCGACGCACCCCTAAACTGGCCTGAATTTTCAGTACGCAACATGATGGCCTAGGTTGAAAGAACCCGTATGAACCGACTTGAAAAAATTTTTGCAGCCAGCGGGGAAGCTGGCCTGCGCTATTTGAACGGCGAGTTCCAAATCGTGAAACCTGGCGACCATGTACGCTGTGCTGTGACGGCTGAAAAAATTGAGTTGGCGTCGCTGAAATATTGGAGCGTTGAATTGCAAGAAGCCTATGTTTCGGCAGAAGCTTCAATGAAGCGCCACAAACAGCGGATGACTGAGCAGAGCTAGCAGGGTTATCAGGCCTGTTTGGTGCAGCAACCGTCTAACAGTGCGACAATCTTCCTCGCGTCAGGCTCGGAAATCTCCATCACAATCGGCACCACGCGTGAAGCTGCCTTGAGCTTTTTGAGAGCATCATCATGGCCCGTAATCCGCAGCCAATCTTTTTCCGTTGTCACAAGTGTGAGGTCTTGATTAACCGCTGACTTTAAAAGGTCGTGCGCTTCTCCTGCACACATCTCATGGTGATCTGCAAATACGCGTTGTTCAACCAGGTCAGCACCCAGTGCGCACACCGTCTCAAAAAATCGCTCGGGGTTTCCAATGCCCGCATAGGCCAACACGCGTGCATTCTGCAGTGATACAGTTGCAGACGGCACAGACACCTTTGCTCCAATCACTGGCCCATCAAACCCATGTGCGCGCAACCCAGACGCGATGGCATGTGTCATTGACCCGCCAGCATCAGGCAGCGCGCCCTGATTTACCACCACGGCGGCAACGCGTAGCGCTTGCACGCTCAAAGGGGCCCGCAAAGGTCCTGCTGGAATGACCTTGGCATTGCCAAAACCGCGCCTGCCATCAACAACGGCAATACTGAGGTCTTTGTTCACTGAAGGGTTTTGCAACCCGTCATCCATGATGACGACGTCAAATTTTTCAGGAGTTAGGGCGATGGCTTGAAGCCCTTGAGCGCGATCACGGGCAACCATCACAGGCGCATATTTTGCAAGAAGCAAGGGCTCATCACCGACATCAGCCGCGCTGTGTTTTTCTCGGTCCACCCAAACTGGACCAACCTGGCTAGCACCAAATCCTCGGGTCAAAATCACTGGTTTCTGATCGCGTTTCTTTAAAGCATCCACCAACCAACAGACAAAGGGCGTTTTTACCGGTACCACCTGCCGTAAAATTGCCAACGCAGACCACCGGAAGCGCAACTTTCAGCCCATCGGAGCGGGACATGCGCCGGGTTGCCACCCAGCCATAAACCGATGCGATGAATGACAATGCACGCGCCTGCCAGGAAACTTGCGCGCCCTCGCCATACCACCAGCCTGGCTCATTCAGCGGCACGCGATGCCCTCTCAGAGTGTGCAGGTATTAATTTCAACAGCGTTGATGTCGTCAGCCTAAGCGCACCACCTAACTCCTCAAGACAGGCATGACCGGCCTTGACCATTATTTCTAAAGCAACCGGATCAGACATGAAGATAGCAACGCTATCAGCAAGGGCCTCTGCATCCGCGACCTCGCGCACCGCACCTGCGTTGCGCAATGCGCGATAAACATCCGCGAAATTGTGTTGCGAGGGCCCGGTGATCACGGCTGTAGACAGGCGCACGGCCTCCAGCGGGTTTTGCCCGCCGTGGTTGATGAATGAGCCCCCGACAAATGCGATATCGGTCAATGTATAGAAGAGACCAAGCTCACCGATCGTGTCTGCAACATAAATATCTGTCGCATCTGCCGGCAACTGCGCCAGCGATCGCTGGGCGACGCGCAGCCCCATGCTTTTTGCAAGTTCTGCAATAGAGGTTCCGCGTTCAGGATGGCGCGGCGCGATAATCGTGCACAGAGTTTGTATTTTTTGCTGCACGCGTCGATGCGCTTTGATGATCTCGGCATCTTCCCCATCATGGGTGCTGGCTGCAACAAATACTTTGCGGCCAGACAAAGCCGTTTGAAACGATGCCAGGTCGTCGGCATTCACAGGAGGTGGCGGTGCATCAACTTTTAAGTTGCCCGCATTAATCACCGTGCGTGAGCCAAGATCTGCAAACCGACGCGCCATTTGGGCGTTCTGTGCCAACACAACATTGAAGCGTGTAAAAAGAGGTGCCGAAAGGCCGCGATTTTTACGCCACTTGGAATGGCTCTTCTTGGACATCCGCGCGTTCACGAGCGCTAAGGGGATTTTCTTCTCCGAAGTCTCCAAGATCAGATTTGGCCAAATTTCACTTTCGGTAAAAATGGCAAGATCCGGTTGCCAATGATCCAAAAACCGACGCGCAAAGGCCGGAGAATCAAACGGTACAAACTGGTGCACCGCTCTCGGGCCCAGTCGCGACTTGGCCAATGCCGCTGACGTTACCGTGCCAGTCGTTAAAACAACTTGCAGATTATCGCGTTCGGCGAGTAATCGCTCGACGACCGGCAACACGGCGTTCGTCTCACCCACGCTTGCCGCATGCACCCAAACAAACGTGCCAGCGTTGGAACGTTCCTTCGAGGCAATGCCATAGCGTTCTTCTCGCCGCGCTGGATCTTCTTTGCCGCGGCGCGCCCGCTGGTTGTAAAGCACACGCGCTAGTGGCCGCAGCAAACTGGTAAAGCCACGATAAACTTTGAGCTCGGCTCCAACTGGCGGCAAGGGCGCACCTGCAGGCACAGCAGATACAGGCGTTGCCCGGGTTGCATTGGCGCCAGCGGTTGCATACGCACGCGCAGTTGCCTCATTAAGCGCCACTTCAAGGTCCTGTCTTTTCTGCTCAATCACATCTGCCGACGCATCACTTGGCACCCAAATCTTATCTCCAACAACGCATGCCATTTTGGAATACGGCAGATTGATCGTCATCCGGCTCCAATTGTTGAGCGAAGTATAGCGCGATGTTGCCACCGCTACCGGAATAATCGGGCGACCTGACAGTTTGGCCAATGTGACAACGCCGGTGCCTGCTATGCGTGCCGGTCCTGGTGGCACATCTGCTGTGATGACAACAGCGCGATTTTCTTGCAGCGCGCGCACGGCTTGACGCAGCGCACTGACACCGCCGCGTTCCTTTTTGAATTTTCGGCCCTGTGATCCAGCACCTCGCACGAGTCTGACATTAAATGGCAGCAGTGCTTCCGCGATCACCTCTGCGTCACCATGGCGGGCAACAATCGCATCGGCTTCAAACCCTTCAGGCTGGAGTGATGCAACCATCATGAACTGACCATGCCACACCGCGACAATTGGCGGGTAATCCTCAAGCACGCGGGCCTGCCCGTCGGCTGGGTCCATCACGACTTTTGAAGAATTGTGAACAAATCGAGTAAAGCGGGCCAGTTGGCGGCCAGTGGCCCGCGCAATTTGATTTTTTCGACGCGGCGAAAGTGCCATTTTTTTCAAAGGCCTCATGCGAATGCGCCCAATTTCCCAACGGGAAATATTCTGTAAAGCTTGCCCGAGCTTCCTATAGCGAATATCTAACCGTTGCAAACAATGGCAAAACCGGCTGCGTCATCTTATCGTCACAGCGCTCTTGTTTGCCAGATGGCGAAATTACTGAGACCTATCAAATCCCTAATGTCCCATTCTACCAGTAAAGTGCGCCGCTCTTATAAACAGGCAAAGCGCACCATGCGCAAAGCGGCTTCAACGGTCAGCAGACGGATTGCTGTTTATATTCCAGGACCGGTTAAGCAGACCTTGGGCCCACATTACCGTTATTTGCAAATGTTGCTGTTGGATATCGGCGCCCTTCGCCTTGTATGTCCAAATCGACATCGGATCAGGCCCGAGATGTGGCGCTCTGCCCAACCGCTACCGCATCATATTGCGAGCCTTGCCAAACAGGGTCTTCGCACGGTTGTCAATTTGCGCGGTGTGCACAATTCTTCTGCCTATCGTATCGAACGCGAAGCCTGCCGGGCACACGGCATTGAAATGATCGACTTTGAAGTGCGCTCACGTGCAGCTCCGACACGCGAGGAGCTTAACGGTATACGTGAATTGTTTGATCGCATCACCTACCCTGTACTGATGCACTGCAAGTCAGGCTCTGATCGCGCGGGCCTCATGAGTGTTCTTTACCTGCACCTAAAACAAGGCGTCCCCATCAAAGAAGCCGCCAAACAATTGGCGTTGCGCTATGGCCATGTCCGCCATGCGAATCCAGGTGTATTGAGTTACTTCATTGAGCGCTATCTTGCAGACACAGAAAATGAACCAATGGCATTCTTTGATTGGGTTGAAACGCGCTATGACGCGGACAAGGTCCAAGCAAGTTTCCGCTCAAAAGGCTGGGCCAATCGCATTGTGGATGATGTCTTGTCACGCGAGTAAGTTGCCGAAAGCCAAGAAGGCATAAATAGGCCAACCAACAAACACCAACATCCGCCTCAGGATCGCGGCCATCGCCATCACACGCTAGATCAGACCGCATTAAATCGGTTTCGATTTAATGCGGATAATTTGATCTACTGCCCAACACAAGCTTGCGCAGTGTTGGGTTTCAAAGAGTTAGAGCATCCTGCATTTGATGAAACACAGGTAAGATGCTCTAGCGTGACGGCGTCACGTCTGTCGGATCGAGCAGGCGATGAATGTGCACGATGAAATACCGCATCAAGGCATTATCAACGGTCTTCTGGGCAGCACCTCGCCACGCAACTTCTGCGTCTGCATAGTTTGGAAAAATACCGATAACGTCGAGCTTCTCAACGTCGCGAAATTCAACGCCTTCCACTGCATCCAATTCACCGCCAAACACCAAATGCAGCAGTTGTTCATTCTCACGTTGAACCGCTTCGCTCATTGCCAAATGCCTTTCTTGAGATAACTTCACTCAGAAGGCGTCTAGCCAGCATTCGACTTTAGGGCAAGTCTGGCGCGCAGGTCTGGGGCTTGACGCGTAGGTCTGGGGCGCAGGTCTGGAGCTTGAAATGTGGTTACCTCAAAATCACTTCAACCGCCAAAAGGACGGCAAACAACAGCATGAACAGGAGCCACAGCGCCAAGCTATCAAATTTTGTATGCGGCATTGTCCTTCCAATTCCTAATATTACGATATGAACCCGTTCGCCCGCGAGGGGCCCAACTCAAGTTTCATCGTCGAAATCCAAGATTATGTCGGGCAAGGTCAAATCTGGCAATTGCCCTATGGCTGGCAATTAGCTAGCGTTCCCCAAATTTCAGGCTTTTCGATGCCGCTCCCTCAGGAAATTGGCGCAAGACAGCACCCATGACGCAAAACCCGTTCGAACAAAATCTGGACCCCAATCCAGCCAACTATCAGCCAATGACCCCTTTGACATTGTTGTCACGGGCAGCTGGCGTATTCCCGACACAGACTGCTGTGATTCACGGCAATTCGCGGTTGGATTATCAGACATTCTATCGCCGATGCCGTCAGTTGGCATCGCAGTTGGCCAACAAGTATATCGGCCCCGGCGATTGTGTGTCCGTGATGCTACCCAACACACCGGCCATGCTTGAGGCCCACTACGGCGTGCCGATGACAGGCGCCATTATCCATTCCATCAACACCCGGCTTGATCCTGCAATCATTGCATTTCAGTTGGACCATGCCGGAACAAGAGTACTGATTGTCGATCGCGAGTTTGCGCCGGTAATCAATCAGGCATTAAAAATTGCCAAAAGCAAACCGCTGTTGATCGACTACAACGACACTGAATTTCCCCAAGACAATGAGCCACTGTCCTTCCTGGACTACGAAGAGTTTGTATCAGCAGGTGACCCCAACTTTGCCTGGCGCATGCCGGAAAATGAGTGGGAGGCAATCTCCCTTAATTACACCTCTGGCACCACTGGAAACCCTAAAGGCGTCGTCTACCATCATCGTGGCGCAACGCTGATGTGCTATTCCAACACCGTTGCAACGGGGATGGCGCAGCATGCCACCTACCTGTGGACATTACCGATGTTCCATTGCAATGGCTGGTGCTTTCCGTGGTCAGTGTCCGTTGTCGCAGGAACGCATGTTTGTCTCAGATGGGTCCGCGCCAAAGCGATCTACGATGCCATTGTCGATCACAAAGTCACCAACCTTTCGGGCGCACCTGTGGTGATGGCAACGATGCTTGACGCCCCTGAAAGCGACAAGCGTGAAATTACACATCGCGTTGCGTTTAATCATGCAGCCGCACCGCCACCTCAGTCGGTATTAAAACGCATGACCGACGCCGGATTTAATCTGACGCACCTTTATGGTCTAACAGAAACCTACGGGCCAGCCGTCATAAATGAATGGAAATCGGACTGGGATGAGCTACCTGACGATGAGCGTACTGCGAAACGCGCGCGACAAGGCGTGCGCTATATCGCCCTTGAAGACCTCACTGTTCTGGACCCTGAAACAATGAAGCCGGTCGCTGCGGACGGAGAAACCATTGGCGAAGTAATGTTTCGCGGAAACATCGTCATGAAAGGCTATCTCAAGAACCCAAAGGCCACAGACAAAGCTTTTGAGGGTGGCTGGTTCCACTCTGGCGATCTGGGCGTTCTCTATCCCGACGGCTACGTGCAACTGAAGGATCGCTCCAAAGACATCATCATTTCAGGTGGCGAGAACATTTCTTCAATCGAAGTGGAAGATGTGCTCTACAAACACCCTGCTGTTTCGGCATGTGCTGTCGTGGCCAAGCCTGATGAGAAATGGGGTGAAACGCCGTGCGCCTTTGTCGAGTTAAAACCCGGCTCTGAAACGACCCAAGATGAAATCATTCAGTGGTGTCGAGATAACCTCGCCAACTTCAAAACCCCACGCTTCGTCGTGTTCACCGAGGTTCCCAAAACATCAACTGGTAAAATTCAGAAATTTAAGCTCAGAGAACACGTCAAGGACCTCTAAAGCAGGTCTTGTTAAATCGAAGACACAGACATGCTTTTTGTCTTTCCCCAACACTGCAGGGCGAGAGCTGTAGCCGCCCTCGCTTTAAAATAAAAAAGGCGGGCACATCGTACCCGCCGAACTGCTATTTCTTGCTAATGTCGCGTCTCAGCCTCAAGCCGCGTAATTTCATCTTTCAATTTTAGTTTTTCTTGTTTCATCCGCCGAATTTCGAGATCATCAGATCCCGGTCTCGCCATCTCCTGTTCAATCCGTCGCTCTAAAGCGCTATGCCGTTGTGAAAGCTCCTGGAGATGTCCAGATAATGCCATCGTGGCCTCCTTTCGAGAGTGAAACACACGATATCGTTGCAGAAATCAGAAACCATGTCCATTGATCTCAGTGCAAAAAGGTGTCCAACGGATAAACAGTTGTCTCTACTTTTTGCCAAAGTTGAATATGACACGCCAAACGTCCTAAATTTGTACAAGTTTTGTACACCTTGCTCCTACAGCGCTTGCTCCGAAGTCGGATTCAGACGATAATTTCATGTCCGTTGGCGCACGTGAGGTCGCATTTTTGCTGACCTTGTATTGAAAAGGCCATGAAAAAGGTCTCGGGAAAAGTCTCGAAAAAGGTCTGGGCGAGCATTATTCATGACAAGCAACAGCGAACAAGAACTTCGCGAACAACTTGCGGCGCTGAGAGCCGATCATCGCAACCTTGATCAGGACATCATTTTTCTTGAGGACAGCATCAATGCAGATCAACTTACGATCCGCCGGCTTAAGAAACAAAAGTTATTGCTAAAAGAGCACATCCAAAAAATCGAGGATCAATTGCTGCCCGATATTATCGCCTAGATTCAGCCCGCGCCATGAATGGGATTGAGCGCCTTCATGCGCGCCATCAGCACGTCCCCATTTATACGCTTTAAAATGGCCATCAAGCCCGTTATTGCGCTTCATGAGCCTTAACTCACACCTCAGTGCCTAAAAAACCTTGTCAGAGGCACCCTCAATCCGATAAACCCGCTTCTTTTCACTGCACCCGTCGTCTGGACTGGCGGGTAAACACGGCGCTGCCGCACCGGCACGCAGCCCAAACCAGGAGCAGGATCGAACGCTTCGATCACCTTGACACCATGGCAGACAAATCTCCTCTCGTTGGTATCATTATGGGCAGCCAGTCTGACTGGCCAACGATGCGCCACTGTGCAGAGCTCCTCAATGAGCTCGGTGTTGCCTATGAAGCGCGCATTGTCTCCGCTCACCGCACACCAGATCGCCTCTATGACTATGCCAAATCCGCAGCCGAACGTGGCCTTCAGGTCATTATTGCGGGTGCCGGTGGTGCAGCCCATCTGCCAGGCATGGCCGCCGCGATGACACCACTGCCGGTGCTCGGCGTGCCGGTCACTAGCAAAGCGCTGAGTGGCGTCGACAGTTTACATTCCATTGTTCAAATGCCAGCTGGCATCCCTGTTGGAACGTTGGCGATTGGCGAACCTGGTGCGCATAACGCGGCGCTACTCGCCGCGCAAATTCTTGCCCTCAGCGACAAAGGCTTAGCAAAACGCATCGCCCAAATGCGCCAAGCACAAACAGATGGTGTGCCTGAAACACCGAAGGATGACTGACGTGTCGGCGCTGAAACCCGGTTCGACCATTGGCATTTTTGGTAGCGGGCAATTGGGCCGCATGCTGGCTATGGCTGCTGCCGAACTCGGCCTCAAAACGCATGTATTCTCAGATCTGACCGGGCCCGCCTGTGATATCGCCGTTGAAAACACGATAGCCCCTTACACGGACTTAACGGCCATCGAACGCTTTGCGAGCAGCGTCGACGTTATTACATTTGAATTTGAAAATGTACCATTGGAGGCGGTCGGAGTGGCAGCCAACCACGCCCGACTGTCGCCTGACCGCAAAGCACTGGAGGTGGCGCAGGATCGCTTTATCGAGAAATCTTTTGTGTCTGGCCTAGGCATTCCCGTTGCGCCATTTGCAAACATTGAAACGGACTGCGATCTCGAAGCCGCAAAGAAAACAACGGGATTTCCTGCGTTTCTGAAAACGCGCCGTCTTGGCTATGACGGCAAAGGCCAAGCGCAGGTGAGCACACTCGAAGAACTGCGCCAAGCCTATATCGACCTTGGCGCACCAACTGCGATTCTTGAAGGACACATGCCGTTTGAGCGAGAAGTTTCCGTGCTCGCCGTGCGCGGTAGTGATGGCGCGATAGCCTTTTATGACCTGCCTCACAACACGCATAAGAACGGTATTCTTGATACTTCCCGCGTGCCGTCCGACCTGCCTGACGACATGACATCGAGCGCCCACGCCATTGCCCACGCAATCACAGAGGCCTTGAACTATGTCGGCCTCCTTGCCGTTGAATTATTTGTCATGCCGGAAGGAGCACCTGATCGTCTGGCGGTCAACGAAATCGCCCCGCGCGTTCACAATTCAGGCCACTGGACCCAGGATGCCTGCCGGGTCTCACAATTTGAGAACCACATTCGCGCCATTGCTGGTTGGCCGCTCGGTGCGACAGACCGCCACAGCGATGCCCTGATGACCAATTTGATCGGCCCTGACGTGGGCCATTGGGCACGTTTCGCGGCGCAACCTGGGGCCTGTGTGCACCTTTATGGCAAGGCTCAGGCCCGCCCCGGGCGCAAGATGGGACACATCACAGAAATCATCCCCAAGACAGCTCAAAACCGGGCCAAAACATAGACAATGTCCCTGTTTGTTGATAGAAACACTCAAGATTTGACGCCAGGACGTGGTCTTGCCGGGGGTATCGGTGGCTGCGATTGGTAGTTTTCGTTCCAAAACAAAATGTAAGGATGTGTCCGGGTGCAGGTACTCGTTCGCGACAACAATGTCGATCAGGCTCTGAAGGCGCTCAAAAAGAAGATGCAGCGCGAGGGCATTTTCCGGGAAATGAAGCTCCGGAATTACTTTGAAAAACCATCTGAAAAGCGCGCGCGCGAAAAGGCTGAAGCTATTCGTCGTGCACGCAAGCTGGCCCGCAAACGCTTGCAACGCGAAGGCATGCTGCCTGGTAAGCCTGCTGCCAAAGCTGGTGGACGCGGCGGGCGCTAGAGCGTTTCAGAATTAGGCGGAAGCGTATCCTGCGTTTTTGATGTAGTTTTTGCACTCGGTTTCAGGAATGCTTTTGACAAGGTTGGCAATGTGGTCGTGGATGTTTTGAAGGTGCCACGCCCCTGCCATGCGCATCCATCTAAGTCATACGCGCTCTAGGTCAATCTGCTTTAAATCAATTCCAACTTTTCGCAGGTTGCACTAGTCGCCTTGACTTTGCCCTGAGCACAAAAAAAGCGCGCCGGGTCATCCGAGCGCGCTTTTTTTCAATTCAATTGTCGTTGATTTATGGCGTTTTGGTTGGCGTCACCGGTGCCACAACAGCAGAGTGATTTGAAGAATTCTCAACCGCAGCAGCTTGCTTGGTAGCTTCTGCCGCAAGTTGAACCGCCGCTTTTGCCGCAAGTTGAGCCGCATCTGCGGCCCGTTCAGCCGCCGCCGCCGCACGCTCGGCTGCTGCCGCCGCACGATCAGCTGCAGCGCGCTCAGATGCAACCGCACCAGTTTGCGCAGGTTTTGCCGCAGCCCGCACCTGACCGACAGGGTCAGTCAGCGCTGTAGGTTCGCCCGTGTTTCTGATCACCACATTTTTAGCATCTGGAACGAGTGGCGATGTTGATGTATTTGTGGGTGCATCTTCGGCTACCGAATACTTGGGTATTGCGCTCGTTTCTACCGCATCGGTTGATGCCGGTTTCACTTTTTCGACTTTCGTTGCAACCGTCTTCACAACAACTTCTTTTTTGGCAGATACCTTAGCAACGTTTTTCTTGGTCTCATTCTTCGTCTTGGCTTTTGCTGTTTTTGTTTTAGATTTTTTTTCGGCTTTTGCTTTTTGCTTTTTGGGTTGCTTACTGCCGCCCCAACATACATTGGCTGAGGCTGTGCAGGTGTGTTCATCAAAAACGATAAAGTCGAGGAACAACTCGCACTTCACTGATTTTTTGCCGACGGAATATTCTTCTATACCTTGCTCATCAGCCCAGGCTGCAATGTGCTTATCAAGCAGAACCTGCGCGTCGCTTGTTGGGCCATCTTTGCCATAGTCATTGACCAGGAAGCCCATCTTTTTGCAGGCCGCCGAGGCGGGTGCAAAACCGCTTCCAAAGACAACAAGAGCTACGGCAGCTACCGCTATGTAATTGGCCAATCGGCTCATCGAAGTCTCCCCTCACAGTATGATAAATCGTCAGGTTGGCCCCTGCTATAACGGGACCAGAAGGCCATGCAAAGGGCCATAGAACAAGTTTCAGAACAAAGTGTGGTCAATTTGGGCACAACTGTCACGTCCGCCCCGTCCCTAAGTCCTATCATCAACGCCGGAATGTACGTCTAAGTGAAGGTAATTGGCGCAAAGGCCCCAAAAAAAGCGAAAAAAACCGTCAGACGCTGACGGAGCATCTGACGGCCATAAAAACCCAGCGCCATAGCCTCGGGTCTAGTTCATATAAGGTGAATCACCACCGTGCAGGCTGGTGCCAGAATCAAAGAAAAACCCGTGATCGAAGGGGCCAGCCGGTGATTGGCGATCCAGCATCGGATCACGCAGACTGGTGGCCGCACCGAAGTTGCTGCGAGAATCGCCATAGGTGTTGATGGAGTCTTGGTAGGAATAGGAATACCCACCACGACGCGCCCGATAGCCTTTGACCCGGGCACCAGAACGATAATGACGTGATGTCGGATGGGCACCTCCGGACGAGGAAACGCCCGATTTCGCCCGTCGATCGCCTGCTTCAACGATTGGTGCAGCAAGGATCAAGGCCATTGTCCCCACAGCAGCCATAAGTAGTTGATTACGCATCATTTTAAATACCTTCGCATCTTTTCCATTTGGCCGGAGTATGCTCTCTATTGGTTAAAAAGGCGAGGCAGATCGCCCGTTATGATAAAGCAAATCGCGTTTTACCAGGACCTGTGTCTGCCACATCACGTTGCGGACACACCCGTTTTCAGAGCAACAGTCAGATGGCATCCTTGTTCAGGGTGTGCCAGTGTGGGCAACGGTCAATGGGAAAACAACTAACACTGGCCTTAATGAAACAGGATTTCTAAGGCATGTGTCTTTGCAATCCAGGAGGAAACTTCGGAGGACTCTATGGACTTTCTACCCCTAATTATTCAACTCGTTAGTGGTGCTTTGGGCGGCAATGTCGCTGGTGGCCTACTTAAAAACCTGAGCCTTGGCACCGTTGGCAATTCACTTGCCGGTATCGTAGGCGGCGGTCTTGGTGGCTCAATTCTTGGACCTATGCTGGGTATGGCTGGCGGCGGCATGGACCTTGCTGGCATCCTGACCCAAGTCGCAAGTGGCGGCGTTGGTGGTGGCATCTTGATGGCAATTATTGGCATCCTGAAAAATATGTTCGCCAAATAGGAAATCAATAATCCTAAAATCAAAGCCGCGCATAGAGAGAACCTCTAAGCGCGGTTTTTTTATATTCTGTAAAGAGCACATCAAATGCGTGAACAAATAATGCAACACGCAATAGTTTGACGTAAAACTCAGGACTTAGAGCACGTTCATGTTAGTTTGATTCAACGGTCGTGCTCTAACTTTTTGAATTGGATTGTGTTGCAGGTGCAAAACCGCCTACACCTTTGGCGCGACGCTGTAGATCAACCTGCAAAAAGTTGGGTTCGACTTTGAGCAGATAAGTTGATCGCCAGTCTTAGGGCCAGTCTTAGGATAGAGTCATGGGATAGAGCGTCGCGCAAATAGCTTGGCTGTGTACAACAAAAGGCTTGATGGCCTAGAGCTTGCAGATGCGTGCCTGACCGTAGCACTTCCAACCCCAGTTGCCACCTTTATTGCACCTGTAAAAGCGCTTGCCAAACTTGTAGCCTGGTGTTGTTCCGCTCGCCATCCATGCCGCCCACGCACCCCAGTCGGTGGCCTGCAACAACACTTCATCGACCTGGAATTGAGCGCCTTTTTTAGTTGTCGCTTCGCCAACACCCGCCTTTTTAAAACAGGTTTTGGCAGATACCGTTGTCACAGCGCCAACTGAAAGGGCAGCTGCCAAGGCAAGGGCCGTTGCAGACTTCGTAAGCATAGTCATTGGGTATCCTCCGTCTTAATCCATATCGCGGGCAGTAAACGGCAGTGGGCACGCTAAATCCATACAGATGGCGGATCAATGCACAGCTACCTTATCCACTGCCCACAAAAAATTGAGCTTTGGCGCGAAAACGTTGCGTGTTTGCACCGCGATTGGGATAACGCACGCATATTGGCGTCGTGACGGCTACTTGGCCGGCGCGACGGCCACTTCCAAATTGACAGCCTTGGGGGCCTTGGCCACGCTTATCTGGCTCTGTTTCAAATGACATTTTTGAACCCTCTGTAAGGTCTTTCCTTCCCGAACTTTATACGGCTGTGACGTGTGCAAACACATCGCTACCGCCATCACCTGGAGCGATAAACCCGTAACCCTTTTGCTGAGTGTAGAATTTTACAGTTCCAGTCTGCCGCATTGCTTGAGGTCCTCACCAAACTCCACTCCTCAAACGGAATTGGCACGAACATCAGCAAACAGACGCGAGCGTGCGCACGTCTGTTTGTACACTTCAAGATGTTGAACATCAGCAGGCCGCATACGCTGAGATGAGCAAAACGAATAGTGTAACCAAGTCGCAATCTTTCATCGTGAACGCTGGCTAGCGTATCGTGAAATTATGCACTGCACGCAACTGGAAACTTATGACTCTGATATATGTTGTGGGCACTCAAGTTGGCTCCACGCCTATGCCTCACTCAACCATCTTAGGTCATGGGATGCTGAGCGGCTGACCCCTAGAGTTGTGCACAATGATGGCAAAATCAATTGCAACTCATCATGCAGTGGGTAGGGCGGATTGACAACGATCAGTCCCGTTGCGCGCACCGCGCCAGTGTCAAAAATGCGATCAACTACCAATTCGCAGAGTAAGCATTTGTCTATATTCAGCGAACTGATCTGAGAATAGAACGTTGCAACACGTCGACGATCTTTTATAGGAAACCATAATATCAACGCGCCCGTTGCAAACCGGCGCTGATGCTCAATTGCTGACTGCAAAAGGCGATCAAATTCGCCCGGCTGCTCAAAAGGAGGATCGACGAGTGTGATCCCGCGCCGCTCCTTGGGTGGAAGAACCGCCTTCAACACGGTCCAACCATCAAGCGACATAACTTTCACCTGTCGGGAAGATGCAAACGTTTGTTGCAATAGTGCTGCGTCTTCACTGTGAAGTTCGTTTGCAATCAAACGGTCAACCGGGCGCAGCAACCGCGATACCAATTTCGGACTGCCCGGATAAAACCGCAGCTTGCCATCGGGATTCTCAGCATTGATGGCATTCAGATAAGGATGCAGAAGCGATTCGACCGCGGGCGAAAACGTACTTTTTTGTATTTTCAAAATACCTGAGTGCCATTCATCTGTCTTGCGTGCGGCCTCGCTTTCAAGATCATAAATGCCAATCCCTGCATGGCTATCGATGACACGAAATGGTGCTGGCTTTTTCTTAAAGTATTCAATAGAGCGCACCAAGACGATATGTTTGAGAACATCAGCAAAGTTACCGGCGTGAAAAGCGTGACGGTAATTCATGGTCTTTCCAAAAGCCTTTTATCGATCATGGCCATCAAGAATGGCCCCACGGCATCCCACGCAAAATGGATCAAACGGACAGCAATGCCTTTCTGCGCGATAATATCTAGGCTTATCCACACAAAGCCCTGCACACTTCCTACCCCTTTGACATCGAATCTGGTGCCTAACAAAGGAAGTGCTGATGAAACATCCGGCATACCGCCGCGACCCCCCCCTGAAAACACAGCGCAATGGAGACGGTACAATGGCCAATTTTACCACCCATATTGCAGCAGGCACCCTGGTTGCAGGCGCGCTTGGCACACTCACTCTGGCAGCCGATGTGGTGGCGCCAGAAAACGTGATCGCCGTGACGCTTGCCGGTGTGGTTGGCTCTGTGCTGCCAGACATCGATTTACAAAAATCGCGCGCTGGACGTGGAATGTTTGCTGGCCTCGCCGTTTTCTTTTCATTTGCCGTCTTATTTACCTATGCCACAAAATACTCGATTGCAGAGCTTTGGATCTTATGGCTCGGTGCGCTGATTGGCGTGCGCTACGGACTTTATTTTCTGTTTCACAAGCTCTCCGTTCATCGTGGCAACTGGCATTCTTTGATGGCAGGCTTGCTGGTGGCGGCTCTGACCGCGATTGCATTCAAGTACGTGTTTAACCGTCACGAAGGCGTTGCCTGGTTGGGCGCTGGCTTTATGTTTATCGGTTACTTCGTCCACCTCGTCCTTGATGAAATGTACTCCGTTGACATTACCGGGCGCCGCCTCAAGGCATCTTTTGGAACAGCACTCAAGTTTTTTGACAACCGTTACCCATCAGCAGCCATTGCCATGGCAGCGGCCACAGCCATTGCTTTGGTCCTGACACCATCGCCGAAAACATTTGTTGATGGCATGTCGTCAAAACAAATGTGGACGGAATTAAATGAGCGGATGTGGCCGCAAGAAACCTGGTTTGGTATTTTTCCAAGCAAGCGCCACATGGTTGCCGGGCCCAACCCATCCGATGCCGCCCAGCCCGGACTTGAGACAGGCTCAATTAATAGCCAGCAGTAACAGCCCAATGCACCGAACATGTTTCAAAGTGATCACGCTATGATGTCGGTTTGGCCAAACCGTTGAGATAATGATCGATAAGATCTTCAACAAGCGGTGAGGCGGCTTCCGTCGTAACAATGGCTAACTTGTCGGTTGTCGACAGGGAGGTAATGCCATGAACACCAGCCCACAGGACGCGCGCACTGCGTTTTACTTGATTTTCTTCTGCTTCGGGAATTAAGCGCCCAATTTCACTCTCAACTTCTGCCAGAAGCGTTTCGAGCTTTTCCTGATACCAGGTCGGGATGTGCGCCTCGGCTTGCATGTGGTGCTCAAACAACAAATTCCAAAGCTTGGGATTATCGTGCGTGAAGTGCAGATAAGCCATCGCAATATTCTTTAAGCGTGTGTGTGGGCTTTCATTAGACGGAACTTCTTGTAGAGCAAGTGCCAAACGATCCAACAACCGACCTTCAATGGTCAACACGAGGTCATCGAGATTATCAAACACATTGTAGAGCGTACCTGGCGAATAGCCGATACGCCGCGCGATTTCACGTGCGGACAATCCTGCCAGCCCTTCACTCTCAATCAATTCTGTCGTTGAAACGAGAATGAGCTCACGCAGTTCTTCCGCGGTATGTATGGATCTTCGGCCCATACCCAATAAGTCCCTCTATCATCAAAGTTTTCTCCGCGAGATTAGGTTGAATCTATGTCTTCCGATAGGGCTCTATATCTGCTCAATTGAGAAAAACTGTCCTTCCACGAAGGACAGGAGCGGTACAGCCAGACGGCAATACGACCACCGTCTAGCCAGCACCCAAAAAGAGAAAAAGGACCGCCCACAATAGTGAAGGCAGTCCTTTGAATTGGTGTACTCGAGTGCGACCGGTAACCCGAAGCCTAAGGACAGCTCGATACGCAATTGTTGTCATCAAAATCAACGCACGAGCTTCGTGGGCTCAATACCGATTTGTCGGTCCACGTACTGGCGCCAATCAAATCATTGACCAAAAGCGGTTTGAAATTATAGCTCGATTCAACGACAATCACGCTTTCGCCCTTGCCGACAAGACCGGCGGTTAGGCCATAGTCCGAGCACCTACCTGGTGCTACCATGCCATTAAAGGAAGGACGGTTGGTTGATGACGCATAGACCTTTGTATTGCTCTTATTGTCACTCGCAGCCTTGACCGGGACCACTGAGATTTTTAATTGCGCTGAATCATAAGGTGACATCACGTGCTCAACGATATCGTAGATTGCGTTGAGATTGGCGGCGGTCATGTCATCTTCACGCGCTACAAGATCACCGACCATAGACGTTGCCAAACCGAAGCGCCGATCGATCGAGATCGCGCGGCTGATTTCAATAGTTCCAATCAGCATAATCAACATCACCGGTGCTATCAGACCAAATTCAACCGCCGCAACACCAGCAACATTTCCCTTCAGACGGCGTGCCAGGTGGCGAACCTCAACCGACTTACGGTGTAAAAATCTGGATGACATAGTGCACTTCCTTGATACTTAAAACTGTGAGTTGCGATGATCTCAATGTGATTTACTGGTATGGCTCGGTGCGGAAGGTCGCCACGGCTTGCACAAGAGAAGAGCCATTGGCCATATCGCCAATGGCGGCACCGAGGCCACCAAGGCCAAAGGCTTGCGTCATTTCCCATTCATAACAAGCTGTTACGAGCACGACTGCATCTGCTTGTCCTGAAGACTCTGCAAGTGGGTCAGCTCCGAGGCCCGTCTGCGGTGACAGCGCACCGCCAGTGAGGCACGGAATTGGGGTGAGGTTTGACCATTCATCCGCAGACTGGACATGAACCACCAGTTTCGCATCACAAGAGATGTAGCTACTGGCCGCCGTGCACACCATGGTACGAAATTGAGCGAGCGTTTTTGCCGCCTTTTTGCGCCTGACCGGTGCGAATTTCGCGTGCGGCAGACTCAACCGCATGCTCAAGTGCATTTTCCGTAAAGTACTTCAAGCCAACCAGCATAATGCCAAAGGCAAACAAAAAGAATGGCAACGCCACAAAGCCAAACTCAATGGCCGTCGTGCCTTTTCTATCTTTAGAAAATCCACGCAATTTGCCAGCGCCCACACGGAGGATCGCGGCTCCTCCAAACCTATTCGAAATATGCATACCTAACGGCCTCACCCAAAAATCCGTTCTTCTTTGATGTAAATCTAACGGATCAGCAGTGAACGAAGAGCTAATGAAATGCTAAACCCAAAATTATGGTAAAGTACGAGTAATGAGCGTGCACACAAATCGTTCCTAAAATATGGATTAGTGCAATTGCGTATTGTAGGTCGCATGAGTTGATCACTTAGAGTGTCGAGCCTATTCTCATACCAGCGAAGCTATTTGCGCGACGCTCTATCTCATCACTCTATCCCAAGACTCTATCCCAAGACTGGCGATCAACTTATCTGCTCAAAGTCGATGCCAACTTTTCACAAGGTTGATCTAGGTCATCCCCACCAGTAATCGTGCCCTGCCTGACATGCCATCGGTAACAATGAGCATTGGCACCAAGCTTCGGGTTGCAATGACCTGAAGCTAAAACAGACACGAAGCCATCGTGCCCCGCATGGCATTGCGTCTTTGCTTATATAATGAGCCGCCCGCGCGCCTTTTTCCAAATATACAGAGAAAAAGACAGTCCGCTAACGCAGCAAAATATCGCGGCGGAACATTTTGCATGATCATTGAGTTGAGACCGCGAGGGCAGCCTATTGACCAGAACCGGGAGCGCCAGATGTTGAGCTGCCGGTCGCTGAGAACTTGGTCTTAGTAGATGATTGCTTATTGATGCTGTCAAAATAAGCGATGTCGTCGCCAATCGTCAACGTTGGCGAGCAATTTGGTGTACAGCTAAAGGATTGGCGAGAGGCACCTTTATGTACATTGATGATCCGATTTTCATCACGTTCCACCAAAACCCGCTGATCTTGGATGATGTTACGTGCTGCATCGAGCGCTATAATATTGGTCATGCCAAAGGTTTTACCTGTGACCACCAACAAATTTCCGCCTTGTATAGAGACGTCTGCAATGGATGGGTTGCCAATAATAACTTCTGAGACCGGACGTGGCAGGCGAAGCAACTGCGATTGATCATAGTAGACGATCAGATCGCTGGCGTTGGCACGTTGAGGTGCATGGGTTGCCATGGCCAGCACAGCGAACACAGAAATCATCATCACTTTCATCAAGCGAGCAAAAGAATTTGGGTTGCTGAGCTCTGCCGACATCGCGCGTTTTCCTTCTGGAACCATCAATTCCTTCTATTTGCCCATCAAAAGGTGAACGAATTGCAAATCTAAGCGTCAAAATCGTGCAATTTGGGTCGGCGCGACGAATTTCGATGTGCCCAGGCAGATAATTTGGGTTTTCGCCGAATGCTCGATTGTAGACTTTCAGACTATTTGGCTTGGCAAGGCGGGATCAGAGACAACGAACGTGTAGCTCAAACCAAGCAAAACGCCTGCTCTGAGATAGCTTTTTCTTAGAAAGATAATATATTAACGATCCTAAACGCCTAAAAAATATGTAAAAGCAATAAAACTTATTGATTTAATAAAATTAAACCGTAATTTATCTTGGACAATTCTATGTATAAGTGCAGTTTATTCTTTTGTTTACCATGGCGCCACAGTCCATTTACGCAGTAAGTAGCCATTTTTTACTTAGCTTTAACTTCTACCCACTAGATTGCCGACAGTTCAGAGACGGGGGCTGCCCCCTCAGAACTGGAGCATTCGTAAGCTTACATTCAATATTGGGAGAATAGAAAATGAACTTTGTATCTCGTTTCGCTAAAGATGAGTCTGGTGCAACTGCAATTGAATACGGCCTGATCGCTGCCCTCATCGGCACAGCCATCATCACCGCAGCAGGCTCGGTTGGTACCAATCTGTCCTCTACGTTCGATACCATTGCTACGGACCTTTCTTCTAAGAAGTAACTCTAAATTTAACCAGCAAGCTGATTGAATCCGGTGTCCAGTTCTATTTTCTGGACTTACAAAATAAGTCCGTCGAGCATCGCTCGACGGACTTTTTGTTGAACCATTTTGGACAGCGTTGGCGTTTTAATGAGTCTTTCAGTTGATTTGACATCGAAAGATGATGAGAACGCACAGCTTGGGTGCAGACCTTCCCAGTTGTGGGACCGCAGCAAATTGGGCATCCTGGCCACTCAAAGACTCATAATTTGTTGTATGAAAAAATGGCCTGAAAGCAGCGCAATTGGATTGAGTTGCGTCTACCGTCAAGCTAAATTTTCTCAGTAAAATCATCATCAAAGAAACCAAAGATTAAAGCTTAAGCCCCACACTAGATTTAATGAACACGGATCTGAACAGATCGACATCTGTGCACTGGGAGCATGCTTCTTGATACTCGAATCGCCACTGCTGTTGATATTCCCTGCCGCAATGGCATTTGCAGCATCGATGGATCTCTTGACGATGACCATCCCCAATCGCATTTCGCTGGCCTTGCTGGTTGGATTTGTGATTGCGGCACCACTCACCGGCATGTCCTGGGAACAGTTTGGCTGGCATTTGGCTGCTTTTTTGTTGGTGCTGAGCTGCACTATTGCCATGTTTGCACTTGGCTGGATGGGCGGTGGTGATGCCAAGCTCATTGCAGCGGCATCTTTATGGGTCGGTTTTGACAACCTGCTCCTGTTCTTGGCGCAGACTGCAACCCTCGGCGGCGTCCTTGCCGTAGCAATCCTAATCTATCGCTTTTATCCACTTGCTGTTTTACCCCTTCCTAGCTGGGCTACACGCCTGCACCAGTCCGGCAGTGGCATTCCCTACGGTATCGCAATCGCAGGTGGCGCATTGCTGGTCTACCCGCAAACCTATTGGTTTAGCCTTATTAGCGGATAGCCGGTCGCGAACTTTGCGCAGAGATACAGCTCTAAGTTTGACGCCGCACTCTTTTAAAACAAAATCCATACTGTTTTGTTACACCAGTTAACTTCCCATTGACGTTTGTCGCGCACACTGCCGTTAACAATTAGGGCATTCCCTACGGCAAAAAGGACTGATCGCGCGATGAAGCGAGCACAATTAATTGGGATAGGTATTGCCGCGACGGCAGGCATTTTAGCATTCATTTTGCTGAAGGGCATGGTTGGCCAGGAAAAAATCGAAACGCGCGTTGAAGTTGAAGTTGATTCAACAGAAGTCTACGTGGCCCGCCGCGATATCTCACTTGGTGAGGTCACCAATGATGCTTTGTTTACCTGGCAGACATGGCCGAGCGATGCAGTCACGCCAAGCTACATTACACGCGATACCGGCTCACGCCAGATTGCAAAATTTTCCGGTGCCATTGCACGCGCTCCGATCTTGGCAGGCGAGCCAATCACCAAACAAAAACTGGTTGCAGCAGGCCAAGGTGGCGTTCTTGCCGCCATTCTACCTAAGGGCATGCGCGCCATTTCAACTGAGATCAAGGAAGAGACCGCTGCAGGCCGTCTTATCCTTCCAAATGACCATGTCGATGTGATCTTGATCCGCCGCGAAAGAAACCGCAGCGGAAAAGACGAATTTTACAGTGACACGCTTTTTGAAAACGTTCGTATCCTCGCAATTGGTCAACAATTGCAAAACAACGAAACCAAAAAGTCCTCTGGTGTTTCTGGCAAGACTGCAACGCTTGAGCTAACCCCTCGCCAGTCAGAACAGTTGGCTCTGGCAAACTCGATGGGTGAAATTTCTTTGGCACTGCGCTCGGTTGCCGATCTCAACAGAGAGACTGGACCCACAGACGGCACGGCTTTGAAGAAGAAAAGTGCTGGTGGTGGTGGTATTCGCGTGTTGCGTTATGGAGTGGGTTCACGTGCGTACGGCGTGAATTGAATTCGTAAAATTTAACGTAGCTCGTTGGAAGGCTATTGATCCATGTTAATCAACGTTCGCAGGTCCTTTTGGGCAAATGCCCTGGTCGGGACAGCCTGCTTAATAATGTCTACTGCACTTGGTGCCTCTTCTCAACAGGCGGCTGCCAAAGGCAAACACCAGTCAAACTTGCGCATTGGTGCTCACGAATCTTTGCCGCAATCACGCGAAGTCAAACTGGCGCTTAACAAAGCGCTTGTTATTGAGCTGCCGCGTGAACTACGCGACATCATGGTGTCAGCGCCTGAATATATGGACGCCGTTGTCCAGTCGAATAATCGGGTTCACTTGATCGGCAAGAAAATCGGCCAGTCAAATGTCTTCTTCTTTGACACCAATGGCGAGCAAATACTGACGCTTGAGGTCTCGATTGACCCTGACACAGGTGTTTTGGATAGCCTTCTCAAGCGACTCATCCCCGGCTCAAACATTTCATCTGAGATTTTGAACCGTACCGTCATTCTTACTGGATCTGTTCGCAGCCCAGCCAACTCTAAGCGTGCCAGCGAACTGGCCTCACGCTTCATTGTAAAAGATCCAGATGAAGACAAACGCTCAGAATCTCAGGTCATCAACATGCTCGCCGTCGAAGGTGAAGAACAGGTGATGTTGCGGGTTGTCGTGGCAGAAGTCGAACGCTCGTTAATGAAACAATTTGGCATCAACGTTGGCGCTTCGATCAACTCAGGCAGCTTCTCTACAAGTCTTCTGACCGAAAACTCGCTGCCCCTTACCTCGGCGCTTGGTCTTGGCACATTGCCCATTCCCGGAATTGGCACGCAGGCAGCACTGGGTGCAGCAGCAAGTGCATCATGTCTGACCGCAGGTGTCCTATGTGCCTTTAATCAGGGACCAGCTGCCTCAACATTTGGCAACAGTGGTATTAGTAGCGTCTTTAACAACTCCAATGGCCGGATCAGTAAGTCAATTCGCGCGTTAGAACGTGCTGGCTTATTGCGCACACTGGCAGAACCAAACCTCACCGCGATTTCCGGTGAATCAGCCAAGTTCCTAGCTGGTGGTGAATACCCAATCCCTGTGGTCGACTCGAATGGTGCCCTCAGCGTCACCTTCAAGGAGTTCGGTGTTGGTGTTGCCTTTACCCCAACTGTTCTGTCCGAAGGACGCATTAGCTTGAAGATTGAAACAGAGGTTAGTGAACTGACAACCAACGGATCGGTTCAGTTGTCGAACATCGCTATTCCGGCGCTAAAGAAACGCCAAGCGAATTCAACGGTTGAATTGCCATCGGGTGGATCAATGGCCATGGCCGGTCTGATCTCGGACGACGTACGTCAGAACATCGACGGCTTCCCTGGGCTCAAAGACCTTCCAATTCTTGGCACCTTGTTCCGCAGTCGTGACTTTGTGAAACAGGAAACTGAACTGGTTGTGATTGTGACGCCTTACATCATCAAGCCTACGGCGCGCAAAAACCTTGCCCGTCCGTTGGATGGACTGGCAGCAGCCTCAGACCTCAAGGGAATGTTCCTGGGCCACCTCAATCGCATCTACGGCAAAGGAACCCACGTTCCTTCTGGCGGTCTTAAGGGCGACTACGGCTTTATCGTCGAATAACGCGTGCACTGGAGAGCAATTATGAAGTTGACTACATACTCAAAGACTTCCGCCCGCTTCCTTGCACGGCAAAGTCTCACATCAGTGCTCGTTGTAACAGCCGCAGCCCTTACGCTAGGTGCCTGCAAACACAACGAATACAAAGGTGACGTTGCTGGTTGGACGTTAGTTGATCCAAGTCAGCGCCATCCGATTATGGTGTCGCAAGAACCTGAAACTTTGAATGTTTCTGTATCGTCGAGCGCACGTGGTCTTGGACCCCGCCAGCGGGCACAAATCATCAACTTCGCACAACGTTCTCGTGCCAGTGATGCAGGAAATTCGAAGATGGTGATCTCAGTACCTACAGGTGGCAAGAACGAAATTTCTTCGATGTACGCCGTGCAGGATATCCGAAAACTCCTGACCGACATTGGCTTTCAACAAGCTTCCATTTCAGTTGAAACCTCTTACGATCAACATGGTCCAATTCAGTTGTCCTATCTACGCTATGTCGCAGAAGGTCCTGAATGCGGAAACTGGTCACATAACCTCACAGGTAACAAGCAGAACATACCGTACGCAAACTTTGGCTGCGCCTCCCAGCGCAACCTAGCTGCGATGGTTGCAAACCCTGCCGATCTGCTGGGCCCAAGAACACAAACCGAACGTTACTCGGATCGCCGCAACACGGCATTCAACAAGTACATCGGGGGTGAAGTTTCTGCCTCGGATAAGAGTGACGATGAACGCATCAATACAAGTGATCAAGAATAAGCTGAAGGATAGTTGAGGACCGCCACTATGAGCAATGCAGCTGAAGATATGAGCGCTCACGAGGGTAATGCACCCAACAACCAACAACCGATGATTGGTGAAGGTGGCAGTCTTGCAAAAGCACGGCCAATTCCACGTATTTCCATCCAGGCTTTCTGTGAAGGTCAGCAAACGGCCGAAGCACTTCAGGTTTCATCTGAAGACCGTCGCCTGAGCAAAGCACACGTCAGTGTGCACATGGGTGGGCCAACGGCCGCAATTACACACTATCAAGAAAGCCCAACACCTAACCTGATCATCATTGAAACAATGCAGACCGGTGATGTCATGCTGGCTCAACTGGATCAGCTTGCAGAATATTGTGATCCAGGCACCAAGGTTGTTGTTATTGGGCACAGTAATGATGTGATGCTTTATCGTGAATTGCTGAAACGTGGTGTCAGTGAATACCTGGTGGCACCGATTGCGCCAGCACAATTCATGGAGAGCCTTTCCAACCTCTACAACGATCCAGATGCGGGCCCCGTTGGCCATGTCTACTCATTCATTGGTTCAAAGGGCGGTGTTGGCTCATCGACCATTTGCCACAACACCTCATGGATCCTGTCCGAGCTGCTCAAAACTAATGTCGTGATCGCTGATCTTGACCTGGCTTTCGGCACCACGGGCCTCGACTTCAACCAAGATCCCATTCAAGGCATTGCTGAAGCCTTGTCGACACCAGAACGTCTTGATGAAGTTCTTCTTGATCGACTGCTGACAAAATGCTCGGACCATTTGTCGATCTTCGCGGCGCCTGTCATGCTGGACCGCGACTATGAAATTTCTGCAGAGTCCTGCGACATGGTTGTCGACGTTGTCCGCCAAAGCGTGCCCTATGTTGCGATCGATCTGCCACATACCTGGACACCGTGGGTCAAACGGATCCTGTTGCAGTCTGATGAAGTTGTGATCACGGCAGCTCCGGACCTTGCCAACTTGCGTAACGCCAAAAACGTGTTCGAGTTGCTCAAGCAGTCCCGCAAAAACGACGCTAAACCACATCTGATTTTGAATATGTCAGCGATGCCAAAACGGCCTGAGATTCCTCAATCTGACTTTGAGAAAGCGCTCGGCCTTGAAGCATCCGCAGTCATTGAATTTGACAGTGAAGTCTTTGGCCAAGCCTCCAACAACGGACAAATGATTGAAGAACTGAATACAAGAGCAAAAGCAGCCCAGACCTTCCGTGAGCTCGCCATGCTGCTTGCACACCGCAAGGAAACCAAACCGGAAAAACAATCCGGCTTGGCGCCAATTCTGCAAAAACTAAAACTGTCGCGCTAAGGGAGCGTCATCAATGTTTGGCCGACGAACTACAGATCCAGCGGCTCCAAAACCCGCACCGCAACCAGCCCCAGCACAACCTGCTGCGGCGGTAGCGCCGCAACCGGAACCTGCCCCTCCTCCCGAACCACCGTCAATGCAGGCGTCAGCCTCTAGTGGCTCGCGCAAGCGCTCGGAAGAATACTATGATGTTAAAACTTCCGTTTTTAACGCACTGATCGACACTATCGATTTGACGCAGCTGGCAAAACTGGAGGCCGCTGCTGCACGAGATGAAATTCGCGACATCGTCAGCGAAATCATTCAAATCAAAAATGTGGTGATGTCGATCGCCGAGCAGGAAGAATTGCTCGAAGACATCTGTAACGACGTTTTGGGATATGGCCCCCCTTGAGCCGTTGTTGGCACGAGATGATATCGCCGACATCATGGTTAATGGTGCCGACACGACGTATATCGAAGTCGCCGGCAAAATGCTCACCACCGGTGTTCGCTTCTCTGACAACCAACAGTTGATGAACATCTGTCAGCGCATTGTGAGCCAAGTCGGTCGCCGTGTCGATGAATCGAGCCCGATTTGTGACGCGCGCCTCCCTGATGGCTCTCGTGTCAACGTTATTGCCCCGCCTTTGGCCATTGACGGCCCCACTCTCACCATTCGTAAGTTTAAGAAGGACCGGCTGACGCTGGAGCAGCTGGTTAAGTTCGGATCGATCACACCACAAGCCCAACAAATCTTGAAGATTATTGGTCGGGTACGTTGTAACGTTCTGATTTCTGGCGGTACCGGTTCTGGTAAGACCACGCTGCTCAACTGTCTCACCGGTTCCATTGATGAAGAAGAGCGCATCATCACGTGCGAAGACTCGGCCGAACTTCAGCTACAGCAGCCGCACGTTGTCCGTCTGGAAACACGCCCGCCCAACCTTGAGGGCGAAGGCGAAATTACCATGCGTGAACTCGTCAAAAACTGTCTGCGTATGCGCCCGGAACGTATTATTGTCGGCGAGGTTCGCGGTCCTGAGGCATTCGATCTACTGCAGGCTATGAATACGGGCCACGACGGCTCCATGGGCACGCTCCACGCCAACAGCCCGCGTGAAGCAATTAGTCGTTTGGAATCGATGATCATGATGGGTGGCTATGCGTTGCCGGTGAAAACCATTCGCGAAATGATATGCGGTTCGATCGATGTCATCGTTCAAGCCTCTCGCTTAAGAGACGGCTCACGTAAAATTACGCACATCACCGAAGTTCTGGGCATGGAAGAAGATACCGTGACCCTGCAGAACCTGATCGTCTTCGAAATTACCGGTGACAGTGATGATGGAACAGTTCAAGGGCGCCACCGCTCTACGGGTATCGCCCGTCCACGTTTCTGGGATCGTGCCCTGTACTACAAAGAAGAAGGCAACCTTGCAGAAGCATTGGCTGCCTCTGAAATTCTAGATGAACACGGCAACCCACTGGGAGAAGGTAATGCTTGACCCTGAACTGTCATCCCTGCTTATCCCCCTGCTGGCGGCTATTGCCATTGGCACTGTTATTTTTGTGATTGCCTACCCGCACCTGTCCGGCGACAAGAAAGCTGAGAAACGCATCAGCGGCGTGACAGAGAACCGCGCCAATCGCATTGCCTCACGCTCCGCAGATGACGTTGCCGCAACACGTCGACAAGCCGTTGCAGAAACCTTAAAAGGTCTTGAGGACCAGCAGAAAGCCCGGGCCAAGCTGACGTTGCGAATTAAGCTGCAACGCGCAGGTCTTGATGCAGAACCCCGGTCTTTTTGGATCGCAAGCATGATCTGCGGGCTTGTCTGTGCTAGCGGCGCGATGGTGTTTATTTCTAACTCAGGTTTTAAAATTGTCGCAGTTGCCGTCATTGCCTTCATCGGCACTCTTGGCCTGCCACGTTGGATGTTGAGCAAGCTCATTAAACGACGCCAGGCAAAATTCCAATCTGAGCTAGCCAATGCCATTGACGTTGTCGTGCGCGGCATCAAAAGCGGCCTGCCGCTCAACGAATGTCTTCAGATTATTTCACGCGAGAGCCCTGAGCCAATCGCCAGCGAGTTTCTCGAGGTTGTCGAACAGCAGCGCGTTGGCGTCTCTTTGGCTGAAGCCTTAGAACGACTTATCCAACGCATGCCCTTAGCGGAAGTGAAATTCCTGGCGATCGTGATCGCCATTCAACAACAGGCAGGTGGCAACTTGTCGGAAGCCTTGGGTAACCTAGCCGGTGTTCTCCGCGATCGTTTTCGCATCAAAATGAAAGTGAGGGCACTTTCCGCTGAAGCGC
>CBDFNK010000011.1:0-93770 GCA_965250205.1 Hyphomicrobiaceae bacterium
CTGGTTGGCCTTGAGTTGTCGTTCAAGCGTTTGGTCACCATGCGTCGGTTGGTATTTGGCCTTGGTGGATTGCAGGTGCTGATTTCGAGCATCGTCATCGGTGGGGTTTTGATGGCCTTAAAGTTCGACCTTGCATCGGCGGTTATCATTGCTTTGAGTTTGGCATTGTCGTCGACGGCAATTGTTGTAGAAATTTTATCGGGACAACGGCGTTTGGCGACGACGTCGGGTCGGGCCACGTTCTCGATATTGCTGCTGCAGGATCTGGCTGTTGTGCCTCTGTTGTTGCTGGTGACAATCTTAGCTACAGCACAGGGCCAGTTGTCGGCCATGAGTGCCATGTTTCAGGCGTTTGGCCAGGCGGCCATTGCCATCGGGGCAATTGTTGCCATTGGTACGTTGGCGCTACGTCCCTTGTTCCGCCTCGTTGCCTCAAGCGACAATGCGGAACTGTTTGTGGCTGCAACGTTGTTGGTCGCTGTTGGCAGTGGCCTTGCAACGGCAGCGGCAGGATTGTCGATGGCGCTTGGCGCATTTATTGCCGGACTGTTGCTCGCTGAAACAGAATTCCGCCGTGCGATTGAAGCGACGATTGATCCGTTCAAAGGCTTGCTGTTGGGTGTATTCTTTTTTGTCGTTGGCATGAGCCTTGATTTTGGCAAGCTGTTTGAAGACCCGCTGACCATTGTCGGTGCTGTTGTAGGCGTCATTGCACTCAAGACGGTTGTCGTTGCTGGGCTGATGCGTGCTGCAGGCTTTTCATGGCGTGAGACGACCGAGTCGTCTCTCATGCTGGGCCCGTGTGGAGAGTTCGCCTTCATCGTTGCCTCATTGGCTATTTTCTATGGCGTGTTGTCGCCTGAAATAGGGGCCAACGTGAAAGTCATTGCAGCATTTTCAATGGCTCTCATTCCTGTGCTGGACAGTGTCGCGCGCCGCTTGTCGGGACGCCTGTCGCGTGAGGCCTATCAACAGATGGCGATCGCTGATCTACCTGGCATGGATGAACAACCACGCGCAATTGTCATCGGATACGGCCGCGTCGGGTCTCTCGTCTCAGAAATGCTGAATAATCATCAGGTCTCGCACGTTGTCACTGAATATGATGCTGACATTGCATTGCGCGCCCGGGCGCGTGGCGAACCCGTCTTTTATGGTGATGCCAAATCGATGGTGCTTCTTGAGCGCCTTGGTATTGCCAATGCGGATGCGGTAATTATTACCCTTCAGACGCCCAGTGAGATTAATGGTATTGTGGCCACGTTGCGCGAAAAGCAGCCTGATATTGTCATTATCGCACGCGCACGCGATGCTGAACATGCCCGCCACCTCTATCAATTGGGTGCCAGTGATGCCGTGCCGGAAACAATTGAAGCCAGTTTGCAACTTTCTGAAGCCGTCCTTGTCGGGCTTGATGTTGCAGCTGGCCCTGTGATTGCGTCCATTCACAAAAAGCGCAATGAATTTCGCGAGGCACTCCAGGGAGCTGCCGGTGCGGCGGGTCAAAACAGTCGCGCACTACGCGCAAAGAATATCGCTTCACCTGGAAAAACAGCGGACAAAGGTAGCGCGCGATAAAGAAAAACGCGCCTACTGTTCATTGAACAACATGCGCGTTTTTTGGTCTTTGTCAGGATGTGTGCCTGGTGCCAGGCACACATCTTATGTCCGCACTGATTAAGCTGTCATCGCTTTCTTCAGGTTTTCATCAATCTTGTCGAGGAACCCGGTTGTTGTGAGCCACTTCTGTTCTGGGCCAACAAGCAACGCCAAATCCTTGGTCATGAAGCCTGATTCCACCGTATCGATGCACACCTGTTCAAGCGTGCTGGCAAACTTGGCAAGATCAGAATTGTCATCAAGCTTGGCACGATGGGCAAGGCCACGTGTCCAGGCAAAGATAGAAGCAATCGAGTTGGTTGAGGTCTCATTGCCCTTCTGATGTTCGCGGTAGTGGCGAGTCACTGTGCCGTGCGCTGCTTCAGCTTCAACAGTTTTGCCATCCGGCGTCAGCAACACACTGGTCATCAATCCCAAAGAGCCAAAGCCTTGTGCAACCGTGTCTGATTGCACATCGCCGTCGTAGTTTTTACAGGCCCAGATGTAGCCACCGGACCACTTCAATGCAGAAGCAACCATGTCGTCGATCAAGCGGTGCTCATAAACAAGACCACGCTTGTCAAACTCGGCTTTAAACTCGGCGTCAAAGATGTCCTGGAAGATATCTTTAAAGCGACCGTCGTAAGCTTTGAGGATGGTGTTTTTGGTCGACAGGTAAACCGGTAGGTTGCGCGTCAGGCCATAATTAAATGAGGCGCGTGCAAAATCTCCAATCGACTCATCAAGATTGTACATCGCCATAGCGATGCCAGAACTTGGTGCTTGGAAGACTTCCTTCTCGATCTTAGTGCCATCTTCTCCAACAAACTTGATTGTTAGCGTGCCGGCACCTGGGAACTTAAAGTCAGTAGCGCGGTACTGATCGCCAAATGCGTGGCGACCGACGATAATCGGTTGCGTCCAACCGGGTACGAGCCGCGGCACGTTGCCCATTATGATCGGTTCGCGGAAAATAACACCACCTAGAATGTTGCGAATGGTGCCGTTGGGGCTGCGCCACATTTTCTTGAGCTTGAACTCCTCAACGCGCGCTTCATCCGGTGTGATCGTGGCGCACTTGATGCCAACGCCGTGCGTCTTGATAGCTTCGGCAGCGTCAATCGTCACTTGGTCATCAGTCTTGTCGCGGTACTCGACGCTCAAATCATAATATTCAATGGGTAATTCAAGGTAGGGGTGGATCAACTTGTCTTTGATAAACGTCCAGATGATCCGGGTCATTTCATCGCCGTCGAGTTCAACAACGGAGCCGGAAACCTTGATTTTTGACATAGTGGGGTGCCTCAGTCTTGTCAGTCATGACTTTATTAAAAGTCGGGTGTGTCCTTGAGTTGGTCGAGCCAATCAAATTCGGCCGGACCATAGCGGGTTGACCTACGTTCGCCAAGGTAACATTCAGCACCGTCCCTAGTGCTTTCGGTCGCGGCCCTTGTGTGTTTAGGCGCGGCAATGAGTTGACCAAGACGCGCGGACGTCGTTAACACGCGAGGTCTCGGCATGGCTGTGCTTGGAAGGGCTCTTAGAGCAAGCGTGACTTAACGCCAGGCCACGATGAAAAAGTTTCAGGAGAGATTGGGATTAAGGTGAAAATCGAACTTCGAGAGCGCGACGGATGGATGGAGCCGGTGCTTGGCGGTGACCACGCCGTCACTGTCGCTGATCTTGTCTACACCTGTCACGAACAAACAATTGACCGGGCGCTGGCAAAATTCAATGTGCCGGGGTTAACCCGTGAAAGCCTCGATGCCATTTTGACCTACTGCGCCGAACAACAATGTGCAGCAGTTGATGCAACGTGTGCTGGCTGCAACCGGCGCTGCCAGCAGTTAGGCCATCAGACATTGGAAGACTTTATCGCTGCCCACAAAGAGATTGTTATTGGTGATGGTGGCGTCCGGCTTCGAGGGTCTGGCACTGAAACTCTGAAGGTCGCCAGCCTGGACCGACTTGAAAAGAATTGGACGGGTGAAACCTATTGGTATTGGGCACGGCGCATTTTACGTAAGCTGCGCCATGGCGTGCGCCGTGCCGATAAAACCGGTGAAGCCTTCGCGGACGAGGGTGCCGCACCCGTCATTTTGCTCAAAGACCCGCAACTCGCCGACAACATTGGTATGGTGGCGCGCGCGATGGGCAACTTTGGACTCGATGCTTTGCGCCTTATTGCACCACGTGATGGCTGGCCCAACGACAAAGCGCGCATCGCAGCTTCTGGCGCCAATTACATTATTGACCATGCTCAAAGCTATGACACACTTGAGCCAGCGATTGCTGATTTGAATTGGGTCGCAGCAACAACAGCGCGCCAGCGTGATCTGCGAAAGCCGGTGATGACACCCGCGCAAGCAATTGCCGAGATACGTCAAAGGATTACGGCTGGCGAACGTTGCGGCATTTTATTTGGACGTGAAAGCAGTGGCCTTGAAAATGGCGATGTGGCGCATGCGGACGCGGTCATCATGATTCCGGTCAACGCCCGCTTTGCCTCCCTCAATCTCGCTCAGGCAACCCTGATTTTGGGCTATGAATGGCTCAAGGATCAGCAGGCCGCGACACTTGGTCGGGTGACGAAAAAGGAACGTGCCCTGGAAACAGGCCTTTATATGGGCCACGATCGGCCAGCGACCAAACAGCAAATGGTGGACTTTTTCGAGCATATCGAGGCGGAATTGGAGCGCTCTGGCTTCTTTTCCCCACCAGAAAAACGCACTAAAATAGTGACAAGTTTGCGTACCATGTTTACACGGCTTGCTGCAACGGATCACGAGGTGCGGACACTGCGTGGCATAGTTGCCACTCTGGCCCATGGCAAAGGCAAAGGGCGCAAGGCTGGACCCTAACGCCATGTTGTGGTCACCTTTATTGACGAGCCATGCCCCGGGTTGACCAAAAAGCAGGCATCGGCAAGGTTAGGTTGGCCGAGTGCTGGGTGGGCGTGCATGCAAATGTCGGCTGCGTAGAAATTTGAAAATGAGGTCCTGAGGGCTAACAGGCTAAGAAGGCTAAGCGTGAAACCAATAATGAGATCCTTCAAAATGACAGGGGCAAGGGAAACAATGTGGTCGGTTTTGAGAGCGGGGTTCACATTGGTAGCCGCCATTACGGTTGTCGGCGTGGGCACGAGTGCGCCAGCACGCGCGCAAATCTCTGATCAGTCGGTGAACTGGTACATTCAGTTTGTTTGGAATAATCTGGGTGCACAATTCTCTGAACGTGATGGAACGGTGGTCCGGATCAACAAGTCTAAGAAAGACGAAGTGATTGTACCTGTTGATGTTGCGCGCGATGTGATCGTTGGTGGTTGGCGTGGTGCCAGAGCCCGAATTTGTGAATTGTCCGACGAATTCAACGCAAACTACGATCTGACACGTGCCAACGCCAATTCCAAAGGTAAGTGGACGCCACAACAGCGCCACTTCATGAAAGCTCTGTTCCAACGCGTTGTGCAGCTTAATTCTGGAAAAACCAAAGTGGTGGTTAGTGAAGACGGCAAGGTTGTCAAGGAAGAGGTCGTCAAATCCAAGGTCATCAAAGAATGCACGGATGAAGAACGCGAAAGCCTTCGCAAAGAGATCAAGGCGATGGTGGTGAAAGCAAGCGTGAGCAAACCAAAAGGCAAGGCGGCCGTCGCGGGTGCTAAGCCTGCTGCAGAAGCACCCGCAGCAAAACCGGCAGAGGCCAAGGGCACAGAAACAGCCACGCCGGCAAACTAGAGCATCAAGCCTTTTGTTGTGCACAGTTAAGCTATTTGCTCAACGCTCTATCTCAGCGCTCTATCTCATAACTGGCGATCAACTTATCTGCTCAAAGTCGCGTTCCAACTTTTCGCAGGTTGATCTAGGCGGCGTATCATGAGCGTTGGAGGCTGTTCGCAGGGGCGCTTGTTTCGTTCAGCTCTCCCAGTCCGGCCAACGATACATCCCCTTTTTGCGGCCTAATGGCCGCATGAGCAGGTCTCCCCATTGACGTTCAGAGCCGGTTTGGCTAGGTCAACCCCAACGTGCGGGTCATCTGGCTCGCATGTTTTTTGCGCCACCCGTGTCTGGACAGATTTCAAAAGTCCAGGCTGTCAGCTCAAAATGGCCCGCAAGGCCACCAGAGCAGAGGAGGGGGCGCTCCAATCATCGCTGACGCTTCAAGGAAAGCGTGGGTGCTGCAACACTATGGAGTGCTAACCAATGACCAAGCGCATTCGCGCCAAACACAAGATTGACCGTCGTCTCGGCGAAAACATTTGGGGCCGTCCCAGAAGTCCGGTCAACAAACGAGAAAAACGCCCAGGCCAACACGGCGACCGACGCATTTCGAAACTGTCGGACTTCGGCCAGCAACTCAAAGCCAAGCAGAAACTCAAAGGCTATTACGGAAATATTTCCGAACGTCAGTTTATCCGCCTTTACAAAGAAGCCTCACGCCTGAAAGGCTCAACCTCTGAGCACATCATTGGTCTGCTTGAGCGCCGCCTTGATGCGGTCGTCTATCGCGCCAAGTTTGTGCCGACGGTTTTTGCCGCTCGTCAGCTTGTCAGCCACGGACACGTCACGGTCAACGGTCGAAAGGTGACGATTTCGTCCTATCGCGTGCGCCCGGATGATGTGATCGAAGTCAAAGAAAAATCACGTCAGATTCCGATGGTGATGGAAGCGATCAACAGCGCCGAACGCGACGTGCCGGACTACCTCGACGTCGACCATGGCAAGATGGTTGCCAAGTATGTCCGCGTGCCAGTATTGGCTGACGTGCCTTATCCAGTGCACATGGAACCAAACCTGGTGGTGGAATTCTATTCGCGCTAAGCGCGTCGCAGACTTTCCCCAGGCATTGCAAATTTTCAAACGGGTCAGCCTTTATGGCTGGCCCGTTTATTTTTGGGCCGCACCTGTCGAAGTTACGTCCCTCACCGGTGCCCCATCGCCAGCGCCCGGCGCGCGCGAACGTGGTGGCACAGAATTGGCCCAGCCATAGGCCAGCATGGTGATCAGAGCTGAGGCGGCAAAGAAATAGACACCCAGCAAGACTGAGGCTTCAGTGTAGCCACTGGAATTGACGTAGAAGATCATCAGCGCAAGCACCATCACGTCGGTCATCGAATAACGCCCCAGCCATTCCATCGTGGTGATCGACTTTTGGCGAAACTCTGCGGGGATGTCTGGACTGGTGACCAGGGTCAGCAGGTAGAACAGCTTGAGAAATGGAAACAGGATCGAGAACAAGAACAAGACCGTGGTCAAAAAGTATTCCTGGTTTTGATAGAGCGCATAAATGATGGTCGCTATCGAGTGCTCATTGGTCCACACATAGACGGTAGTGAAGCGGATGACTGGCAGGATGATGCCGAGCGCAAAGAACACTGTCGCCAGGATAATCAGGAACGAAAGCACAAAATTGCGAAATGCCGACAAGGGTTTTGTGAGCGCTGGTTCAGCCATAGCCGTCGGCGCTGCCGCCAACCCCTCAGTGCGCAACCAGGCATACGAGATCATCATCAACAAAACGGCGGCTGTGAAGTAATAGACACCATTGAGGCTGGCGGCGTCATACACACCCTGGCTTTTGATAAAGAAGATTGTCAACGCCAACACGAGCACGTCATGCATTGACCATTTACCAAGCCACTCAAGGGCTCTGAGGCGCTTGGTTTGGCGGATGAGTTCGCTGGTCGGAAGTGTTGAGACGAGCAGCAAATAGAGCAGCTTCACAATCGGCAGAACGATTGAAAAAATCAAAACGGTCAGGCCTAGAAAGACTTGACCGTCTCTGATCAGCACATGGACCGTTGAAATAAGCGAATGCTCGGTCGACCAAAATACATACTTGGTCAGTTTGATGATCGGCAGCGAGATGCCAAGTGCGAGGCAGACGGCCGCTGCGATAATCGCAAAACTGAGAAGGAAACGCCGGCCACCAAGCCGCATGGGGTGAGACCTTAGCTTTGGGCTGCTGCCGCGATACCTTTATCTTGCAATAGCTTTTGCAATTCGCCTTCCTGGAACATCTCGCGGATGATGTCGCAACCACCGACAAATTCGCCCTTGACGTAGAGCTGAGGAATGGTTGGCCAATTGGTGAATACTTTGATGCCTTCGCGTAGGTTGTCGTCTTCCAAAACATTGATGTCTTTGTAGGGCACCGCGACATGGTCGAGGATCTGAGTTACCTGAGCTGAGAACCCGCACTGTGGGAACTTGGCGTTGCCCTTCATAAACAGCACCACGTCATTTTCAGTGATGGTCTTGCGGATGGTGTCGTTAATGGCGTCTTGGCTCATGGCGAGGTCCTTAGCTTCAGATGGCAGGGCAGGTGGTGGCACGTGCCTGGTAAGAGTCATGAACGGTTTATGTGGTTGTCAGCGGCTCAATTGTCAATTGCCATTGGCTTGTGGATAGGGTGCGAGAGGCGTTTTAGAGCTCTATTTGGGCAAAGATGTCGTCAAAGCTAAGGCGTGCAGCACATCGCCCATGCGCCCTCCAAGCGCGTCGTAGACCATTTGGTGCTGCTGGACGCGGCTTTTGCCTTCAAATGCGCTGCTGGTCACCGTTGCTGCATAGTGATCGCCGTCGCCTGCCAGATCTCGAATTTCAACAGTGGCATCGGGCAGCCCCTGTTTGATCATGCGTTCGATATCACCAGCTTCCATGGGCATGTCAAAGGTTCTCCATTGAGAGGTCGTGGCGCGCGTCGGAATCGCCACAGTCTACGGGTGAGCCATCAGGTCTGGCAACTCGGTTTGTTCAGAAAAACAAGCAATAAGAGCTAGCCGCAGTGAGGCTTGCCAAAACCGAACGAAATTAAAATATTATTGCAAAAAGATTTGTTTGGTGACTTGAATGCTGGTCTGCGCGATACCAAATTATGCTTAATACCGAAATAGCCGAAGCGTGTTGGGGGTCTACCAACGAGGCTAAAACCGAAAACCCCCACCTGCTGGCCTAATGCACGACGTCGGCTACCGTAAGGGACCCGCGTGCACGGGATAGGAGAATGCGATGTTCGTGTTCGTCTGCCTCGAAGCCAGCCAGTCGAGTGGTGCTAGTTACCGTCTGGTCGCAGGTTGCCTTGTGCACCCTAAATTGGCTTCGGTGATTTACACAGTCACTCGGCTGTTCTGATAGATTGGGCACCTCGGCAACGGGGTGCCCTTTCTTTTTGATCACCTTGCATAGCTTACACGGTTATTAGTGTGGCTCAATGATAGAGTACTTGGTTGCCAACCACGTGACCAGGGTTCGCTTTATTTTGATTGCTCCATTCAGTCGAGTACGTATTTGACTTCGAGTTGAGCGATGGCGGAACTGACGTCGTCCGGATGGTGAGTGCCGCTTTCTAGAATGGCAGTGAATACAGCCCTCCGAAGTAGTCCAACCGGTACGTCTTTCGTCGATGGAAAATTCTGCATCATGCCTGCGATGGCTGGCGTAGCGAACGCTTCGATGCGCTGACAGAGAGGCACCTCTTCTTTGAACGGCATTGTATCGCAGAAGGTACACCATGGATGCGATGATCGCCTTCATGTCGTCATGTGCTTGCTCAGCGGGCAACTTCTTCTTTTTCCAAAACATCCGCTACTCCGTCACTTTGACGCTCTCGTCGTGCTCCAGCCGACCACTTTTGTCCCACATCTCCAGATTCCCAGCTTTATTAACTACAAAGTAGTCGTAACTACCGCTTTCTTTGTAAGCAGTTCCTGATTTGTGTTTTTGCGCGACGACTTCGCTTGGCGTACCGCTACCATCGAGGTAGAGCTGGTGGGCGTAAGCCTTGCCGTCCTTCTTGTAGATCGCGACGTGGCCGCCGTAGCTACCCGGAACAAACCATCGCCCAACAACCTCCGCGCCGTCTGGCACTGGCGGTCCCATTGCAGCCCGGCGCTTGGCTATGTCGGTCTCTGACGGACCTGGCATGAGGTGCAGTTTGTCGCCTTCCCAGTGCGATGAGCCCCAATGCCCATTAATCCGTGTCTTTGCTTGGGCTGTGCCGACGATGAAGTATCCGATAAAGATCCGGTCGTAATTCGGATGCTGGGCTTTAATCGCACGGGCAATCTTTTCCAGTTCATCTTTAGTGATGCGCCGTTTTAAAATGACATCAAATGAAATTTTATGTGGCGGAATGTTGTCGGTCTGGATGACATTTTTAATGGCGTATTGCGCCTTTGCAGTCGGTGGAATGCAAAGCATCAATGCAACTAAAATGAGCCGCATGTTTCCTCCTTCATTTGGTGCACTGTTATTTTACGGGTGAGCCATCAGGTCTGGCAACCAGCTCTCATGTGCTTTGCGGAGTTCTGCCAACGTTACAGACCCGTCGTTGGTGAGCGTCAAGGCGTCATCCCCGCTGATGCGGCCCACCAGACGGGCTGGCAAATCGAGCAGGCGGGCGCGTTCCAGAATGCGTTCTGCGTCTTCAGCCTGAACTGAAATGACGTAGCGGCCCTGGTCTTCGCCAAACCATATGGCGTAGGCGGGCTGGCGACCTTCATAGGGGAACAACTCAACTCCCTTGTCACCTGCAAGCGCCATTTCGGCGATGGCAACCAACAAGCCACCGTCTGACACATCGTGAACCGCCGATGTGACTTGTTCGCGAATGAGGCTGCGCACCAAGCGGCCAGCTTTGATCTCATCACCCAGATCAACGGGCGGCGGTGCGCCTTCGAGCTTATCTGCAAAGATGTCTTGATAGACGGTCTGACCCAGCCAGCCATTTTCTTGGCCGATTACAATCAACACATCGTTATCGCGTTTAAGGGCATGGTCAGACACAAACTTTGTATCAGGAATCAATCCAACTGCGCCGATGGCTGGTGTGGGTGGAATGCCAACACCATTGGTTTCATTGTACAGAGATACGTTGCCCGAGACGACGGGGAATTCCAAAACGCGGCAGGCCTCCGCCATGCCCTGACATGAGCCCACGAACTGACCCATAATGGGAGGTCGCTCCGGGTTGGCGAAGTTCATATTGTCGGTGATCGCTAAGGGATCGGCACCAACCGCTGTTAGATTGCGCCAGGTCTCAACCACAGCCTGCTTGGTACCCATGACGGGATCGGCGGTCACATAACGTGGCGTCACATCACAGGTGGCAGCAATGCCTTTGTCGGTGCCATGGACGCGCACGACCGCGGCGTCAGCTCCGGGGCGGACAATCGTATCGCCCATGACCATGTGATCATATTGTTCCCACACCCAACGCCGTGACGCGAGGTGGTGCGACGCGAGCAAGGTTTTCAGTCCACCCAGTAGGCCATCATCAGGTGCCCTGACCCACTCAGGCAATATGGGTTGCGGCGGGACCGTGGCTTCCCATGGCCGCTCGTACATCGGCGCGGAGTTGGCGAGCACCGGCACCGGTAGGTCGGCTTCGACTTTGCCTTTGTGCGTGACGATCATGCGGCCGGTGTCTGTGGTCTTGCCAATGACAGCGAAATCAAGATCCCATTTGAGGAAGATGGTTTCGGCTTCTTGTTCGCGCCCGGGCTTGAGCACAATCAACATGCGCTCCTGGCTTTCAGACAGCATCATTTCATAGGCTGTCATGTCGGCTTCGCGTTGCGGAACTTTATCAAGGTCCAGCGCAATGCCCACGCCACCTTTGTCAGCCATTTCAGCCGTCGATGAGGTGAGGCCCGCAGCGCCCATATCCTGAATGGCGATGATGGCGTCGGAGGCCATCAATTCAAGGCAGGCTTCAATCAACAGCTTCTCGGTGAATGGGTCGCCGACCTGCACAGTAGGGCGTTTTTCGTCTGACTTATCGTCAAATTCCGCCGACGCCATGGTCGCGCCGTGGATGCCATCGCGGCCCGTTTTAGAGCCGACATAAACAACAGGGTGGCCGACACCCTTGGCAGCTGAGTAGAAAATTTTATCTGTCCGCGCCAAGCCAACGCACATGGCATTGACGAGAATGTTGTTGTTGTAGCCGGCGTCAAAATTAACTTCACCACCCACGGTTGGCACGCCGACGCAATTGCCATAACCACTAATGCCAGCAACGACACCAGAAACAAGATGCCGTGTCTTGGGATGATCGGGCGCGCCAAAGCGCAAGGCATTGAGGTTGGCAACAGGGCGTGCACCCATGGTGAAAACGTCACGCATAATGCCGCCGACACCTGTTGCAGCACCCTGATAGGGCTCAATGTAACTTGGGTGGTTGTGACTTTCCATTTTAAAGACGCAGGCGTAGCCATCGCCAAGGTCAACAATGCCCGCATTCTCACCAGGACCTTGGATGACGTGCGGGCCGGTGGTTGGCAACGTCTTCAGCCAGAACCTGGATGATTTGTACGAACAGTGCTCAGACCACATCACCGAAAAAATTCCGAGCTCGGTGAGCGAGGGTTCGCGGCCCAGAATTTCCAGCAGCTTTGTATATTCGTCTGCGGATAGCCCGTGTTCAGAAACCAGCTGGGGCGAAATAACAGGAGTTTCCGCCAGCGGCGATGCATCGGTCATGCGGCTCATGCACTCTTAAGTGTTGGGGTTGGCGTTGACGGTGATTTGCGCGCCCTTATAGCGGGCAATCAGCGCATTGTCGCCCGCTGGAACAAGCCCATCCACCATCGGCTTTGGCCAAGTTGTCTCGCCTCGGCGTTGGTCCGCCCGGCCTACGCTCCATCTCCCAGGTTTTTTGCGCACCACCAACCAACCCGCCCGATTGGCCCAAAGTTGGCCCCACGACCCGCCAGGGCACACCAAGCCAGGTGTCCGGTTTCCAAGCCTGCATCCGAGCCTAAAGCCTGGATTCCAATGAGATGAGACAATTTCGCGCTGCAAAAAATGCAATGCTGCATCGCAATAAGAATGCTTTCGACTTTAGTCTCAATAGGTTAGTTTTAGGCAACATCAGATGGAGATGCGGCACGCCTCCTCCTGGTCGACGATCCTAACTGACATTGAAGGAGTTTAGCTATGGGTATATTTAGAATGTTTATGACTTGTTTCACGGTCGTAGTTGCTGCTTTGCTGGCGACTACGCCGCTCCAGGCTCAAGACCACGAAATCGTTGAGACCACGGTACTATCTGCTTTTGAAGCAACGAATGTTGATCTCGGGAGCAAGCACGCACTCGGCTACTACGCCAAGCGCAACGGTCGCTGTGATCTGACGCTGATGATGAGTGAGGATGGACTGGAACGCGCCAGCACGGATGGTTCGGCCGCGCGGTTGTCGCTGGTGGTTAACCCCGGCAAAACGGCGCGCGTTGAGTCGGTTGAGGGCAGGTCGGCAGAGTTCTTTTGTGGCCTGGGCGCCCGACGTATGATCGTCAAGACGTTGCATGACACGGTGGCACGGCCGCAGTCTTAAGCCGCGGCTTGTACGCCTTGTGACAAAGAGGAGGAAGCACGACTTCCTCCTCTTTTTTTTTGGATTTTCAGGTCGTCAACTTCGGTCAAACGGCACCAACAAGATTTGCTAGATCAATCGAGCCGCCTTACATCGGCGATGATTATTGCCCGTCAACGCGCGCTACAGCGTCCGAGCCTTTTGTTGTACACAGTGAAGTTATTTGCGCGACGCTCTATCTCGACGCTCTATCCCATGGTTGGCGATCAACTTATCTGCTCAAAGTCGAACCCAACTTTTCGCAAGGCCGATCTAGCACATCGCTTCTGCAACGCTCACGAGCGCACTTTCAAACATGCGCCGCCCATCCGTGCCACCGAGTGGCAGTTCAAAGAGGCGCTCTGGATGCGGCATCAGGCCAACAATGCGACCTGTGGCATCTGTGATTCCTGCAATATTGCGCTGGGAGCCGTTGGGATTGGCAGCATCATCCACTGAGCCATCACGATGCGCATAGCGGAATGCGACGCGGTCTTCACCTTCCAATTCGTCAAGTGTCTTGAGGTCTGCAAAATAGTTGCCATCCCCATGGGCAACGGGAATGCGAACAACTTGGTCTTTGCGGTAGCATTTTGTGAAGGTCGTATCAGCGTTTTCAACGCGCAAAAACACATCACGGCAGATAAATTTCAAAGATGCGTTGCGCATCAAGACGCCGGGTAATAATCCGGTTTCGCAAAGCACTTGGAATCCGTTGCAAATGCCAAGAACGGAAACGCCGCTTTTGGCCTTGGCAACCACGTCGCGCATGATTGGCGAGTGCGCAGCCATTGCACCGCAGCGCAAGTAGTCGCCGTAGGAAAACCCGCCAGGCAAAACAATGATGTCGGATGCTGGCACTTCGCTGTCGCCGTGCCACACCATGTTGACAGGAAAGCCTGTGCTTTTTTCAAGCGCAACTTTGACGTCGCGGTCACAGTTTGGAGCCAGGGAAAACAATGACAGATGCGCGTAGCATGAGGCCCTAGTCCTTCTGAAGCTTGAAGGAGTAGTTTTCGATTACCGTGTTAGCGAGCAGGTCTTCACACATCTTTTCAACCTGTGCTTGGGCCTTGGCCTCGTCGGTTTCTGTCAGGGTAACTTCAATGTACTTGCCCTGGCGGACATCCTCGACGCCTGAAAACCCCAAAGCGCCCAACGTATGTTCGGTGGCCTTGCCTTGCGGGTCCAGAACACCGGTTTTCAATGTGATCTTGATACGAGCCTTCATGGCAAGCGCATTAGCCTCATGTTTGAGCGGGAATCTGTCTTGAGAAACGTCAATGCCCGGCCTTTCGGCCGGGCACAAGTCAGAACATGGGTTTTCAAGTGCCCTGTGGACGCATATTCATCGATGCTTTTGGCTTTAACTCGGGGTGCCTGTTGGGTTGGATGCCACAAGCACAGGGCCAGCGCCTGTTGCGGGCCTGTTCTGGTTCAAAACACCAAGCCGACGGGCGACCTCTTGATAGGCCTCAAGCAAACCGCCGAGATCCTGCCTGAAGCGGTCCTTATCAAGCTTATCTGAGGTCTGGGTATCCCACAAACGGCAATTATCCGGGCTGATTTCATCGGCCAGGATGATGCGCACATGGTCATTTTCGTAGTGGCGGCCAAATTCAATTTTGAAATCGACCAATTTGATACCAATGCCAAGAAACAGGCCGACCATGAAGTCATTGATGCGAATGGCAAACTGCATCATTTCATCAAGCTCTTGCGGTGTTGCCCAGCCAAACGCTCCGTGATGTGTTCTTCCGATACCATCGGATCGTTCAATTCATCGGCCTTATAGTAGAACTCGATGATCGAGCGCGCGGTAGCTGCATGCCTTCTTCAAGGCCGAGTTTGGTCGCCAGAGATCCTGCCGCCACGTTGCGCACCACAACTTCAATCGGAATGATTTCAACTTCGCGCACCAACTGTTCGCGCATGTTGAGCGCTTTAATGAAGTGCGTTGGCACGCCGATCTCTTCCAACCGTGTTCAAACAGATATTCAGAGATGCGGTTGTTTAAGACTCCTTTGCCCTCAATAACAGCATGCTTCTTGGCATTGAATGCGGTTGCATCATCCTTGAAGTGCTGAATGAGAGTTCCGGGCTCTGGGCCCTCATAGAGAACCTTGGCTTTGCCCTCATAAATACGACGCCGCCTGCTCATAGATCCTGGTCCTTTGACGATCACACTGACTACTCATTTTTTAAGATTTTATAATTCGCCACACGCCTTAACCGATTGATTAAAAAGGGTGTTTTAATCTCACACCGGTCTTTTTATGAGTTTCGGAGGGCAGCGAATGCTTGGATCGACACTAGCTGAACCGGTGGGGGGAAACAATGTTAACGAGAGCCTGAGACAAGCACTCTTTGGAGAACTGGTTCATGCGCCCAGCAAGCCATTGATTTGTCGGCAAGAGCGGGCTAGGCAAGTCTTAAAACCGCAGCGATTGCTTGATATACAACTATGGATATTGGGCACGTTAATGAGTACAAACCAAGAACATTTCTTATGCTTTGGAGACGACCAATGACCAGCTTTAATGACCGCGAAAAAGGCTTTGAGAAGAAGTTCGCGATGGATCAGGACCTCAGATTTAAGGCCGAGTCACGGCGCAACAAAATGATCGCCGAGTGGGCGGCTGAAAAAATGGGCGTCACGGGTGACGACGTCGCTGCCTACATCAAAGAGGTTCGCAAAGCTGACTTTGAAGAAGCTGGTGATGACGATGTGTTCCGCAAAGTCAAAGGCGATCTCGACGCCAAGGGCGTTTTAGTTTCAGATGAGGAACTGCGCAAAGTTTATGGACGAATGTCTGGCCAAGGCTGTTGGCGAACTCGAGTCATAAAGACAACGTCAATTGCGATGTCTTCTCGTATGGCTGGTGCGCGCCTCAACTCAGCGTTTGCAGAAACTTTCCGAACCGCAACAAGCCTTCCGGCCACGGCCCGTGGCCGGAACTAACGTTGATATGGCCTAGTGGGCCTGCCTCAATCAATGTCGCGCCCCCACGCATTGGCAAAGCCTTCGGCACGGTTATGCGAGCAGTAGGGATCGTTCGAGGACGCCACCAGAGTCGTCGGAACCTGCAACGTTTCGACCGGGATGGGCGCAAAGCCGCTGCCTTCACGATCAAACGTATGGCCATCTGTTTCCGGCCATAGGTTGGCTTGTTCAACATCTGCAGGTGCAACAAGAAACGCACCGGACACCCTGCCAGCGGGAACTTTTTTGCAATGCGTGTGCTGCGGTGATGACGCCCAAAGAATGAGCAACAAGGACAATCGGGCGATCAATGATTGCAAGCGTGGCGATCAGGCGTCCAGCCCAGGCATCTTTTTCAGCCTCATACCAATCGTCTTGTTCGACGCGGCGTGCATGCGGCAGGTTGCGCTGCCAGCGTGACTGCCAGTGATCGGGGCCTGAGCTGGACCAGCCGGGCACCATAACGATTTCAATATCAGCTGTTTTCATGACTGCGTTGACATAACGGAGTACGCGCTGAAAGCAAGAGGTGTTGGGCTATGCACGACCAGAAAATAACAAGAGGCGTTGCGCTGCGCACGACCAGCAAACAACAAGAGGCGTTGCGCTATGCACGACCAGAAAATAACAAGAGGCGTTGCGCTGCGCACGACCAGCAAACAACAAGAGGCGTTGCGCTATGCACGACCAGCAAACAACAAGAGGCGTTGCGCTATGCACGACCAGCAAACAACAAGAGGCGTTGCGCTGCGCACGACCAGCAAACAACAAGAGGCGTTGCCTTTAGCCGGCCCAAAAAATGGGGCGTTAGATCAACCTGCGAAAAGTTGGAACGCGACTTTGAGCAGATAAGGTGATCGCCAATCATGGGTTAGAGTCATGGGTTGCAGGCATGAGGTTAGAGCGTCGCGCAAACAGCTTGGCTGGTACGAGAAAAGGCTCGATGCTGTCGTGAAAACCTTAAGTGAGCTGTGTCTCAGTTGGCGCGGCTTCACTCAAAGAGCCAAGCACAAAGCCTGCGATTGCGATACAGATTGCGGCGAACCCAATAACGGGTGCGGAGATATCGTCCAACTGTAACCAGGTTTTAACGGGGCCAAATGCTGCAACGGCGCTGAAGCCTAAGATCAAAGCCGCCAATGCCCCGCGCCTTGTCGCGCGCGGCCAGTAAAGTCCGCCAGCCAATATCACAATGCCGGAACAGAAATAGATCGAGCCGGAGACCGCGAGATAGTCCCAAATGTCTTCACCACCTGCATATACGAGCCCCCAATAGACTTCGTTAGGCTGCGATCAGCGGAATGATCCAGCGCGTTGCACCGATTTGAAAGGCGGCATCTTCCGTGCGCCCCATCACGGGTGCTGCAATGTCGCGGGCAATGATTGACGACCAGCAAAACAAATAGCCGTCTTGTGTCGACATGAACGAGGCAAACATCGCAACGGCGAGAAAGCCAACAAGCCAGCCAGGCAAAATTTCAGCAAACATAAGCGGTGTTGCAATGAGCCCACCGCCATCGCCTGCCGCTTGAAGCGTTTCGATGTCAGCACCCGTCGCGGTTTGGTAATAGGTAAAAGCCAAAACACCGAGAGTAGCAGGCAAAACCATGCGGCCCATGAAAATCCATGACGCGGCCAAATAAGCGCGCGAGACGGTGGCTTCATCTTTGATGCACAAGGCACGTGATAGCGCCGTCGGCCATACCGCTGACGAAACAACGCCTGCCACCAATACCATCCATGCAACATAGGTCAGGCCAAAGCTGTTATTTGCAAGTGGGTCAAATCCAGCGCGTCCTTTGAGGTTGCTGACTGTCGCTATTGCGTCATTGAATGACACTGTTTGTGACACAAACAGGAGGGCGAGAAGTAGGCCTGCGACCATTAAAACAAACTGCACGACGTCGGTTGCAATGACGGTGCGCATGCCGCCAATCATGGTGTAGGCAGCCGCAAACACAATGAGTGCGATCATCAAAGCGATGAGCGTGCTGGACCCGGCTTCAATACCAAGAAGGGTCAACAGAAAAAGGGCGGCGACCTTCAAAAACAATCCCATGTTTAAAATGCCACCGAGCGCCATCACGGTGGCGCCAAAAACGCGTACGTCTTGGCCATAACGTCGACCGTAGTATTCCGGAACAGTCAGGACGCCCGTTGCGCGAAGGGGTCTGACAATGAAACCTGTCAAGCCAACGAGGACGCAACCGAGAAACGCGGCAACGCCAATGTGAAGTGCTGAAAAGCCATCATTGAATCCTTTTTGCGCATTGTAGGCAATGGTGATGAGGCCGATCTCCGTTGCACCAAGTGTCGCCAGTGCGGTCCAGAACCCTACATCGCGACCGGAGGCAAAAAAATCGACGAGGCCATCGCCTTTGCTTTCAGAACGGGCTTTGCGCAAATGGGTGATAAGCCACAAAAAATATACGGCGGAACAAACAGCAAGTGCGATCCAAGTTGAGGTTGGCAACGGCGGCCCCTTTCACTGTTGAATTTGTGACGTTTCTTGCGGTGCTGTGCTGTCGATATCATAAATTGCCGGTCAATACAGGCACTTGCCTTGACCTTACTGGTGTTATCCAGCAACGATTGGGTACATCGTTATCATCGGGCCGGGTGCCAAGACACCAAATGCCAATTCAGGAGCCGCAGTTTATGTCCAATCTTGCATCATTTGTTCAATCTTCCATGCGCTATCTGGTGCAGGTCGTGGCAGGTTTGGTGGTCTCAGTGGCGTTTGCGTCTATTGGTTCAGCCCAGGATCGCGCCTTCATAAGTACCTGGGATCACAATGACTCGACGATGGTGATGGAAAAGGTTCGCCGCCGTGTTGAGATCCGCTACGAGCAGCCAAGCCGACGCATTCGCCGCCTTGGCGTGCGCTCGGGTGATGTGTTGTTCACAGGTCGGCAAAAACGCAATGGTCGCCTTGTTGGTGAAGCATTTGTGTTTCGCCGCAATTGTCCTCCTGCGGGCTATGATGTGCGCGGCCGCTTTGATCCTGACCGCGGGCAGGATGAGCTCATTCTTAGAGGTTCTGCACCGATCCGCGAACGCGGCGGTTGTGATGTGGTGGACTATTCACGAAGCCGCAAAAGTTCACGCCTGCTGTTCACTCTTGTTGGACGTGACGGCCATGGCGGTCGCGACAATGACACCGAGGGCCAAGACGAACCTCAATATCAGGACGGTCATGCAGGACGCGACACGGACTATGAGGGCCAGGACGATGCTGCCAATGATCGCGTCACCGAACCACCAAGCTTTAACTGTCGTCCTTATGTCAAAAGTGGCAAATGTCCTGAAGCCATGATTTGCGCCAGCGGTAGGCTAGCCTCTCAAGACGCGATGATGGGGCGGCTTTATAAAGAAGTTCTCAGCCTGTCACGCACATCTTCAGAACGCCAACGCCATAAGAGCGAGCAACGCAGGTCACTCAAAGACCGCAACGCCTGTGGCTGCAATCATGAATGCCTTGAGCAATGGTACTACGACATGAACAAAAGCCTCGGTAAAACGACGGTTATTCTAGGGCGGTGAGAGTCGCTTACGTAACTGATGGTAATCTTTGCTTGTTCGTGTCAGCCCCGTTCGCGTTTCCACACAGCCTGGGTCGAGAGCGGACATCTTTCGTTTCATCAACTTGGATCTTGTGTGGCCTCAAGGTGGCGAAGCGAAAGGGTTGCTTCTCGAATCAAAACGCTTGAGGCGAGCACAACACAAAACACACCAGACAGAGTTAGCGCGTCCGTAATTGCCATGGCGATGTTATGGTGAACCTTAAACCAATTTTGCTGAATGTTCGCTGATAACGCTGCCAACGAAAAGCTGCCGATGGCGACGTAAAGAGCGACAAGGGCATGGTGAAAAAGCCTGGCCCGTTTCATCAGTTCATCGAAGGACCAGAGTTTCTTTTTCTTCTCATCAAGTATGCTATCTCGTATAAGATCTTTGACATGATAATACCGATTAGACGTCGATAAAATGAGCATCCCCACACCTGGGATAAATGTAAATGGCACGATCCAGTTTTGCAATGAATCCATTGTATCTCCTTTTATAATTTTATGATCGCAATCTTGTCTTGTGTCATGTCGTGCATTGTGTAGCCAATTCCGCCGGTATTATAGCCCGATTGGCGACGACCCGCGAATGGCATCCAGTCAACACGAAATGCAGTGTGATCGTTGACCATAACGGCAGTGGCATCAAGACGCTGTATTGCAGACATCGCTACGTCGAGGGTGTTGGTGAATACAGACGCCTGAAATGCGAACGGTAAGGCATTTGCCTGTTCCACGGCATGGTCTATTTTCTCATAGGCATAAACGCACATTGCAGGTCCGAATATTTCAAATGTGGAGACTTTTGAGTCCGCAGGTGGATTGAACAGCACAGTTGGAGCATACGTCGTATCACTTAATTTTTCCCCGCCGGTGAGAATGCGCGCTCCGCGTATATTGGCTTCTGTGACCCAGTTTGCGACCCGGTCAACCTCGCGCGGACGAATAAGCGGGCCACACTCTGTGGTTTCCTTAATCGCATTATCGACAACGAGCTTCGACGCCTTGCTAGCCAGCTCTTGAGCGATCTCTTCGGCATGTTTTTTGGGCGCAAAGACACGCTGCACCGACACACACACTTGCCCAGAATGATAAAAGGCACCTTTGAGCAATGATGGGATCATGGCATCAAAATCGGCGCTTTCGTCAATGATAACGGGAGCAGCGCCGCCATGTTCCAGCGCACACCGTGTGCCTGCGGCCAGTTTGGAACGCAGCATCCAACCGACATTTGCTGAACCAATAAAGGTAAAGAACGCGACACGCGGATCCGTGACCATTTTCTCAGCGGTTGGAATATCGCAGGGGACAAAGCGGCACCATTCAGCGGGCAGTCCAGCTTCGTATAAAATCTCAACAAATGCTTTGCAGGACAAAGGTGTGTCATCGGCGGGCTTCACCAGCACCGGACACCCCACAGCGACAGCTGGCGCGACTTGGTGGACGATCAGATTAAGTGGATGGTTGAATGCTGAAACCGCCACGACCGGTCCAATGGGCTCGCGTGTGCCAAAAGCCAGCCGACCCGCGCCCGCCTCCGTCAAATCCATTGGTATTTCTTCACCCACCAAATGGGAAAGTTCTTTGATACATAACCCCACTCCATCAATCGCACGCGCGACTTCGATACGCGCGTCTATCAGTGGCTTTCCGCCCTCGTTGGCGATTTGAAAAGCCAACTCTTCGAACCGCTGCGCCATAATTTTTGACGCGTTCTTCAAGAATTCTATGCGTCGGTACGCTGGAATCCAGTTGTTTCGATTCTTGAAGAGTTTGTGGGCCGTATCAAGATAATGATCAACAGTTTGCCAATCTGTTAGAGGGACAGCGTCAATCACCGTTTGGTCGAAGGGATTGACAACCTCCAACATACCTTTGGCGTTATTCATCGTTTCCATCTTTTCAGTCATATCAACAGGGTCCAAGTAGAATTCATCTTTTAGTATTTCACCGAATAGAAAAGTGCCAACAGTCCCATCACCGCGGCTGAGGAAAGGGCATAACTGAACAAGACGGCAAGACCGCCCATCGTTGCTGTCATGCCATTTGCGTTCCCGACCCAGTTTGAAAGTGAACCGATATAGTAGACTGCAATCAGCGGGATCAGGACGCCGGCTGTGCAAACCGTCATGACCGCAGGAGAAATGTCCAATTCATTTGCACTCAACTGCAAGGCAAGAATCACAAGGCCGACAATTGGCAGCATCACGAAAATACAGAAGCCGCTCCAGTATAAAAAGATCGACAGACCGGCGTGGATTGATGGGTCCTTGGAGGACAGCAGTTTGGAGACGTAGTGGGTGGCTACGCCTGTTATGAGAGTTGATACAAGTAAAAAACCCGCAAACAATTCCCCGGCGAAAGGAAGCTCTGCAATGAAGTTTTCAATGCCCACACGTTTTAGAGCAAGTTGATAGATTGCGAAGCCAAAAAGTCCAGCTTCAAATAGGTAACGTCCCGCTCGTTTCGTTTCATCAGAACTGTCAGTGATCTGTTTTCCAAAAGCGAACGGGTGGCGAAGAATGTTCCAGGTTACCGAAACAATCAAAATAATTTTTTTTCGAATGTCGTCGATAGCGCCTCAATGCTTTCTTAGGGCTGCGGGTAGACTTCATGGTAGCGCGTATGGCGTTTGAACCATAAGGTTCGCGTATGTTTAGGACCTTTGTCAATGCTATTATATTTGTGTTTGCCGTCATCGCATTGGCTGCGGTGATGCTCGAGTCAAATTACGCAGACGTCGTTCGATTTAATGGTGTTCGCCACGTCGTCGCGACATGGTCTGAGTGGACCGAAGCCGGTTGGATGACTTTGTCAGACTTGATCGGAATGAAAATTATTGCTGTTTTTCGCCGTGCTCTTGCGTTGTTGATCTTGTTTGTAAGCCTTTACATTTCTGCTGGCGGGCGTGAACGGCGCATGGAGTTTGTTCAGTCCCCATCTCTGGGCGTTATGCTGAGTTTTGTGGTGGCGTTTTCAGTTGTTATTGCGATTACATTTAATGATGTTCTGTTTTCACGCACCATCACACCGGAAAGAATCTTGCAGGCGTTTGCCGGCATTCTAACAACGGCAATTTCGTTGGCATACGCGCTGCCAGCCCAACCACACCTGCCAAAAATGACAAAAGGTTTGTGGATTGCCATTGCGATTTGGACTGCATGTGTGGTTTAGACTGATTGTTCATGCTGCATTTGTCAGTTCGAAGGGGACGATCTGCCATGCAGATGAATACATCGGCCTGGGTGCTGCTCATTTTCCTTTCGATGCTGTGGGGCGCTGCCTTCTTTTTTAGCGCTATTGCCGTCAAAGAAGTGCCGCCGCTCACGCTCGTTTTGAGCCGTGTTGTGATTGCTGCAGGTGTGCTGATGGCGTATTTGTGGGCAATCGGGCAGCACGATTTTTATGACCGGAAACTTTTTTCAAATTTTCTCGTGATGGGCCTCATTAGTAACGTCTTGCCGTTCAGTTTGATATTTTGGGCGCAAAAGACAATCACCAGCAGCTTGGCGTCGATCCTCATTGCAACCACGTCCATTTTCACAATTGTGATTGCCCACATCTTCCTGGCAGACGAACGCATGGCGATGAACAAGGCGGCTGGTATCGGGTTTGGAGTTCTGGGCGTTGCCGTACTTCTCGGCAGTGATGTGGTGGATGGCGCTGATGTGGCGACACTCGGAATTGTTGCGTGCCTGGGTGCAGCGTTGCTCTATGGCTGCGCTGGTGTCTATGGGCGCCGCTTTGCCGCGTTGGGTGTATCAGCTGAGGCGGCTTCATGTGGACAGCTCATTGCTTCAACCCTGATCCTATTGCCGGTCGTGCCACTCGTTGAGCAGCCTTGGGCCGTTGCAATGCCAAGTTGGCCAGCGCTGCTTTCTATTCTTTGTCTGGCACTCTTTTCGACAGCACTGGCCTTCGTTGTATTTTTCCACCTGCTGAAAAATGTGGGTGCTGTCAACGTGGCTCTCGTGTCGCTTTTGGTTCCAGTGAGCGCAGTTCTACTCGGTGTCTTGGTGCTTGGAGAACGCCTGGAGATGCAACATGTCGTTGGTATGGCACTGATTACCATCGGTCTTGTTGCGATTGATGGGCGGCTGGCAGCGAAACTCGGTTAGCAAAGTCATGATGAAAAACGGGATCATGGCAATCCGATAGCGTTCTCGATATTTTTTGCACCTTTAAAATTTGCATCATCTAGCTGAGCGCCCGTGAAGTCAGTTCCAGCGAGGTTCGCTCCTTGGAAATCTGCCAGTGTCAAATTCACGTTGATGAGCTTTGCGCCGCTCAAGTTTGCGTTCGTGAATTTAGCGTACGACGCTTCATTATTGCTAAGCACGGCGCGAACTAGAGTGGCGGCAGTAAAATCACAACCCTGCAATTCAACTCGTGCGGTAATCAATTCTTCGCTTCGTGGGTCTTTGGCACCAAAAATTGCGTTTGTGAGGTTTGCATTTCGAAAGCTCACTCGGCTAAGATTGCCTGTTATATGTGCGTCAGCGAGGTTGGCGTGCTCAAAAGTTGCAAGCTCCTTTGGATTAGATGACAGCGTCGTGAATATGTTGGGCCTGAGAATGGATGCGCCCTGCAAGTTAGCTCGCTTAAATATCGCTGACGTGATTGTGCTGCGGTCCAAGCGTGCACCACTTAAGTTGGCGTTTTCAAAGTTTGCCTTAGTTAGATCGGCCCCAAAGAGATTGCTTCTAGCAAGGTTGACATTCGAAAAATCAAGCATAGCAATATCAAGGCGGCTAAGGTCCCGATCAGAAAAATTGGGTCGCGCGCCAACGCCTGCCTTGAACAAGGAGAGGGTGACATCACGCGCTGTAAGCTTGTATTGAGGAAATGTCGCTGCGGCGGCATACGCGAGCATAAGGCCTGCTAAAGCCAGGCTTTTGCAGGCCTTTGAAAATTGATAGCTAAGTATTATGCTTCGCATTGGGTTCACAGATACCAAAAGAATTTGATTGGTTCTGGTACCACATCTCAAACAATTAAATGTACAGGCCTTACCCAAACACCCGCTCAAAGATGGTGTCGACATGTTTGAGGTGGTAGCCGATGTCGAACATGGCTTCCAAATCCGCCGCTGGGATTTTGGCTGTCACGTCTTGGTCGGCTTTGAGTTCGAGCAGGAAGTCTTTGCCTTCCTTCCACGTCTTCATCGCATTGCGTTGCACGAGGCGATAGGCGTCTTCGCGGCTGACGCCTGCTTGCGTTAGCGCTAGCAATACACGTTGTGAATTGTGCAGACCGCCGAGACGATCCAGGTTCTTCTGCATATTTTCTGGATAGACCACGAGATTTTCGATCACACCGGCCAAACGAATGAGGGCAAAGTCGAGGGTAACGGTCGCATCGGGCCCAATCATGCGTTCAACGGAGGAGTGTGAGATGTCGCGTTCATGCCAGAGCGCAACGTTTTCCATGGCAGGCATCGCATAGGAACGCACCATGCGGGCAAGGCCGGTCAGGTTTTCCGTCAGCACAGGATTGCGTTTGTGCGGCATGGCCGAGGAGCCCTTTTGGCCCTTGGAAAAGAACTCTTCCACTTCCAAAACTTCAGTGCGTTGCAAATGGCGGATTTCTGTTGCCAGACGTTCGACGGAGGAGGCCACAACGCCCAGGGTTGCAAAGAACATGGCGTGGCGATCACGGGGAATGACCTGGGTTGAGACGGGCTCAGGTGTCAGGCCAAGTTTTTCAGCCACATACACTTCAACGCGCGGGTCAATGTTGGCAAAAGTGCCAACGGCGCCTGAAAGCGCGCAGGTGGCGATTTCTTCACGCGCTGCAACAAGACGTGTCCGAGCGCGCTCAAACTCGGCGTAGGCCAAAGCGAGTTTCACGCCAAACGTTGTCGGTTCGGCGTGAATGCCATGGCTGCGGCCAATGGTGAGGGTCGTTTTGTGTTCTTGGGCACGGGCTTTTAAGCCAGCCAAAAGGCGGTCCAGATCTGCGATTAGAATGTCAGCTGCACGGGTGAGTTGCACATTGAGGCAGGTGTCAAGCACATCAGATGACGTCATGCCCTGGTGAACAAAGCGGGCTTCGGGCCCGACGTGCTCGGCCAAGTGGGTCAGAAACGCGATGACATCGTGTTTGGTTTCGCGCTCAATCTCATCGATGCGGGCCACATTAAATTCTGCGGCGGTGCCTTTGTCCCAGATGGTTTTTGCCGCTTCTTTAGGAATGGTGCCAAGCTTGGCCATGGCGTTGGCCGCATGGGCTTCAATTTCGAACCAAATGCGAAAGCGGGTTTGTGGTTCCCAGATGGCTGTCATCTCGGGACGGGAATAGCGCGGGATCATGTCAGGGTCCGTTTTGGTCAGTGGCGGGTGCCAGGACAGTGCGATGACCTGGCAGCCGCACGTAGGATGTGAGTCTCATATATTGCCTGTGCCCTAGCAGAGGCCATGACCCTGGGCAATGTCGCCCCGAATTGAGTTGTGGTTAGGCGCTTTTTGAGCCACCAAATTTAGATTGCCAGGCCGGTGGCCCGGTCCAGTTCTCAGGCTGAGGTGCGGCGTGATAGACACCGCGCGCAATGGCACGGGCCATGACGTTTCCAGCCACGGTGCCAAGCAGGGCCAATCTGTCAGCGGGCCACGAGGCGGCACGGGGTCCGTCTGACTGGCCCGTTGCCAGGGCGAATACGGCATCCCCATCGAGCGGTGTGTGCACCGGATAGATGGCGCGCGCTAAACCCGTTTGTGCCATGACGGCCAAGCGATGAGCTTGCGTTTTGGTCAATTGAGCGTTTGTGGCGATGATACCAAGCGTGGTGTTTTCGCTTGCGGCTCCTTTAAGAGGTGTCGGATGGATCGGACGAGGCCACGGTGAGGGCGGTCCATCGCCACCAAATTCGTCATTGATTTCAAACGGAGCGGCCCAAAACGACCCTGTATTGCCAACGGTGACGCTGCCGACCGCGTTGACCGCGACCAGCGCTCCAATCCAAATGTCATCTTCAAAGCACGCGCTGGCGCTGCCAAGCCCACCGCGCAGATTTGCAGTTGTCGCGCCAAATCCTGCGCCCACGCTGCCCAGCCGAAATGTATCGCCTGCGTTATCACACGCCTGGCGGGCCAAGCGTTCATAGGGTGGGGAGGGCCCCCAATCTTTGTCGCCGCCATTAAGCATGTCGAACAAGATGGCTTGTGGGACGATGGGGATCGCGACGCCGGCAACCTCAAACCCGCGTTTTCGCTCTCGAAGCCAGGATTGCACCCCCGTAGCTGCCGAAAGGCCAAACGCCGAGCCGCCTGAGAGCACAAGCCCATGAATCTCTGAAACGCTCCCCTGAAGCCCAATGCAATCGCTTTCACGCGTGCCAGGACCGCCGCCGCGAATGTCAATGGCCGCGACCGCTGGTTTGTCCGGCAGCACAACGCTAACGCCTGTCAAGACGTCTGCGTCGTGGGCATTGCCGACACGAAGGCCCGCTATGTCAGTAATGAGATTTGTCGGTTTTGGCATGTTTTACATTTGACATGGGTCTAAGCGCGGTGCCAACGGGATTTCGCTGCACTGCAATATGGGCCGTGGCCGGGCTCATGCGTGCTGGAGCTCTACACGCACCTCTAATCTGGCGCATTATCAAGGCCATGGAAACGGACAAAATCAGCGATATTGAAGTTGCAGTGAAGAATGCCATGTCGTGGGACTATAAAAAGTGTGGAATTCAAACCACGCTTCACCAAGAACACAATTATGTCTCTTGAAATTCACAATGCGGGTGGCAGACTAAAATTGGTCAGATCTGGTGTTTGGCGTTTGTTAACGGGCAGCACGTAACTTGAAATATGTGTTGTTCCTCAGCGGGTTCTTAAAGTGAACTTGCGATTAGGCAAATGTGCTTCGTTGGGTCCGCGCTGGGTTCACTAGAGGATACGCTTATGCGAGACGATCAAGGCGATCACTTTAACGATGAAGTCGCCGCTCTTAACCAGCAGTGTGATGTGCTGGAAGATCCACGGGAATGCTATCGTTTGGTGCAAGATCGCATTCGGCAATACGAGAATAATGGCGCGGCTGTTCCTGAAGACCTGACAATTCTTGAACGCCAACTCGAGCGTGAGTGCATGGCTCAAAGCCAGGGCCGCTAATCCGTTTTTAGCGCACGCCACTCAAATTTTTCGTCCATTCGTTCAATCGCACGTTTTTTTTTGTGTGTTTGGCGGTGCCGAGCTTGCTTGGCGACCCTTTGATGCCCTACCGTAAGCCCCGAGATAATCGCTTTGCGGCAGCAATCCACTGCCGTGAAGAGTTTAGGGCTTCAACAATGACAAAAGAAATATTTGTTGTCGGCTATGACGGTAGTGGCACTGCAGTTGTGGATTACGCAATCAAATGCGCCGGTAAAGCCAATGCGTCGCTGCATATCGTACATGTCCTTGAGTGGTCGCCCTTCGCATTCTTGACACCTGAAGAAATAGAACAACGTCATGCCAAGCGCAGTGCAGAGCTTGAGCGCGCCGAGAGATCAGTGATGCAGCCGATGCTTGACAGGGCTAAGGCGGCTGGCATCGAAGCATCGGGCGAAGTTCGATTTGGCGCGGCTGTCAGTATCCTATGTGACATCGCCAAATCAAAAAATGCAGAAAAAATGTTTGCTGGGCGGACAGGCGATACCCCACTCAAGGCCCGTGTGTTTGGAAGCGTGGCGATAGGACTGGCGCAGGCATCACCTGTGCCAATAGTTATCGTTCCCTAATCCAGCAGGATCACACCTATAAATCTGAGGCAATATTCCCCATGGCAATTCAAACTGGTCTACGTCACAGCGCCGCTGTGATGCTTGCAGCCCTTGCGACTTTAATTGCACGGCCAGCGTACGCAGGCTCGATTGATGAAACCATTAACTCAAACATATCAGCCATAACTAGCCCTTTTGTCTCGTTCATATTTTCACCCTTTCCTGGCACAAATTTTCCGTGGATTGTGCTGTGGCTCATAGCGGCGGCGACTGTTTTCACGCTCTACTTCGGATTTATTCAAGTGCGTGCATTCCGCCATTCTCTTGCGCTGGTGCGCGGTGATTACGACAACCCCAATGATGCAGGCGAGGTTAGTCACTTCCAAGCGCTGGCAACGGCACTGTCTGGCACGGTAGGGCTCGGCAACATTGCAGGTGTTGCAGTGGCCATATCAATAGGTGGGCCAGGTGCCACCTTCTGGATGGTCTTGGCTGGCCTGACAGGCATGGCGACCAAATTCACAGAATGCACACTTGGTGTGAAGTATCGCAACGAGTACGCCGATGGCACTGTCTCCGGCGGGCCGATGTATTACCTTTCGAAAGGTCTGGCCGAACGCGGTCTTGAAGGTCTTGGACGTATCCTTGCTGTTATTTTCGCTGTGTTCTGCATGATGGGTGCCATTGGTGCGGGCAATATGTTTCAGGCCAATCAGGTTCACGCACAGTTGGTCAATGTGACAGGCGGCACTGATATCAGCATTCTTTCTGGCAAGGGCTGGTTGACAGGTCTCATCATGGCGAGCCTCGTATTCGCAGTGATTGTCGGTGGCATCAAGTCCATTGCGCGCGTCACGGAAAAGATCGTACCGTTGATGGCGCTCATTTACCTTGCCGCCGGCCTGGTGATTTTAGTCATGCACGCAAATCTGATCCCGTGGGCGTTGGGCCAGATTATCTATGGTGCTTTTACAGAACTTGGCGTTGCAGGGGGCGTTGTGGGTGCGCTAATCCAAGGCTTTAAGCGTGCCGCATTCTCCAATGAAGCGGGCCTTGGTTCGGCAGCCATCGCCCATTCCGCCGTCCGTACCAACGAGCCCGTTACCGAAGGGTTTGTGGCTTTGTTAGAGCCGTTCATCGATACGGTTGTGATCTGCACCATGACGGCGTTGGTGATTGTCATTACCGGCGTTTTGCAAACGGACCCAGCAACAGGGCTTTATGTCTGGAATGCAGAAGCCGGACGCATCGCAACAGAAGGCAATTTAACAGGTGTTGAATTGACGTCAGCCGCGTTTGGATCGGTCTTTAGTTGGTTCCCGTATGTACTGGCACTGTCTGTTGTGCTGTTCGCGTTTTCAACGATGATTTCGTGGTCGTACTATGGTGTGAAGGCCTGGACCTATCTTTTTGGTGAGGAAACGGCAGGCACATTCCGCATTATCTTCTGCATCTTTATCGTCATAGGTGCGGCAATGAACTTGGGTGCTGTAATTGATTTTGCAGATGCCTCTGTGTTCGCGATGGCACTGGTGAATATTGTAGGCCTTTATCTGCTGATGCCGGTTGTCAAACGTGAATTAAACTCTTATCTCGCGCGCCTTAAGAGTGGTGAAATCAAAAAGTCCAATGCTTGACACTAAAGAAACGTCCGCCAACCGGGAGTGGTAGGCGGACGGGTTTCAGTGCGAAGTTTTGTAGCTGTGACACAGCTACAAAAGATTGTGTGAACCATCACAGTAGGGTTCATCATCAGTGTCTTTGCAGCCGCACAGATTGAACGTGCCGGTATTTGGTGGTGAGAACTTGAGCGGTTCTATTCCGGTATCCTTATGTGCGCCATCACAAAACGGTTGGTTTTTTGAGCGGCCACAACGGCAGTATAAATACGATTTTCCTTCTTCCAAGTCGACCTGGTAGGGGCCTGTCTGGGCGACGATGGGATCTTCTGCCATTAGGTGCGTCCTGTGCTAATAATACGTAAGTGGTGCGTGCCCGAGCCGAGCAGGTCGCGTCATAAGTGGAATCCTACACGGGATAAACCGGCTCGCGCAACCAACTTTCGCGATTTTGTGTACCAGTTGAGCGGCGCGTTAGGGGTGAGATTGAAGCGCCTGCTTTTTTAGTCGGGCTAGGCTACGACATTCAACTGGCGTTCGGCTTCTATTTTGAGGCCAGTGTCATCAATCCACGTCAGTTTGAGGCGTCCGGGTTGAGAAACCCTCATATAAAATGACATAAACGGATTTGCCGCGACGCCGGTACCAAATTCGGCATCGAAGATGCGGTTGCCATCCAGATCAGCTGTGAAGGTATGGATGATATTGCGCGGGATGGTTTTCCCTTGCGCGTCTTTTCGGTGGCCGCGTTCCATTGCATGGCGGACCAGGGCTTTGACCTCAATGGTTTCACCGGTCTTCATCATCTCAGGCAATTTAATTCGCGGCTTTGCCGTCATCCGTTTGCTCCTTGGGCTAGGTTTCACAGCCACCGATCGCCACTTGCACATAGCGTTTGGCAATGTAGAGGCGGTCATTAGAAGGTTCTGCGTTTGAAAGCTCAGCTATGGCCACAACATCCTGCGTTTTGGCAAGGCGCATACGGCCTGCAACGGCGGCGCGGCCAGACTGCGGCGTAAAGTTAAACCGCGCGACACGCGCGAACGGGTTTTCCGTCGACAGCAGGTGCACGCGCTTTACATAGTTATCAGGCTCCATTGGGTGGTCGACAGACAAGCGGTAGAAGACCATGTTGCCGTTCTCGATGTAGGCGTCAATTTCGAGCTTTATTTTGGCTTCAATTGGTTTTGCGTCCTGGGTCAGGGCGGCATAAGCGGATTGAAAATCATCAGACTTTTGGGCGGCGAATAGGCTCGACAGCGCCCCAGAAACTGATAATCCCAGACCAAGGCTGCCAGCGGTGATGAGAAAATCACGCCGATTTGGCTCTATCGATTTGTGTGGTGGTTTCATCGTTCGCTTAAAAGTCACTGTCCATTTGCGTTCTAAGTTGTGGGGTCTAGATATGCGTTTCAGTGACCAAAGTTGCAATAGGTTAAGGCAAAGGCCTTCGGTTTCACTTCTTTTTCTACCACAACATTTTTTTGCAAATGAGGCGATATGAGCCCCCTCAAGGCTGTAATTAGGAAGCAAACTTGCTAAGAAGTTGCCTCACGTGGCGATTGGTTTCAATGCGAGGCTTGTAATGAGCGGTATCGGACGATTGGTAAATACACTTCGTCAACCTTTTGGGGTTGGTTTTCTCATCCTCGCTGGCCTGCTGTTTTTTGCAACCACAACCTTACCGGCACGCGCCGACAAAACGTCAGGCCCACTTCTTGATCAGTTGCCTCAGGCAACACAAGGTGAGCTTCGATTGGTGATGGTTGCTATCGACGGGTGCCTCTTCTGCATGCGGTGGGAGCAGCAGGTTGGCCACATCTATCCCAAAAGTTCTGAAGCAAAAGTGGCGCCGCTGGTGCGTGTCAGGTTTGGTTCCGAAACGCTCGCACGATTTAAAAAAATAAAATACACGCCGACCTTTCTGGTACTCAGAGGGGCAAATGAAATCGGGCGCATCGCAGGGTATCCTGGAGCCGACCCGTTTTGGGAAGAGCTTGGCATCATTCTCAAGCAAAACGATGCCCAACCTGTTTCCCTAAAAAAGGACCAACCATGACAAAGTCGCCAAAAATTGATCGGCGCACGGCGCTCGTGGCTCTTGGAAGCGCCGGTGTCGTTGCAACGGGCCTTGCTGTTTCGCGCTTTGCGATCGCGCGCGGTGAAGCCAATGTGGTGGTGATTGGCGGTGGTCCAGCTGGAGCAACGGTTGCAGGCGATCTCAAAAGCCTGGCGCCCAACCTCAACGTAACGCTGATTGAAAAAGACAAGCGATACACGACGTGTTTTTTCTCAAACCACTATATTGCAGGCGAGCGCACCTTCGATAGCATCACCCATACCTATGCGGGACTGAGGCAGCGTGGGGTTAAGGTTCAGCACGGGACCGTGAGCCGTATCGACACAAAAAAGAAAATCGTTCATTTCGGCGTAACGCTTGACGTTGCTTATGATCTTCTTGTTGTCGCGCCTGGCATATCGCTGACCTATGACAGTATTGAAGGCTATTCCAAAGATGCTGCAAAAGTGATGCCGCATGCGTGGCAGGGTGGTGTGCAATCCAAAATATTGCGCGCCCGATTAGAAAAAATGCCTGATGGTGGAACCGTTGTTCTCGCACCACCAAAGATGCCCTACCGCTGCCCACCGGGCCCTTATGAACGCGCTTGTCTGATTGCGCATTATCTCAAGACCAAAAAGCCGAAGTCAAAACTCATCATTTTGGATGCAAAATTATCGTTTTCAAAACAGCCGGTTTTTGAAGAGGCGTTCCAGCGTTATTACAAGGATATCATTGAGCTACACCTGTCCAACGACATTGACGATTTTGGTGTGTCGCGTGTCGACATCAGAACCGGCGAAGTTTATACGCCTGCCGGTTTCACCGTAAAAGCCGACGTAGCTAACATTATTCCTAGTCAAACCGCGGGTGAGATTGCGCTGAAAACGGGTCTGGGTGAGGGCAATTGGTGTCCTGTCAAACCAGATAGTTTTCGCTCAACACGATTTGACGATGTCTATGTTTTGGGTGATGCCTCAATCGCCAAGGCGATGCCAAAATCAGCATATTCCGCACACAGCCAGGCAAAAACAGTTGTTGCTGATATTCTCGACCGGCTCGACGTCACGGACGCTGGCGATGTTCGTTTGCAAAACACGTGTTGGTCAATGTTGGCACCTAACGATAGTGCCATTATTGGGGCCAGCTATCGTCCGGGTGAACTCAACGGCAATGAACAGTTGCTAGCTGAGGGGTCGTATGTTTCAAAGCCAGGTGAGATGGCTGAGGTCCGTCAACAAAACTATACAGATAGCGTTGCTTGGTATGAGACGCTGACGCGCGAGGTCTACGCCAAGCGCTAACGGCCAAGACCACACCAACAACAATTGGGCCTGCAACTTTTGGGTGGCGTTGGAGAGAGAAAAAGATGCCTCGGACACCAACGCCCTTCACTAAAAACAAATATGATTGCCTTAAGGAGCTGCTTTTGACGCTGAAGGGCTCGCAAGGTCTGCAAAGGACTACTATGGTTTAAGGCATTAGTAATTAGCGGCCCATGGATCACGGTAACGACTTCGCATACGCCTGATCACACTTTACGTTGACGTAAACGTCAACTTTGGATATAGTGGAGCAAATCTGGCCGCGAGGCTAAGCGCTGGCAACAGGGCTTGGGCGCGTCGTCGTACGATTTAAACGGGTGCGGGCTAGGCTCGGGGCACCGTTGGGAGGCTTGAAGCCATGACAACTCTTATTTTCTTAGCTCTTTTGGGTGCGGGTGCATTGGCCATCGGGATGGCGCGCGGCAAACTTTGGATGTGGGCGCTACTGGCGGCAGCGGCTGTTTTTGTTTGGCAGTCGGGCCTTCTTGAAGGGGCGTTTGAATGGCCCTCACCTGGTTTGCTCGGTTTGTTGGCATGGGTGCCGGCTCTTGTGCTTGGTGCGCTGTCGATCCCCCGTGTGCATAGCAAGGTGATCATTGACCCAGCCTTTGACACCATCAAAGGCATTTTGCCCAAAGTTTCAGACACCGAACAAGAAGCGCTTGACGCAGGCACGGTTGGTTTTGATGCCGAACTGTTTTCAGGCGATCCCGACTGGGACAAGCTCAGAGCCGTACCTCCCATCGTTCTAACGGATGAAGAACAAGCCTTTCTTGATGGCCCAACGGAAGAGTTGTGCCACATAATCGATGATTGGACGGTGCGCTTCAACAATAAGGAGATCCCTGAGGAGATCTGGGACTTCGTCAAGGAACACGGGTTCCTTGGTATGTTGATTTCGAAGGAACATGGTGGCCTTGGTTTTTCCGCCCAAGCCCAATCGATGATCCTTGGTAAAGTCGCATCACGCTCGCCGGATGTCGTGACCATTGTTATGGTGCCGAATTCATTGGGCCCCGGTGAACTCATCGAAAAATATGGCACTGATGAGCAAAAAGAATATTTCCTGCCGCGCCTTGCAAAAGGCAAAGAGGTGCCATGTTTCTCGCTGACAGGCCCGACGTCAGGGTCTGATGCGGCCACCATGCGCGATATTGGCTACGTTGAGCTTGGCACGCATGAAGGCAAAGAGACGCTTGGCATTCGCTTGTCATGGGACAAACGCTACATCACGCTTGGCCCTAAAGCGACGTTGGTCGGGTTGGCGTTTCGTTTGTTTGATCCTGAAAAACGACTTGGCAAGAGCGAAGACCTTGGTATCACCGTCGGGCTCATTCCGGCAGACCATCCAGGCGTCAATATTGGTCGACGACATCTGCCTAACGGTGCCGCGTTTCCCAATGGTCCAAACTGGGGCGAAGACGTCTTTATCCCGATTGACTGGATTATTGGTGGTGCCGATATGGCGGGCCAGGGCTGGCGTATGTTGATGGAATGTCTGGCCGCGGGACGTGCTATTTCATTGCCGTCATCATCGACAGCGGGTGCCAAAGCGATGCTGCGTTATACGACTGCCTATGGGCGTATTCGCAAACAGTTTGGATTGCCCATTGCGCGCATGGAAGGCATCGATGAAGCCCTCACGCGGATGATTGAGACAGCCTATGTCAACGAGGCGGCACGTGGTGTTACCGCATCAATGGTTTCTCGCGGTGAAAAACCATCGGTGATTTCAGCGTTGATGAAATATCAAACGACGGAGCGTATGCGCCAATCGGTCAATGATGCGATGGACATTCATGGCGGCCGCGGTATCTGCGATGGCCCGTCCAACTATTTGCAGGCGGCCTATCAGATGGTGCCCGTAGGCATCACGGTTGAGGGCGCCAATATTCTGACCCGCACGCTGATTACATTTGCGCAAGGTGCGCTGCGTTCACACCCCTACCTCTATTCTGAGGTTCAAGCGGTTCAAGACGATGATGTGCTGCGTGGCAAAGAGCAGTTTGAAGAGGCCTTTAATGGTCATATTGCGTTCGCGATTTCAAACGTGACCGGCGCGCTCTTTCACAACGTAACCGGTGGCAGTTTTGCTAGCGCTCCTGAGAAAGCAAACTTTAACGCGGAATGGTACCGCCAAATTGCACGCTCAAGCCGCAACTTTGCCCTTGTTGCTGACCTCACGGTGGCAGTCTTAGGCGGCGGTTTAAAAACAAAGCAAAAGCTGACTGGACGCATGGCCGATGCGCTGAGCGAACTCTATCTGATGAGCTGTGTGTTGAAGCGCTTTGAAGATGATGGCAAGCCAGAAGCGGATCGCGATATAGTGACACTTTCCATGCAAAATGGTCTTTATCGCTTCCAAGAAGCCCTGTCGGGTGCCATTGAAAACTTCCCAGCCGCACCAGCGCGTTGGTTGATGAAGGCAACCATCTACCCATTCGGGCGTCATTATAAGCCAGCCAGCGATAGGCTTGGTTCAAAGGTTGTGAAGATCGTGCTTGAGCCTGGTGAAGTGCGTGATCGCCTTACTCGGGACATCTATGTGTCTCGTGATCCTAACGATCAAACCGGCATCCTCGAATACACATTAGAGAAAGTGATTGCGGCTGAAGCAGTTGAGAAGAAGCTTGAAAAGGCAATTCGCGAGGGCACCATTCGCCGTTACCACGGCATTGATTGGATAGGCGAGGCGCAAACCAAGAACATCTTAACCGAGAGCGAAGCAGCCCAATTGCGCGAAGTGGAAACACTGGTTTCCCGCGTTATTGCTGTTGATCACTTTGATCCTCTTGAAGTCAAACCAAACTACGCCCAACTGGGCCACAACTCGCGCGCCATGGAACGGGCAGCGGAATAAGTTTCGGAGAGTGATACATGTCGCACGACCTTGAATTGCATGACTGGAAGTTTTCGGTTGATGATGAAGAGATCGCATGGGCGGTCTTTGATCGCGAGGGGCAAAACGTCAACACGCTTGGCCACCGCCCGATTGAAGAGCTGCAAAAAATAGTCGATTATGTTGAGCCAAAAGCGCGTGATAAATCTCTGCGCGGCATGGTGATCATATCAGGCAAGCCAAAGGGCTTTATCGTCGGCGCCGACATAACCGAATTTGAAGCGTTTACGTCCGAAGCCCAAGTGCTCGAGATGTTACAGCCCGTTCTCAGAATGCTGGATCAGATTGAAAGTCTGAAGATGCCTGTTGTTGCGGCTATTCACGGATTTTGCCTTGGTGGCGGGTTGGAATTGGTGCTTGCGTGCCATTACCGTATTGCGACGCGCGATGAGTCAACACGGCTTGGCTTCCCAGAGGTCAAACTGGGCATCTTCCCAGGTTTTCATGGCACCGTACGCTCCATTCGCCAAGCCGGGCCGATGGCTGCGATGCAAAACATGTTGACCGGCAGGTTCCTGCGTGCGCCCGCAGCCCGTGCGGTTGGATTTGTCGATCAGCTGGTGGACACCCCGGACATGCTGCACTGGGCGGCGCGCAAAGCAATATTGAAGCGCAAACGCGCAAAGCCTGCTGGTGCCTCTAAGCAAATGATGACCAAATGGCCGGCACGTGGGCTTCTCGCCAAAAAGATGCGGGAAGAAACCGCCAAGAAGGTGCGTGAAGATCATTATCCGGCACCATTTAGGTTGATTGACCTGTTTGAAAAGCACGGCGGCAACCCTGAGGCGCTGAAGTCTGCGGAATCGCGCGCCTTTGCCCCCCTGATGGTGTCGGACACTTCACGCAATTTGCGCCGTGTCTTCCGCCTGACAGAACTTCTCAAAGGCCAAGCGCCTCGTGGTCTCAAATGGAAACCAATGCGTGCCCACGTTATTGGGGCTGGCACGATGGGAGCTGATATTGCAGGTGTCTGTGTTGCAGCGGGCATGGAAGTGACCTTGCAGGACATCAATGCGCAGCAACTTGAAAAAGGGATCAAGGCGCAAGGAAAATTGTTCTCACGCAAATTTCGCTCAAAGCCTGCTAAGGCTGCCGCCAAAGCCCGGTTTATTGCCGATCCCGAAGGCCACGGCGTTGCCCGCGCTGATGTGATCATCGAAGCTATTATCGAAAACCTTGAGATCAAACAAAAGCTGTTTGCCTCCCTTGAGGAGCAGATCAAGCCGGGCGCCGTGCTCGCCACAAACACGTCATCTTTGAAGCTTGCAGACATTGCTGAGCCGATGAAAGATCCGGGTCGTTTGATCGGTCTGCACTTCTTTTCACCCGTGCCACAGATGCCATTGGTCGAAGTGGTGCGTGGTGCGTCAACTCGCGAAGAGGAAGTTGAGAAGGGGGCTGCCTTTGTTACCAAGATCGGCAAATATCCGCTGATCACCAAGGACGTGCCAGGCTTCCTCGTCAACAAAGTGCTGACACCCTACATGTTCGCCGCCATGGAGCGGTTAGAAAACGGCGAAGACAAAGAAAAAATCGACGAAGCAGCGCGCGTTTTTGGCATGCCGATGGGGCCGATTGAACTGGCTGACAATGTTGGCCTTGATGTATGTTTGCACGTGTCAAAAATTCTTGGCGCGCCGAGCGAAGGATCAAAACTTGAACAGCTCGTGAATGCTGGAAATTTTGGCAAAAAAACGGGCCAAGGATTTTACACCTGGGAAGACGGCAAACCTGAAACCTCCAAGTCTGAATTTTCAAAGTCTGAGCTGCAACAATTGGGCGCTGTACTTGTGCAACCGATTATTGATGAAGCACAGGCCAGCCTTGATGAAGGTGTTGTTGAATCAGCGGATCTAGTTGATGCGGGCATGATTTTTGGAACAGGGTTCGCGCCATTCCGTGGTGGCCCGTTGCACTACAAGGCCAGCATTGCCAAGTCGAGTGACACAAGCCAACACGCAGCAGAATAAGAACCACCATATAAGAAGCACTTGGGCCCTGTCCTATGGGTTAGCCAAGTGAGGGAGCAAATGAGATGCAACAAACATTGAAACGTGTGGCAGTCATCGGTGGTGTACGCACCCCGTTTTGTCGCTCCGGTACGCTTTATGCCGATCAGACTAATTTGGATTTGATGTCTGCCGCGTTGAACGGATTAGTGGACCAATACAAATTGAAAGGCACTCACATAGATGAAGTGACCGGCGGTGCGGTCATCACGCACTCGAAGGATTTCAATCTGACACGCGAAGCGGTTCTGAATACGTCACTTGCCAAATCAACGCCGGGTGTCACCATGATGCAGGCCTGTGGCACCAGCCTGCAGGCAGCACTTGGCCTAGGCGCTAAGATCGCAACAGGTGAAATCGAGAGTGGCATTGCGACCGGGTCAGACACCACTTCTGATGCGCCGATTGTGTTTTCGAAAAAGATCGCGAAGCGATTGGTGACGCTACCACAGCAAAAAACAATGATGGACAAACTCAAACTGTTTAAGGGTTTTTCACCAGCTGAATTGACACCACAACCACCGTCAGTGGCTGAACCCCGTACCGGGTTATCCATGGGCGAGCATTGCGAATTAATGGCCAAGAACTGGAATATTGCGCGCGAAGATCAAGACCAACTGGCCTACGAAAGTCATAAGAATTCCGCTGAAGCGTATGCCAGTGGTCATATGGATAATCTTGTTGTGCCTTTCGCCGGTGTGTTCCGTGACAACAATATGCGCGGGGACACGACTGTTGAAAAATTGTCAACGCTGAAAAACGCATTTGACAAGTCAAGCAAGGGTACGTTGTCGGCTGGCAATTCGACACCGCTAACAGATGGTGCGTCTGTTGTATTGTTGGCCAGTGAAGAGTGGGCCGCTAAGCGTGGACTGCCTGTTTTGGCATATCTCAGTTTTGGTCAGTCGGTTGGCAATGATTTTGTTGCGGGCGATGGGTTGCTGATGGCGCCAACACTCGCTGTCTCCAAGATGCTGGATCGTGCGGGTTTGTCCCTGCAGGATTTCGACTTCTATGAAATTCACGAAGCCTTTGCAGCCCAAGTTCTGTGCACGCTGAAAGCTTGGGAAGATGAAGAGTTTTGCAAGGAACACTTAGGACAAGAAGCCGCTCTTGGCTCGATTGATCGTGCGAAGCTCAATGTGAAAGGATCGTCGCTTGCCGTTGGACATCCGTTCGCAGCAACGGGTGCGCGGATTGTTGCAAACCTTGCCCAGCTACTGTCGGAGCAAGGTGGACGTGGATTGATTTCCGTGTGCACCGCTGGCGGCATGGGTGTTGCCGCGATCATGGAAAGTGCGAAAGCCGCCGATATGCGCAACGCAGCCTGAAGCATTACGGCCGGTTGACAGAATGTATCAAGAAAAGGCGGCCTCGGTTTGGGCCGCCTTTTTTGCGTTCAGAGTTTTTTTTGGTCGATGATGGTTAGTCTACTTTTTTGCGCACTTTGAGGTGTGCCTGACACCGTTCGCGAATATCTTTGAGATCGTTGAGTGTGCGCTCAATGTCCAACAGTTTGGTATCGAGATCGTTGATTGTCGCTTCTACTTTTTCAAGCAGGTGGCGGGTCTGGGTAACCTGCTCAGGATCGGTATCATAAAGCGCGATATACTCTGCAATATCATCAAGGCTAAAGCCGAGGTTTTTGCCGCGCAGGATCAGCACCAGCCGAGCACGATCACGAACGGTGTAAATGCGACTAGCGCCCTTGCGTTCGGGCATGATAAGGCCCAACGATTCATAAAAGCGGATAGTCCTAGTTGTGATGTTGAATTCTTGAGCGAGATTGCCGATGCTATAGGTGCGTTCAGAATCGCCGCTCTTTTCGCCCAGTTTATCTCTAGGCAATGTTGAAGACATGTGGGTTATGTCGCCTTTCGCTTCTGCGCTTCTTCCTCTTTCAGTTCTTTTTTCGACAATTTACCAATCATGGTTTTCGGTAATTCATCGCGGAACTCAATTTCAGCAGGCAGTTCGATTTTGGAAAGCTTCACTTTCAAATGCGCCATGATGTCTTCAGCCGTGACCTTCTGGCCAGCCATTAATTTGATAAACGCCTTCGGCGCTTCGCCGCGATATTCATCTGGTATCCCAATAACGGTGACTTCTTCAACCGCTGGGAACTCATAGACCGCCTCTTCAATGTGGCGCGGATAGACGTTATACCCTGAACATATAATGAGGTCTTTTGTCCGGTCTACGACTTCAAACCAGCCGTCCTCATCCATAACGGCAACATCACCAGTACGTAAAAAATCGCCAATGAACTGGTCTTTTGTTGCTTCTGGTTGCTTCCAGTAGCCAGCCATGACCTGAGGGCCCTTGATGCAAACCTCGCCACGTTCGCCTTGCGCCACTTCCTTGGTCGGGTCGTCCAAGCTACGCAACGAGACAACGGTTCTTGGCATTGGCACGCCGATGGAGCGCTCCTTCACAACACCTTCGATTGGGTTGCAGGTGGCAACAGGTGAGGTTTCAGACAATCCATAGCCTTCCACCAATTTGCAGCCTGTTATCTTTTCAAACCCCTGCTTGACTTCAAGCGGTAGCGGCGCCCCACCGGACAAACAGAATTTCAGAGAAGAGAGATCAAAATTTTTAAGTTTTGGATGGTTCATCATTGCGTTGTAGAGCGTTGGCACGCCCGGCATGACAGTCGGTTTGGTTTTGTGCAGTAGTTTTAATGCATCATCCAGAACAAACCTTGGCATGATCACGATTTCAGAACCTTTGGCGACACCAAAGTTCATGACAACTGTCATCGCAAAGACGTGGAAGAAGGGGAGCACACCAAAGACGCGCTCGCCGCCATCAATCAATTCCGGTGCCCACGACGCCACCTGTTGCACATTCACATAAAGATTATAATGTGTCAGCATCGCCCCTTTAGGTTTGCCGGTTGTGCCGCCAGTGTACTGCAGCACTGCGACATCATTGAGGGGATCAACAGCCACAGGCACAAAGGTGCCCGCACCAGACAACAGGTCTGCTTCAAGTATGACCTTATCTTTGGCAGAAGAGTTTGAAATGCGTGCCAGTTCTTTACCCTTTGCCAATTTAAACAGAACAGATTTGACACCTGGCAACAGGGCAGGGAAGGAACCCACAATCGCTTTTTTCAGGACGCCGGACTGCAGCAATATTTCGACTTTTTCGAACAACAACTTCAGGTCTAACGTGACCATAATTTCTGTTTCGCTGTCGTCAATCTGATAGGACAGCTCTTCGATGGTGTAGAGCGGATTGAAGTTAACGACTGTACCGCCTGCTTTCAGCACAGCGTAGTAATAGATGATGAAGGTTGGGCAGTTGGGCAAGAAGAGACCGACCTTGGTGCCCTTTTTGACACCAATCTCCTGAAGGCCGGTCGCGGTCTTATCAACAATGGCGCCAATCTCTTTGAAGGTGTGAACCTTGCCTAAAAAGTTGGTGAAGGGGCGGTTCGGGAAACGACTTACCGAGCGTTCTAGGAGCTCTGTCAGGCTGGCAGAAGGAAAGTTCATATGCCAGTTAACTTGTTCCGGGTAGCCCTTGAGCCAGGCATAATTTTCCTGGCCGGGACCTCCGGTTTCTGTCGTATTCATTGGCCCATCCTCCCAATTGACGGTGCCATTTGGCCCTAACAGGGCAGTTTGATTGGCACTCTAACCACACCAAGGCTGTCAAAAATGTCCACCATGGCACCGACCGAGGTATATTCAACACCTTTTTTGCCAGGAACGCCAGAGCGTTGCGCTTCCTGGCAATATCTGGTTTCGTGTTTCCTAAGTAATAACTTTCTAGGGTATCCCTGTCATAGAGTAGTTCGACCCAGGCCAGGGTTTGAGGCACTTGCGCTAGGCTAGACTCTTCGTATGTTTAACGATAAGTGACGCCTTATCTTGAGCTTCAATCGGCCCTGAATTAAGTGAGTAACCAACAGATAAAGGATCCCTGTGCCTGACCATCAGCCGGGGCTGGAGACCAAAATGGACGAAGTCGCAACTAAAATTACCGACATCCTGAAAAAACACATGAAAGAGCCAATGGACAACATTGAGCTCACAACGCCGCTGACCGACCTCAGCATCGAATCACTCGACCTTGCCATGATTGTATTTGATATCGAAGACACCTTTGGCATCGAGATCCCATACAACGCGAACGAAGAAGTTGAAGACTTTAAAACCGTTGGCTCTGTTGTTGAGCGCGTAAAAGCACTCGTTGATGCAGGTGATGCTGGTGCGGCAAGCGCCTAATCTGCACGGATAAAATTTGGCATTCTTCGCTTGTGGACTAGCGCCTTTTTGGCTGCAATCCCACAAGGGATTTGTTGCAGCCCCGAAACGCTAACTTGGCGATTGGTAGAGATATGACAAAAGCGAACGGTTTGCGCCGTGTCGTTGTGACCGGTCTTGGCGCAGTCACACCGATAGGTCTGGACACAGATGAAACCTGGTCAGCGATGAAAGCTGGCAAATGCGGCGTTGGTAAAATTGAAAATTTTGATCTTGAAGATCTCTATATTCATATTGCGGGCGAAGTGAAGGGTTTTGACCCAGTCAAACATGTTTCAAGTCGCCAAATTCAATATGGTGACCGCTACTCATGGTTTGCGGGGCGTGCGGCTAAAGAAGCTTGGACACAATCGGGACTTACAACACCGATAGCTGATCCTTACCGCGCTGCTTGCATAATTGGCTCCGGTGCAGGAGGCCATTCAACGATTGAGAAGGCCTATCGAGACCTCTTTATTAAAAAGAAAAAAGCTACGCATCCGCTGACTTTGCTGCGCATTATTGGCTCGTCTGCGTCAGCGCACGTTGGCATTGATTTGGGCATCAAAGGTCCAACTTTTGCCACCTGTTCAGCCTGCTCTACCGCCACCCATGCCATTGGTCTGGCCTATGACTACATCCGTAACGGTCTTGTTGATGTCAGTGTCGCGGGTGCTTCAGAAGCGGTGTTGACCTACGGCTCAATGCGCTCCTGGCAGGCGATGCGTGTGCTGTCACCAGAAGGCTGTTTCCCGTTTTCGAAAAAACGCAACGGCACGGCGCTGGCAGAAGGTGCTGGCATTTTGGTGTTGGAAGAATATGAGCACGCAAAAAAACGTGGTGCGAAAATTCTGGCCGAGCTGGTTGGCTATGGCATGTCTTCGGACTCTAAAGACATGGTCAATCCAGACGCGGAAGGGCCGCGCTCTGCGATGCAGTTGGCGCTTGATGATGCCGGTCTGACGGCAAATAAAATCGATTATTTGAATGCCCACGGCACAGCCACGGCCCTGAACGATATCAATGAAACCAATGCCATTAAGATGGTCTATGGAGACCACGCCCAAAAACTTGCGATTTCATCGACCAAATCAATGACCGGTCACTTATTGGGTGCGTGCGGTGGGGTTGAAGCCGTCACCTGCATTAAGGCAGCGCAAGAGGGTTGGATCCCACCAACCATCAACCTTGAAGAACCCGATCCTAAGTGTGATCTCGACTACGTGCCAAACGAGGGCCGCAAGGCTGATATCAAATATACGATGTCGAATTCCTTTGCCTTTGGCGGACTTAATGCCGTGTTGGTATTTGGCCCACCGCCAGTTTAGGCTGAATTATAAGCCGCTTTTTGTATACCTTGCTTGAAGCGGACACATTGCTCCCGTTAGTGAAGGTGAGCGTGCCAAGACCTTATGAGTTGGCAGGCTCACCAGATATGCGACAGCAGCAAAAGGTCGCGTTGCCTGACGAGGCCTGAAAATGCCGACCAATCTCATCAAGCCGCTCAAAACTGGACCTGGCAAAGGTTCTGGGTCGGTTGGCCTTGGTCGCGTCGGCAAAAATAGTCGCCAAATTACTCTGGAAGCCGGCGGTGTTAGGCTGAAACTGGCCCTTTATGATCTTCCTACAGCGGCGCGGATTGCCCAAGCGGTCCCGCTTTTTGGCGTCGCAGAACCGTGGGGCGCGTGTCTCCATTTTAGACTTCCTATAGGCACGGGGCGCGAGCGCGGCGCGCGGCTGAATGCCCGCCTGGGTGAGGTTTATTATTGGATGGAAGAAGGCCGCGTGCTGATCCCCTTTGGTCCGACACCCATATCTCGCGACAATGAAATTCGTTTACCGCGGCCCTGCAACCCGTGGGCTGAAGTCGTTGGTGACGTGACGCTCTTGCGGGCTGTGGCACCGAGTGCCAAGGTGACGCTCAAGGCTTAGGTAAAAAAGGCCCGGGTAAACATAGCCTAGCGATTTGGGATCAGAAGCGTGCGGGAAGTTCTTTTCAGGGTTGGAGACGTGGAGATCAAGGCGCGCTTGGCGGACACTCCAACGGCGAACAAAATTTGGAATGCCTTGCCTCTCTCTGCAACGGTGCAAACCTGGGGTGCGGAAATCTATTTCGACACCCCTGTTACGAGCGAGCGTGAACCAAATGCGCGTGACGTCGTCAAACCGGGCGAGATCGCATACTGGCCAGACGGCAACGCGATCGCCATCGGCTTTGGTCCAACGCCGATTTCAAAAAACGGCGAAATCCGATTGGCAAGCCCGTGCAATATCTGGGCTGAGACGATAGATGATGTACGCGTGCTGCTGAAAATTCACGCTGGTGAGAACATTGTCGTGGTTCCTGTACCCACTGCGGCACAATAAGGACTTTTCCGACAGGTGACCCATGTGTCACCGCGCTCACGGCGGTCAATAAAATTCTCAACCCCTTGGCAAACACAACCCCATGACACTGCCGATCTCGGTTTTCATCATCACCTACAACGAAGCGCGCCGCCTTGGACGCACGATCAAGGCTGCACAAAGGATTGCCAACCAAGTCGTAGTGGTTGACAGCGGATCGAGCGATGACACAGTCGACATTGCAAAAAGCCTGGGCGCTGATGTATTTTCCAATGACTGGCAGGGCTACGGTCAACAAAAACGCTTTGCAGAGGATCAATGCACAGGCGTTTGGTTGTTCAATCTTGATGCTGATGAGGTGGTCACAGAAAATCTGGCCCTAGAGCTTGAGGCGATATTCGCCACGCCGCCTGAAAAGCCGCTTGCCTTTAGGGTCAAAATTCACAACGTGTATCCTGGAGATGATAAACCCCGGTGGCTGGCCAATGACTACAATGTCGTGCGGCTCTATCATCGCAATGCGGGCCGCTATCGTGATCACTCAACGTATGACCGTGTCGTTCTCAAAGAGGGCGTTGAAATACGCCAGCTCGCCAATCCCGTCCATCATTTCTCGATTGTCGATTGGCATCAGATGGTCGACAAGAGCAATCGATTTTCATCCCACCATTTGGAGAAGGCGGAGACGCGGAATGCGGTGGCGCTTAAGTTGCGATTGGTGATTGAATTTCCGTGGATATTTTTGAAAGAGTATATCGGCAAATTCCACATCACTGGCGGTTGGAAAGGGTTTGTGTTTTCCCTGAACGCCGCCTTTATGCGCACCCTGCGCCTTGCCAAAATGTTGGACGTGATTGAGAGCTCGAAGAGAAAGTGACGGGGTGTCGCGGCGATACCTGCCTGCCACACCGGCTGCATGATTAGATCAGCGAAGCAGACTGCAACGAAGTCGCCTTCAACAGCGCGTTGCAGGAGTTCCCGGCGTCGGGCTTTCAGTCGAACTTGGCGTAGGTGTTCCATGGCGATGCAAATCTGCGAACGCACAACTTGGTGTTGATGAATTGGATGAGTTGGTGACGGTAGGCGCGTTTGCAGTCAGGTGTAAAGGCCACGTTCCGTTGGGAAACCCCTGGAAAAAGCTTGATTGACCTTGTTGGAGGATCGAGCAAGCTATCTAGAATAGCGTCATGAATGGGCAAAGAACCAAGAAACAACATGTCGTACCCCGCTTCTATCTGGATAACTTCTCAGATGAAAATGGGATGATCTGGACATACACAGCAGGTTCTGGAAAAGCATGGAGCGCTTCTCCCGAAAATACGGGTGTGGAAAGCAACGTTTACTCCGTAAAAGAAGAAGATGGAGAATATAATGACGAGCTAGAGCACTGGCTCGCGAGTGTCGAAGACCATGCTTCCAAGGTTTATCACAAACTACTTAAAGGTAGCATCGGAGATGATGACAAACGTATTTTGTCTTTGTTTTTTGCCTGCCACATCATTCTCAGAACCCAAGGGCAGGCAGCCTGCCGTGTGGCATTGGTTTGCATTGGATGATGACCGCACACCGTTTGCTTTTGCGGGCCTGTGGCGCTCATTCAAGGGCAAGCTCAAAGCAGACGGGGACACGGTTGAGCTGACCATGTATTCGTTTCTCACAACCACACCCAACAATATTGTGAAGCCCATACACCCGACGCGCATGCCGGTGCTGTTGGTGGGTGACGATGCTCATGACACTTGGATGAACGGCACGGCTGATGAGGCTATGGCGCTGGCCAAGCCTTACACTGATGATGGTATGAAGGTCGTGGCAAAGGGTGAGAAGCGTGATGTTGAAGTCTCACCAACAAGACAATAAGCTACGACAACTTTATCATCTATTTTCTAACCAGATTTTGAAAGCTGTAAAAGTGTCATGTGCGAGTATGAAGAGGAACAACCCGTAACTGAGCGTGAATGGTCTATTGCTAGGTCAAAGATCGTTAAAAGGCAGCTTCACATAACTGAGACTTTGGACCCTCAGGACCAAGTTAGACTGATTGAATATTCGTTACGTCGGCGTCTTCTAGATGACATTACAACAGCAGCGATGAACTACGCGCTGCAAGCAGGTATGGACTTTGAGACGTTTGAATATGAACTTATTGAAAGCGCGGTGGGGATTGTTAATGACCTTCAATGTGCGCTTGTCAAAGGCGAATTAGGGGGGGCAGTCTGGCATCCCAAAAATTGGAATTTTTGGTCACATGATGAGCGTGCTGGCTTGAAAGCCATAAAAGAACACAAACCATACATGGACCGGGAGGCGTTAGAGCAAATTGCTACAGACTATTTAGAGTTGCCATACAGGGCCCCAATGGTCGAGAGGCTGTTGGTTGATGCGTTGATAGCTTTGGAGCTTTATGCATTTGGTGACGAAATGGTGCGGAGGCCAGATAGCGCAATCGAAAGAACGTTCTCGCGCTCACCGATGCACCAACGCCATGTTCTCATTTCCACATTCTTTGAAATAATCTTTTTGGCGGCGGTGTTTCTGTTGCCCGCATGGTTTGTGGGCACGCAACTCACTGGTGTCACGTCAGCCACGGTGGTCAATTGGGTCGTCGGTATTTTGGTTGCGCTATTTCTACTTGTTGCCGCATTCAATTTGTTGTTGTTGCCATTCAGATGGTGGCATCAAATTAAAGGCCGTCGCAATGTGAAGGCGCTGATAAAAGCAATGATTGATACTTATTCTGAGATGGGTTCGACTGGGGCGATGAGCACAAAACGCGTTCGTGAGGCTGTCACTAAGGCTGCTGATATAGGCGTAATCTGGCCAGGGCCATTGTACGCGTTGTTGGATGATAACATCTCACGGATTGGCCGGGTTTAGTCTTACGCTTTCGAAATAGCTCAATCCGTTTTCCTATGGTTCTGTGTCCAATTCATTGAGTGACCCCGCGCCACAGGCTCTTTCTCAAAATCTTACTGTTTGTCGTGATGGTTCTTTGCCGATTGTCGTGCCTTATAGGCCAGTCGATCATATTTCTTATCACCAAGCACAAACAAGATAGAGCCCAGGCTGACACTAATGCTCCAGTACATCTGATTGGCAATTCGATACCGAGCAAATACTTCAAGACAAAATATTGAACGATGAGCATCAACAAGAAGGCCGAGAGAGCACCAACAAAGACACCTATACAGCACTCAATATAGCCTGACCGGGTAAGCTGCCCGTCGTGATGCTTTAGCATAGCGAATGCCGCCCCCAGCAGTGCGACCGGCAGCACAAACCCAATTACAAAATCCAAATTAGTGAAGATGCCAACCCAGTCTGTCGGCATCCCATCCATATCTTGATCAAACATCTACGTTGGCTCACCAAAGAATTGGTGTTGCAAACTACCAGACGGTTAGAAACCGTCGGCTCTAAATCACATCTGTTTTTTTAAACTTTGAACACCCATAGAACCACCCAAACACAATTCTAAAAAAGAGTGATGCGCAACTTAACTTGCAAGTCCTTGAAAAGGTTGGTGGGCCCGGGAGGACTCGAACCTCCAACCAGACGGTTATGAGCCGCCGGCTCTAACCATTGAGCTACGGGCCCTTGCGCCATTGGTTTGAGGGCGGCGCACTCTATCGCAAAGGCCATGGTAATCAAGCTAGAATAGGCCGCGCCCTTTTTGGGCCCGAAATGAACGGCATTGACGGTGACACACATTTGGAGGTTCTAAGATGACACATGCGCAACGAACGATCCCTAGCCCGCAGGCTTGGCTGATATGTGCAACCCTTGCTGTCGGACTGTCCGTCTTGGCAGCGCCCAAAGCTTGGGCTGAGGAGAAAACAATGTCACGCACCATTACGGTTTCTGCATCGGGTCGGGTTTCAGCAGAGCCTGACATTGTGCGTCTACAAGCCGGTTTGACCACGGAAGCAACGACAGCGCGCAAAGCTTTGACAGACAACAATCGGGTGATGCGGGAATTGATCCAGGAATTGGAGCGTGAAGGCATTGCTGAAGAGGATGTGCAAACATCAAACTTTAATGTTTCGCCACGCTATACGCGTCCAGAACGCGGTGGTAGGGCCCGCATCAATGGTTATCAGGTGTCAAATCAAGTCAGTGTCACTGTGCGTGAGATTGAACGCGCGGGCGATATTCTTGACACGCTTGTGCGCCTTGGCGCTAATCAGATGTCGGGCATGGCATTCGAAGTTAGTGATGCTGATCGCCTGAAGGACCGCGCGCGTGAGAAAGCCATGAAAGCCGCGCGCCGCCGTGCAGAACTGTTGGCCAGCGCTGCCGGTGCTGAAGTTGGTAAAGTCATTTCGATTGCGGAAGATGCGCCGATGCATGGGCCGCGCCCGGTTGCGATGCGTCGGGCGGCCATGAAAGAAAGCTCGGTGCCAATTGCAGCCGGATCGCAAGAGCTGGAAGCCCGCGTGGCGGTGACGTGGCAGTTGAAATGACCAATAGCCGCGTTGCCAGCTGTTTAAGCACCACCGTTGGGTAAAAATTTACCATACAACTTAACTCAAAGTTAGGTCGCTTACGGATAAAAGATACCCGTTTTGTTTGTGAGGAAGGTCTGGTGATGCAGCAAAAAACCAAGTTATATAGTATTGTCTCGTGTCAACGCGGTAACGTGGCAGTCCTGTTTGCATTGCTCCTCATTCCTTTGTGTGCGGTTGGCGCGCTGGCCATTGATTATGGACGCGCTATCTCTGTGCGCTCTCAATTGCAGCATGCTGCCGACGCGGCGGCATTGTCTGCGCTTACAAGTTCAGGACCCAACGAAAAAAGCAAAGGCAAAGGCAAAGGTAAAGGCAAAAAAAATAACAACGCTCTCAAAGAGCGTGCGCAAGCCTTTTTCGACTCCAATAAAAACCGGCTTTATAATGTCAAAATTTCAAAGGTGACTAAGACACCGACAGATGACGGCGTCATCGTCAATGTCGAAGCCAGCCTTCCCACTACTCTTGCAGCGGTCATTGGGATCAATGAGATTAAACTCGATGTGACGTCAGAAGCCAAAGCCTCGACGTCTGATATTGAAATTGCATTGGTGCTCGATAACACCGGGTCAATGCGCAATGTCATGGGTGACTTGCGCACCGCTGCAAAAGATCTCGTCAATGTTGTGTTTGATAATTCTGGCCCGTCATCTGGTTTAAAAGTTGCGATTGTTCCTTATGCTGCGACGGTGAATATCGGAAATGGTGCCACCCAAATGAACTGGATGGACATTGCAGGCTTAGCCCGCCACCATGCGCTTTCGCTTGAGTGGCGTCGTATTGGGTATGAGCCTGGGTGCACGACGCCTGGTGGTGCTCCACCAAACCCCAATCCAGGCAAGGGACGCCGTGGCTCGGTGTTTGAGCTCCTGCCCCAATTTGCTCACGGCCTCATCCAACTGTTTGGCATTCCTTCAGCCAAAGCGGCGGTGGCAGGTGATGTGCCCGCTCCGTTCACCCTTGACGGGTCGTGCCATGTAGGCAACCCCAGCAAGATCAATCACTTTGATCTGTTTGATCAGATTCCAAACACGTCATGGAAGGGCTGCGTTATGGCGCGCGCTGAGCCCTATGACGTAACCGATACGGTGCCGTCACCAGGCGATCCAGATACGTTGTTTGTGCCTTGGTTCTGGCCTGATGAAATTGATAATTCTGCACTGGCGGCGAACGGGAATACTTGGACCACGGTCAACGACTACTTGCCTGACCGTTTGGATTTGCGCGATGCGTTTCCCGATGCCAACGGCAATGTGCCGGGCAAATTTACAGACCCATGGATCGGCTTTGGCATGCACACTATTCTGAAATATAATGGCACTGCCGCGAGGATTGATGAAACAGGACCTGACACACTGGGACCAAACAAGGGTTGTTCCGATGAAATTCAACCTCTAACCGCCGACAAGAAAGCGGTAATTGATACCATTGATGGCCTATCCCATTGGGATTCTGGCGGCACCAACATTGCCGTAGGCATGGCCTGGGGCTGGCGCGTCTTGTCTCCACAAGAGCCTTTTTCCGAGGGCGTTGCCTATGGCGATACCCGTAAGGTGATTGTGTTGATGACCGATGGGCAGAATAATATCAATTGGGCCCCCGAATTGCTGAACTTGTCAGAGTTTTCCGCCTACGGCTACTTGCATGAATGGAACCAAACACTCATCAAACCGACTACATATGAGGGGTTTAAAGAGCACGCGGATAAGCGTTTGGGCCTGATCTGTGCCAATGCCAAGGCTGAAGACATAACCGTTTACACCATTTCATTTAACGTTTCTGACCAGTCGACGTTGGACCTCATGTCGGCCTGCGCTACACAGAAAACATATGCCTATACTGCAAATACGTCCGAGGATTTGGTTGCATCGTTCCAGGATATTGCGTCGAGTTTGTCAGAATTGCGGTTGGCACAATAGGCGCGTTTCGCGGCACGACACCTATTCTGGCGTGCCGAGGTCGATTGTTTCCGTCATCAATGGACCGGTGGTGCCGGGCTGCACGTGCCAATCGTTGAAATTGCGCATCTCTCCGCCCTCACGCAAGGCCCGCAATCGTTTGAGGTCAACATCTGCCACAACCCACCCAGGTACATTGAGTTGGCCTTCGGCTAGAATTCCGGTGTCTGAAAACCCGTGCTCTGCAGGCACGTAAACACCTGCCGCCCCTGTGTTGCGATCAATGACAGGCGACCACAAAGCGTCACCCACGGTCGGGCTTTGAACGGTTACGATTGTGTTTTCAAGCGCGCGCGCAAGGGCACCTGTTTTAACGCGGTTGAAGCCAGAAACGCGATCTGTGCAGGACGGCACCAACAGGCAATCGGCACCCTGGCTTGCGGCCGCATGTGCCAGTAGGGGAAACTCCACGTCATAACAAATGGCGAAGGCAAATGTCGCCAGGGATGTTTTGAAAACTTTCAACCGGTTGCCTGGCGCAATCCCCCAATCACGTTCAAATCGTGTCATCATCATCTTTTCTTGTTCGCCGATTAGACCCTTGGGCGTAATGAGTTGGGCCGCGTTGACATACATGCCATCGTTGGTTTGGATGGGGCCGGAGCCAGCAGCGATATGAACACCGAATTCCGCAGCAAGTGTGACGTGAAGTTCGGTGCGCGCGCCTGCAAGTTCCGCAACTTTGCGTAAACTTTGTTCGAGATCACTTGCAACCGAAGAGCCGAACGTGGCCGCCAGTTCCAGCGCTGCATATTCAGGAAACAGCAACAAGTCCGCGCCGGTTTCAGCACCCTCGTGCACCCAGTGACGAATTTTTGTTTGCCACGCGGAGAATGAAGCAACCTCGTCCAAGGGGTATTGCGCGGCGGCTACTCTAAATTGGCTGTTCGATTGCGCGGCGGCCATGATTATCTGAGCGCCTTCATCCAAAATTGCATCTCATGATCGCTTTCTTCCTCGTCACCAACATCCTTCCAAGGGTAGGACGCAATCAAGCCGTCAACAGGCTGATAGACGCGCTTGGTCCAGAATGCATCAAGGGCGCGGTAGTTGGTTGGTTTCATAGGGTGGTCATCGGGTCGGATGACACGACAGAATGTGGAGTGGGTGAAGCCACCCAGTTTTAGCCCATGGGCTTCCCGCTGATCAAAGAAGGCGTGGCCGAGGCCTTTGCCACGATAGGTTTTTAACAGTACGGATTCACTGCAATAGAAGATATCCTCAAGCGCATAACCTGCTTTGAGAAATGGTGCACCAAATTCTTCGGCGTGTTCTATCATGGGAGCGGCTGTTGCTGCACCGATTACGTTGTCGCCGTCTTGTGCGATGATACAAACGGCACCTTGAGCGGCTGAAAATTTGGCAAGGTAGTCTTTTTCATAAGCAATCGAGCCATCATAAAGATAGGGCCACTCGCGAAAAACGGTCATGCGTAACAGCGCCAGATCATCCAGAAACGGGATGATATCAGATCCTGTGAGTGCGGTTACGGCAAGGGTCATGAAGAGGGTCTTCTTGTTTCCCGTGTTGGGCCGTTGTCCAGTAGGGGGTTTGATGAAGCCTAGACCACGTTCATCTTAGGTTGAACCCGTGGGCGTGCTCTATCGTTTAGTTTTGGCTTTTTGTTTTAAATCATGTGTCCTGGCGCAAAACCACCCAACACAAGCTTGCGCAGTGTTGGCCAGACCGGCCACCACTTTTGGCTCGAACATGATCTTTAAGTGTTTGAAACCTGCAAAATCCAGTCCGTGAGATTATAATATGTTGTTACGCGTGCAATTTTGCCATCATGAATGGCGAAGAAGGTTCCGCCCGGCAGTGTGTAGGTTTGTCCTTTAGCTTCCGGCAACCCTTCATCGGTGACGAGATAGGTGCCCTCAACATTAAATTCGGCTGCAGTCCGCTCACCAGTGCGTGAAACAGTAACGATTATATCGTTCAATTTTTCTTTGTAGTGGTGGCTCATGCGGGCATTGAAGGCGCGAAACTTCTCTATGCCAACGCGCCTTTCACCTTGGTTGACGTCATGTATGACGTCATCTGTTAAGAGCGCTAACATGGCTTCGCTATCACCCGCATTGAACGCCGCGTAGTAGCGCCGGATAAGGGCGGCTGCAGCCACGCGGGTTTCGCTTTCTATTTGAGCAGTCATGTTGATTGATGTCCTATTGAAATTGCTGGATGCGCGGTTGTGTACCAGTCGATGACTTCACCTGTCACGTTCAAATTTGTCACCATTTCGTTAGGTCCCCGTGATCTGTAGTACGATTTGACGCGTGTGCGGGGCGTGGCGGTGTTCAAACAGGTAAATCCCTTGCCATGTGCCAAGTGCGAGTTTGCCATCAATGATAGGAATTGACAGCGACGTGGCAGTCAGCGCGCTTTTGACGTGGGCGGGCATATCATCAGGCCCCTCTGCAGTATGACAGAAGAGCGGGTCACCATCGGGGACGAGGCGTTTGAAGAAGGCATGTAGGTCCCGTTGTACGTCTGGGTCTGCGTTTTCCTGGATCACCAGTGAGGCTGAGGTATGGCGACAGTAAACCGTTAAAACGCCATCTATGGTGCCAACGCTGCGGATAAACGCTTTGACGTCGGCTGTCACCTCATAGAGCCCAGGGCCTTGGGTGAGGCAAGTGATTTGGTGGTTCTGATTGTGCATTGGGCTTTTAAGACGCTGATTTTTTTTGGCATTTGGCAGGCTGCGTACGTTTCGCCGCAAGGCAGGAGCTTGCAAGCTCTATGGCGCCGGAGTATGGCGGGGTATGACTTCATCTGACAAGCCCGGCTTTATAGTCGCCGCACTCTATGCATTTCGCGATCTTGAAAACTACGCAGAGCGACGAGCGCCGCTGAGAGAGATTGCTGAAGCCCAAGGCGTCTTTGGCACGCTGCTGCTGGCCCGTGAAGGCGTCAATGGCACTGTTGCGGGCACCCGTCAGGGCATAGACGCTGTACTGGCGCACATCAGGTCATGGCCGGGTTGTTCAGATTTAGAATGGAAGGAGGCCGTGGCCGACGAGATGCCGTTTCTGCGTCTCAAAGTGCGGTTGAAATCCGAAATTGTTACCATGGGTATTGAGGATCTCAATCCTGCCGAAGACGCAGGTACCTACGTTGCGCCCAAAGACTGGAATGCACTCATCGCGCAAGATGATGTGATCGTGATCGACACGCGCAATGATTACGAAGTCGCGATCGGCTCATTTGAAGGGGCCATCAATCCACAAACCGAAACATTTCGCCAATTTCCACAATGGAGCAAACGCATCTTGGCGCGCACGCCAGCGCCGAAAGTAGCCATGTTCTGCACAGGCGGTATTCGTTGCGAAAAAGCCAGCGCCTATCTCAAGTCCCAAGGCATACCAGAGGTGTATCATCTCAAAGGCGGCATTCTCAAATATCTCGAGGAGGTCGGCGAGGACGGCAGCTTGTGGAATGGTGAGTGCTTTGTGTTTGATCGCCGCGTCTCGGTTGGCCATGGCTTGTCTCAAGGCATGCACCAGTTATGTGCAATTTGCCGAAGACCGTTTCGCAATAAACAAGCGCCGGACTTGCATGGAGGCGTGGCGACAACGCCGTGTTCAGAGTGTCAGAAAAAAGCACCGCCCGATAAAAAGGCGCGCGCCGATGCCCGGCAACGGCAAATGGATTTGGCTGAAGCCCGCGGCAGTGCGCACTTGGGCCCCGTCCAGCGCGCATCGAAGAGAGAAGCCTCTTAGAAGAGCTTACGCTTAATAAGCTGAACATACTCTAGCTGCCCTTCTATCGGGCTTGATATCACGATAAATGTGAACGCTCCCAAGTGGATCACGGACGCGATAGATATCGCCATCCTGATCTCGGTCGACCAGCCGCACATGGCTGTCTGCGAGCGGCACTTTACCAAACCCACCAGGGATATCGAGGATGTAGTCCGGCTGGGGCAGGTTTGGCGCACGTTGACGGACCACATTGAGCAACGCCTGACCCTCCTGGATGGACACGCGAAAATGATGGGTACCGGGTGCGAGATCTAACTGATGGAGATAGTAGGGTCTTATCGACAAGTCTTTGAAAGCTTCAAAAAGCCCTGTGATGATGTCGACATCATCGTTGACGCCCCGCAGCAACACGCTTTGGCTGAGAAGCTCAAACCCAGCGTCTTTCAACTGCTGACAGGCTCGACGGGCATCACGAGTGAGTTCATGGGCATGATTGGTGTGAATGGCAACGCGCACTTGTCTATCAGTTGCACTGATCGCCGACACCAAATCTCGAGTGACACGTTCGGGTGCTGCGATGGGGACGCGAGAGTGCCAGCGCAGTTTTGTAACATGGCCAATATTTGACAGGGCTTGTGTTAAGTTTTCGATGCGTCGTGGCGACAGCACCAACGGATCACCACCGGTTATGATGACTTCTTCGATTTCAGGATGGCGTGCGACATAAGCTAGGGCATTTACCACTTCCGTTTCGGTGAGCATGGTTTCGCCGCTCGGACCGAGCATTTCGCGACGAAAACAAAATCGGCAATAAACCGGGCAGACCCGGACAATCTTTAAAAGCACGCGATTGCGATAACGGTGCACAATGCCTTTGACGGGGCTGTGAGCGTTGTCGCCGATTGGATCTGCAACCTCGTCAGGCCGAGCCTGCAATTCACGCGCGTCGGGCACGAATTGGCGCGCCAAGGGTCCGTTGGGAGTTGCCTCCAGCAGGATCTGCTGTCTGAGATGCGGTGGAACTGCGATCGCATAACGTTGTGCAACGGCCTCTAAAGTTCCGCGCTGCCCTTCAGGGACCAGGCGTTCGTCGACCAAATCAGAAACAGTTTTAAGGCCAGCCCTGATCATTGTTTGCGCTCACTCACCCCGACTACCATCGTCAGGTGGCGTCCACACAACCTGATCGAGACGGTCTGCGCCGGCTGCAAGCAGTGCCAAACGATCAAACCCGAGCGCCACACCGGACGCCTCCGGCATAATCTCTAGAGCAGATAGAAAGTTCTCATCTATAGGGTAACGCTCACCATAGATCAGTTGTTTTTCCTTCATCGCAGCTTCAAAACGGCGGCGTTGTTCTTGTGGATCTGTCAGTTCGCCAAAGCCGTTCGCCAACTCAATACCGCAACAATAGAGTTCAAAGCGTTCACCGACCCGCGGGTCTTTATCCGACTGTCGCGCCAGGGCGGCTTCAGGCAAAGGATAGTCGATGAGCAAAGTCGGGCGACCAGCGCCAAGGTTTGGTTCGATGTGCGTGGTCAGTACTTTCGAAAAAATATCGGACCAGGTATCGGTTTCCGCGATTGACACCTCCGTGCTTTCGACTTGCGCGGCCAGCCGATCTCTATTGCCGATGCGTGGATCGTCCTCCAACGTGGCAAGCAGATCAACACGCGCGAAACGTTGAAAGGCATCCCCGACAGTTATGCGCTCAGGCGTTGCCACGAGATCTGACGTGCGGCCGCGAAACGATACGTTTCCTGTCCCGCGTGTCGCGGCTGCCAACTTCAAAAGCGCGCAACAATCCTCCATCACTTGGCTGTAGGGTTGCTGCGCGCGATACCATTCCAGCATCGTGAATTCTCTGTCATGCAGAGGCCCTCGTTCTCGATTGCGAAACACACGGGCAAAGGCGAAAATTTTTTCTTCTCCAGCAGCCAGTAGTTTCTTCATCGCAAATTCAGGTGAAGTATGCAGGTAAAGCGGCGTGCGGGTTTCATCGAGGCTAATATCCTCAGTTGCAAAGCCGTGCAGATGGGTCTCGTTTCCAGGTGAAATTTGCAGGCTGTTTGGCTCGACTTCGATGAAAGACTGAGCGTCAAACCATTCACGTATGGCGCGCAGAAAGGCGGCCCGCATCTGCAATGCGGGGCGACGATCACGATGGCGCTCAGGGGTCCACCAGGGAGACGGCACGAGACAACAAACCTTTTAAAATACCGGCCAGCGACCGAGCGTCGCGGAAAAAGTTTTTATCTTTCGCCACGTTACCCTTGGCCTTGTAGGCGGGAAAAGGTATGAACCGCAAATCCCGTTGCCGAGCGCCTTGGAGGCGCATTTGATTTTTGGGGCCAGACGCCCTGATTTCGGCATACCTCAGTAAATATTGGAGACGCCTCGGTGCCAAAAGTTATCGCAAGCTCGATCCGCAAGGGCAACGTTCTTGACCTCGACGGCACTTTGGCGGTGGTTATCAATGCCGAGAATATCCATCCAGGCAAAGGTACGCCCGTCACCCATCTTGAACTGCGCCGCATATTGGACGGTGTTAAAATTGTGGAGCGCTACCGTACAACGGAACAGGTTGAACGCGCCTTTGTGGAAGAGGTTGAATACAACTATTCGTTTGAAGATGAGTCAGGCTTCACATTCATGCATCCCGAAACCTATGACCAGGTGATGGTGGACAAAGATACCCTTGGTGATCAGGCCATTTGGTTGCAGGAGAATATGGTCTGCAAATTGTCGATGCACGAAGGCAATCCTATTTCAATTGAACTGCCACAGCGGGTGACATGGGAAATTGTTGAAGCCGATGCCGTTGTAAAAGGTCAAACTGCATCTTCATCCTATAAGCCAGCAGTGCTTTCCAATGGTGCACGTGTGATGGTGCCACCGCATATCGGAACCGGAACCCGCGTTGTCGTCATGACTGCAGATGGGTCTTATGTGGAACGGGCAAAAAACTAAAGTGCTTGGTTTGAATTAGGCATCGTAGTTTTTGCGCACTTCAAAAATCTCCATGATCCGGCAGCCGCGATGCGGTCCCTCACAGACGAAGGTCCATTTGCCTTCCGTGAACGTGTCACACATTTTGACACCCTTGACCAAAATCCAGTGGCCTTCCTTGCCCTTGTGAATAGCAAGAATGTAATGGACCCAGGCGTTGCGCGGTTTTTGCATCCACTGCCACAGCGTCGGACGCTCTTTCTTGGCGCGGTCCAGGAAACTTTCTTTAAGCGCCATCTGATAACCAAAGTGGGCGAGAGCTGCGCCAACCTCTTCGGTGTAGGTCCCTTTCACGATAGGTGCACACCCAGCTGGCAGGTGACGGCCGTCGCGGATCACGTCTTCAATCGTGGTCACCTTATGCCCGGTGATGGCGGACAACACATACGGTCCACAAAAAGCGACCCGGCCTGTGTCATTGGAAACGCTGGCCAGGCTTGAGGTCATCCGAGATGCACTGAGATCGTGGTCTGACATTTTTAGGGTCACCTGTTCAGTTTGAACGCAGGGTGGAATGGTCACGTACCATTCACTGGAGGAGGTGGTGGCCAGTGAGATGGAGAGCAAATCGTTAATGAATCCTTGGGCTCAGAGTGTTAATGAAGCGTTAAGGGTGTTCTGGCAGCAGGATTTTTGGGCCATGAGAATGACCGAAACCCTTGTTTCGCCGCAGGCGACATGCATCATGGGCGCCGAACGATAAATGCCTGGATCTAGGGCCCTCCACAGGGCCTCCTAAATCCAGCACAAAGAGTGGGATGGAGACTAACCTTATGCGTTACGACAAGCGCGACCGTGAAAGCGGCAATGTGGAAGATCGCCGTGGGCAGCGAGGTCCAGGTGGATTTCGGATACCAATGGGTGGCGGACGTGGCGGTATGAGCATCACCTCGCTGCTGATCATTGGTGGCATTATGCTGCTGTTTGGCATCAACCCGCTTGAAGTCCTCATGGGGAGCGGCGGTGGTGGTCGCGGTTTTGAAGTGCCGCAACTGCCACGAATGGAACAACAACGTCGACCAACGGCAAGTCCGAGACGCCAGTATGACATTCCTGGTCTACCAGGAGGCAAGGGTCGTGAAACGGCAAGGGTGCCACGCGCAGACGATGAGATGGCCTCGTTCATCAAAAAGGTTCTGGCCGATACTGAAGATGTCTGGAAACGTGTGTTTTCAAGCTTCGGTAAGGATTACAAAGAACCACAGATGGTTTTGTTCTCTGGTTCAACACAGACAGCGTGCGGCACTGGGCAGGCACAAATGGGCCCGTTTTATTGCCCGCTTGACCGTAAGATCTATATCGATCTCGCTTTTTACAACGAGTTGAAGCGGCGCTTCAATGCGCCAGGCGATTTCGCCCAGGCTTACGTTGTCGCCCACGAGGTTGGCCATCACGTACAAATGCTCCTTGGTATTGCTGGAAAAGTGCAGCAACTGAAGCAACACGCCATGCAACGCGGTGACAAAGTCGAAGCCAATCACATCCAGGTGCGCATGGAATTGCAGGCCGATTGTCTGGCAGGCGTTTGGTCAACACTTAATCATCAGCTCAACAATCGTCTCGAGTCGGGTGACATTGAGGAAGGCCTTAATGCGGCCAGCAAGATTGGCGACGACATGATCCAAAAACGGACGCAGGGTCATGTGGTGCCGGATGCATTTACGCATGGTTCCGCCGCACAGCGTGTGCGTTGGTTCCGCCACGGCTTTAAATCGGGTCAGATGCAGGATTGCGATACGTTCAACATCTCGTCATCGCAGCTTTAGGCAGGCATTGGTTTTTCGCCCGGCACGTTTGGTTGGTTGCTTTTAGAGTCCTTTGCAAGGAAACCCTTAAAGCGCGTTGCCGGTGAATTCGCCGAGTGCACAGCGGGCGCCATTGGCATGCAGGCGCGCGCAGACCTGGCTGGCTTCGTTGGCCGTATTGAACGGTCCAGCAATGAGGTCATACGTCAGGCCTGTTGCGTCAATGCCCGTCACGTAGCGCGGTTGCAGGCGCTTCAGTGATGCGCCGTGGCGGTCGGCCAGAGCGTTCCAGCTGAGACGCAGTGAATCTACCGACGGTCCGGTTGCAATGCGCACACCGATGGGCCGGGTCGCGCGTGTGACGACGGCAGGGCCAAAGGTAATAGGTTTCGTGGCGGCTCTTCCGATGCTGCCTGTTGTGATTTTTGCAGGTGCCTTGGCAATGGGCTTAGGTGCCGGTTTGGGTTTGGCAAGCGCAGCAACTTTTTTTGGCGCTGTTTTGGCCGTTGCGGTGGGCGCTGCCTTGATAGCTGATTTGGTGACTTCAGCCACGGTTTTCTCAGGCGCATCCTTTGCAGTCTGCTTCACAAGCGTTGTGGATTTTTTTTTAGCTTCCGGGCCATTGAGAATTTTCGCGCCACCCAAACGTTCTGCAATTTCGTCAGCGGCTTGCTTGCTCGACGCGCTAATCACGGCAGGAGTTTGAATAGGATCGGTTGACGGTGCGGACGTGTTTACTTCGGCCTCAGCTTTTGCCGCTTTCGCTTCAAGCGCGGCAATGCGATCGAGGTGCGATTTCTTTTCTGCGACACGTTTTGCGTCGTTGGCTTGGGTGCTTTGCAGATCTTTTTCCATCCGCGCGAGTTTATCGGCCAGGTTATCCGATTTGCCCGATTTCGTGCGCCCTATACGATTGTCCTGGCCAGCACTTGTTGTTGCCCCGCTTCGTGCCCCAAGGATATCGGGTCGGGCAACCGCGACCGAAATGTATGCGACAGCAATAATCGCCAGGATGCCCCAAACGGCAACGTAGGGTGTGGTCGCCCAAGCTGCACCACTTGCTGGCGTGGCCGGTGGCGCTGATGACGATGGTGAGGGCTTCAGGGCATCGTGCTGCATGACTTTGAGATTTCCGCATACCTGTTGATCTGAACACTTGGATCCGATTTGCCAAATGCACGATGGCAAAAACCTGCCGACCTTCTCAGAAGTCCGACATCCAATTGATTCGCTTCTGCCAGCCTTGTGTGAGTCGCTGAGACCGGTCAATAAAGCCACGGCCGGAGGCAGCGAACATGTGGATCAAATGTGGACCAACGGGCGCATGAAACGGGGCGGGGGGGGGGGGGAGCCCTGACACCAGGGTCGGCTTCCTACCCTAAGATCAAAGTTGCGGACCTGTTTTGGGCTATAGCCCCCTCAAAGGCCCCAAATTGGGGGTTCTCAAAGCCACAAACCGGTCAGGCCGCATGCCAATTGGCCTGTCTTCAGGTCTGAGGTGTGGACACAACTGGCACAGGTTATGCTGAGAAGAAGGAAGAGGGAGCGAGCCCAAGCCGAAGCAGGGGGGCGGGGCAGGCGCCCTTTTCATCGATCGGGACGGCCATCATGTGCAGAGACAACATTGCCACCCCCCTCGTCGATGGCGTAAGGGGGCGCTTAACAGTAGCCGCCACCGCAGCGGTCATCACAAAGCTGCAGCGCAAGGAATAGAAATAAAATGAGCCGGCCACTCCTGACGATTGTCCTTGCCGCCGGTATGGGTACGCGCATGAAATCGGCCCAACCAAAGGTGCTGCATCAGATTGCTGGGCGTTCGATGCTTGGTCATGCGTTGGCCAGTGCTCAAAGTCTCGGTGACGGCTCGGCAGCTGTTGTCGTGGGCCCAAACATGGACGCCGTCGCGGACGATGCAAAGCAATGGTCGCCAGATGCAGATATTTTTGTGCAGCAGACCCAACAGGGCACAGCCGACGCGGTGTTAGCCGCCAGGCCGGCTCTGGAAGCACATACCGGTGATGTGTTGGTGCTTTATGGCGACACACCATTGATAACCACGAAGACGCTTCACGATATGCAGACAGCGCTTGATGAAGGCGCACGCGTTGTTGTGCTCGGATTCACGCCCGAAGATCCAACCGGCTATGGCAGATTGCTTGTTGAGGATGCCGGCAACCTGACTGCCATTCGGGAACATAAAGACGCCAGCGACGCTGAACGCGCGGTGACACTGTGTAACTCTGGCGTGATGGCGTTCAGGATTGACAATTTGGCGAGCGCGTTGGCGCAGATTGATAACAACAATCAGAACGGCGAATACTACCTGACCGACATGGTGGCACAGACCGTAAATGGGGGCGGTCGTGTCTCGGTTGTGATCGGCTCAAAAGATGAAGTGCTGGGTGTCAATTCACGTGATCAATTGGCGGAAGCCGAAGCTATCTGGCAGCGTTGGCGGCGCGCCCAGGTCATGCAAGCTGGTGTGACCATGATTGCACCTGAAACGGTGTGGTTCAGCTACGATACAAAACTTGGCCAAGACGTGCTGATCGAGCCGAATGTGTTTTTTGGGCCGAATGTTGAAATTGGCGATGGCGTGGTGATACGCGCCAATTGTCATTTCACTGGCGCAAAAGTGGGCAGGGGGGCCACCATCGGCCCGTTTGCGCGGCTACGTCCGGGTGCTGACCTCAGCGAAAATGTTCATGTTGGCAACTTTGTCGAGATTAAAAACGTCCAGGTCGGTGAGGGGGCAAAGGCCAATCACTTATCCTACCTGGGCGATGGCAAAGTTGGTGCCGGTGCAAACCTTGGCGCTGGTACGATTTTCTGCAATTACGATGGCTTCTTCAAGCATCAGACCGAGATTGGTGCGGGCGCATTTGTCGGCTCAAATTCAGCGCTGGTCGCCCCTATCAAAATCGGCGACGGTGCCTATATCGGCTCAGGGAGCGTCATCACCAAGGACGTTGCCAAAGATGCCCTGGCCTTGGAGCGCTCGGCCCAAGAAGAACGTGCGGGATGGGCTGGGAAATTCCGCAAACTGATGTCTGATCGCAAACGTCGCGCGGCTCAGGGCTGAGAAGGTTTCCCATGGTCTGGTTTTATCAATCGATGTTGATGGAAACGGACACAGAGTGTGATTTGTCCAGCCACTGAATGCGGCGTAAGGCACTTATAGAGTTCTAATTTGGAGACGTAGGGTAGATGTGCGGCATCGTTGGCATCATTGGCAACAAACCCATTGCAGAAGATCTGGTGGAGGCGCTCAGGCGTCTTGAGTATCGCGGCTATGATTCTGCGGGCATTGCCACGATCGAGGACGGCAAGCTGGCGCGTCGGCGTGCAGAAGGAAAGTTGCGCAATCTTGAAAAACGGCTGCAGAGCGAGCCTCTGCAGGGCCACATCGGTATCGGGCATACACGCTGGGCAACGCACGGCCGGCCAACGGAAGTCAACGCCCATCCGCATATGAGTGCCAAGGTTTCGGTCGTTCACAACGGTATTATTGAGAACTTTCGTGCTCTCAAGGAAGAGCTGACAGCGCGCGGTCACATGTTTGAATCAGACACAGACACCGAAGCAGTTGTTCATCTGATCACCGATGAGATGCAACAAGGGGCAACCGCGCCAGAAGCTGTTAAGCGTGCGCTCTCAAAGCTGCAAGGCGCGTTTGCGCTTGGTATTATTTTCGCCGGTGATGAAGACTTGATGATTGCGGCGCGTAAAGGCAGTCCGCTCGCGATTGGCCACGGCAAAGGCGAAATGTATCTGGGCTCAGATGCTATTGCCTTGGCACCATTTACTTCTGAGATCACCTATCTTGAGGAGGGTGATTGGGCCGTGCTGCGTCGCTCTGGTGTCGAAATCTTTGACGTCAATTCAAAACCCGTTAAGCGGCAGGCTATTCGATCTGTTGCAAGCTCGTTGTTGGTTGACAAAGGCAATCATCGCCATTTCATGGCCAAGGAAATTCATGAGCAGCCTGAAGTTATTTCGCACACACTTGCCAATTACATCGATATGGCTGAGGCAAAAATTGTGTTGCCGGACCTTGGCGTCGATTTGGCAACCTTGCCACGCGTCACCATCTCAGCGTGTGGCACCGCTTATTATGCGGGTCTTGTTGCAAAGTATTGGTTGGAACAAGTCGCGCGTGTGCCGGTGGAAATAGATATTGCATCAGAGTTTCGCTATCGCGAAGCACCGATGCCGCCAGGTGGCCTTGCGGTGTTTATTTCCCAAAGCGGTGAAACGGCCGACACGCTGGCGGCCCTTCGCTATTGCAAAGAAAATGGCCAGAAGATCGCTTCTGTTGTTAACGTGCACACGTCCACCATTGCGCGTGAATCCGACAGTGTTTTACTGACCTTAGCCGGCCCTGAAATCGGTGTTGCTTCAACCAAAGCGTTTACCTGTCAACTGGCAGCACTCGCCTGTCTGGCCATTGGCATTGGCAGGGCACGTGGCACCATAAGCCGCGAGCAGGAGATTGCTTACGTTGAAGCGCTTCTGGAAGTGCCGCGTTTGATTTCAACACTGCTGAGCGATGAGGGTCAGTTCGTCGACATCGCGCACAACCTGACACAGGCACGCGACGTGTTGTACCTGGGGCGCGGTGTCAGCTATCCGCTGGCCATGGAAGGGGCTTTGAAGCTCAAAGAAATTTCCTACATTCACGCAGAGGGTTATGCTGCTGGTGAGCTCAAGCATGGCCCTATTGCACTCATTGATGAAAATGTGCCTGTGATTGTCGTGGCGCCCGAAGATGAGCTGTTTCAAAAGACCATTTCGAATATGCAGGAAGTGGCGGCCCGCGGTGGCCAGATTATTATGATTTCGGATGCAGACCCTGTTGCGGCAGGCTGTGAACAAGCCATCCACATTTCTGTGCCTAAGGTAAACTCGCTCGCCAGTCCCTTGCTCTATGCCATCCCGGTCCAGCTTTTGGCCTATCAAACAGCGGTTTCACGCGGTACTGACGTCGATCAACCGCGCAATCTGGCCAAATCTGTCACTGTGGAATAATGCTGGAAATCGGTCGAGTAACGCGTGCGACAGAGGGCTATCCTCGGGCTTTGGTTGCGGATCAATTTATGATGACATAGTTTCGTGCCAGAGCTGTGATTGGTGCAGCATCAAAGCCTATTTCGGGGGCCGAAAATCTTGGGTCTATATATGCCACATCGCGATCAACGCCAGTCTTGGTGCCGTCAGCCACGACGCATTTGTGCAGCGCTTGTTCTAAGCATTGCAACGGCATCGATCATCTCAGGCTTTCCAAGCCCCGTGGCGGCGCAGTCCAAACCTTCCACGGCTACATCGGCCAAGAAAGCACCTGCTCAGGCAGCAGCACAGGCCTATGCAGCTGGTGTCCAAGCTTTTGACAAAGGCAAGGTGAGTAGTGCGGTCACGTCACTCAGTGCTGCACTTCTTCAGGGTGGTTTGCCACCACAACAAATGGCCAAGGCGCTGTTCTATCGAGGATCGGCGTATCGCAAGCAGAAAAAACCAGCCCAGGCGATTTCAGATTTGACGTCTGCGATTTGGATTAAAGGAGGTCTGAGTGACGGCGATCGACTGGCCGCCATGGAGCAGCGCAAAGCTGCTTACAAAGAAGCCGGTCTTGGCAGCAACGTTCCACAAGGTCTGCAACCCGGGGCGGGTGTTCCAAACACCGCCGTTGCAACGACGGTTCCTGTGGCCCCTCGGCCAGCAGCGATAGCCGCGCCACCAACTGTGACATCGGCGGCGTCAGGAACTGCGACCTCTGCGTGGGCGACGACAGCGGGCCAGGCACCTCAAGTCCCCCAGCAGGTTGCAAAGCTGACGCCACCACCTCAGTCCACATCTTCGCCTTTTTCAGCACTCGCCCCATCAATCACACCAATGCCACCGCCATCACCAACTGTTTCGACGCTACCAAAAGGTGGCGCGGCACCAACTGCGCAAGCCGGGACGGGGATCGGCACAGCCGTTTCAAATATCGGTTCGTCCATCAGTCAGGGATTGTCAGGTGTTGGTTCGTTCTTCGGCACTATGTTTTCATCAAACTCTGCAACGCCCACACCTGCGCCCGATCAGGGGACGCAGATTGCAACGTCATCAACGGCGCGTACACCTCAGTTGAGTGCAGCGCCTCAAGCGCCATCAGCCTCCGCGCCTGTGGTAACGCAAGGTTGGGGTTCGGCCACCAAGCCATCTGTCACAACAGCGCGTACTGCGGTTCCCCGCCCCGTGCAGACAGCAGCCATCGCGCCTAAAGCTGTACCAACTCCAAAACCGCGCACTCAGGCAGCGCGATCTGGCAAATTCCGCTTGCAGGTCGCAGCCGTGCGTTCAAAAGCCAAAGCCCAGCAGGTCGTTGCGCAACTGATGAGCAAATATGCCAATGAACTTGCTGGTGGGCGGCCAGAGATAGATGCAACCGCAATCGGTAATATGGGTACATTTTATCGCGTGCGGGTTGGACCCTATGCAGATACCAAAGCACCGCGCGGCTTGTGCGCGCGTCTCAAGCCAGATGGCTTTGACTGCCTGATCGTCACACCATAGGCGATAAGAACCGCCGCGATTGGGCGTCTCCAGTGTGACGTCCTTCAAAGACCTTTGTATCTCATTTCAAACGGTCACTCGATAACTTCGCACCGCAATGCTTCTACAGCGTCGAGCGTTTTCTCCTACCAGCGACGCTATTTGCGCGACGCTCTATCTCATGGCTCTATCCCATGATTGGCGATAAACTTATCTGCTCAAAGTCAAACCCAACTTTTCGCAGGTTGATCTAGCCGGTGTGTGGCTGGGCACCTAACTTGCCGTTTGGGTAATCGCTTCACCATTGTCAAAACATGCCGTATGGTCCCGCTCACAATGCGGTGCGCCTAGAGCATTAGTTCCTTTGGGCAAAGGTGAACATGCTCTAAGTTCTTGATTTGTCGCATGTTGCGAACCGCAAAACGGCGTACACTTTTGGCTTGAACATGCTTTAGGGTTCACTCTGGTAGGCGCCATTCAAACCTTGGACTTCAAGATGGTCGGAAAGAAATCAAAAAACGCTGGCATGACAGATCAGGCAGCTCAAAAAAAAGCCGCTGAGCTGACTGAGGGTCTGCGCCGCTTGGCTGAAGAGCCAAAACGGCCAGGCTCGCGGCTCATTTCACGTCTGCGAAATTATTTCTTTACCGGCCTCATCATTGTTGGTCCCGTTGGCATTACCATCTACATCATTTGGACGTTGATGGAATTTGCAGATTCTTCCATCAAGCCATTTGTCCCCACCGCCTATCTGCCAGAAACCTACTTGCCATTCGCCGTGCCAGGCATTGGACTGTTATTTGGCATTATTGGCGTCACGCTCATCGGTGCATTGACGGCCAACTTGTTGGGTCGCTCGATGGTGTCAGCTGGCGAGATGATGCTTGATCGCATGCCCATCGTGCGCAATGTCTATCGCGCGCTGAAGCAGGTCTTTGAATCTGTGGTCAGCGTCACATCTCCTAAAGCTGCGTTTCAAAAAGTGGGATTGATTGAGTTCCCGTCAAAAGGCCTGTGGTCGATTGTGTTTGTCACTGGCGAAACGGGTGGTGAGATCGCAGCGGCAAAACCAGGCGGACAAGCTGATTTATTGTCGGTGTTCATGCCAACTGGCGTCGTACCGCCAACGGGTTTCATCTGTTTTGTACCGCGAGTAAACGTGACATTTCTCAATATGACGATTGAAGACGCTGCCAAGGTCATCATATCAGCGGGTATGGTGACACCTGATGCTGAAGCTACCATGAAAGAAATGGCAGCAAAGCAAGGCTTCAAGGTTGCGCCAGGAGATGGTGAAAAAAAGCCCGACCACAACCTCACCGCGCCCGCCAAAACCGATGTTTAAAACTGAATAAGATTATTGGTTCGGGCGTTACCCAGCACGAAACAGGCGAATAGCCTCATCGCATTCAAACAGATACAGCAGGGTTTTCAGTGCCTCACCCCGCTTTGACGTCAAATCAGGGTCTTTTTCCAAAACCATCTTGGCATCATCGCGCGCTGCTTTGAGAAGATCTGTCCAACCAGGAACTTCCGCGACACGAAATTCAGGCATGCCACTTTGGCGCGCGCCCAAAACCTCACCACCACCACGCAGTTCTAAATCTTTCTCAGCAATCAAAAAACCGTCCTCTGTTTCGCGCAACATTTCAAGGCGTTTTGAGGCTGTTGCACCGAGGGGGCCCTGATAGAGGAGTATGCAAAAGGATTGGCTTTCGCCACGGCCAACGCGGCCGCGCAATTGGTGCAACTGGGCAAGGCCAAAGCGTTCTGCGTGTTCGATCACCATGATAGAGGCATTGGGAACGTTGACGCCGACTTCGATGACTGTTGTGGCGACCAGAATTTTCAATGCGCCATTTGAAAACGCCGTCATCGTCGCCGATTTCTGTGCACTGGACATGCCGCCATGGAGTAGCCCCACCTGATCGCCAAATATTTGGGTGAGATGGGCGTGGCGCTCTTCGGCTGCTGCAAGTTCGGAGGTGTCGGAAGATTCAATCAATGGACACACCCAATAAACTTGAGCTCCTGATGAAACAGCCCGACGCAGGCCATCAATCACCTCTTCAAGACGTTCAGTTGCAACGGATCTTGTTTCAATGGGTTTACGTCCCGCTGGTTTTTCAGTTAGCCGTGACACATCCAAGTCGCCATAGTGTGTCATTTGAAGTGTGCGTGGGATCGGTGTTGCCGTCATCACAAGCACATTGACACCACCTGCTTTGCCCTTGGCCTGCAAGGCGAGGCGTTGATGGACACCAAAACGATGTTGTTCATCAATCACCGCGACGCCAAGATCTTTGAAATCAACATCGTCCTGAAAAATCGCATGGGTGCCAATGAGAATATCAATCTCTCCAGATGCAGTGCGCGCCAGCACGTCTTTGCGTGTACTGGCCTTATCTTTCCCAGTTAGAACAGCGATCGTCAGGCCAACGGCATCTGCAAGGAGCTGAATGGTCTCTAAATGCTGTCTCGCCAGCACTTCTGTTGGTGCCATTAAAGCAGCCTGACAGCCCACTTCGACCGCCGACACCATTGCCATGAGCGCGACAATGGTTTTGCCCGAGCCAACATCACCTTGCAGCAAGCGCAACATTCTTGCACCACTCGCCAAGTCTTTGGAGATATCTGAAACCGCTTTTTTTTGTGATTGAGTCAATGTAAAGGGCAGCGCCTCTTGTATTTGCTTCGCGATCAGGCCCGTGCCAACAACGCTCTGCCCTTGTTGAGTTTTATAGTTGGCGCGCACCAAACCAAGCGCCAATTGCATGGCCAGCAATTCGTCAAATGCCAGTCTTTGGCGGGCGGGCCCGGCTGCTGAAATGTGGCCACTCTCTGTTGGATGGTGCAGGTGCTCAAGAGCAGTGTAAAAAGTTGGCCAGCGTTTAGATTTCAGCCAATTGGGTTCCTGCCATTCCTCAAACTTCGGCACCCGCTCCAATGCTTGGCGGCTGGCTTTGACGAGAATTTTTCCTGTCAACCCAGCGGTCAAAGGATAGACTGGTTCCATCAGCGGTAGTTCATCGCGTTTTTCAGGCGCGATAATGTAATCAGGATGCGCCATCTGCAACTTGTCGCCATAACGTTCTATACGGCCTGAAATGGTACGCATTTCTCCGACCGGCAATTGTTGTTCAACATAGTTTGGCTGGGCGTGGAAAAACACCAGATCTATGGGGCTTGAGTCATCTTCACAACGCACCTTGTAAGGCGCACGTTTGTTACCGCGTGGTGGGTGGGTATGTTTGAGAACGCGGACGTTGAGGGTCACGATTGTACCGGGGATGGCGTCTGCCACGTTGGGGGTCTCGCGCCGGTCAATGATCCCCGTTGGCGTGTGCCAAAGCAAATCTAGAACGCGTGGATCGCCTGCGTTATGCTGACCGGGCACAACCTTTTCCATGAGCTTGGCCAAGCGCGGGCCAATCCCAGCGAGGGACTGAATGGGCGCAAACAACGGGCTGAGCAGCGGCGGGCGCATAAACGGGTTCCTGATCGTGGCATTTCATAGGAGCGCTCAAAGGCGTTGTCTTCGTCACGGAGTTTTTAGCCGTTGCAAGCCACGCCATATCACGTTCATTCGATCGGTGTCAGCATCTAACATGCGGCTAACACAGAACTTGTGTTTGTTGTTTGTTATAGGCTAGATCAAACCGCCTTAAATCGAAGTCGATTTTGGCGGATAATTTGATCTACATATCCAACACTGCGCAAGCTTGTGTTGGAATTCAAGCCAATACAAGCTTGCGCAGTGTTGGAATTCAAAGAGTTAGAGCAACTTATCTGCGTTTAACTAAACGCTAGGCTTGCTCTAGAAAAGCCAGCGTGGCCTGCGTCGTCAAGCGCGCCGAATAATTTATTAACGATCCTGAGGAGCATGATGCCAGACGACCTGGACACGCGGCAGCGGCGAGCGCTCTGGAGGGCCCATCACCGCGGCACAAAAGAACTTGATTTGCTCATTGGCGGCTATGCCGATCATCGCCTTGCGACGATGGATGCGGATCAACTCACAACCTTTGAAGTCCTACTTGTGGAGCAAGAGCCTGTGTTGCAACGATGGCTTTTAGCACCAGACTGCGCTCAGGATGTTGCCCAAGACGTAAGCGCACTGGTCGCGTCTATTCGTCAATTTCATGGCCTTGATGATGAGAGCGGTGATGATCGGAATGTTGGCTAAGTTTTGGCGGGGCTCGTGAGCAAATTTGATTTCCAGGTGTTAACTGGCGTGCCTGAAGGCATGAATGCCCTGGTGCTGGCAGAAAAACTGCGCGCAGCAGGTAGCGATGAAGATCCCGGCATCTTGGTTCATGTTGCCCGTGATGACCGTCGCCTAAGTGCTCTACAACAGCAGCTACGTTTTTTTTCGCCAGACCTGCGTGTGATTACGTTTCCAGCATGGGACACGGTGCCCTATGATCGCGCCTCGCCAAAATCCGAGATTATTGCAGAACGCATTACCGCGCTTGCTAAACTTTCTTTGCCCAAGCGCAATACACCCATCCTGGTGCTGACGACTGTCAATGCGATCCTGCAATATCTGCCCCCACGCGACACCATTCGCGGCCACCTCAAGCAGATTGCGCCAGGCCAGCGCATCGATCTTTCTCGCTTCACCCAACGTTTGACCTTGGCGGGCTATCAACGCACCGGCACGGTTATGGAGCCTGGAGAATTTGCGGTGCGCGGCGGTATTATCGATGTGTTTGTGCCGGCGCGCCGTCAGCCGGTGCGTCTCGATTTCTTTGGTGACACGCTGGAGAGCATTAAGAGCTTTGATGCCGAAACCCAACGCACTGTAAAAGCATTACGAAAGTTGGCGCTGCTGCCGATTTCAGAAGCCGCCTTTGGTGACGATGCGATTGCCACATTTCGCCAAAAGTACATTGCACTGTTTGGCGGCGCCACGCAGACTGATCCACTTTACGAGGCGATCAGTGCCGGACAGCGCTATCAGGGCCAGGAGCACTGGTTGCCGCTCTATCACGATGCCCTTGAAACGCTGTTTGACTATGTCGGTAAGGGCGCACTCATTACGTTCGATCACTTGGCGACTGATGCCGTTCCGGAACGCGTCGAACAAGTGCACGAGCACTACCAGGCTCGCGTTGATGCACGTGAAGTCGCGTCATTTGGAGCGCCACCTTATAAACCTGTGCCACCCGATGCTTTGTTCTTGGATGAAGCCGCTTTTGCCAAACATCTAGATGGCCGGCAGGTGTTTGCGTTGTCTGCATTTGATGATGGCAGTGCCAAAGGAGATACAACCTACAAGGCCAAAGTAGGACGCTCCTTTGCACCAGAGCGCCAGGCACCCGACGTAAATGTGTTTGAAGCCGTTGCAGTCCATGTCAAAGCGCTCAATGAACGTGGTTTGCGTGTCATGATTGCGGCCTGGACCAACGGTGCGCGCGAACGTCTTTCCAGCTTGCTCACAGAGCATGGTCTTGGTGTGGTTGAAAAGGTTGAAAACTACGGTGAGGCGCTGAGCTTAAAACCGGGTGTGACGGCACTGGCTGTCATCGGACTTGAGCAAGGTTTTGAAGCGCCGCAACTTGCAGTGTTGGCCGAACAGGACATCCTGGGTGACCGCCTTGTGCGCCCGCAACGCAAAGCGCGCAAAGCCGCGGATGTTTTAACCGAAGCAACAAGTTTGTCGGTGGGCGATCTTGTTGTTCATGCCGATCACGGCATTGGTCGCTTTCAGGGCCTTAAAACCATTACCGCGTTGGACGCCCCACACGATTGCTTGGAACTCACCTATGCAGGTGGCGATCGCCTTTACTTGCCTGTCGAAAATATCGAGCTTTTGTCACGCTATGGATCGGATGAGGGCAATTCCAAACTCGACAAATTAGGCGGCGTCAATTGGCAGGCGCGCAAAGCACGTCTTAAGAAACGTCTCCATGAAATTGCCGGTGAATTGATCAAAACCGCGGCCGCGCGTCAGCTGCGCGAAGCGCCAGCGGTTTCGGCGGATGCGTCATCCTATGAGGAATTCATCGCTCGATTTCCCTTTGAAGCTACTGAAGACCAAGCCCAGAGCATTGAATCTATTCTGGAAGATCTTTCATCGGGACGCCCGATGGACAGACTGGTGTGCGGTGATGTTGGTTTTGGCAAGACGGAGGTTGCGCTACGCGCCGCATTTGTTGCGGCCATGAACGGTCTGCAAGTGGCGGTCGTGGTGCCAACAACGCTGTTGGCGCGGCAACATTATAAAACCTTTGCTGATCGGTTCAGCGGGTTTGCCGTCAATGTCCAACAGGCTTCACGCCTTGTTGGCACCAAACAGCTCAATGCGGTTAAGGACGGACTTAAATCCGGTTCAGTAGACATAGTGGTCGGCACACATGCGCTTCTGGGTAAGCAAATTGAGTTTCAACGCCTTGGGTTGTTGATCATTGATGAAGAGCAACACTTCGGCGTCACCCACAAAGAGCGCCTCAAGAAAATGCGCGATGATGTTCACGTCCTGACATTGAGCGCGACACCGATACCACGGACGCTCCAGCTTTCCCTGTCAGGCGTGCGCGAACTATCTTTGATCACAACGCCACCGGTAGATCGACTGGCAGTGCGCACCTATATCTCTCAAGTTGATCCTGTGATCCTGCGCGATGCGCTGAAACGCGAACGCTTTCGCGGCGGGCAATCCTTCTATGTCGTGCCGCGCATTTCTGACTTGGTTGAAGTCAACGAGTTTCTTGCCAACGCGGTGCCGGAACTCAAAATCGCGACCGCCCATGGCCAACTGACACCCGGCGCTCTCGAAGATGTGATGACTGCGTTCTACGATGGCAAGTACGATATTCTTGTTTCCACTGCGATTGTGGAATCGGGTCTTGATGTGCCCAATGCCAACACGTTGATCGTGCATCGAGCCGATATGTTTGGTTTGGCGCAGCTTTATCAGTTGCGCGGACGCGTTGGTCGTTCCAAAACGCGTGCCTACGCTTATTTCACAACATCGCCCGGTGAAAAGCTGACGCCGGCTGCTGAGAAACGTCTCAAGGTATTGCAGTCGCTCGATTCTCTTGGTGCTGGTTTCTCGCTTGCCTCGCACGATCTTGATATTCGAGGCGCCGGCAATCTGTTGGGTGAGGAACAATCAGGTCATATCCGTGAAGTTGGTTTTGAGCTTTATCAAGCCATGTTGGAAGAAGCCGTTGCTGCAATGAAGGGTGGGGGAGATGGCGAAGCGTCAGATGCCTGGAGCCCTGAGATTTCGCTTGGCGCGGCCGCTCTGATACCGGAGGCCTATGCGGGCGATTTACAAGTGCGTCTCGGACTTTACCGTCGCTTAGCCAAACTGGAGACACGCCAAGATATCGACAGCTTCGCAGCAGAATTGCTCGATCGCTTTGGGCCGTTGCCGGAGGAAGTCACCCAATTGCTTGATATCATCGAGATCAAGGGCCTTAGCCGTCGTGCGAATGTCATTAAAGTTGATTGTGGTCCCAAGGGGGCCGTTATCGCATTCCGCAACAAGGAATTCCCCAATCCGGAGGGTCTGGTACACATGATCCAAACCTCACGCGGTCGGGTGAAACTTCTGGATGATCAAAAAGTGTTGGTGAAAGGCTCTTGGGACAGCGTTGAAGAGCGCGTAAAAGGTGCGCGCAGTTTCGTTAAAGGTCTAGCTGGTCTTGCAGACGAAGCCCGTCCGTCTGTCTAATCCAGGAAGTGCCCTGAGTGTCCGCCTATTTTCCGTGTTGTCGGGAAAAGATAACGGGCAGCGCGCTACGTTGCACTTTCCCATTGCCGGTGCGTGGCAGGCTATCAACGAAAATAATTTCGCGTGGGCGCTTGTACTCGGCCAGATTTTGCGCGGCGAATTTGAGAATATCTTCTTTTGTCGGCGGTGCATCTGGGGCGGGCACGACAAAGGCACCAATCACCGACACATCTTTGCGTACGGCGATTTCAGCGCACGCGACATCAAGAATGCCTGGATGATCGCGCAAGCCTGCCTCAACCTCAAACGGTGAAACGCGATAGCCAAGCGCTTTCATAATATCGTTGGCACGGCCGCAATGCGTTATGTAGCCGTCGCTATCGATGACCGCCAGGTCGCCACCGATGAACCACTCACCACGATAAACTTCTATTTCCTCATCAGCACGGTTCCAATAGCCGAGCATCAAACCTTTGTCCGAACGGTGAACCGCAAGCAAACCTTCCTCTCCCGCTGGCAACGGCTCAGTGCCACCCTCTACAGGGAGCACAACAACGCGTCTCCCGCGCTGCGCTTTGCCAGATGAACCCGGTTTACGCGTCATGCCGGGCGCGGTTGAAATATAGGTAGAAATTTCACTCATGCCGAGGGCTTCAAGTAGAGGTGTGCCAGTACGGTTCTGCCAATCATCAAACAGATCTGGTGGCGGCGTTTCGCCTGCCATCAAGCCGTGACGCAAGTGACCGAGATCAAGTGGTCCTGGAGGTGCGTATTTCAAAATCTGTCGATAGACGCCCGGTACCGCAGCAAACAAGGTGGCCTGCGTATGCCGGATTAGGTCTGGCCATATTTCAGGATGTTTTTCGCCCGTAAAAATAATCGTCTCAGCCCCATTGGCCCACGGGTCGATCAATCCTGTGCCCAACGTGTAGGTCCAGTTAAAGGCACCTGCATGCAGCATGCGATCGTTGCGCGTGATGCCATACCAGCCTTGATAGGTAGGCCTGCGGCCGAAGGCGACGCGGTGGGCATGTATGACGCCCTTGGGTTTTGATGTCGTTCCACTTGTGTAGATGAGGTAGGCGGGGTCTTCTGCGTCCGTCTCTGCATAGTCTGCAGCTTCATGTTGCGTTTTGAGTGCGTGCACATCACTTTCGGAAAGCACCTTGACGCCTTCAGGAATATAGACCGAACTCAAATGGTCAGCTTGGCAGACCAGTTTGGCACCACTGTCAACAACCAAAAACTGTGCCTCCTTGTCGGTCAATACACTTGTTGTTGGCAACGGTACCAAGCCCGCAGCAATGGCACCAAAAAACAAGATGGCATAGTCGGATGTGTTATCCAGTCGAATGATAATGCGGTCACCTTTTTTGAGACCAAAGGTGGAGAGCCCTTTGGCTGTTCTCAAAACAGCGTTCTCTAAGGCGAGATAGGTCCACGCCTCGTTGTTGCCACTTGGCCCAACATCAGAAAGAACGCGCAGCGCAAGCTTGTCGGGAGACACGTGAGCTGGTGTGCCAATGCAGTAATGCGCCATGTTAAATGGCCCATCGGGCAAGCGAGAAATGGGAAAGTCAGCTTTGGCTGACAGAGGATTTTGAGTCATGTGGTTTGGCGGATCAGGTGGGGGATAGTTTCAGCCAGCCTTTTCGTTGCGAGGTGTTGTCTCCGCCCACCACGTATCGATACTGAAGCCGAACAACGGTGTCGTTTTGGGGAACCGTAGTTTCCGCCAGTGGGCAACCCAGTCTTTTGGGGTGTGGAAGAGTGGAATGACATAGTCACCCGATAACAGCACACGATCAAGGGCTCGAACAGCGGACACAAAGTCCTCCGATGTTTTTGCCGCCAACATGGCCTGGATCATCGCGTCTGCTGCAGGGTTTTGAACGCCTGCGTAGTTGAAGGTGCCGGGCGAACCTGCGATTTTTGATGACCAACGAAACAACTGTTCATTGCCTGGCGACAACGACGAGCGCCATTTCATCTGCATTATATCAAAGTCATAATCACGAATGCGGGCCTGGTACTGCGCGCTATCGACCGCGCGGATGATGGCTGTGATACCAAGGCGCGCCAACTGCTTGACATAACCACCAAGCAGACGATCAAGCGCAGGTGAACGAGCCAAAATCTCAAAGCTCAACGGTTTGCCAGTTGCCTTGTGAACAAGCTTGCGCCCCTTTAGCTCGTAGCCTGCGTCCTGTAACAACAGAAAGGCTTTGCGTGCATTCTCCCGGTTGTGCCCGCCGCCATCGGTTTTCGGTAGTCTGTAAGTGCCATCCATAATTGCAGGGCGGATGCTGTCCATGAATGGCGCCAGCATAGCTTTTTCCCGCGCGTCGGCTGGCTTGCCAATGGATGATAGGTAGGAGCGCTCGAAGAAACTCTCAGTGCGCTTGTAAAGCCCATGAAAAAGCGTTTGGTTGATCCATTCAAAATCAAATAATTGAATGAGCGCTTGGCGCACTTTGGGATCAGCAAATACTTTGCGCCGCGTGTTAAACACCAGCGCCGCCATGCCATCCGGCAAACCTGTGCTAATTTCAGACTTGATAATTTTTCCGTCTTTGACAGGCGCGATCGCATAGCGTTCGGACCATGTAGCCGGGTCCTCTTCTTTGCGTAGGTCAATGACACCTGTTTTAAACGCCTCAAATTCAATCGCTGCGTCCCGGAAATATTCAAATTTTACGGTGTCGAAGTTGAAGCGGCCACGCATCACGTTGAGGTCGCGCGCCCAGTGGTTCGGATTGCGCGTGTAGGTAATGGACCGACCGACGTCAACTTTTGTAATTGTGTAGGGTCCAGAACCGAGCAGTGGAGTTAATGTTGTTTGCTCAAACGTGTCCGGATCGGTGGCATGCTTGGCCAGCACTGGCATCAGACCAAGGATCAACGGCATTTCGCGATCACCACTTGAACCAAACGTCATTTTTACGCTCAACTGGGAGAGTTGCTCAATGCGCACGACTTTTCCGTAATAGGTTCGGTGATTGGGCCGACCCTTCTCGCGTAGCAACTTGAGAGAAAACACGACGTCTTCAACACGCACCGGATGGCCGTCCGAAAAGGTCGCTTTGGGATTGAGGTGAAAAGTGACTGATGAGCGATCTTCGGGCACCTCAACCGCCTCAGCCAACCAACCATAAAGCGTAAAGGGTTCATCGTGGCTGCGCGACAACAGGCTTTCAATTGCAAACAGCCTGACGCCCTCGGCAGACTTACCCTTTACGATCAGCGGATTGACGCTATCAAAAGAACCGGTTGTTGAAAGGGTCAGCGTGCCGCCTTTTGGTGCATTGGGATTGGCGTATGGGTAATGGGCAAAACCGGCCTTGAACTTCGGCTCACCGTGCATGGCCAGAGCATGAGATCTATTCCCAGCTGCCGTTTGCGGTCCTGGGGCGGGCTGCGACGCGACCGTATCAGCCAAAGCACTGGGCCCGCGCTGACCCAACGGACCCTCAAGGCCGACGGCAAGCATGCCTGCTGATAGGAAGATTGTGAACAACAACCGCGACATTGCGTCTCTTTAGTCTTGCACCAAGGCGGTGGGAACGATACCCGCTAGCCAACACTTACTGCTTTGTGGGTCGTCAATATGGCCATCAAAGTGGGATGAGGGACCGATAGAGACGGGACTTAGCATGCGCTCAAGCCGGTGGCGAGGCGAACGGCACGTGGCCATGGCGCAACTGGCATCGTATATGTGGTCGACATGGCGCAGGGCCCCTGATTCTGTCACTAGATTGCCTTAATCCCAGCCTTAGTGCCGGAGCCCCAGAGCGCTCTTTTTTCACTTGGGCTGAGCGGCGTAAAATGGCACGTTACGCCCACAAGAATTGACGGGCTGCGGCTCCTGCTAGGGGTTTATGCAATAAAAAAACATGGAGCCGTTTGGCGCACGAAAAATCGTGTGCTGCGCTTCAAGACATGAGGGTTCGGCAATATGCCGACGGTGAGAGAGGTCAATTAAGAATGTTTGAGCAAAGGTTTTTGGCAAAGTCAGCAGATCGTTCCAATTTTTCCAGACTGTCTGTTCTCGCGCTAAGCTTGGCGCTGGTCACACCCCTGGCCTCAGGTGTTGTCGCACAAGAGAAAAAAGCGACACCGGCACCAGCGGCCAAGGCCGCTAAGCCGGCTGCAAAAGCTGCAAGCAAAGAAGACCCTCGTAACAAAAAGTCCTGGTTTAAGATTTGCGCCAAAGTGCCGATTGGCAATAACGGCAAGGCAGCGGAAAAAGGAAAAGAGCCTGAAAAGAAAAATGCCTGCACGACATTTTATGAAAGCTTCAACCCTGCAACGGGTGCACCTTTGGTTTATGTCGCCATTGAGCAAGGCGAGGGCATCAAATCTAAAGTTTTGACCGTCGTTGTTCCGACCGGCTTGGCGCTGCCTCCAGGTTTGGCGATCACGGTGTTCCAGAAAGATCAGTGGGACAAGTTTCTTGCCCAAAGCAAGGAAGGCAAAACAGTTAAGCCTGAAGACATTGGTTTAAAACCAATTGAGCTGAAATATCTGCACTGCCATGCAACGGGCTGCGCCTCCGTTTCTGAAGCGGCAGAAGACTTTATCACCCAGATGAAAACCGGCGTTGGCGTCATGGTGCGTGCTGTTGAGTTGTCAAACAAGGTTGTTGACTTCCCAGTACCGCTGAAAGGCTTCGCGGATGCCTATGATGGAGAACCAGAAGAAACCAAAGAGTTTATGGCTTTTCGTTCTAATCGTCTGAAGCAATTGGAAGTCAAGCGACGCAAGCTTATTGAGCAGTTCAAAAAGGACAAAGCTGAACTTATGAAGGATGCGCCTGAAAATAAGAAGAAAAAGTAAGCCTGGTTCATCCTGAAAGCTCTTAGACAAAGCAAAGCCCGTTGACCAAAAGGTCAGCGGGCTTTTTAGTCTCTAATGCATAGTTCGTTTGGCTTGCACGAGGTCAAACTGCCTAAAATCAGAATCTATTTTGGGCAGATAATTAGATCTCCTTATCCAACACAAGCCTGCGCAGTGTTGGAGTTCTTGTCCAACACAAGCCTGCGCAGTGTTGGGGTTCTTGTCCAACACAAGCCTGCGCAGTGTTGGGGGTCAAAGAGTTAGAGCATTTTTCTGCGTCTAATTAAACGCGAGGCATATACTACAGCGTCGAGCGTTTTCTCGTACCAGCCAAGCAATTTGCTTGACGCTCTATCTCATGGTTGGCGATCCACTTATCTGCTCAAAGTCGAACCCAACTTTTCGCAAGTGGATCTAGTGTGCCTGCATAAACAGAGCGCGGTATTGACCATCGCCATCTTCAACAAATAATTCTGAGACTTGAGGATGGCGCAGTGGCTCGCCCGTCTCATCCGGCAACAGGTTTTGCTCTGAAACATAGGCGATGTATTCCGTTTCATCATTCTCAGCCAGCAGATGATAGTAAGGCTGGTCTTTGTGCGGGCGGACATCTTCCGGGATCGACTGCCACCACTCTTCCGTGTTGTCGAATTCGGGATCGATATCAAAAATAACGCCGCGAAACGGATACATGCGATGGCGCACGACCTGGCCAACTGAAAACTTGGCTTGGCGCATAACACGGCCTTGAAGGCCCAACGGTGCGGGGTCGTGAGTGCTCATGGGTCGCATTCGATGTGAGGTCAGGGGCGATGTCAATAGTATGACGCCAAAGCGTGGCCCGAAGCCCTCACTCATAGCGATTAATCAGTGCCAAAAGCCAACTAAGGTTAAAGCTGATAGGCGGACGCCAAGTCTGGGTCTTTGCTGGCAACAAGCTTGGCAAGATCGACAATGACCTTGGCCTGCTTCCATGTCGCATCGTCCTGCATTTTGCCGTCAATCATCACCGCACCAGTGCCATCAGGCATGGCTTTTAAGATCTTTTTGGCAAACAGCACTTCACCAGGGTCGGGTGAGAACACGTTCTTGGCAATTGTAATTTGTGATGGATGAAGCGACCAGGCGCCCAGGCAGCCTTGCAAGAAAGCGTTGCGAAATTGCGCTTCACAGGCCGCTGTATCAGAAAAATCACCAAACGGGCCGTAGAACGGTTTCAAGCCATAGGCGAGGCAGGCGTCAACCATGCGGGCAACCGTGTAGTGCCACAGGTCTTGTTGGTAGCGCGCTCTGGCAGCACCCTCTTCGCCAGCATCGGCAAGCACAGAATAATCTGGATGACCGCCGCCGACGCGCGTTGTTTTCATGCCGCGTGAAGCTGCAAGATCTGCCGGACCAAGGCTCATGCCATGCATGCGCGGTGAGGACGCTGCAATATCTTCAACGTTTTTGACACCCTCAGCCGTTTCCAAAATCGCATGGATCATAATTGGCTTTGACACATGATGTTTGGCTTCAAGCTGCGCCAAAAGCTGATCAAGATAGTGAATATCCCACGGCCCCTCAACTTTTGGCAGCATGATGACATCAACACGATCACCAACTTCGGACACGATGTTAATGACGTCTTCCAGCATCCATGGTGAGTTGAGGCAATTAATGCGGGTCCAAAGGCCGGTGCCGCCGAATTCCGTGTTGCGTGCCATGTCGATAAAGCCAGCGCGGGCTTCTTCCTTTTGGTCCGCCGCTATGGCGTCCTCAAGATTACCCAGCACGACATCCACCTTGGATGCGATATCAGCCAGCTTGGCGCGGATTTTTTCATTGTGTGGTGGCACAAAGTGGATCATGCGCTCCAGGCGTACGGGTAGGGCGCGAAAGGGCTCTGGGGCACCAATGGCAAGCGGGCTGTGAAATTTTCCGGGTGTGCGAACAGCGGTCATGATTGGGGTCTTTGCGGTCAAAGGTGGATGGAAAAGCGCCTCAATGGGCCGCGCACTCTATGAAGTCAGTCGCCTCTGTGTCAACGCCCGCCATTGGCGCAGTGGCACCCGGGATTTTTTTTGAACACAGGTCGCCCTAGCTCCAGCGACGGTTGGACCACATCCACTGTTCCGGCAACTCGCGCACCCAGACTTCATATTGTTTTTGCATTTCCGTGATCGCCCAGCGCACATCATCGGCCTGATTGGCGGTACGAGGTACCCGCAACTCTTTGATGTCAATCTCAAACTGGCTGCCAGTGCCAATGCGTCTGCAGCGCGACATCCAAATGCGGGATCCAACCCGGCGCGCAATCATAGCGGCGATAGCTTGCGTGCGCGCTGGCTTTCCAAAAAAAGGCACTTCTATACCCGTGCGATCATAAAGGTCGCAAACCAAACCAAGTCGGCCACCTTTGCGCACAAAGTCTGTCAAGATGCGTGCTGTTTTCTGACTATCATCATGACCGCCAACACGTCCACGGCCAAACAAACCACCTGGATACAAATCTTTGCGTTGCTGACGCAGATAATTGTCAACGTAAGGGTTGGTCACCGTACGATAGACACCTGCAGGATTGGCATTAGCTTCAAGAAAAGGCCAAATCGAAATTTCCCAATTGCCCATGTGCAGAGATACACCAACGGCTGCTCCAAGTTTGTTTGCATAGCGAGCAAACAATTCAGCATTGGCGATTTTTATGCACTCACGGTTGGCGATCAGACGATCAATTTGCATGGTCTCGGCCATCACGCGGCCCAGATTTTCCCAGTGCGCCATGCAAATCGAAATGCGCTCATCATCTGACTTTTCTGGAAACGCGATGGCTAGGTTTGCTAACGCACGCTTGTGTCGTTTTTTGCTGACAATCGGTGCCAAGCGGCGCCACCAGCGGGCAGAAAAACGCGTCGCAGTTGGCAGCGGCATCAGCCGAATGGAACCGACGACGAGACGTAACACGACGTACTCGAAGCGATATTGCAGATCGCGAAGGCGTTCGGTGACTGTCATGACTGGAGACTGGTGCCTGAGCTGAGTTTGGCGGGCGAACAAAGACTTGAAGCGGGGTCATGCCTGCCACGGCCGAGGCCGTCAAGGCCGTATGCACAGGGTTTAAGAATGCACAGGGGATTGCTCTTGTTGATTGCGATTGGCGTGAGTCCGGGTCTGGCTTGTACTGAGGGCCTGTTTGAATTTAGCAACGCCCTCCGATTGCATTAGGTTTGGAGACACACCTGTTGGTGTCAGTCCCTCGCGCACCATCCAGCGGCGCAGTGGCGCGAAGCTTTTTACAGCATGCATTCCGACGCCTCGGACGAGGTGGGCGGGCAAAAACGCCGTCAACAAAGAGCGGTTGAAGATATCGACGGCATTGGTGCGCGAACGGATATCAAAGTCACGGGCCTGATTATAGGCAGACAACGTTCGTTGATCGGCAGGGTTTGCGCCTTCAGCAATCGCAGATGCAACACAGTCGGCGAGCACTGCACAATCGCGTAGACCCAGATTAAGTCCCTGCGCACCGATGGGCGGTATGACATGAGCGGCTTCACCAACCAGCGCGACGCCGTTTGCGCCAAACACATCTGCGGTCAGTGCTGAGAGCGGAAAGGCGGCTCGTTGTGAGAGCGTGCTAATATCTCCAAGCAGTCCATTGAGTTTTGCTTCCAGTGCGTTTGCAAATCCGTCATCATTCATTTGCCGCAGAGACGCTGCCTCGTCGGGTGATGTGACCCAGACAAGACTTGATGCTTTGCCGGGCATCGGCACCACGGTCAAAGGTCCTTGGTGATGGTGAAACTCAGTTGAGATGTCTTGGTGCGCTCGGGTGTGGTGAAAGGTGCAGGCGATGGCGGTTTGCGGGTAAGTCCACGTCTTGTGGCGAATACCAGCACTGGCACGACAAATAGATTTGCGCCCATCGGCACCAACCAGCAACGGTGTTGTGACCTGCCCACCTTCGGCGAGATGGATGACGCTCTGAGCATCGTGTTGATCGATTGAGCGCACAGCTTCTGTTTCAATGATGGTGACGGCATCTGACGTCGCCCGCACATGCTGCCAAAGTGACCTCGTCAATGTCCGGTTAGGGACATTATAACCAAACTCCTTGATGCCGACATCGCGGGCGTGGAACACGACTTCGGGCGCTCTGAGAAGTGCGCGGCGCCCATCCAACATGCGAATGCCTTTGAGCTGGGCACACTCGTCTTCGCAGCTGGGCCAAATTTCAAGATTACGTAGAAGCTCAATTGAGCCTGCAAAAAGCGCTGCCGTGCGCTGATCTTCATGGCGCCCTTGGGGTTGTTCTGCTGGTCCTACGAGCGCCACGTGCAGACCGGTTTTGGCAAGCACTAAAGCGGCGGTAAGCCCAACCGGTCCGGTACCAATGATCGCGATGTCGAAATGTTGGGCGGGTGACGTCAAGGGCGTGATCTCAAACAGGGCTTCATGGTGGGGCACAAAGTGCGCACACGAATTGGTGCTGGGGACTGTGCCATGACCTGTACTAGAGGACAAAATGAGGTGCTCAGCGGTCATGTCGGTGTGTCATGGACATACCATGCGGTGGATACGTTGTGGACAACCGAGGCGATGTCCACAGTGTGGCCTTTATTCGAGCTCGGGCAGAGGCTGAGGGTTAGTTCTTCTCCAAACAGATAAAACCAGCGGTATTCGGGCCTAAACAGCCGCCAAACGCTCTTTCGTTGCGCATTTGCCACATGGCACCGTCACAACACTCATCGCGAGAAAGTCGCTCTGCCATTAACATCTCAGCAAACATGCTTGTGTTCTGATGATCGCTCACTAGGTTGAGTTTGACGAGTAATCCTATTGGTTTACGAGGCCTCAGTGGTGCGTTCGGCCTATAGTGGTTCGGGGTAGTAGAATGAAATTTGTGACTGTGCCTGCGATAGCCGTGGTTCTTGGTTTGAGCCTTGGATCGGCTCAGGCGTTTCAAGAAACTGAGATGGGCACGACCGCCACACCATCGGCACCTGCGACGGCTGCTGAAGTGCGCCCGCCCGCCGGCATGCCTCAAGGCATGTCATTGATGACGCCAACGCAGAAAAAAGCCGCTGAGAAACCAGACAGTCCAGGTCTCACGATCCCCGGACTTGGAAGCATTGGTTTGCTGCCAAAGATGAATTTTGGCCTTGAGTTGCTCTACGGTGAAGGCGAGACACGCGAGCCTGCTGCCAAGCCTCAGGAAGCACCAATTGATGAATTGATGATCCGTGGCTCGGTGAAACATAATTTTTGAATGCCATATGAGGCGTCGCCTGATCGCTAAGCGTAATCGGATCCTGGTGTTGGTCTGATAATCAACAAAGTCCAAAGGGCAGATGCGTTCGGCGCATGTGTCCTTTTTTGTTACAAAGTCCACGAGCGCATCAAGATCAAGCACGTCCCTGCGGGCCTATTGAGAAGGCATCCCATGACACAGCGTGGTAAGTCCGAGCGACCGTGGTTAACCGGTTGGGTGCATGTCTTTACGGCACTCGGAGTGGTCTGTGCGCTGTTTGCGGTTCTCGCAATTTCCAATAACGCATTTGAAGAAGCCTTTGTCTGGCTCGGAGCGGCGTTTTTCATAGATGCTGTTGACGGGCTGTTTGCGCGCAAAGTGCGTGTCAAAGAACGCCTGCCTCGGTTCAGTGGTGATGTGCTCGATTTGGTGATCGATTATCTGACCTATGTGTTTGTGCCAGTTTTGGCTTTGCTGGCGGCAAAAATCTTGACGGGACCATTGGGTCTCGTGCTGGCAAGCCTCATCCTTATTTCATCGCTGTTTCATTTTGCCGATACCGAGAGCAAATCGAGCGAGTACGCGTTTGTTGGATTTCCAGCGATCTGGAATGTTGTGGCGTTTTACTTTTTTGCTTTCTCGCCAAGTCAGGTGATGGTGACGCTTATTGTTCTTGCGTTGGTCACCTTGACGTTCGTACGCTGGCCATGGGTCCATCCTGTAAGGGTCAAAGCCCTGCGTCCTGTGACGCTCGCCGTCGCTGCGCTGTGGTGCATGGCGTCACTTTGGATTGTTTGGCAGGGCTTTCCAGCCGGTTTGACTGAACGACTGATCTTGCTGGTGATCGTCGCCTATTGTCTCACGCTGTCGCTGGTTTGGCGGCGCTTGCCCGGACACACTTCGTGACACATCTGGGGCATTGGATGCGCCCGCTTTCGCTGTTGTCCGGCATGTCTCAGGGGCTCCCAACGCACCTTATTCTTGAGCGCCATCTCAAGCGTGGTGCGTAATCAAACTTAGAGCACGATCATCTTAGGTTGCTTCAGTGGGCGTGCTCTATTCTTTAGTTTTGGATCATGTGTCCTGGCACAGTATGCCGCACCATCGCAGGTGTGAGCGAACGGCGTACAGCTCAGATACAAAGAATGGCGGAGTTAAAGGGAGAAAGTTCGAACCTGGACAGCGACGCGACTGCGTCGCCGGGCGAGCAGCCCGCCCCGTCGGAGCGCCCTTGGCGTGTGAGACAAGTAATGGCGGAGTTGAAGGGAGAAAGTTCGAACGCCATATTTGAAGAATTGCATCACTGGGAGGCATATCTCAAGAAAGAAAACATAACAATCCACATGGAGGGACAACCCCATGATGGATAACGGTTTTCAAGAGTTTACTGCCCGCGCGATTTTCAATCGTACGATTGAACCGAAGGTGACCAAGAGCCCGCAGGCACCGAGCAAACGCCCATCGCCGATCACGCTTCGCCTAACGCGAAAAGAACGCGCGAAGCTCGAAGAACTGGCGCAGTCCATGACGCTGAGTGCCTACATCCGCATGGTGCTCTTTGCCGAGGACGTGGCGCCGCGCAAATCGAGCAAGCGGGCACCCGTCAAGGATCATGAGGAGTTGGCGCAAGTTCTGGCACTTCTTGGGCAGTCCAGAATCGCCAACAACCTCAACCAGCTGGCGAAGGAGGCGCATCTCGGGTCGCTAATCATCGATGAACAAACCAAGCGGCAGATCGACGAGGCCTGTTTCCACATTCTTGATATGCGCCAGCATCTGATCAAGGCGCTCGGCCTGAAATCGTGAGGCGGCCGTGATTTTGAAAGGATCACAGCGCGCTGGCGGCATGCAACTTGCCAAGCACCTTATGAATGAAGCGGACAACGATCACGTCACGCTTCATGAATTGCGCGGTTTCATTGCCGGTGATCTGCACGGGGCCATGAAGGAGGCCTACGCGATCGGCCGGGGCACGCAGCGCTGCCGTCAGTTTTTGTTTTCGCTTAGTCTCAACCCACCGGCGCGTGCGAATGTCTCTGTCGCCGCGTTTGAGCAGGCGATATCCAAGATTGAAGATCGGCTTGGCTTAAAAGGCCAACCCCGTGCAATTGTGTTCCATGAAAAGGAAGCCCGCCGGCACTGCCATGCTGTGTGGCTGCGCGTGGATATTTCGCGCATGCGGGCAATCAATCTGCCCTACTTCAAGTCAAAGCTGTGCGATCAAAGCCGGGAGCTATTTCTTGAACATGGTTGGCAGTTACCAAAGGGATTGAAGAATAAGAAGGATCGAGACCCCCTGAACTATTCGCTGGCTGAGTGGCAGCAATCCAAGCGGACAAAAACAGACCCAAAGGTCATGAAAGAGCTTGTCCAGAGCTGCTGGAACAAGTCGGACAATGTGAAATCCTTCCAGGCGGCGCTGGAACAAAGCTGTTTGGTTCTGGCCAAAGGCGATAAGCGCGGCCACGTGGTTGTCGACCTGGAGGGAAATGTCTTCGCGCTCAGTCGGTGGGTTGGTGTTCGGGCCAATGCTGTACGCGAAAAATTGGGCAAGCCGGACAATTTGCCCAATGTCGACGAGGCGCGCGCTATCCTCACGAGGAAAGTCGATGCCCATCTCCATCGCAAACTTGATGAGCAGGCCGCAGCCCTTGAAAAAGCCGAAGCTCAATTTAACGCACGTCTGCGTGCCATGCGCCGGCAACAACGTGAGGCGCGCATCGCATTGGCGCGAGCACACGAAACGCGGCGCTGCAATGCAATCCAGCGTCATGCTATTTTGCTACCAACCGGGCTTAAGGCGCTGTGGTTTCGGGTGACTGGTCAATACGGGAAAATCAAACAGAAAATCGAAGAAGCGGTGGAGGCACAGTTACGCGTTCTGGTGCAGGAAAAAGAAAAATTGATACGTCGTCAGTTGCTGGAGCGTCAGGAACTCCAGCATGAACGGGGCCTTCTGCAGCACAAGCGCGACTTACGCCTAGCGGAGATAAGAGCCGAGTTCTCACAGCTGGATCGTGATAAACTGCAGCCGTCGGTCCGTCATCGCAGACGAAGACGATCCCGCTGAGTTAGTCGCAACGGCAACCCGTAGTGGCCGGTGACGCACTACTCGTAAGCGACGGGCGCGCCGCATACGGCCAGTTCGCTGATCGCTCTGATATCCTGCACATCGCGCTTAACGCCAGCAAGGGCGAGCGAACCTTTGAGAGCTATCATATTCAGAACGTCAACGCCTACATCAGCCGCCTGAAAGGTTGGCTGCGCCGCTTCAATGGCGTCGCCACGCACCACCTGCCAAGCTATCTCGGATGGCGGCGCATGATCGAACGCGAGGGGGACCTGACACCAGCACAAATCGTCATGCAGGCGATGCCTTAAACCTCAACTTGAAACTGGAACAGAGCCCTTGGTCGGTAAGGACTGAATGACAAATAGCACCGCTAACGCTAAGGACTCCGCGTCGTTCTAACACCAATTTCACGAAGGGGGGATGCGCAACAGCAATGAGCGGTCTCTTGGCTAGCTGAGCGCCGATCTGTCGCTGACAACAACTAGAATATTAATCAAATCTGTTGCATAAGGGTACCTTTTTGTTGCACTATTATCAACGATAAATTTGGCAGGTAGCCGTTGAAACGGCTTCCTATTTTTAAGGGGGACTTTATGGCGCAGAATTATTTCTGGAATCGCCGGCAGTTTCTGAAGAACACTGCACTAGCCTCAGGAATGTGTCTGCTCCCAAGTACATTTCTTCTGGGAGGGTGCAACGGCAGTGCTGTGAACCGAAAAATAGCGATGCAATCTGCCTGGATCAACGATGCCGAATTTCTTGGGTATTTCGTCGCAGAGCACGAAGGTCTTTATGAGAAAAATGGTCTTGATCATACTTATATGTCTGGTGGCCCGAGTATCGTCTCTGACACGATTGTACTTGCTGGTAAAGCCGATTTAGCACTCACGACGCCCGATACGACGGCAAACGCGATCGTCAAGCAGAAGGCCCCATTCAAAATAATTGGCACGCAATACCAAAAAAATCCGATTGGCGTTGTGAGTCTGAAAAAGAACGCGATCACTAAGCCCGCCGACTTGGTTGGTAAGTCGCTGGCGGTACCGCCAGCTAATGTTGTGACGGCTCAGGCGATGCTTAAGATCAACGGAATCGCCCTAAAAGATGTCCGAATCGTGCCGTATCAATATGATCCCACGCCGCTGCTCAGGGGTGACGTCGACGCTACTCTCGATTTCGTCACCAACGTCCCCTACACGATTAGAGAGAAAGGTGAGGAACCATCTTCATTTCTGTTATTCGATCACGGCTTCAAAATATTCAACGATACTGTTGTGGTTTTGGAAGACACATTAAAGACGAAAAGGAAGGAACTAGTCAGTTGGCTTAGGGCGAGCAGGGCTGGTTGGAATCAGAATTTCGAGGATCCAAATAAATACCCGAAATTATTTATGGATAGTTTTTTTAAAGGAACCGGGCGCACTCTGGAAAATGAAATATACTTTAACAAGGCGCAAAAAGAGTTGATGGTGGCGCCCAACGGAATATTTTCCATGTCCCAAGCATCTATCGACGCGAACATTAAATCGTTGAGAGAAATTGGGCTAGAGGCGAAAGCGGAAATGTTTGACACAAGCCTATTAGAAGAGATCTAGGGCTGAAATGGAAAATTTGAATGTCCATGGTGCCTCCGTCGTCATATCCAATGTTTCAATGTCGTTTGACCAACTCCAAATCTTAGATGATGTTTCGCTAACGGTGATGGCTGGAGGTGTTGTCGGACTGATTGGCCCCTCTGGATGTGGCAAAACAACTCTCCTGAATATGATCGCAGGTCTAATATCACCGACGGATGGTAGTGTTCTGGTGGACGGACGGCACCCACGCGATCTTGGCGGCGACGGCAGAATCGGCTTCGTTTTTCAGCAAGACTCGTTGCTACCTTGGCGGACGGTTAAGGGAAACATTACCTTGCCTCTAGAGCTTGTCGGCCTAAAGGGAGAAGCTGCTGAGCAACGTGTTTCTGAACTCATATCATTGATCAATCTCAAGGCGTTCAGTAACAGCGTGCCTCAGGAGCTGTCAGGTGGCATGGCGAGGCGCGTGGCCATTGCCCGCGCACTGGTGACGAACCCTGATGTGCTCCTGATGGATGAACCGTTCGGAGGTATTGATGAGCTTCTGAAACGGAAGCTTTTGGTTGAATTGGAGGCGATCTGGGGCCAGCGCCCAACGACTGCGGTCGTTGTTACACATTCTGTTGCGGAGGCGGTTTATCTCGCCGATACTGTTATTGTGATGTCAGGTCGCCCGGGACAATTTTTGAGAGAGTTCCAGATCACCGCCTCTAGGCCCAGAGGGGCTAGATTTTTTAGTTCCTCAGAGTTCAGATTGGTCGAAAATGAAATTTTGGACGTGCTCCTTGGTTCAGAATAGCAGAAACTTTTCCAATTCGATCCGTTGGGTTGTCTTTTTAGGTCTTTGGCAAGTTGCGAGTCCTTCCTTGTTCGCTTTTGCAATTCCGGGTCCGATCGAGATCCTCGTCGAAGTAGTTTCATCGCATGTTACGATCTTACGGCATTTGCTCCATACCCTCGTGAATGGGATTGGAGGATTGTTTCTAGGCATCACGCTAGGTACAATCCAAGGGTATTTGATGCACAAATCGTCATTGGTCAGAATTCTCACATTCGGCCCATCGTTGGCCCTGTTTTCGCTTCCTGCCATTGCGCTGGCCCAGCTACTGGTACTTGTGCTCCCAAATCATCTGGTGCCAGTGCTAATTTCTGCCTCGATGGTTCTTTTTCCAACCAGCGTAATGGTACAGCGTGGCTTAGCCGAGATCGATGGAGATCAGCTAAAGCTATTCCGGCTGTATCAATCCGGTTTTGCGCAACGTTTCAAATCACTAGAAATACCGGCCCTTTCACCTGCCATGCTCACGGCTCTCCAACTCGCTCTCCCGTGGGCTTTGCTGGGAGCAATGTTAGGCGAATTTGTCGGTGGGCGGTGGGGTCTTGGCATCTTGATGCTGGGTATGTTGAGCACGGGCTCGCCAGCTAAGCTTTGGGCAATCGCGGTGGTCGCGACAGTCGTAGCGCATGCATTGTACTCTTGGACAGGAACACTCGGCCGCAAACTCCGAAAGCGACTCAATCTAAATACTTTCGTTGCAGACCCAGCCAAGAATGCTGATGTCGAATTTCTGGATATTCGTTCGATCATTTTGACCGTGCTGGCGACTCTAGTATTCTGGCAAGCAATATCTTGGTTAAGCAGTTTGCCAGCGCCGTTAATGCTCGGACCAATCGACCTTTCGATTGCGCTTTGGCACGACAGCGAAGCACAGAGCCGACTAGCAAGGGCTTTGCTGGAGACTATTCCTCTTACTATTCTTGCGGTCTTACTTGGCACGTTGACGTCGATGTTCTGGGCATTCCTTGCATACTATAAACCTGAGTTTGGAAAATTCGTCACACCCATTATACTTATAACGCAGTCGGTGCCACTGCTTGCGCTTACTCCTGTCATCTCATTGACCTTCGGCCGGGGCGTTGCGACTACAATAATTGTTGCATTGCTAGCGACCATTTTTCCTGCTTATCTCGCGATATACCAACGGCTGGTTAGCATCCCCTTGCCCGTCGCTGGGCTGATGCGTCTTTACAAGACAACGGCTAGGAGGCGCTTCTGGTACGTTGAGCTGCCGTGGTCGTTTTATGGTATCGCAACAGCAATTAAAATATCAGCCCCCAGAGCGCTTCTTGGCGTGATGTTGGCGGAGTATTTACTCACAGGAACAGGCTTGGGATTTTTACTGGCAACGGCTCAGGGTCGTCTCGCATTTGTAGAAGTTTGGGCAATTGTTGCAATTGGTGCCATCGTGAGCTTGGTATTGCATTTCGTCTTTAATGGTTTGGAGCGAAGGTTGAAATCGTGAATGACTTCTGGGGCTAATGGAGTTCTTGTCGTGAATAGTACTTCGGATCGAAAGGATTGAAGCGAAGTTTGAACCAAGCATTACAGATCGCCAAAACGGCGATAATAAAATATAAAAATATAATCATCCCAAATTCCACATAGACTATCGGGTTTAAAGGCAGAGGCGTTCCATCTGCCGCTAGATCGGGACGCAACACGTTTGCTACAAAAAATATAAGAAAGACGCTCACTACTAAGCCAGCCCCGTCCGTAATCCATAGACTCTTCGCAGCGTCAGTTCGCATTGCTGATCTCGTCACAAAGTTCCAAAGCAAAAAACTTAGATACATTGAGATCAGATGCGCGCCAAATATATAAGCTGGCAGATATAAAGTTGTCCAGACCAACAATATTGCTGTCTGTTGGCTGGATCGTATCCACCACTCCGATATCGGAGCCGCCTTCAGGCGCTTTTTCGTGTCCGCATTTAACTCAACCAATGCGGCAAAGTAGTAAAAATATACTGCGTTCCAGAAAATCGAAACACACACCAGAATACGTATGTTTCGATCTGGTATGTTTGATAGCCAACCAGGGTTTGAGGGGCTGTCAAAAAAAATTACAACCAAGCCAGTTAGCACAAACACTAGAAATGAACTCAATAAGCTTGCACTCATTTATTGAATAATCCCCACCTCCCAACGATGACATCACTTTAGTGCTTGCCAACGTCAGTGCCCCGGAACTACGAGTTCATATCATGACACTGATAGCAGCAGCATTGATTTATGACCCGGTTGGGGATCTTGCCATCCTATCAAATTACGCGCAAGTGCCTATCATTGTTGATGGTGTGCTTTGGCCCTCGATCGAACATTTTTTTCAAGCGCAGAAATTCAACGATGCCGCTTTACGTGAACTCATTCGAGGTTCAGATTCTCCATCAGAAGCCAAGAGGTTAGCTTGGTCACTGGACGAAACGTTGGTGCGCGGGGATTGGCCCGTCGTGCGACGGAGAATCATGGCTCAAGCGTTAGAAATGAAGTTTGAGCAGCATCCCGAAGCGGCATCCGCCTTGGAGATGGTTTGGCCTATGCCTGTTTATGAAGACAGTCTTGAAGATCAAGACTGGGGCATTGGCGCTGATGGAACAGGGCAGAATATGATGGGAGAATTGCTTATGGAGCATAGTGCCCGGCTGGTCGGACAAGTGCACAAGCGGCCGCCATTGCTCACCTTTCGACCAGAACACTGCAATGAGTCCCGATACGACTTCGTCGATGTGATCTCCTTGGATATTTTGTTCAACTTATTGGATGCGTCGAAATCGGAGTTGAAGAGTACGGAATTGACAGAGTTGGGGGTGCCTGAACTCATTTGGCGTTCTCTCAAGCGCGACGGCTTGGTCGTTCCTAACTCCGATGGTATCTATGATGATGTTCAGAGCTTTATTGCTCGGCTTGAGGCGTTGAATAGGAACCGTTCGGGTGGAACAATAGCAGATGCTGTATGGACGGCGCGCAGAGAGGCGTTCGACGGTAAGTATTCCGGATACACTTGGGAACAAGATGCTCGCAGTGTTTTCAAGGATTGGGCGGGGACATTCTTAAGTTTGTTGGAGGCTTACGCAGGCCATACGCAGAGCTGGACACAAGGCCTTGTGCTCGGCGCAGGTAGTGGCAGCGAAGCCGCTCATCTCTGGCAAAAATTCGGCAACAATGTTTTGCTTGCGGATATTGGACCTCGACTAATTCAGAATTGCTCTGATCAAGCTCCCGCCAGTCCAGTTCTGTGCACAGATGCCGAGAACTTGGAGCAATGCAATGACAACCAATTTGGTCTTTATTGTGCACTTAGAACCTATCAGTCGGCATTCTTTGACATTGCAGAAGCTATGCGCGAGGCCAAACGTGTGCTGCGATCTGGTGGAGTATTTGTGGTTTCCGTAAGCAATGGATATTTGGGTGTGAACAATGAATTTGTGCGCGGCCGCCTAGTGAAGAACGGGGCTATTGATTTGACGATCGCGGCGAATGATGTTGGCGAGCTGGCTAACTTGGCAATGGAAAACGGCTTGTTGGATCTGAGGTGCACAAACATGGGCTCTGAACTCGTCCTGTGGGCCCGGAAACCATAAGAGCGATATCAACAAGCAGTAAGTTAGTTGGTTTGCTTGCATTGGCGCCGTGATTCAGGATGAGGCGAGAGGGTGCACGGGAGAGCGCAGCGTCTCCCTGCCAAGATGGTGATGTAATACATCACACATCTTGCCATCATCAAAGATGGTTTGGTTATTGCAAGACCAGACCGCCGGTGAACTTCCGGTGTATGATTTGGGTCGAACACATCTTAGGCATTTTGTGCCGCTCGCAAGCTGGATCGGATCATACGAAGTGAATTGATCTGAACAGATGAAGGAGAATCGCAAGATGTCTCGATGGCAAGAACAGATAACGCACAACTCTCAAAACACCCCGGCAGTTTTTGCCGGGATCGATGTCGGCAAAAAACAGCTCGACATATTTGTCTATCCCATGGGCATTTATATGCGGATAGCAAATAACGTGAAGGGCATTAGCGCGGCTCTTGGCGAACTCACGCGCTATAACATCAGGCTTGTCGCCCTTGAAGCGACCGGCAAATATCACCGCCTCGTACATGTCATGATGCATGAGGCAGGCATTGATGTTGCGGTGGTCAACCCGTTTCGCTCACGGCAGTTTGCCGACAGCATGGGAAAACTGGCGAAAACGGATACGATTGATGCGGAAATGTTGGCGCGTTTCGCGCAGCGTATGCAGCCTGTCCCGACACCGCCGCCTGACCCAAGGTCACAGGAGCTGCATGAGCTTCATATCGCACGCAGGCAGGTCTCGGACGAAGTCTCAGATCTGAAGCGGCAATTGCAAACATCGGAT
>CBDFNK010000012.1:0-84589 GCA_965250205.1 Hyphomicrobiaceae bacterium
GAGCAAGCCGCACTTGATGCCGCAACCCTGGCGGCGTCTAATCAGCTCGGCAAAGTAGATGAGGCCACCAGAGGCGAAGCTGTCGCACGCGCTTTTTTCCAGGAAAATTTGCCAGACAACAGCACGGCAAAAATAAAATCGATAAATTTTGACAATGCAAATGGCAAAGTTGAGGCCGATGCAGGCATGTCGATGGCCACCAAGATTTTGAAATTGTTTGGTTACAACGAGATCGACATTGGAGTTCGGGCCAGTGTTGTAAAAGGTGATGGCACAATTGAAGTTGCCATGGTGCTTGATAACTCTGGTTCTATGGCAGGCAGCTATATTGCTGATCTTAAAGTTGCCGCCCAAGACCTTGCCGACATTGTGCTCGACAGCGATGGTGGGAGCGCTGATAAAGTTCAAATAGGATTGGTGCCGTTTGCAGCATCCGTCAATGTTGGATCAGCTAATACGAATGCGGGATGGATTGATACCGGCGCTCAAACTACAATCCACTCTGAAAATTTTGATAAACCGCGGTCCCGTTTTGATCTATTTGCGGAACTGGGTCAGTCCTGGGCCGGTTGTGTTGAAGCGCGCCCCTACCCCTATGACGTTAATGATGAAGCGCCCGATGCAAGCAGGTCAGATACATTATTTGTACCCATGTTTGCACCTGATGAGCCAGACAATGGTAACGCGTTCAATGCTGGCTATTCGAATTACTCCAACAACTACATTTCTGACTTTGGCGGTGATTGTCCGACGCCGACGTATACGTGTATCCGCCGCAATAGCAAAACGGGTGAGTGCAAAAGGTTGAAAGTGGAGCCTATTCCGGTCACAGACGCTCAGGCTAGAACCTGCAAGTACAAGGGTGCATCTATCTCAGGTGGTAGCGGGCCCAACTACATGTGCACAACAACACCTATTCAGCCGCTGACCGCAACAAAAACCACAATTACTGATGCCATCACGGCTCTGGGTGCAAGTGGCTACACGAACATCGCGGAAGGTCTTGCCTGGGGTTGGCGCGTGTTGTCACCGGGCATGCCGTTCACGAAGGGCCGCTCTTATACAGATCAAGATAACAAGAAAATTCTCATTGTGATGACCGATGGCCAAAATGTCTATTCGGCACGGTCTGATCATAACCTGTCGCGTTATGGGGCCCGCGGCTATGGTTCAAAAGGCCGTCTGGGAACGACATACACAAGCACCGGATATCGCACAAAAATTGACGCTAAAACCTTGTCGACGTGTACGGCAGCCAAAGCACAAGACGTAATTGTTTACACCGTCGCCTTCCGGCTCGAGAGCGATGCCAACACAACGGCACTTCTCAAAGCCTGCGCCACCTCGAAGGATCACTTTTTCCCCGCCACGAACGGAACTGCTCTCATTCAATCCTTCCAGAATATTGGCCGTAAAATCTCCGATCTGCGTGTTGCAGGCTAAGGCGCGCGTCCCTCCACGATCTAAAAAACGCGTGGACAGTTTGGTCTCCTGTAGGAACCCAAAATAGACCGGGCACGACATACTTGTGCACATTTTAATGTTGCGCAGAGGGCGGGCTACAAAGTTGCTAGGTGATGTGTACGCTCTTCGCGCTTTCACATTGATATAAAATGGAAAAATCAATCCACTCCTGTGCATAGCGTGTTGAACAATCTTTGCCGGGTCGGTGGCCGAGATGTGCATAACCTGTGGTTTGCGTTGGGGACTGTCACAGGTTTTCCGGCACCTGCCTTTCAACCTATCCAGTAATACGAGATCATGACGAACCTGCGGTGCTCAGCCTGACGTAAAGGCGAGTAGTGCAGTGTGAGTTTGCGTCACGCAGTTGGTGGAGTTGCGTACAACGGTGCCGTTTGTGGGCGTTGGCACCGGGCTCAATGATGTGGGGTTCCAAGAGTTATGTTTATTCGTTTGCGTGCGTCGTGTTCGGCGTGCTCGGTGTTTATTGTTCGTGCGTTCGCATTGTTGTGCGTTTTGCAGCAGGCTTTAGCGCCCGTCTATGCTCAGGATGCCTTTGGTCTGGGGGCGACTGCTCATGATCCACAGCATCGCTCTGAGCTCAAAATACCACCTGGTGGTCCTTATCCAATTAAGCGCAAGGTCACGATTGGCCTCGACAAGTCGATGCTTGTTGAGGTTCCTGCCGCATTACAGAACGTTCTGGTGTCTAATCCAGATGTCGTCGATGCCGTTGTGCAGACATCGCAACAGGTCTATCTGTTGGGTAAATTTGCTGGCGAAGCCAATGTCCATTTTATGGGACCAGATGGCCAAAAAATTCTCTATCTAGAGGTGACAGTTGCGCGCGATGTATCGGCGCTGCGCGATACCCTGCACCGCCTCATTCCGGGCTCGTCTATCAATGCCGAGATGATGGGTGATACCGTCGTTTTGACCGGGGTCGTGTCAACACCAATTCAGGCCAATAGAGCTGCGGAATTGGCGGCAAAGTTCATCAAAAAGAAAGATGGTGTTGTCAACATGCTCAACACCGAGAGCAAAGAGCAGGTGCTGCTCAAAGTTCAGGTCGCAGAAATTCAGCGCGATGCCTTGCGCCGCATCGGTGTTGATGTGCCAGGCTCGATTTTGTCATCTGGCAACTTCACCTTCGCCAAAGTGATTGAGAACAAGTTTCCGGTGACATCACCAATTGTCGCCGGCGCTACCGCCGTGGCACCGGCGACGGCACCATTTGTTGCAGCGGGTTCTGCGTTGCACTCAACCTGGCAATCGGGTGGGCAAAGCGTTCAAACATTGGTTCAGGCGCTCGAACGGCGCGGTGTCCTCAAGCTACTGGCTGAACCAACTCTGACAGCAATTTCAGGTGAAACGGCGAAGTTCTTGGCTGGTGGCGAATTCCCCATCCCTATCGCCGAAGAAGATAATCGCATCAAAGTTGATTACAAGGAATTCGGCGTCAACGTATCGTTCAAGCCGGTCGTCATGAGTGAAGGGCGCATCAGCCTCAACATCTCAGCTGAGGTGAGTGAGTTGTCATCGGAAGGCGCTATTACGCTTAACTCAATTACGTTACCCGCGTTACGCGTCAGGCGTGCAGAAACAACGCTTGAGCTGCCAAGTGGCGGCACCTTGGCAATGGCTGGTTTGTTGTCCGATGAAACGCGCCAAAGTGTCGAGGGTGTTCCTGGCTTGAAAAACCTGCCGGTTCTGGGAGCATTGTTCCGATCAAATGATTTCAGGCGCAAGGAAACAGAACTCGTAATCTTGGTGACACCGTTCATTGTAACGCATTCATCAGCTTCAGCGATGGTCAAACCAACCGATGGCTACATGCCTGAAAGTGAGCTGAAAGAGCTGTTCTTCGGCAATATTAATCGCATTTATGGTGGCGAGGTGTCGCCAGGTTTACACGAATTCAACGGTGACTTTGGCTATGTCATCGACTATCCGGGAGTGAAAGGATGATCTCTCAAAAAAACAAACAAAGTGCATACTCTGGTTTTGGTTTTGGTTTGAAGTTTGTATCGATTGTAGCAGGCGCTTGTGCGCTGCTTTCTGTTGCAGGCTGCCGAGGGCTCGATAATTACTCGGCACGTGTTCTGTCTGATCCAGAAAAGAATCACGCAATCAATTTCTCATCTGAGACAGAGACGCTCTATGTGGAGTTGCCGAATGGTGGTGGTAACCTTAGCCACAACCAAGCGGCAGATGTGCGACGTTTCGTTGAACGCTATAAAATTGAGAGTACGGGCGGCATTGGTATTGCTGCACCGCGCGCAATGGGAGGGCGTTTTGCAATCGCGCGATCCATGCGTCAGGTGGAGGATATCGTGTCCCGCGCCGGTATTCCGCGCCATGCCATTCACACACAGGATTATTCAGGCCACAATCCGGAATTCGGCCGAGCGCTGCGCCTTGCTTACAGCAGGCCAGTTGCACTGCCACCGCATTGTGAAGATTTCTCAAAGGACATGGGTGTTGATCGCGAGCGATTGCAAACACGCAATTTTGGTTGCGCAACACAGAGCAATTTAGCGTTGATGGTGGCAAATTCACGCGACCTGACACATCCTCAGCAATCCGCACCACGCTCAAGCGAACGGCGCAGTGTCACCTGGACGGACTATGTTGGTGCAGGTGAGGGCGGTTCAAGCAGCAGTGGTTCTGTCTCGTCCGGGTCGGCCAATGGCGCACCGACGTCGCCGACCTCACCTGGTGTGACGCAGTAGAATTAGGGTGTATTGGCCACGGGAGGCCTTCCAACACTGGGCAAGCCCGTGTTGGCATTAAAGTTTCCAACACTGGGTAAACCCGTGTTGGCCCAACATGCCTTTAGGCAATGTTGGCAATTTATTACCCAACACTGGGCAAGCCCGTGTTGTCCAACATGCCTTTAGGCGATGTTGGCAATTTATTACCCAACACTGGGCAAGCCCGTGTTGTCCAACATGCCTTTAGGCAATGTTGGCAATTTATTACCCAACACTGGGCAAGCCCGTGTTGTCCAACATGCCTTTAGGCAATGTTGGCAATTTATTACCCAACACTGGGCAAGCCCGTGTTGTCCAACATGCCTTTAGGCGATGTTGGCAATTTATTACCCAACACTGGGCAAGCCCGTGTTGTCCAACATGCCTTTAGGCGATGTTGGCTATTTATTAACCCAACACTGGGCAAGCCCGTGTTGTCCCAACATGCCTTTAGGCGATGTTGGCTATTTATTAACCCAACACTGGGCAAGCCCGTGTTGTCCAACATGCCTTTAGGCGATGTTGGCTATTTATTAACCCAACACTGGGCAAGCCCGTGTTGTCCAACATGCCCGTGCGCTATTCTCAGTTTTAGATATGAATGGAATAAGACTGCGCTCAGATGGCTAAACGATCTGGTGCGCCTGATGATGAAACAGAGCGCCACCAGAAGAGCATTGCAATCGTCAACAGCACTTGTCCTGACGCAGAAAAACGGAGTTCACCCAAATGGCAGGTCTGTCGGGGTGGGAAGTTATAAATTTAGTCATTAGTCGTACAAATTTAATAACTTCAAATTTTATCAAGAAATTTGCAAATCCGTGACGGTTGTTGGCGCACAGTGTGTAGATCACAAAAACCCATTAAGCGCGACTTTCCAAAAATGAGTATTTTACCACCACATGAACGACGCAAGCACCCGCGCCACAAAGGGTTTTGGAGGGCCATCGTATTTCTGCCCGGCCTAACGCCACTCCATTGTATCATTAGAGATATTTCTGAAGGTGGGGCTCTTCTGGAATTTGCGGTGGCGCCACGATTCCCGAATAAGTTTCGACTCTACATTGAGGCCCACAATTGTGAATACTATTGTGAGGTGCGCCATATGAGCGATTATGGGGTCGGGGTTTACTTCCTTGAAAAGAGACCATGTCAGTCGCAGGAAAATATGATCCATTTCGGTCGGCGCAGTAAAGCACCACCATTGGCTGTGCCGAGGTTGGTCAACCCTTAAACAGTGGCTGGTTTTGGGTATGAAACACTTAACCTCAACACTATGAAGTCGCTGCGAGGTGTGCCACGTCTTCGCGTATACCATCCTACCCTGAACTTATTGACGCGTAGACAGACTTGGATCTCACCCGTGTGCTCGCAAAAAACCACCCCCGATTTGCCGGAAGTGGTTTTTGGTGTTTTGCGTCTGATTGTGGTTCTGGTCGCAAAGGCGTAGTTGCCACAGACTACGCACCTTGCGAGATTTCTAACGTTTTGACGATGTGTCAGCCTGTGCCGATTGTATCTGCGAAGTACGCACGGGCGCTGCCTTCGAAACCTTGGATGGTTTCAATTTGCGTGAGGCAAAGTAGGCAACGTTGGCGTCAGCTTTGTTGCGTGGTAACACCAGAGAACTAACCCGCTTGGCTTCTTTCACGTCGCCATTTAGTCCCAAAATAAGCGCCAAATTCTGTTTGGTTTTGGTTTTGCTCTTGGTGTCGTTGGCGGCACGACGCAGGAGCTTTTCAGCCTGGTCATGGTTGCCGTCAAGGGCATAGGATAAAGCTAGGTTGTTCATAATTGATGGATGATCTGGTGCCAGCTTGAGGGCTTTTGACAGCTCTAATTGAGCTGCTTGTTGATTGCCACGCGCTGAAAGCGTAGCGCCGAGTGCTGAGTGCACGCGCCAATCTGGTTCAAAGTCATCGCGTGCCCGGGTCAAAAGCTTCTCAGCTTTTGACAATTGACCAAGCTCAAGGGCAAGCATTCCGCGCTGTTTGACCAAGGCTGGCGCCGTTTCGGAGTTTTCTGCTTCGTCCAATGTTTTGAGAGCTTTGGCCTTTTTACCCGCAAGACGCAGCTGGTGTGCTTTTTTGAGAATAGCGTGCTCGGAGCTACCTGCTGCTGCGCCAGCCGTGACGGCGCTTTCTGCAGCCTCACCTGGCGTTCTAGCTATTCTGGCAAGCTTTGATGTTGAAACGTGGTCGATGGTGCGCTGACCAAGCGTGGTCGCCGGTTCCGGCGGTGGTGCGAGCGAAGTTGTGGTGAGATCACCAGAGCCGGCACATGCAGAGACAACAATTGCGGTCCCTATCAGGGTACTTGATGCACAACTACGGCGTACAACAGCCCTCAAACCCATTGAATGCAACATAACTAACCCCACTAACTATTACTTAGGCCACTAACTATCACTTAGGACTGACAAACTTCTGGCACCTACCCCCAACGCAGTTGTGCCGAATCCCAAACTTGCTATTGATGCAACGCAACGCTTTAAATCGCATGGCCTGAAACTCTAACGGCCTCGTGTCAGGCAACTTATCTGAAGCTGAGTCGTAATGAGATTCGGCTGTTGCCAAGTGATTTGCAGGTTGGCTGTCCCCGCTATCCCCAAAAGCAGTCATGCCCCCTAAAATGCTTGCTGATTTTTTGTGAAATAACAGTGATTTGATAGGTCAAATTCAAGTTATTGCTTAGGGCGTGTTGTTGTTTATAAGCCGCACGCTCCGCTAGTTCCCATTGGCAAAAACGCGGTGAAAGTCCCAATTGTAGCGGATTCTGTGTGCTTTGGACGGGCCAGGGTCAGGCGATGCACAAATGCAACCCTTGTGTTGCATATTGGAAAATGGAGCGCCTGGATTGCGGTTAGAAGGTTTTAGGTAAGGACTTTCATGGTTCAATCGACGTCTGTTCTGATTCGCGGCCAATGGGGCGCAGGGACTTAGCGTTTAAATGTCTTGGTACGCTCACCACGATTTGGGCGCTGTCTCACAGACGATAATAAAAATGTTGGAAACGCTCTCGGGGTTTTGACGGTCCGCAACTTGCGGACATGACCTGATGAGAGGAGCCGACATGATTGAGCTAATTTTTTCCGTTTGTTTCGTCGATGAACCGACGCGCTGCCGCGAAGAGCGCTTGTCGTTTTTTCAAACCGCTGTTACGCCGCGCCAATGCATGATGATGGGCCAAATTGAAATCGCCAAATGGATGGACGGTCACCCCAATTACGAGCTGAGGAAGTGGTCATGTCGCCCAGTAGGTCAGATCGCAAAGATCTAGTCACGTCTTAACCCCAATTACCCAAAAAGATTTTGCACATAGCTTGATGTTCGAAAAGGGCACACGGGTGCGTGCCAACAACGGCGCCCAATCGCAGCCCAGTGGCTTGACTTCATCTACCTGATCGCTTCCATAGGATGCGCAATAATTTGTGTTCCAGGAGGCATTTATGACAGATTCCGCTGATCTACCAGCACCACAGTTTTCGACACTTGCAGTCCACGCTGGTGCCGCACCTGATGCGTCAACCGGTGCCCGTGTGACACCGATCTATCAAACCGCATCCTATGTTTTTAACGATGCAGATCATGCTGCCTCTCTGTTTGGGCTTGAAGCGTTTGGAAATATCTATACGCGGATTATGAATCCGACCCAGGCCGCCTTGGAAGAACGCGTCGCAGCGTTAGAAGGTGGCACAGCGGCGTTGGCCGTTGCGTCTGGTCATGCCGCGCAATTTTTGGTGTTTCATACGCTGTTAGAACCCGGCGACGAGTTTGTTGCTGCAACCCAGCTCTATGGTGGGTCGGTCAACCAATTCAATCACGCATTTAAAAAGTTTGATTGGAATGTCGTCTGGGCCGATGCCACTAACCCCGATACCATACAGGCTGCGATTACGGACAAGACGAAAGCTATCTTTGTTGAAAGTATCGCCAATCCCGGTGGCTTGGTGATCGACCTGCCAGCTATATCGGTAGTTGCCAAGAATGCGGGTATCCCGTTGATAGTCGATAACACATTGGCGACACCCTACCTCTGCCAACCCAAACAACATGGCGCGGATATTATCGTTCACTCGATGACAAAGTTCCTTGGCGGCCATGGCAATTCGATCGGCGGTATTATTGTCGATTGCGGCACATTTGATTGGCTTGGGGCGAAGAACCGCTACAAAACCCTTGTCGATACTAATCAATCCTACGGCGGCATGAAGTTGGCTGAAACGTTTGGCAATTTCGCTTTTGCAATTGCCTGTCGTGTTATGGGCTTGCGTGATCTGGGCCCGGCGATTGCGCCCATGAACGCTTTTATGATCCTTACCGGCATTGAAACATTGCCACTGCGTATGGCAAAACACTCTGAAAATGCTTTGGCGGTGGCAAATTGGTTGGAAGCGCGCCCTGAAGTGGAGTGGGTGAGTTATGCCGGCCTAACCTCAAATCCTAACAATGCACTGGCGAGGAAGATGTGCCCCAAGGGAAGCGGTTCTGTTTTCACGTTTGGCCTAAAGGATGGCTATGAAGCAGGTGTAAAACTAGTCGAGGGCCTTAAGTTATTCTCGCATTTGGCCAATATTGGTGACGTGCGCTCACTCGTCATTCATCCAGCATCAACAACGCACCGCCAGCTCACAGATGAGCAGCGCATCAAGGCGAGTGCAGGACCGGACGTCGTGCGCCTCTCCATTGGTATTGAAGATGTTGCGGATTTGACGGCTGATCTGGAGCAGGCATTAGCAACACTGTCCTAAGGCAAGCCGCGTTTGATCTAAAGCGTCGAGCCTTTTCTTGTACACATTGAGGCTACTTGCTCAACGCTCTATTCCATGACTCTATCTCATGACTGGCGATCAACTTATCTGCTCAAAGTTGCGTTCCAACTTTGAGCAGGTCGGTCTAGCTACATTAATCAAGACGGCGCAGGATTTCTGCGCCGTCTCTTGACTTTATGATTTTACTTTAACGTAGGAACCTGGGGCGTCTTCAATCACGCCAAGTTGTTCGCCTGGTTCGCGTGACGCGATCAAATCACCAGATTTTTCAGCAAGCCACTCAATCCAATGCGGCCACCATGAGCCTGGGACCTCTACGGCGTTGGAGATCCACTCTTCAAGAGTTTCTTCTTCTGGTGCGCGGTCATTTGGGTGTGTCCAGTGTTGGTATTTGACTTTTTCAGGCGGGTTGACCACGCCTGCGATGTGGCCGGAGCCAGCAAGGACAAATTCGACCGGGCCTGAGAACAGTTTTGAGCCCTTGAAGACGCTAGCGGCGGGTGCGATGTGATCTTCCTTAGTTGCAAGTTCATAGATCGGCAGGTTTACTTTGGCGAGATCAAGCTTGGTGCCAGCCAGAGTCATGCGTCCTTCGGCAAGATTGTTCTCATTGTAGTATTCGCGCAGATAGAAGGCATGGTTCGCTGCGGCCATACGCGTGGAATCCTGGTTCCAATACAGGAGATCAAATGGGAAAGGTTTTTTGCCTAACATGTAGTTGTTAACGATATAGGGCCAGATCAAATCACGCGGCCGCATCATGTTGAAGACGTTGGCCATGCGCGACCCATCGAGAAAGCCGCGCTCTTTCATCATCTTATCAAGTGCACCAAGCTGGTTATCGTCTGTAAACAACAGCAGATCGCCAGCTTTGGTAAAGTCAACTTGGGTGGTGAGGAAAGTTACCGAATTGAAGGGCTCCTCGCCACGCTGTGCCAGGTAGCCCAACGTAGTGCCAAGCAACGTGCCGCCAACGCAGTAGCCAAGAACGTTGATTTTCTCAACATTGGTTTCCCGCTTCACGGCATCGGCTGCAGTGAGTAGTCCTTCGATCATGTAATCTTCGAAGGTTTTGTGTGCCATGCTGTCGTCAGGGTTGACCCACGAGATCACGAAGGTCGTAAAGCCCTGGTCAACGACATGTTTGATGAAGCTCTTTTGCGGATTGAGATCGAGCACGTAGTATTTGTTGATCCACGGAGGCACCATCATCAAAGGCGTTTCGCGCACTTTATCTGTTGTTGGCGTGTATTGGATAAGCTGTAAAACTTCATTCTGAAAGATGATTTTGCCAGGTGTGGTGGCTAGGTTTTTGCCCACTTCAAACGAGCTTGTGTCTGTCTGGCTAATCTTGAGCAGGTCACCGGATTTCTCCATGTCCTGATTAAGGTGAGATAGCCCCTGCACCAGATTGGTTGCATTGCTTGATAACGTTGCACGCAGGACTTCCGGATTGAGCATCGGAAAATTTGAAGGTGACAGAGCGCTTGAGACCTGCCGGAAGTAGAATTCTGCCTTGTGACGGGCGTGCTCATCAAGATCCTCGGTTTCCTCAAGTGCGTTTTCAGCCCAGTTCGTTGTCAGCAGGTAGGCCTGCTTCCAAAAATCAAAGAATGGATTGTTGGACCATTCAGGGTCTTTAAAACGATTGTCACCTGGATCAGGTTCTGCAAGTGGCGCAACTTCTTCTCCGGACAAGCGTCTAAGCTGTCTGTTCCAAAGCCGGAAGTAATCTTGCAAAAGCTCCGTTTGCGCCTCAGTGAATTTTGCAGGATTGGTCATCCATATCTGCGAAATTTCATTGATGGTGTTGGTGGCTTCGTTGGCTTCGCTGGCAGGCGAATAAGGAGACGCCTTGCCGTCGGCTCGGTTCCAATATTCTGATGCGAGCTTGCTGCCTTGTTCAAAGATTTTGAGGAGGTTTTGGGCAAAAGCTTCTGGATCAGAGATTTGGTAAGCGCTCAGGGCAGGGTTTGTTTTTTGATCAGGGTCAGTTTTTTTGTCTGTCATGGTGGTGTTGGGAGGTCCCAAGTAAAAAGCCCGAGTAAGCCCTCGGTAGACGGTCACAAGTTTATCAACTTTACAACAAAAACCAATCGCATAGTAGTTGAAAGCTCTTCCCAAAGTCGCACCTGATCTAGGTGCGGCCCAGGGCATATCTGAGCCAGTTTCCCTTTTGAATCTCTAGGTGTGAGGCGGGGGTCAGTAGACCGATCACTATGCTTGTCCGCTAGCACGCCTTCGCCGCAAAGCCCCTTGACCAGGGTTCAACAAATTACGTCCCATACGCCAAAAGACTGGACGCAGCCCAGCCCAAGGGCGTAAATGTCCATGATCTAAGCCGTTCAACGGCCACAATAAATGGTTTTGCAGGGGCCTTCCGTGATTGAAGAGTTTTACCGGGTCAAGCGGCTGCCGCCGTACGTCTTCGCCGAAGTTAATCGGTTAAAGGCAGAAGCGCGCGCTCAAGGCGCTGATATCGTCGACCTTGGTATGGGCAACCCAGACATGCCAACGCCCGAGCATATCGTCGAGAAGCTTGTCGAAACGGTACGTGATCCGCGCACCCACCGCTATTCGACCTCGATGGGCATACCGGGGCTGCGTCGGGCGCAAGCCAATTATTACGCGCGCCGCTTTGGAGTGAAGCTCGACCCTGATACGCAGGTTGTCGCAACGCTTGGCTCCAAGGAAGGTTTCGCCAACATGGCGCAGGCGATTGTCGCGCCGGGCGATGTTGTGCTGGTACCCAACCCAACCTACCCAATCCATGAGTTTGGTTTTATAATTTCTGGTGCTGCCATCCGTCATATTCCTGCGGAAGACGGTGAAAGTTTCTTGCGTTCGGTCGAAGGCGCGGTAAAGCGGTCCGCACCCAAACCTGTAGCCGTAGTGCTGTCCTATCCGTCCAATCCCACGGCGCGGGTTGTGGACCTTGAATTTTACAAAGAGGCCGTCAAGCAGGCCAAGCGTTTGGATTTGATTATCCTGTCCGACGTTGCCTATTCGGAAATCTACTTTGATGATGTGCCGCCCCCATCCATTCTGCAAGTTGATGGTGCAATGGACCTAGCCGTTGAATTCACGTCGCTGTCAAAGACGTACAACATGCCCGGTTGGCGCATGGGCTTTGCAGTTGGCAATGAACGCATGATCAGCGCGTTGGCTCGGGTTAAATCGTATCTCGACTATGGTGCCTTTACTCCAATACAGGTGGCAGCAACGGCAGCGCTCAATGGGCCGCAGGAGTGCGTTGCCGAGATCCGCCAAATGTATCAAGCGCGCCGTGATTGTTTGGTAGAGAGTTTTGCGCGGGCCGGTTGGGATATTCCTCCACCGCCTGCAACGATGTTTGCCTGGTGTCCAATCCCAGAGCCATTCAAGCACTTAACCTCGGTTGAATTTTCCAAGCTGTTGATCTCGAAAGCATCACTTGCGGTCTCGCCTGGTCGCGGTTTTGGCGAATATGGGGAAGGATTTGTGCGCATCGCTTTGGTTGAAAACGAGCAACGTATCCGTCAAGCAGCCCGATCGGTGAAAAAGTTCCTCGCCGAGGCAGATGAAACGGTGCATAAGGTGGCTCCGGCGTCTTAAGTTCCGCCACTGTTCTTAAAAAAACCGCTAACGACAAATGGCAATAAAAAGATACTCATGATACAGCCACTTAAATTGGGCATTGCAGGGCTCGGCACGGTCGGTACCGGTCTTATAAAGTTATTATCAGACAATCGCGATCATTTAACAGAAATGACTGGCCGCGATATTACCGTTGTGGCGGTCTCAGCGCGCAACAGGGGTCTTGATCGAGGCATTTCGCTGGATGGTTTGCGCTGGGTTGACGATGCTGTTGCACTTGCCAAAGACCCTGATGTCGATGTGTTCATCGAATTGATCGGTGGTGATGACGGAATTGCAAAAGAGGCAGTTGAAGCCGCCCTTGAAGCGGGCAAGCACGTTGTTACAGCCAATAAGGCGTTACTTGCAAAACACGGTATTGCATTGGCGAGGCGAGCGGAAAAAAAAGGCGTCGCGCTCAACTACGAAGCTGCGGTTGCTGGTGCCATTCCAATCATCAAATCGCTGCGTGAATCGGTGGCGGCCAACAAGATCAATCGTGTCTATGGCATCTTGAACGGCACCTGCAATTACATCCTCAGCCAGATGCAGGACGAGCATCTGGCGTTTGCAGACGTGTTAAAGGACGCGCAAGAAAAGGGTTATGCCGAAGCCGATCCAACTTTTGACATTGGTGGTTTTGATGCGGCCCATAAGTTGGCAATCATCACTACGTTGGCCTTTGGCACTGCTGTCGCGTTTGATGAAGTCCATGTTGAAGGCATCGAATCCATTACATCGTCAGATATCGAAGCGGCAAAGGATCTAGGGTATCGCATCAAGCTTCTCGGCGTTGCGGTTGAAACCGAAAGTGGAATTGAGGCACGCGTCCATCCTGCCATGGTACCAAAGCATCGCGCCGTCGCTGAAGTGTCAGGCGTTACAAATTGCGTTGCAATTGACGCTGAACAGGTTGGAAATTTGTTGCTGGTTGGCCCGGGTGCTGGCGGTGCCCCGACAGCGTCAGCCGTGGCAAGTGATATTGTTGATATTGCGCGTGGCATTGTGATGGCACCGTTTGTCCGCCCTGCTGATGCGTTAACCCCATTTAAGCCTGCCAGCTTGGATGCCCACCACGGTGCCTATTATATTCGCCTAGCCGTCTATGACCGACCCGGTGCCATGGCGGCGATTGCAAAAAGCATGGGAGATCAAGGCGTTTCACTGGAAAGCATTGTTCAGAGACAGGCCACCCAGGCGGCGGCGAGTGGGGCAGCAGCCACCGTCATTTTGATTACGCATGAGACGACTGAGGAAAAGATCCGATCTGCGCTCGCTACTATTGAACAAGATGGCAAGGTGGCAGACAAACCGCAGATGATTCGCATTGAGGCGCTCTAGATCAACCTTGTGAAAAGTTGGGTTAGACTTTGAGCAGATAAGTTGATCGCCAGTCATGCGATAGAGCCATGGGATAGAGCGTTGAGCAAATAGCTTCACTGTGTACAAGAAAAGGCTCGACGAGCTAGGGCGAATTAGCGCTCTAAAAATGTGCACGAAAAATCTAATGTGTCAGCATGAGGGAATGAGAATGAGTAAAGCCGAAAGCGGCAGTCTAAATCGCAATCTGGTTCTGGAAGTTGTCCGGGTGACGGAGGTGGCAGCTATTGCGGCGGCCAAACTGCGGGGGCATGGCAATGAAAAAGGTGCTGACAAAGCGGCTGTCGATGCGATGCGTGCTGAACTTGCCCGACTTTCGATCAACGGCACGGTCGTGATCGGGGAAGGTGAGATGGATGAGGCGCCGATGCTGTACATCGGTGAAAAACTCGGTGGTGGAGGCCCTGAAGTCGATATTGCTGTCGACCCGTTGGAAGGCACAACAATTTGCGCCAAAGCTGCACCCAATGCGCTGGCAGTCTTGGCGATTTCCGAAAAAGGCAGTTTGTTGCACGCGCCGGACATGTACATGGACAAAATTGCGATTGGTCCGGGCTATCCCGATGGCGTCGTTGATCTAGACGCGAGCCCAACTGACAACCTGAATGCACTCGCCAAAGCCAAAGGTGTTCACGTCTCAGAATTGACGGCCTGTCTATTGGACCGAGCTCGTCACGCTAAGATCATTCAGGAGGTGCGCACAACTGGTGCCAGTGTTCAGCTTATCCCTGATGGCGATATTGCAGGTATAATTTGGACAACCGACCCGAAAGAAACAGGTGTTGATATTTATTTTGGCTCCGGCGGTGCGCCTGAAGGCGTTCTTGCCGCTGCTGCTTTACGCTCGATTGGTGGGCAGATGCAGGGCCGTCTTGCGCCATCAGATGATGGCGAACGGGTACGTGCTGCCAAGATGGGTATCGATGATATTGATCGCAAATTTCGGCTTGAGGAATTAGCGGCCAATGACGTTATCTTTTCGGCAAGTGGTGTCACCAGTGGCTCAATGCTGGATGGCGTGAAGTTCAATGGTGATATCATCGAAACTGAAACTGTGGTCATGCGTTCTAAGACCGGCACGGTGCGTCGTGTACGTACGCAATTTAGAGGTTTGCCAGATTCCGCCAGTCTTTAGGGGCGTAAAAGGTTTTGCAAGTCAGACGAGACTTTAGTCTGGGCCTATTGAGGTTGGTGACGTGCTCCCACCCCTGGGTGACTTCTAATTTGCAACGGTACCCTCTCTGACAACCGGAGATCCCGGATGCCCGATATGAATGCCAATGTAATTTTCTTAGCCTGCTTTCTGCGAGCCATGGTCAAGTGGGTCGGCCTTTGCGTGCTCATTCTTTCCGCGCTGTCACAACCAAGTATGGGTGATGACGCAGGTCCGTTCACCTCCTTGCCAGGACGTTGGGTCGGCGAGGGCAGGCTAGGCTTCAAAAGTGGTGATGTGGAAAATATAAAGTGCCGCGCCACCTATTTTATCGAAAACAAAGGACGGCATCTCAAGCAAAATATTAGATGCGCATCTGCAAGTGGCAAAGTCGAGCTGAAAAGTGAAATTAACAATGCTGAAGGCGGCAAGCTAACAGGAACCTGGAAAGAGCTGCTTTACAACCTATCAGGTGAACTGGATGGCAGTATCACGAAGCGCGGTTTCCGCATCAAGGTGATTGGAAAAGATCTTCATGCGCACATGGAGATCATTGTCAAAAACAATCGACAGATTGTTGAAATGCACTTTGATAGCGCCACCCTCATTGGCATGACGTTGCTGCTTAAAAAAGGATGACGCGTCGGTAGGCTAGATCAACCTGCGAAAAGTCGGCATCAACTTTGAGCAGATAAGTTGATCGCCAACCCTGGGATAGAGTCATGGAATAGAGCGTCGCGCAAACAGCTTCACTGTGCACAACAAAAGGCGCGACGCATCTAGATGCTAATGCGTCATGCATTCACCTCATTCAAAGTATTTATTTCTAACTGCCTGTGCTTGCGCGTTGTGCCATCGTGCTCATCATGTGCGCCATTTCTTGACCCTGAATTGAAAATGTTTGCATTTGGTTTTGTGCATAACGGCTTTGGATTTGCAGAACTTCTGAATAGTCTTTCGCTTTAGAAATTTCGCTGGCGAGATTAAGTGCGGCATCAGAATTTTCGCGGGCAAACTTTACACCGAGATTTTGGACTTCTTTAAATCCATCTGTTGCACTGTTTGCAGGCATGGATGACATCCACGTATTCTGTGCATTCAATATCGCATCCATAAATTGGCCATAGGTGTTGCGTGCTTGCTCTACACTTTGTTCGGCCATTTTGCGCATCTGCTCTGGAATTTCAAAAGGGTTTTGGGTATTCATCTGGGTCTCCTGCCTCTAAAAGGAAATTTCACCCGTTCGACAGTTCCCCTAAAATGCACTGCCCTTAGCGCATCGAGACCTGAAATGGCTGGGCGAGCCTAAAGCTAGTATTCCGTCATTGCTGGCACGCTGTAAACACCTGTTTGGTCTGCATCAATAAACGTAAGGACGCAGTCTAGGGTCACTTTTGGCTTAGAAATCAGGCTAAAGCTGGGGAGAACGTAGGGGCAATGCTCGCCAAGGTGGGCCTAGATCGCAGACGGTAAAGCATCGGGAATCGTAATTGCGGACAGCAATGTGGGGGGCGGAAAAATGGCTGCGGCACTTAAAAAACAACGCGTTGAGAGCAATGCTGGCCACGGTGAGGCAGCAGCGAGTGCAGAGTCGACCACGTCCCTTTTGCAGGTCAGCCGATCTGCGCGTGGCCAATCCTGGCAGGACCGCTTGCTAGCGTCTTCTGCCAGTTTGGCGACAGCCATAGCGCAGCAACATGGCCTGCCTGAGTTGCTTGGCCGGGTGTTGGCGGCGCGGGACGTTGGGGTTGAGGACGTCGAGCTGTTCTTGAACCCAACCATCAAAGCCCTGATGCCTGACCCAAGCACGTTTCAGGATATGGACAAAGCCACTACGCGGATTGCTGATGCCATAGAGGCGGGGACAGCGACTGCTATCTTTGGTGACTATGATGTTGATGGGGCGTGTTCGGCAGCATTGTGGGCTAAGTTTTTGCGCCACCATGGTTGTGCAGTTCTGATCCATATTCCAGACCGCATGTTGGAAGGCTATGGACCAAACCCGGATGCTTTAAACAAACTGATCGATGATGGCGCCGGCCTGATTGTCACTGTCGATTGCGGTACGACAAGTGGCGCCGCGCTCGCAGCCGCAACCGCGCGCGATGTTGATGTCGTGATCATTGATCATCACCAGGCCGACGAAACGCTCCCTGATGTGCACGCTATCGTCAATCCCAATCGTCAGGATGATCTTTCTGGGCAGGGTCACTTGTGTGCGGCTGGTGTTGTGTTTCTCGTCTTGGTAGGTCTGGTCCGCGAGCTGAAACGTCGCGACTATTATAACGACAAGACCGCCGCGCCTGACCTATTGCAACTGTTGGATTTGGTGGCGCTGGCAACTGTTGCTGATGTTGTGCCGTTGAAAGGATTGAACCGGGCGTTTGTCACCAAAGGGTTGATGGTGATGGGGAGCCGCAACAACGTTGGGCTATGCGCATTGGCCGATGCCGCAGGCCTTTCTGACGCGCCCTCATCCTATCATTTAGGCTACATTCTTGGACCGCGCATTAATGCGGGAGGGCGGATTGGCAACGCTGGCCTTGGTGCCAAGCTTCTGAGCGATGATGATGAAACGGAAGCGACAAAGATTGCGGCCCAGCTTGATAAACTTAATCGGAATCGCAAAGATATTGAAACCGATGTGTTGGAGGCTGCGGTTGCGAAAGCCGAGCTGGTGCTAGCGGCTGATCCAGATCTGGCAATGCTGGTTGTGGCCGGCAGTGATTGGCACAAAGGTGTTGTTGGTCTCGTGGCCTCGCGGCTTGTTGAAAGATTCCATCGCCCAACCTGTGTCATTGCCTGGGAACAGGCAGGCGATAAAGAGCACGTGCAAGGCACAGGGTCTTTGCGTTCCGTGGCTGGTGTCGATATTGGTGCCTCCGTGCGCCAGGCTGTTGATCAAGGACTGCTTATTAAAGGGGGTGGCCACGCTATGGCGGCAGGGCTCACTGTCACGCGGGGCAGTGTTGATGCGCTCACAGAATTTTTGTGTAGCGAGGTGGCTGCAGCCGAGGCGGGTGAGCGTCAGGCCCCAAGCCTTGCCTTGGATGGTGCTCTAACGCCATCTGCTGCCAATCACGCACTTGTCGGTCTGCTTGAAAAAGCAGGCCCCTATGGCCAAGGCAATCCGCAACCAAGCTTTGCGTTTCCAAGTGTCAGCGTGCGCTTTGCAAAAGTCGTCGGGGGTGCCCATGTTAGGTGTTCACTACAAGCTGGTGATGGCAGCCGCATCGATGCCATTGCCTTTCGCGCCGCCGACCAACCGCTGGGAGAGCTGCTGTTGACGTCCGGTGGCATGCCGATCCACGTTGCTGGCCAGCTGCGCCGCGACACCTGGGGCGGGCGTGATAAAATCGACCTTCAGATCCTTGATGCGGCTGATCCGAGGGCGGCTAAATAGGCCCTATTTGGCAGCAATGGCGCACAAAAAAAGCGACACTTGGGTCTCTTGCAACCAGCCGCAAAGGCCCTTATACCGACTTCCCTGTGGTCCCTTCGTCTATCGGTTAGGACGCCAGATTTTCATTCTGGAAAGAGGAGTTCGATTCTCCTAGGGATCACCATCGCCTAGAATCATTGTTTATTTTCAAAGAGTTATGAAGAGTGGGACACAAGCCCTAAAAAAGTGGGACACATTTGTTCCCGAAACGCCCCAGCTTCGCTTTTCACTCTGGGCGATTTCTAGAAAAAATTCAGCGAATTCAATGGCGCAGCAAAAACTGTACCGCCGCGATCAATCGTGGCAGTACAGTTTGGAATCGCACAATTCACAGCTTAAAGGCGATTGCCGCTTAGTAGAGGTTGCAATTGGAGGTTAGGATTTCAGTCGTCTGACGAGACCAATAACGTTTCACAGAGTGAGTCAGAATGACTCAGTTTTGCCGTTATCAAATATAACGCACCAGAAATACATTCAAATTTGCGTATCCTGCCTAAAACGCCAGACAGGTTTTCTGGCGAGACTTTTGAAAAGAATTTGCTGATTGTTTTTTTGTGTGTTGGAGTGGGCGGCAGCTAAACAGCGGTTCGGGGCAACCTATCTTTACTGATCTTGAAGTAGGCCCAGTCAACAATATTTAGATAGAGTGCCAACATTCCTACTGATGGCTTCTTACCGAAGAAAACAAATCAAATTTAGGTGCCAAACTCAATCTCTAGGTTCTTGTGCAGCTGAGATAGCTTCCAAGATTTTGAGTTTTACTTGTTCGTTGTCAGGTTCAAAGCGGACATGGGCGCAAATTACTTCGTGCAATAAATCTTTGTCTATAATACCGGTTCCAACTTGTTCGCTGATATTTTCCATGTCGCGGATGAATTTCTCAGTGATGGACATGTACCCGTTTAACAGCAACATTAGTGCTGTTGCAGCGATGGCAATTCTCTTGTTGCCGTCCAAGAATATTTGAGATGCCGCAAGGCTATAAAATAAGTGTGTTAGTTTGTCTTCGAGCGAAGGATAGTAATCATCATTTTGAATGTGTTCCAATGTGCTTTCTAATAGGCCATTGTCACGGATGCCCTGCAAGCCGCCACCACTGCTCTCTATGGTTTTAGCGTGTGTGGAAATGATGCTTTGAGCTGTTGGATACAATGTTGCCACGTCAGCGTTCCTTAAGACGCTTCATTACATCCTTGGCTTCTTCAATCTGTCGTGAGAGTTCTTTGCTCTGATCTCCTAGGAATTTTTCAAAATCTTCAGGTGGTACTGATGCGATGTAGCTGCCTAGATTTTCGTGCACTACGCCACGCAATCCAAAATCCCTGCTGGCCATCCTAGTTCTGGCAAGTTCAATTAGTGGCTTGGTTAAAGGAGAATTAGCAACTTGCACAACCACATCATCAGCCTCCGCAACAGAAAGTTTGCTTTTATTTTCTTTTGTTTTTTCCGCCATACCGTCAGCAATTGCATGTTCGAAAGCTGCGATCAGGCCAATAATCTCGGAATAAAAGGTTCGCCTTGTTTTGTCCGCCTGTCCTAGTTTTAAGACTTTTCGGTATTCTTTGGCCTTTTCTTTAAAAATGCACTCATAAACTTTGTCTGTGAAAACTGGGTATTTCCACGGCCCGGCATCAACGTAATTCTTCAAAGTGTCCGTGAATTCTTTCCGGTAGTTTTCTCCCGCAAATGCATGTTCCAAGTAGTCGGCATCACGTTGATTTATGTATTTTGTTGATCCGCCGACGCGAACATTGATGGTGTCAATTGTGATATCAAGAATTACGCTTCGAAGCTGCCGAGCCCTCTCTGAGCCTGGCAAGAGCATGGCGAGGTTTAGAAACGATCTGAAGTTGAAGATGCCTAGTTGAGGGACGTATTTAAGGTCGACGAAGTTTATTTCGTCGACCTTATCTTCTTGCAGCTCTTTTTTCAGCGATTTCAATCGCTTGCCCCTTAAAACTTCGTAGCCGTTTTGGGCTAGTTCGGAGCTGTGTTTGCTGATTTGCTCGTCGATCGTACGCTCGGTGACGCCAAAGAATTTCGCGACTTGTTGTTTTAGGGCAATCCGCTCTCCTTCAAACTCGAAGGCTCGAAGTCCGGCAGTCTTTTCAATCTCTTCTACAGCGAATCTGTTGTTCAAAATATTCTGTCGGTTGATTGCAGACGTGGTGAGATCCTTATTCATGAAGATTTACTCTCTGCCTAAGTCATGGTGGAACATCCAGCCAAAGAATCTGACAACCATCGCGCCACTAATTCGTTTCGGCAGTCAATGTCTATGACCAATAAAAACTCCGACAGTCAAAGTAAGTTGTTGATTTCATTTGCCGAGAACATCATGCGATCTGTCGGAAAATGCCTTGAAAGCATTGAGTGGTTCTCGGCTTTTCATTCTGAGAGGAGGGGTTCAATTCTTCCCAGCGATCGCCCTCCAAAAAAATTGACGAATTTGGTTTGGTCAAAAATAGTGGGACACAACCTTACAAAAATCCCCGCAACACCGCGTGAAATTCGTGTGTCCCACCGCGCTCTAACTGTTTGAAGACAAAGATAAGACGAAACCCTCCTAGAGATCACCAACACCCAAAATTCCTGATTTGGTAGCTCGGTTGCAGACGGAATAATTTTTGCTAGAGCGTCGAGCCTTTTGTTGTCCGCAGCCAAGCCGTTTGCGCGACGCGCTATCTCAACGCTCTATCCCATAACTGGCGATCAACTTATCTGCTCAAAGTCGAACCCAACTTTTCGCAGGTTGAGCTAGCGGCCGTTCGGCAAAAGAAAGGTCTTCTGCGACTGTGCGCGTTAGATCATGATCGAGCCAAAAGTGGTGGCCGGTCTGGCCAACACTGCGCAAGCTTGTGTTGGGTCTGGCCAACACTGCGCAAGCTTGTGTTGGGTGGGTTTGCGCCCGGACACATGATCCATAACAAAAGGTTAGAGCAAACCCACTGATTCAACCTAAGCTGGACGTGCGCGTTGACCGCATTAAGTTTCCGATCCAGATCGGTTTGATCTAGCGATTGAGGGTATTCAGGGCGGTCTGGTGCAATTTTTTGTCACCCGCAGCTATGATGCGGCCACCATTGATAGCGGGTTGCCCATTCCAGGTGGTGATGACACCACCTGCGCGTTCAACGATGGGGATCAGGGCGACGATGTCGTGTGGTTTGAGATCAACTTCAACGATGAGGTCTATGTGACCTGCGGCGAGCAAGGCGTAGTTATAGCAATCGCCACCAAAGCGTGTCATGCGCACCTCATTTGAGAGACGCTTGAAGGCTTTGGCATCGCGGTCCTTCGTGAACAGTTCCGGGTGCGTTGTGGTGAGGATTGCGGCGGCTAGTTTCACACCGCCACGTGTTTTAATGCGTTTGGCGCGGCCATCTCTTAAGCGATAATGTGCTGCATCCTGGCTTGCCCAAAAGCGTTCGCCCGTAAATGGCTGGTTCATGATGCCAAGAACGGGTTGATGGCCATCAAGGAGACCGATCAACGTGCCCCATAAGGGTTGGCCCATGATGAAGGCGCGTGTCCCATCAATGGGATCAAAGACCCATCTATAGCGGGCCTCATTGCCTGTCGTGCCATATTCTTCACCAATAATGCCATGGTCTGGAAAAGTCCGTGCGACGAGATTGGCCATTGCGCGTTCGGCCGCTTGGTCTGCCGCGGTGACGGGATCAAAGCCACCATCGGACATCTTGTTGCTCACCGCGATCTCCTTGCGGAAATAGCGTAACGTGACAGCTCCGGAACGATCCGCCAGATCGTGGGCGAAGGTCAGGGCGGCGCGAACGTTCAGGCTGGAGGTTTTGGGCACGTGAATTTCCAGGCGAGGCCGGTGAATAGAGTAATCTCAAGCGGCGTTGTTAGCGCTAAACAGTCATCGTGGCCAAGGGCTAGATGAAGCAGCCACAGAACGAAATCAACTTTTTGCGATTGTTGGCATCACGTACCAATAATCGTTCTCATTATTAGCGACCAAAGGTTCAAAAGTTAGCCGAACACGGTCATGTCGTCGTTGGAAATGGCCAGATCCACTTTAGTATTGGTGCCCAGAGATGGGGGCAGGCTGTGGAAAACGGGTCTAATATCACCCCGAAGTCAGCCACAGGGGATGCAATCCAACCTAGAGTGTGACGAAAACACATCATTGAGGGTTGAAACCCCTCAGCTCAACGAAAGGGTGAATTGCTGGAATTAGCGAACAAGCGCATGCTTTGCATCACGGTGATTTGAGGCACGCCTTGATTTGCCGGATGCCCTTTTTGGGCGTTTCCTCCCTAGACTTGGGCCGTTCATCTTTATGGACGGCCTCTTTTCTCTTTAAAAACAACACGTAAAAATCTGAGCGCTGACCACTAGAGGGTCTCCTGCTAGGCCTTGGTTTGGTAAGATAGCAACGTTTTGGCCGGTCTCACGTGACTAGGTTCTAGCTGCATTGCAAAAAAAGCAGTTGCAAATGGTGCAGCGCCCAAATAAATTGTGCATTGCGATATCGACGGTTTTCCGTTGGACCGCTGCCCTTTTTGGGCGTTTCCTCCCTAGACTTGGGCCGTTCATCTTTATGGACGGCCTTTTTTCTTTTTAGAGGCTATTGGGCGCTCGCTGGCAGCATCAAAAAACTCTGAACTGAGGCTCGGAATGCGACCAAGGCGGTGGTCAGGTTCAGAGCAAAGCTTGGATGATCAAGGCGGTCAGTGATCGCAAACGCTTATTCCGCGGCTGCAGCCGGTGTCAAAAGTCCGGGAGCTTCTTTGACAAGGTGCGTGATCATCGTGATCAGGTCTTTTCTAACCGCGGAAAAGCCCTCAGACTTTTCGATCCGCGCTTCGTCCAAATAAAGGTACCTGTTGAGTTCAATTTGAACGGCGTGCAGTCCGAGCTTTGGACGACCATAATGCTCGGTGATAAAGCCACCCGCATAGGGGCGATTGAGGAACACCTCATAGCCGAGCGCCGACAGATGCGCGTTGATCAACTCAGTTAAATTAGGATCACACGAGGCACCAAAGCGGTCACCAATTACAAAATCAGGTCGGATGCCGGGGTGATGTGTCATGAGATTAGACGGCATCGAGTGGCAGTCAATCAAGATGGCAAAGCCAAACTTTTTGCGCGTTTCTTCTAGTAAACCGTCAAGCGCTGTATGAAACGGGCGATAGAGCTGTTCAATGCGTTCAAGGGCAGCTCCAAACCGTAACCGGTGCTCATAAATGTCTTCGCCGTCGGCCACAACACGCGCAATTGTGCCAAGCCCACCCGCAACGCGGATGGAGTGCATATTGGCAAAATCGGGTAGCGGTTCAGCAAAAAGATCCGGATCAAGCTCAAAGGGTTCGCGATTGACATCCAAATAGGCACGCGGGAATTCGGCCGCAATCAACGGGGCACCAAACTCAGGTGCGCAATCATAGAGCTGGTCCACAAACGCATCTTCGGATTTACGTAGCTGGGTTGCGTCAAGGCGCGACTGGGCGAGGAAGTGCTTTGGATAGATGCGGCCTGAATGCGGCGAGCAAAAAACGACCGGCGTGGTTTGCTCAGCCGGACGGTGAACCCTAAACGGTGGGTCCAATTCTGCTTTAATTGCGTCGCGTTCTTCAGCCGACATTGCTTCCTCTCAAGGGCCGCCATTGTCAAACAGTCGTTCGACGATGTTCAACCTGTGACCCTGATACGCCTTTGCGGCAATGGCGAGGTGTTGGTCGATCATCTCTGTGCTGACAAACAGGGCTGGCACTAGGTGCCAGCAGGTCTGTCGAATGTAAATGGTTTCGTATCAACCTCAATTGAGCTCAGGGCTCGCCCCTGGACTCAGATTGCGCTTATAGTGCCGCTCGACACAGCTTGTGTCTATCAGAGCTGGTGTGTGAAATGCAGTTTGTCGTGGATCTTGACCGTCTGCGAGCCTTGACGGAGGGGAATTTCCACGGGTTAAGTGGGGGAGACAGAGCCAAATGTGTCGAATTACCTTGGTTTGCCAAAAAAATAACTGGGATTTTAACTTCCATTTACCAAACTCACGTCAGATTTAGATCCAATCACTCTTTTCAGAGTCCCGCAGCCGTTTAATCGAGTAGCTCATGTCCATCAATCCTTCGCGTGTTCCCATCCATCGCATCCTTTTGGCAGAAGATGACGATGCAATGCGGGGTTTTCTGGAGCGGGCCTTGAAGAAAGCTGGCTACGAGGTCATGGCCTTTGCCGATGGCGAACAGGCTTATCAGCAACTCATGTCCGAGCCGTTCACGCTGCTTTTAACCGATATCGTGATGCCGAAGATGGACGGCATTGAATTGGCGCGCCGTGCCAGCGAACTGGATCCCGATCTTAAAATCATGTTCATCACCGGTTTCGCTGCTGTGGTGTTGAGCAGCGAGGCGGAAACGCCAAAGGATGCCCGCGTCCTGTCCAAGCCGTTTCACCTCAAGGACCTTGTTTCTGAGGTTGAGCAGCTGCTTCTCGTCTAATTCCCGACCACCTGACACACACTCGATCCCGACGTTCCGCCGCGCTTTCACGCCTCGTGCCATTGCTTGCCTATCAAGGGTAATCTCGATATAGGAAGGTCCTTGTTACCTGACACAGATGGGCGGTTAGCTCAGCGGTAGAGCACTTGGTCGACATCCAAGGGGTCACTGGTTCGATCCCAGTACCGCCCACCATTTTCCAGAACCCTTGATCGAGCTGCCCAAGGCTGTGGTGCCAAGACTGCGGTAATGGTGTCGCAGGTGCTCTACCGCTGGTTCCTTCAATTGACAGGCCCGGGCGATGCGCCTAGGTTCCGGGCTCTTTTTCAAAGCCCCATTTAAAGGGGCGGGCAGGCGCGCGGGGCCCGGCTTCAAAGTCAGGGTTGTCTTGAGAAGACTGTCTCAAGATGGACGCAGCGCCAGCACAGCAAAGGCGAGATCGAAAATGAAAGTTAAAAATTCACTGAAGTCGCTGTTGACCCGTCATCGTGCCAACCGTTTGGTGCGCCGTCGTGGCCGGGTCTACATCATCAATAAGACGCATCGTAAATTCAAAGCGCGTCAGGGTTAAAAACACGCTTTTTGAAGTCGTGATGTGGCGGTGCCCCTAAGGTCACCGCCCTTTTTTATTGCGGTTTAGCCTTTTTAACTTAGTCATTTTTGACGCGCGTTGCGGTGCGGCTTATGCTGGCCTCATGGACAACAGCAGACATCAAATTCAACTCGGATTGTCTGACACATGGCGTGCTTGTGCTGTGTTATGTGCCTTGAGCGCTGGGTTGGCGCTGATCGGACTATTGGGTGAAGACGTGGCGTACGCTGGGTTTTCCGGTCCGGGCGGGCCGCGCCTCAATTATGAGTACATGCCTCGGATTGAGGACTACAAGCCGCGATCTGAGGAGGTGCAAAAGGAAGCACCGTCACCACGCGTGCCTTTCGTGAAACGCACGCCTCAATTGGGACCCAAAAAGTCTGAGCCGCCGCGGGCGCCCCAACCTGGGCTGCAAACTGACAATCGCAAAGTACAACAGCGGGTGCGTCCTCGATCCGCCCCCGGTCGACAGGTTGCGCCAAACCAGGACGCACGCTCCAAAGCGCCTTCACGATCCACACGCAGGGCGCCAAATGCAACACCGCCCAACGCGAAGCCTGATGTCCTGCTGCCCGACGCTGGTGCACAACGCAAGCAAATTTTGACCCGCCTTTATGGCTATCTCTCCAGCGCAAAAGAAAAAGGCCAAGCCGCTCGTCTTGCAACTTCAATTGAGCGGCTGTGGCTGCACTCCGGCAGTCCCACAACCGACATTCTAATGAAGCGCGCCAATCGCGCCATTGAAACGGGTCGCTGGGGTGTGGCGGAAACGTTTGCCGATGCGGTCGTGAAATTGCAGCCCGATTATACCGAAGGCTGGATGCGGCGCGCGCTTATCCTGTATCAGCGTCGCCAGCCAACGCGTGCGCTGCGCGATTTGCGCCGTGTGCTCGCACTTGAGCCCAATCATTTTGTTGCACTGGACCGTGTTGCTGCAATTTTAGAGAGTGTTGGTGAAAACAGACCGGCGCTGAAGGCCTATCGCAAACTTAAACGTCTGCATCCGCAAGCCCCCGGTCTTACAAAGCGTATCGAAGAATTGACCCGCAAAGTTGAGGGTGAACAGATTTAAGTAGAGTGGCTTAATGCCCAATATGTTCTCTAAGCTTCAGATGCCTTAAGCGCTTCGTAGTTGGCGTGGCCGTCTGGGATGCCGTTTTCATCCAAGTAAGCAATGCGCAGCATGTTGGTTGTGCCGGGCGACCCAATCGGGATGCCCGCTGTGATCACCATGCCTTCACCAGCCTTGACCCAACCTTCTTCGTAAACAATTTCTGCTGCTTTCTGAACCATGTCGGCAAGGTTCTTCGGATCAGCGGTGAGGAAGGTCTGAATACCCCAAACCAGGGATAAGCGCCGTGCAGTGGCCTCCACGGGAGTCAATGAAATCACCGGTAGGCCAGGGCGTTCACGTGCAACACGTAACGCGGTTGAGCCCGTTGCAGTGTAGCAAACAATAGCCGCCAGCTTGACGGTCTGCGCAATGGCATGGGCCGCGCCTGCAATCGCATCGGCACCTGTGGCCTGTGGCATGATCTGCGTGGCATGCACAAAGGCGCGGTAATCAGGATCGCTTTCCGCTTCAACAGCGATGCGGTTCATCATCTTGATGGTGGTGATGGGGTGTTGGCCAACGGCAGATTCAGCCGACAACATCACCGCATCGGCACCGTCAAATACAGCGGTGGCAACGTCAGACACTTCAGCGCGCGTTGGCACGGGCGACGAGATCATGCTTTCCAGCATCTGTGTGGCAACAATCACCGGTTTGCCTGCCGTGCGCGCCTTGCGCGTGATATGTTTTTGCAGCCCTGGCACGCGTTCAACCGGCATCTCAACACCGAGGTCGCCGCGCGCGACCATAAAGCCATCGCCAGCCTTGATGATGGCATCAAGATCTTCGATTGCAGACGGCTTTTCGATTTTGACCATGATGGCGGCAAGACCATCCACTTTGGCTTTCACTTCTAGTACGTCTTCAGCGCGTTGCACAAACGACAGCGCGATCCAATCTGCACTCAGATCCAAGGCGCAGTCCAAATCGGCTTGGTCTTTTTCGGTCAACGGGCCGATGGGCAAAATGGTGTCTGGTAGGGAAACGCCTTTGCGAGAAGCCAAAGCACCACCGACAACGACTTCGGCGGTGATTTTCTTTTTTGCCACATCTGTGACGCGCATTTTAAGTTTGCCATCATCCAGCAGTAGCGTTTCGCCGGGTTGGATGGCATCAAAGATTTGAAGATGCGGCAGCTTCACACGTTCGGCAGAACCAGGTGTATCGTCCTGGTCAAAAACAAACCTAGCTCCTTCGCTAACGAAGACGCGTCCGCCATTGAAATCTCCGAGGCGCAGTTTGGGGCCTTGAAGATCAAACAGAATGCCAATGGGGTAACGATGTTGTTTGGCCAGCTGGCGAACCGCGAACACCGATTGGCGTGCGTTCTCGTGCGAAGCATGACTCATGTTTATGCGAAACACATCAACACCGGCCAAAAACAACTGCTCAAGAATTTCAGGTTCAGAAGAGGCGGGTCCGAGTGTGGCTACAATCTTGACCCGTCGGTCGCGTTTCATTCGCCTTTTTGGCCTTTCGAATCTGGATCGGAAAGGCGGATCGTCCATTCCTGCGCCTTGCCGGTATCTATTTCATAGAATCCGGTGCGCTTATACCCGCGTTTGCCACAATTCTGAACCCCCCTAATCGCGAATGATTTTGCCGCAGTACACATGAAGTTCGAGCCGACCCATTCCCCACCACGATCATAGTCAACGGCGTGTACGTAGAGAAACTGGCTTGGCAGAGCGCCTTTGAGGAGGGTTTCACACGATTGCGAGCCAATGGTCCACCAGCCTTCGGTAACCCAGCCTTTTGAATCTTGGTAACCAATGGAGACACCGACCCGACTTGATGTCGCGTTACACAGTGCCAGGTCAGCGCGTGCTGGTGTCGGGGCGAGCATCGTTAAAATCAATGCCAGACAGAGCGTACCGTTGAGAAGCGAACGCAACGCGCCAGTTGGTAATCGCGTTCTAACAAGTTGCCCGTCCAAGTGCTGCAAGTTAGTGGCTCCGCGTGTTCTCCAAAGACGTTCAACTTGTGCCATCGTTTGGGTCGCTCTACCACCGTTTAAATATGGCGGGCAAGAATCGACACACAGCACAAATTTTTACGGATCAATCAGGATGGCGCGAAAATCGTTGACGTTGGTTTGTGTCGGGCCACATTGCAACAGGTCGCCAATCTTATCGAAGAACCCTGTGGAGTCGTTATTGGCCAGGAAAGCGGCGGCATTGAGGTTTTGAGAGTCTGCTGTCTGTAGTGTTTCCGGTGCGATAACGGCACCCGCTGGATCATCGGCAGCCCCCCTGCCGCCATCAATGCCGTCAGTATCGCCCGCAATCGCTGCAACACCATCTTCGCCATTGAGACCGATAGCCAACCCAAGAGCATATTCCTGGTTGGGCCCGCCGCGCCCATTGCCGGATACGGTGACGGTAAACTCACCACCTGACAACAGCGCGACGCGTTGGCTTTTCGCTTTGGCGGCGAGTGCCATTTCAGCATGCGCTTTGCCAACGTCACGGGCTTCGCCCTCAAGGGCAGCGCCGAGCATTTCGACATGATAGCCGGCTGACCTGGCAAGTTCTGCACCGGCTTCAATTGACGCTTTGGGAGCGGCAACCAAGGTGTAAGTCGCGTTCGAAAGTTTCAGATCACCCGGTTGCAGGGTTTCATTGTCGGGCGCGTTCAGTGCTGCTATAATAGACTCCGGTGCATCAATCTTGTAACGGGCAATAATGTCACGCGCCTGCTCAAGTGTTGTCGGGTCCCCATAAGTTGGGCCGGACCCAATCGCGTCTGGGTCATCACCCGGCACATCGGAAATAGCGAGTGTGATCAAGCGTGCTGGGTAGGTTGCTGCTGCCAAGCCGCCGCCCTTGATCAGTGACAAATGTTTGCGCACGCAATTCATTTCAGAAATTGGCGCGCCAGATTTCAAAAGCTGAGCTGTGATTTTTTGTTTGTCAGCAAAGCTGACACCGCCAACAGGTGCAGACCAAAGCGCCGAGGCACCACCAGACAACAAACAGAGAACTAATTCATCTGGCGTCGCCCGCCGGGCAAAGTCTGTGGCCAGTTTCGCGGTGGCGACAGAGTTGGCGTCAGGTACCGGGTGGCCAGCCTCCAGAACGGGCAGCAACTCGGTAGGTAAACCATAACCATGCCGGGTTGTGACAAAACCCTGAATGTGGTCGCCTTGGCCAAGTGCCATGTAATGGCGTTCTGCGGCCTGCGCCATGGCCGCAGCGGCTTTACCAGCGCCAACAATTAGTAACCGGCCGTTATCAGGCACGTCGGGCAAATGGGGTGGGACACAGCTTGCGGGATGGGCCGCTGCAACGGCGGCGTCATACATTTTGCGCAGGAGTACACGCTGTTCGGTGGGGGAAGAACTGTTCATAGGGGCCGTAACGTATAAAGTTGTACTTTAGGAAGGTATCTGCTGTCGCATCTCCGCCAGCCCCCAGGTGTGCGGGATCGCTTCGCCGCCGTCAAGCGTCTCAAAGGTCGCTCTGGTAATACGCCCGCGTCACACGATATAAGGTACTATGAAATCTGAATCTTGCTCCCCTTCTAACCGATTTCAGGATGTACGACCGGAGACCGGCCTGATTGGGCCCCACTATGACATTCACCCTGCCCGAGACCCGTCCTGCCGCCTGATTTTCCTCTGTGATCACGCCAGCAATTATATTCCTGAGCCCTATCAAGGTTTGGGTCTTACGAGCGATCAATTGCAGCGCCACATTGCCTACGATCTTGGGGCTTCTGGTGTGACACAGGTGTTGGCAGACCACTTTGGTGCGACGGCCGTGCTGAGCCGATTTTCCAGGCTCCTGATTGATCCCAATCGCGGCGAGGATGACCCGACGCTGGTGATGCGTATCGCTGATGGCGCTGTCGTGCCGGGTAACAGAGTGCTTGATGAGGCTGAGCGCCGCGCGCGCCGCGATACGTTTTACCGCCCCTACCATGACGCAATAACCACCTCCATAGACGCCTATTGCCAGCGCAACCTAACGCCTGTGATCATCTCACTTCATAGCTTCACCGAGGCCTGGAAGGGTGTAGCGCGGCCATGGCAGTTTGGAATTTTATGGGATAAAGACTCGCGCATCGCGACACCTCTTCTTGAAAGTTTGCGCCAAGAAAGTGATTTGATCGTGGGAGATAACGAGCCTTACTCGGGCGAATTAACGGGTGATACGATGTGGCGCCATGGAACCGGGCGCGGTTTGCCCCATGCCCTTATCGAAGTACGTCAGGATTTGATTATGGATCCGGCGGGGCAAAAAATGTGGGGCCAACGTCTTGCGCGTGCTTTGGAGCAAACACTTGCACGCTTCGAGGCCGAACATGAGGCCGCGCACGCCGCCGAATAGAAAAGGACTGATGCGATGAGCACGTTTACTGACGAAGAACGCATTCAATTGGAAGCGGCTGCCTTTCGCCGACTTGTTGCCCATTTGCGTGAGCGCACGGACGCCCAAAATATTGACATGATGAATTTGGCGGGCTTTTGCCGCAATTGTCTGTCGCGTTGGTATCAAGAGGCGGCTGAAGAGCAAGGTCACGGCCTGACCAAAGAAGCTGCTCGCGAAATCGTCTATGGCATTCCCTATGCAGACTGGCAGGCTAAGTATCAGCGTGAAGCGACCAAAGAACAGCTCGCCGATTTTGAGGTTAACAAGCCGAAGGATCACTAGATCGACCTGCGAAAAGTTGGGTTCGACTTTGAGCAGATAAGTTGATCGCCAGCCTTGGGATTAGAGTCTTAGGATAGAGCCATGAGATAGAGCGCTGAGATAGAGCGTCGCGCAAATAGCTTCAGCGTGCACAAGATAAAGGCTCGTCGGCCTAGTCTTAGGGCATGGGCGTGAGGTCCGCCAGCCAGCCACCCCGTGCGCGTGTCCTAAATACCTCTGGATGAGCGTTTTAGGTGTCTTGAAGCAACCATGGCCAAGGTCTAATTTTTGATTCCGAAACGCCATGTGCTTGCGCTCAATTTGTGCGCGTACCCCGCAGGCCATTAATGTCTTCCCAAATCGACCTTTTGGGGGCCGTACTTTTTGATCCTATGGGGGGTGGTATGTCCACGCTGCAAGTTTCCGCGCAAAAGCACCTGCGCCAATTCGTTGAACAAATCGAGCGGCTTGAAGAAGAAAAGAAAGCGCTTGCTGACGATATCCGCGACAAGTTAGCCGAAGCCAAAGCCGTTGGTTTTGATGTGAAAGCGCTGCGCCAGATTGTACGCCTGCGCAAAAAGAGTGCTTCAGAACGTCAGGAAGAAGAAGACATGTTGGCCGTTTATATGCACGCGCTAGGCATGCTTGATGAAGAGCCTGATGCAGCCTCAGCCGCCACGTTGGTTGCCGCGGAGTAGGGTTGGGTCTTCCGGGTTTTGTTAGAGATTGCAATGACACGCTAGCTGACGTGGTTTTAGCCATGTCGGCTTTTGAGTGTACGGCGGATACAATATTCAGTCACATCTGAGTCCGCTCCGGGCCGATAGGGTTGCAAAAGTCTTCGCGGTGATGGCACCTTTGCCCGTGATGACTTTCATTATGACAGCAAACGTAATTTCTACATCTGCCCGGCAGGCGAGCACCTGACCCACCACTTCACGAACGAAGAACGCGTTCATTATGATGCGAGCTATCGATATCTGGCGCGTGTTCCCGAATGCAGGGCATGCCCGTTAAAACCGCGCTGCTGCCCCAACACACCACAGCGCAAGGTCACGCGCAGCATTCATGAGACCGCCCGGGACGTTGCCGCACCATTGTCAAAACCGAAGCTTATGAGGATACCCGACCCCAGAGAAAGAAAGTCGAGATGGCGTTCGCCCACTTGAAACGTATCTTAAAGATGGGTCGATTGAGACTGCGCGGGCCAACCGGCGCGCAAGATGAGTTCATGCTTGCGGCAATCGCCCAAAATTTGAGGAAAACGACCTTGCGGAATGGATGACCGAGAACGGCATGAGCCACGTCCGTGGCACACCCTATCATCCGATGACGCAAGGCAAGATTGAACGCTGGCATCAGACGCTCAAAAACCAGTGTCTTCTGGAACATTACTACCTGCCAGAGATCGTTGATGCGGACCGCGCCGCCCGGATACGTCAACAACACGTCTTGACGATTGGTTTAAAGGTCATGTCATTGCAGGTCCCGGCGCCTTTTTGTTGGCAGCCAAAGGCTACAAGGACTTTGGCCGAGCGTTTCGACAGAAGTTCATCATTGAGGTAAGTGGGTTGAGCCCGCCCGCAACGCCTACAGTTGCCAGCTTGCGTTGGAAGGCTTTACAAAACTCAGTCTCAGTCTCAGTCTCAGTCTCAGTCTCAGTCTCAGTCTCAGTCTCAGTCTCAGTCTCAGTCTCAGTCTCAGTCTCAGTCTCAGTCGCATGCGCCCGCGCACCACAAAGGTGAAGGTATGGCCAGGATTACTAGCTCGCGCGTGCAGGCACGGGTTTTGCGCCGCGCATCATGCCCACTAATCGGCCGATATCGCCGCCGATGCCGACCAGGGCAGGCACCAGGACCAAGACCAATACGGTCGCTGCTGCAAGTCCAAAGACCAGCGTAACGGCCATTGGGATCAAGAACTGTGCTTGGCGGCTGGTCTCAAATAACAACGGCAGAAGGCCGCCAATGGTGGTCAGCGATGTTAATAAAACGGCCCGAAAACGATCTTGAGCGCCGCCAATGACGGCCGCTTCCAGTTGCTCTCCGGTTTCCAGCCGTTCCTTAATGCGCGAAACCAATACAATGGAGTCGTTGACCAGAATGCCCGACAGGCCAAGCAATCCAATCATGGAAATGATGGTCAGGCTGTAGCCCATGACATAATGGCCGAGTACGGCACCGACAAACCCAAACGGAATAATCAACATAACCGCAAACGGTTTCCAGTAGCTGCCAAAGACCCAGGCAAGTGTGATGTAGATTAAGCAAAGGGCCAGAGCCGCCCCTTCTTTCAAGGATTTGAACGAGCTTTGCGTCTCATCAGCCCGGCCTTTGTAGGTGTAGGTCAGGCCGTACTTGCGCACGAGTGAAGGCATGATGTCTTTTTCAAGCAGGTCTATCGCATCTTGCACCGTGTTAACGTCAGGGTCGATATCGCCGGTGACCGCGACCGTGCGCATGCCGTCTTTGCGTTGCACGATGGAAAATGTGCGCCGCTCACTGATTGACACTATTTCCTTGAGTGGCACCCGCGTTCCCGAAGGGCTAATCAGATAGAACTGATCAAGGTCTTGTTTACCAGGGTGTTCCTGGGCCCGCATGATGCGCACAGTGATTTCTTCTTCGCCACGTGCAAAGCGGATCCCAATCGCACCTTCGAAGGCGTTGCGGACCTGACTTCCTACACTGGCACCGGTAAAGCCAAGCGCTTGTCCGCGTGGTGTCAGTTCAAAAACATATTCCTGCTTGCCGTAGGGCAGATCATCAGTGATAGCGGAAACCCCCGGCACGCTGGCAAGCGCAATCTTCAACTCCTCAGACGCCTGTTTCAAAACGTCAATCGGCGCATTTTGCAGACGCACATCAACATCACGACCGGGTGGGCCCCCGCGCCGACCTGAAATTGCAACACGCTCAACACCAGCAATTTTCGGCAACGCTTTGCGCCATGATTGGATGATTTTCTTGGTGCGCACATCGCGCACTTCACTTGGCGTCAGCTGTACGCTGACTTCACCAAGGTTTTCGCCTTGTGAACGCCCTGCGCGGCCTATAACGCTGACAGCGGCATCAATCAGGCGTGTTTGAGTTTCGCTGTTGCCGGAAAGTCCGAAGAAATCAGCAAGAGGTTCAGGCAAGACTGTCCGCAACCCTTTTGATTGCTTGCCCTTTTGTTTATTTTTCTGCTCGTGGAGCAGCACTTTTTCCTGCTTATAAAGAGCGTTGGTGAGTTGGGTCAGCGCCGCCCGTCTGTCTTTGCGCGGCATGCCAGCTGCAAAATCAATTTTCGCCGAGATGTTTTCACTTTCTGGAGAGGGAAAGAATTGGAAGACAACGCGTTTGCCGACCAACGCGCCAACCGCAACGATGAAACACGCCACAAGAATAGCGACGGTGGTGTAGCGCCAGGCAAAGGCCACACTCACAATTCTTTTAAAGGGACCGTCACGAAAGCGCGCAAATCTGGCGTCAAAGGCTCTACGCAATCGGCTTGGTTCTCTCACCTTTTTGCCATCGTGGCGCAAATGGCCTGGCAGAATGAGAAAGCACTCGATGAGTGAGGCAACGATCACCGACAAAACAACCAACGGTATCGCCACCATGATGTCGCCGATACGGTCACCGATAAACAAGATTGGCATGAATGCGGCCATGGTCGTCAAGCTGGCGGCAGTAACCGGCGGCAGCATAGTTTCGGCCCCCTGCTGGGCGGCCTCCATGCTTGAATATCCTTTCGACTCCAAGGTCGCTGCCTGCTCACCAACCACAATGGCATCATCGACGATGATGCCGAGCATCATGATCAACGCGAACATGGAAATCATATTGATCGACTGGCCGGTTGCCAGCATGACACCAAGCGCTGCAAGCAGGGCGACAGGAATGCCAACGGCTGTCCAAAATGCGATGCGTGCATTAAGAAAAATAAATAGCATCGCCAACACAAGGATAAGCCCCTGCATACCATTCTTCATCAATATGCCTAGGCGCTGGGCAACGAATTTGCCACGCACATCATAGACTTTGACATTGAGCGATTTGGGCAAGGACGGTAGTGTCTTATCAAGGTAACGTTGCATAATGCCCATCATTTCGATGGTATCGCCTGATAGCGAACGCTGCACATTGAGCTCAATGGCCGTTTCACCCTTGTTATACGCGCTGTTGCCCTCTCGTTCGTAGCGTGTCTCAATCGTCGCAATGTCTTTGAGGAATACCTTTTCGCCCGTCTCAAGGGACTTGATTTCAATTTCGCGAATGGTCTCCGGCGTTTTGCGGTCAGACTTGGCGCGCAACTGTACCTCGACGTCACCCTCCAACCGGCCAGCGGGCAGGTCTTGTGCGCTTTGGCGGACACGTTGCGAGATTTGATCAAGAGAGAGGTCTAATCGGCGCAGGTCACGTTCTTTGACCTGGACCCAAATCTCTTCATCACGTGCGCCATCTAATGTGACGCGATCAATACCCGCAGCAAGCAGGCCATCGCGCAATTGCTTGGCAAATTTTTTCAAAGTTTGTTCGCTAAACGGGCCTGAGATCGCAATCCGTGCGACGCGATCAAAGAACGTTGCACGCGAGACGATGGGGCGCTCCGATTCTTCAGGCAGTGTCACGACCTGGCCAATGGCCTGCTCCACATCGCTTTGTGCTTTTTGCAAGTCGGCGTCAGACGTAAACTCAAGCACGATCGTGGCGCTTCCTTCGCGCGCAATAGATGTGACTTCGTGGATCCCGTCGAGAAACCTCAGTTCAGGCTCCAGAGTGTCAAGAATGTTGGTCTCTACGTCTTCGGCACTGGCGCCGGGCCAAGGCACGGTGACGCTGATTGTTGGAAGATCAAAGTCTGGAAAAAACTGCCTATTGAGCTTCGTCAGTGAAAAAACGCCAATCAAAATCAGGACAGCCATCAAAAGATTGGCAGCAGTTGGGTGGCGCACAAACGCCCCGATGACGCCGCTCCCGAATGCTGGTCTTTGCTGTTTTGTTGCCACCATAAAACCGCTTACTCAATCTCTTGCACACGCACACCACTTCCTGGGGTGGAAACGCGCGTTGCCAAAATTTTCTCGCCAGATTTAACAGGCCCCTCAATGAGGAGATCATTGTCAACTGCGCCGACAACCTTGATTGTGCGTTCTGCAAGGCGACCGTCTTCGATCACGTAGATGGTGTTGCCAGAATAAAGAGCGGTTGGCGGCACACGAAATACATCGACAAATTTCTTGTCGGGCACCATCACTTCGACGAAGGCCCCCGATCTGAGCGCGACGGGTTGGTTGGGGTCTGAAATCCGAGCCAGGACTTCAACGCCGCCTGTTGTGGCGTTGACCTGTGCGCCTACACGCTCAATGGTGGCGGGGTAGACAATTCTCTTTTCTCCGAGCACCCAGATAACGTTAATCTTGCGTCCTTCAAGGGCCTGACTGCCGCTAAGTATCCGGCCAAACTGCTCATCACTGAGTGTGAACTTGGCTTCAATCCAGTCGCGGTCAATCAACGTTGCGATCTTGTCGTTGGCGCTCACCATGCGCCCAACCTGACTGGTGATATCCGACACATAGGCGTTGAACGGTGCCTTGAGCGACGTTTCCTCCAGGCGCCTTCGAGCGAGCGCCAAGGAAGATGTCAACCGTGCAACGATTGCTTTTTGCTGTGCAACCTTGGCATTCCAAACCTTGATTGCATTTGAAAGTTGATCGGTGCTTTGTTGGCGTTGCAGTAAGGTTTGTTTTCGTTCATCGACGGTGCGTTTCGAGACCGTACCTCGGCGGGCCAGAGGTTGGGCGCGTTTTAAATCTGTTCGTGCCAGCGCCGTTTGTTGCTTGGAAGATTTAAGAGATGTTGTGTCGCTCTCAATTGACGCTTCCAACTCTTGCACGCGTGCCTTTGCTTCTGCCAGTAGCGATTCAGATTCTTGGACAGCACTTTCATAGCCGAACGGATCAATCCGCAACAGCATGTCACCTTTGTTGACGCGACCACTTTCCTTGAGAGCACCGCTGGCCTCGATGACCCGGCCAGCAACAAGTGCGCGAATGTCAACACGGCGGCCTGAAACAGTTGAACCATACAGTTTGAGGTTGGGCTGAATGGTCTCTGCTTTGGCGGGAATGCTCTTAACTGAAAACACGTACTCCTGCACGGGACGCTTATTCTTTTCAGGTCGTGTTTGTTCGAGATAAGAATAGCTCGCATAGCCCAGGGCAATGACGAGTACTGGCAAAATAGTTTGACCAAGGCGATGGATCACGCGTCGACCGGACCGGGTTTTGGTCGCTCGTACGTCGGTGTCACCTGCAGCATAGGGCTTGCCAGAGTCTTTTAGTGTGGCGCCGACTTTTTTTTCGTGCACATTCATATTTTTTGCCGCTTGGCTCGTGTGGCCATCCTAGAACGTCTGACCCAGGTTATATCCGTCGGAGCCTTATATTTCCCTAGGCGCTGGCATAGCAGCGTGCTCAGGCCACCATAAGGCAAAATAGGCTGACGTTGGCCGATAAGCGGCCCACCAGGCTTAATTTTCAGGCTAGTCTTTGGGCTTACCCGCCTAACTCCATAATTTTAACGGCAACTCTAGTGATTGGGGCTGAAATGGCGTGACCTCCTGGGAGGTTACGAACCACAGCGCGCCGCGGTTTTCCCGCCCGGGGGCGCAAGCGGGTTTACATTGGGTTCGTGTCGGGGGGTTCGGGTCAGGACATTCAACGGGGGTAATGGGGAGATGATCTCTAAGGCGACACAACAGGTTGCCGCAAAACACAACGGGCCGGCGATGAACCGGCCCGCAGCAGATCTCATGTTAAGCGTTTTTATCGCGGCACGTTGAAGTGCTGTGCGATAAGGCTCACAGATTCCGTGTCCACTTATCCAGCAACCGCCCGGCTGCATCTTTGCCACCCCAACCAATAGCAATGGCCGCGCCGACAGCCAGGGCACCAATCAGGGCGGTAAAACCTGTGGTGATGATCTCGTTGGCAAGACCCATCTGACGCAGACCCATGGCGGCAGCCAGAATGATGATCGCAATCTTGAGTGGCGTCGCGATGACTTTTGCATCTTTCGATTTGGCAACCAGCGAGGAAATAAAGTCAGCCGCCACGACGCCAAAGCCGATGATGACGCTGCCAAGAAGGACACGTCCACCAAGGCCTAAGACTTCCGACAACATTTTTGAAACGATTTCAAAATCGAGTAACTTAGCTGCTTCCACAAGACCAAATACTATGATAGCCGCAAATGTTAACATGCCAGCCACGCGCGACATTGATGTGCCGCCAAGGACTTCGTCGGTTAATCCAAGGCGTTTGCCAACATGATCGAAGCCAACCGTTGGCAGCAACGTTGAAAGCGTGTCAGAGGCAAACTTGGCAATGACATAGGCGAGCAACGCGACGATTGCAGCAGCAAAGACTTTTGGAATGGCATCAAGGAAGCTCTGCAACATTTGTTTTGCTGGCGTGGAAATTGACTCAATACCAAGGGCATCCAGTGCGGCAATCGCAATCGGCACAATAATAAGCGCAAATACCAATGTGCCAACAAAACCCGAGATGCCGGTGCTGCCGGTGACCGATTTGAGGCCTGCGGATTCTGCCCAATCATCAACCTGTGCTGCTTTCAGCACGCTGGTTAGTGCCTGCTTGGCAACTGTGGCAACCGCATAGCCAATACCAAAGATTAAGCCTGCACCAACGAGATTAGGAACAAAGCCAAGGAACTTTTGGGCCATTGCCTGCATGGGTTCCATCAGACCTTGCATGCCGACGGCACCCAAAATGGCTGGCGTAGCGATCAACATCGTTACCCAAAACAACGCTTTGCCAATGGCTGAACCCATGTCGGCCCCTGCTTTTGCATCGCCGCCGAAATTGGATTTGGAAACGAGATAGTTGGCCGCCTTCGACAGTATTGTGCCAATAATCCAGGCGATAACAAGTATGGCTAGAGCAGCAAGAACCTTGGGCGCAAACGATACAACCAAGTCCTGCATGGCCGTCCAATGTTTCTGAACATCCATTAGTCCGTCTCCTCTCACTCGGGCTGAAGCGCAACAAGTGCTGTGCTTTCAACGCCTTATCAATAGTCTGCAATGGAGCAGGTTCACGCCAGACTAGCTAGACCCAGCAACCATGGTTCTAGGCACATCTGTTGTGCATATACGTTGACGGTTGGTCGGTTTGGGATGGATGTCGCGCCACGTGTCGTGGCGTCAAGCTGCCGGCGAGCGGTGATGCATAACGCAAAACTATTCACCCAGTGAGATCTAAGGCGTTCCAAAATAATACACTTTTAAAGTGTAGATTAATAGGGTTATACCCGCTATAATTGTAATTAGTCGCAGCGTTTTGAGGGCATACTTGCAATGGATCGAAGTTCAATTTCCACACACAACGTCTGGCCAAATATGCAAAGCCAGAAATCACTGCCACCGATTTCAAATGACGCGGTGGCGGTCGAAACTCCGCCCTGCATATCAAAACTTGAGACCTATCCCTACAAAGAAATTATTGTCGAGCTTGACGCGGCGCAACGTACGTTTTGGTGTTGGTTCAAGCCGCGTGGACGGGCCTGTTTTTCTCACGCGTTACTTGATGAGCTGCGCATCATGCAGGCCGCAATCAAAGATCACGAGACGTCAGATGGTGTGGCCTCTGGTCGAGGCTTTGACTACATGGTTGTTGGCTCAAAAAGCCAAGGCGCATTCAATCTGGGCGGTGATCTAAATCTATTCTACCGACTGGTGCGACAGACAGACCGCGCGGCTTTGGAGCGCTACGCCAAACTTTGTGTCGATGTCGTGCGCGACAATGCTGAAAGCTATGGCAAGTCAATCGTGACGATTGCAGCAGTTGAAGGAAGTTGTCTTGGCGGTGGCTTTGAAGCTGCATTGTCGTGTGATGTGATCATAGCTGAGAGCCATGTAAAGTTTGGTTTTCCTGAGATTCTGTTTGGTCTGTTTCCTGGTATGGGAGCGGTGAATTTCTTGTCGCGACGTTTGAGCAAAACCCAAATCGATGAAGTGCTGTTAGGTGGGCAAACCTACAGTGCTGATGCGATGCGCGAGATGGGCTTGGTTGATCAGGTTGTGCCAACGGGACATGCACATGCTGCAACGCGGCGCTATATTGCCCATCATCAAAAACGCGCCCAACCCCAGGCTGCTGTTTGCGAGGCTTTGCGTTGTGTAAGTCAATATAGCGACGATGAGTTCGATAGGATCACCGAATTGTGGGTCGAAACAGCGATGCGCCTTTCAGATCGCGATCTTAATAAGATGCTGAAGCTTACTGAAGCACAGATGCGCAAATCGCAATTGGTTGAAACAGCACGTAAAACAGCGTGAGGCGATCCACGTGTCACGTGCTACCTGCTAAATCATGTTCGAGCCAAAAGTGTTGCCGGTCTGGCTACACTGCGCAAGCTTGTGTCCAACATGCCTTTAGGCAATGTTGGCATTTATGTCTCCAACACTGCGCAAGCTTGTGTCCAACATGCCTTTAGGCAATGTTGGCATTTATGTCTCCAACACTGCGCAAGCTTGTGTCCAACATGCCTTTAGGCAATGTTGGCATTTATGTCTCCAACACTGCGCAAGCTTGTGTCCAACATGCCTTTAGGCAATGTTGGCATTTATGTCTCCAACACTGCGCAAGCTTGTGTTGGGTGGTTTTGCGCCAGGACACATGATCCAAAACCAAAGGCCAAAACCAAACGATAGAGCACGCCCACTGAGTCAACCTGAGATGAACGTGCTCTAATGGGCAATGCGACAGTTCTCGTTACCGTCCGTGTTGTGCTGGGACATGGCAAGTGTAACCAGTGCTGAGCGGACCTCTTCGTAGTCGGTGCGCATCTCGGCTACGGTAGAGGCTGCGGCATTCAGAACGTCCTGGCGCTCACCATACTCGAGGCGCTCGCACGTTTGAACCAAGCGTGCAGCACCAAAATTAACGGCACTGCTTTTGAGCGCATGGGCTAATAGGCGGATCTTCTCAAGGTCACGCGCATCTGTCGCCATGCGTAATTTCGATAGAACGTCCAAAGCCTCACTGTCAAACTCGTTGATTAGGTCATTGAAGAATTTGGTGTCTCCAAGGTGCGCTAGGTTTTGAACGCGTTCAAGATCGATAGCGTGTGTGGTGGCGTGCGGGGGTTGGGCACGGGATTTGTCGCAAGTAGAGAGTGATGATTTGTCATCCAGTGTTGGCGCGCCAGAGTCTGCCGCCGGCCTTGGTGCGATAGGAAAGTTCTGAGTTAAGGACTGAATGGTTTGGAGCAACATGTTTGGATTGTAAGGTTTGGTGATGCAGGCATCAAACCCAGCGTCGAGACATTTTCTGTTTGTATCAATACTTGCATCCGCTGTCAGTGCTAGAATGGGTACATCTCGGTCGTGCAATGCGAAGTGCATGAATTTTAAAGCTTCAAATCCGTTCATGCGCGGCATGTTAAGATCCAAAAGAATGATATCAAAGTCCTGTTTTGACAACGCTTCAAGCGCCTCTTCTCCATCATTGGCCATGATGGGTTCATGGCCTGCGTGACTCAAAATTTTACGCACAACCATCTGGTTTGCATGATTGTCTTCAGCAACGAGGATTGAAAGCGCGCGCGCGCCCGTCGTTGGTGTCATCAGAATCCCTTTTTCCAGGCGGTAAGCGCGGTGATAGGCCAACCAATCGATCATGGCTTTCAGTTCTACATCAATGGTGTGAAGACGCACTCTGCTGAATGACGTTGCTTTGAGCATGGTGTCCGCTAAATTCTGTTCGCCCCGATGTGAAACAGTAATTACTTTTATGTGTGCCGACCGGTCTGCAAACGCACGAATCTTGTTCGAGCGCTGCAGAGCCTCATCGACGATGAGAACAGATTCAGTTGCATTTTTGTGATGATTCTTGAGCCACACCGTAAGCTTTTCCTCGTCTTCAAGGCATTCTACGTGATCGTATCCAGTGGCGGCAGCAAGCTTGCGCCGACGGTCACGATTGCCTGAGTAAACAGCAATGATGAGATCTTGCATCGGCGCACTTTTGGCTCCGTCCTGATCGATCGGCATGTCAACTTCGCACCAGAATGTGCTGCCCTGGCCCGGTGTGCTGGTAACGCCCAGTTGTCCACCGAGCAGTTCGACAAGCTCTTGAACGATAGCCAGGCCAAGCCCAGTGCCACCATACTGATCGACAATGCGTGCGTCAGCCTGAGTGAAGCGGCCAAAAATTCGTTTCTGCGAGGCGTGAGAAATGCCAATTCCCGTGTCTGTAACTTCAAACCGAAGTCGTGCCGTATTGTCCTCAATTGACAGCGCATCGACGGCAAGTGAAACAGAGCCACGCGCAGTAAATTTCACGGCGTTGGAAATCAGGTTAGTTAAAATCTGGGCGAGCTTGCCGCGATCCCCAATAAGCGCCATCGGGGTTCTGGGTGTCACGTGCAGTCCAATTGTCAAATCTTTGTCGCGTGCTTGCGCGCGTGCGATGCAATTGAGCTCTGTCATCAAAAATACAAGGCAAAAGGGGTCTTTGCTTGTGGGCATCGCACCTGCTTCTAGTCGTGAATAATCCAAAAAATTATCGATAAGGCCACACAAAGATCGGCCCGATGCGTTGATCGACGTCGACATTTCGCGTTGCTCTTCGTCCAGATGCGTGGACGAGAGCAAGTCGCTTAGCCCAATGACCGCGTTGAGAGGTGTACGCAACTCGTGACTGACGCTTGCCAGAAACAGAGTTTTCATTTCGCTGGCGGTTTCGGCTTTGCGCCGCGCATCTGACAAGTCTTTGATGAGTTTTCGCGCATAGAGCGGTAACACAATCAGAGCTAACAGAAGGCCAAACGATAAGTTATAAAACGACTGCCAGTAGCTTGTGGTTATAATGACGAGTGCAAAGCACGCCGTTGCTGTGAGAGAAGAGATAGTCAAGAACAACAGACCAAATCGAAACCCGTTACCAAATATTATCCACAAATAGACTGGAAAAGTAGAAGCGGTGACTTCTGCTCCGATATAGAGGCCAAGTGAAAGCGTACCTATATCACTGCACATGGCGATGATACGGCGACGGTGGTTTGCCGCTGGTGACACATAGATATGCAGCCAGAGTGCGACGGAAAAAACAAAAAAGGAGCAGATAACAAAAAGGGGAAGTGTCAGGACGCGGTCATTCCACAGCATTTCGACGACGAAATAAATAAGAATGATGCCACTAATAACCAGGCGGTTACGCGCCATTTCGCCTTCACCCGTTTGTGACAGAGCTTTCAGGAACGAGGCCTTTCTGTCTGACGGATTAGAAGCATTCGGCAATTGGGACGTCGACGCGGCGTCCCGTGGCGGCACGTCGCCATCCGTCTTGAGCAGGATTTGATCGACAAACGGGTTAATGAGGGCGGTCATGCACAACGCTCTTCTTGATCACCGCCAAGCGTTTCGCCAGAGTTCAGAATTTTGTGGAAATCCTGCAAGGGAATTGGTCGACTAAAATAGTAACCCTGCGCTGATTGGCATCCCGCATTTTCCAGAGAGCTCGCATCAGCTAACGTCTCAACACCTTCGGCAACGACGTCGAGTTTGAGGCTTTTTCCAAGACCTATAATGGCGTTGACAATGGCACGGTCGTTGCTGTCAACGGTATGGTTTTTTACAAAACTCCGGTCTATTTTTAGTTCAGTGATGGGAAAATTTTGAACATAGCGCAATGAGGCGTAGCCGGTTCCAAAATCATCTAGAGAGAGTTTGATGCCCATCTGTCGAAGGGTATTGAGATCGCACCGCAAAGTCTCGGTGTTGCGCATGATGCTTTGCTCTGTGAGTTCTATGACCAGATTTTCAGGTGTCATATGGCATTCGCGAAGTGCGCTGCGGGCAAGTTGCGAGATATTCTGTTTGGCGAACTGGTTAGGTGAGATGTTGACAGACACACAAACGTCATGGTGTCCTGTGTGGCTCCATGTTCCAGCATCCTGACATGCCTTGTGAACAACCCACTCACCAATCGGCAGAATCAATCCGCTTTCCTCAGCAAGAGGCAGGAAGTCGACAGGCGAGACAAGGCCATGGTCTGGATGTTGCCAACGGATAAGCGCCTCAGCCCCTATGAGCTTTCGATCACTCAGGCGAATTTTAGGTTGGTAGTAGAGGCGCAGTTGATCGCGGCTGATCGCGCGTCGCAAGTCCGACTCTAGTGAGGCATTGCGGCATGCGCGTTCATGGTCATGGCGGCTTGATGTATGGAATCCGTTGCCACCGTTGGCTTTGGCGCGATACATCGCAAGGTCTGCGCGCGACAACAGTGCGTCAACCGTCGTGCCATCTTGAGGGTAGCAGGCAATGCCGATGCTTGCACTCATTCGGATTTCATGATTTCCGAGAAAAATAGGTTTGTGCAGCTGGTCTAAGATCACTTGGGCATCCTGCTCGCCCGCATTTTTTTTAGATGTTTGAGAAACCACAACTGCGAACTCATCGCCGCCAAGTCGGGCAACGAAATTCGGTTTTTCAATTGATTTGTCAAGGCGTCCCGCGATGGCTGAAAGCAGGCGGTCACCAAAGTCGTGGCCAAGTGAGTCGTTGATATCCTTGAATCTGTCAATATCAATAAACAGCAAAGCAAAGCATGTGTTTCGGGTATCGTCGCACGACATATTGCGTTCGATGTGTTGGCGCAGACTAAGCCGATTGGGGAGTTCGGTTAGAGAATCGTGCTCGGCAACATGGCGTAAGTTTTCTTCAGCTTTTTTGCGCCCAGTAATGTCCACCGAGGTAGTCAATATGGCGAGCACATTCTTGTTGTCGTCGCAGATCGGTCGCTTGGTCGTCAGCAGAACATGGCGTGTGCCTTCGTTATCGGTTACGTCTTGCTCAAATTCATTTTCAGGTATCTGGCTGATAATGACTTTGGCATCTTGCTCACTATCAAGATGCGTGCGGATGTTGCCTGGCAAATCGGCAAGATATTTTCCGGTAATTTCGGCGGGATCACTATCGAAGAAAGCAGCCTGCATGGCATTCACAAACAAGCATTGTCCCATTGGAGAAACAGCGCTTAACATGACCGGAACATTATCTAGGACGTGAGCTAGTTTGAGCCACTCAGGCGTGCCCGGCAGCAAGCCCTGCTGACGTGACCATTTACGGATCTTCTTGAGTTCAAGGGAGCGTTCTCTAACGTCTTGTGATTTGCGGCGCAGGTGCAACAAGTGGCCAACGCGTGAGACAAAGTCTTCTTCGTTGACAGGGCTGTTTAGAAATTCTGTGGCGCCGGCGCGTAGAGCCTCTAGGCATACCTTCCGTCGCCGCGCAGACGTTACCATGACGATGGGGACGTCTTTACCATTGGGTTCTGAGCGACATTGGCGTGTGAATTCAATGCCGTTTATATCCGGCATGTTGTAGTCGGCGATTATAAGATCTGGCGTATTATCGCCAAGCCAGCGCAACGCTTTATCGGCGTGGTCACGTGTTTCGACAACAATGGTGTCGTCAACGCGCTGGGTTAAATGCGATAGGAGAGCCAGATTGGTTCGGCTGTCGTCTACGATAAGAACTTGAGACATCTGTTTGTTGTTCTTCTTCTTGGGATGACACGAGCAGAAGTAGTACTGCCCTTCTAAATGAAACCCAAGGTAGTACACGGATCCTTTTTTATCGCTAAACGTGTAGTGCGATTTATTTGAAATTTGTCTTTAAAGTTGTTGCAAATCGAGCCGTTTTTATCGCGCGATGGGGGCGGCAAAACAGGCGTAGAGCACATAGAGGGAGAGAAGCGACAGAGCTGTCGCAACGGCGGCACCTGTGCCAGCAAACGCTGGAATAAGAATAAGATTTAAAATGATATTGATCGCAATGGCTATGACGTTTGCAACGGCGGCGTACGTTGTCCGCCCACTCATGGTCAACAACGGCAGGGCAGGGCTCAGAAATGCAATGATCGTAAACGCGACAAGCAGAATAGTGAGGACAGGACCAGCTTGTGCAAAATCTGCTCCAATCCAAGGTAGTGCCACGTGAAATGCCACGTAGACTAGCGTTGATAACAGGCCCGCAATCACGAACAAGGTTGCACTCAAGAGGGGCAAGCGCGCCAACAACGATTGAAGTTGGTTTTCGTGACTTAGTTTTGAGATCTTCGGACTAAGTACGGCTTGAGCAACCGTGCTGATCATCATGACAATGGCGGCAATTTGGGCTGCAAGGCGGTACTGACCCACGGTTTCCGCCTCGGTGAGGACAGCCAACATCATGATGTCAACGCGCCCTGCAAGCAGTGTTGACAGCCCCACGAAAAGGAAAGGAAGCGCTTCTTTGATGAGGTGGGGATCAAGCGTAATGTGTTTTGGTTTTGCTGCCCGAGGTGCTGTTTTGCTAACCAGATAATAAGCCGCAGAAATCGAGACCGCATAAGCCACGGCCTGCATGGCAATCGCATGCGGTGCTCCAAGGCCCGTGCCAGCTACCAGGGCCGTGACAACCACCCCGACCAGCATTGCTGTTGAGCGAAACAGCCGTTCCGGTAACAAAGATAAGATCGGTTGATGGAGGCCGAGTAGGATAGCTTCGCGCAACCGTTGGCTGGCGATTGGAACGACCATCATCATCGCAATCACAAACGCCCAAAACGACTGTGGTGTGGACGTGGGGAGAAGGCGGCCCGAGAATGCAAGGCCCATCAGCGCCAACCCGCTGCCAGTCACGATGGCGGTTAGCATTGCCATTTTTTGCACCGCGCGTGGAGCCGCTTGTGTCTGGGCCTTGGTGGCGCGCGCTTGTGTCCGGATAATCAGTTGCGGGAAGCCAAGGCAGGCAACAAATGCAAACACATTCGCATAGACGATTGCAACGGCATAAATGCCATAATTGGCCGCGCCAACGAGGCGCGCCAAGATCAACGTTGAGATCAGGCTGACGGCGGCTGAGAAAATATTGAGCGAAAAGGAAGCAACGGCATCACGACTAAACGATGCTGTAGCGATCCAACCTTTGGCAAATGATATGGCATCATCAAACAGCAAGCTGGGTGTTTTGCGGGCCTGGCTTTCATCTGTGCTGGGTGTTGGGCAAGACTGCGCCACGATTATGCCGGTCCATTGACGATAGCCCAGTCCCGTATATCTCGGCCCAGGCTGAAATTCTTGAGGTGATGGCGCAACATTACCGTGAGAGCCTTAACAAGCTCACAAGCCTCCACCGTTTGGGACAAAAATTAGAGGCTTGTTAATGGGTCAGACTAATCGGACTACAGTGTGCCGCCCAAAAACGGTTCCCACTTTCAGGCGATACGCGAAAACAAAGGCTTAAAGTATGGCTGTGAATCTAATCAATGGAGACATGCTTTAAGTTGGCTCGGGCACGCGGGTGGGTTTTGCGGGCCGCTCCAAATTTGAGCGGTCGTCAAGGCGGGCATGGGTCCAATCATAGGCAGCATCAATCAACTCTTGGTAACGGTGCCAATCAAGCGGGCCAATGTCGGCAGCAATGGGCGGCACCAACAGCTGGTCGGTTGTATGCAGATGGCGCTTGAAGTCGTGCCGGTTTGCCATCATGGCCCGCATCAGGACGGATAAAAGTCCTGGAGCATCTGGCAGATTGCGCCATTGCAGGGGGTTGAGCAGTGCTTTCAAAAGATCTGCGCGCGGCGGCAGGCCATCATAGTCAACATTGAAGCGTTCCATTTCCGGCACAAGAAAACTGACCACGGTATTGGGTCCGCTTTTCAGTTGGTGCATGACGCGGATCGGGACGTTGTCGAGCAGACAACCGTCGACCAACATCTGGCCGTCCTCGGTATAGATCGGTGGCAACAGCACCGGGATGGACGCCGATGCTCGGATCGCCGTCCAAAGATCGCCAGTCCGATGAACATGCAACTTATAGCTAGAGAGATTGGTTGATACCGCAAATGTTGGCAGCCACAGGTCTTCTATATCGAGTCCTGCAAAATAGCGCCTGAGCTGGGCATCAAAGTTCGCGTGATCCAGAATAGAGTAGCGCGGATAGGTATAGCGGCTCATTGCCTTGTGCGCGACGAACATGTCTTTAATTGTTTCGGCCATCTGGTCGGGGCTGTGGCCGAGAGCAAAGGCAGCAACCATGGCGCTGCCAGCAGATGTGCCGCCAAGAATATCGTACCTGTCTCCCTGTTCTTGCAGGGCTTTGATGACACCGACATGGGCTGAACACAGTGCCCCACCACCGCAGGCTACGAAGCCACGAGCTGTGCCTTCAATAAACCGACGCAGGCGCTCAAAATCTTCTGGATCATCAAGCGCTACATGGTGATGCATGATGACGTTGCGATCTTCCAGCCAGGCTTGGGTGCCCTTCACTTTTGTTCGGGTTTCATGGACCAGTACCAATCGGCGTTGGTCGGCTGCAATGAAACCGGCCGCGAATCCTTCAAGTACGTTGGCGTTGGGATCTCGTGCGTGATGGCCAACGAGCAGCAGCAGATCAGCGTGGCGGACGACCTTCTCCGTCCACGGTGTCAGATTGTGATCTGCCAGCAGCAGGATAAAGTCATATTTGGTTTCGAGCTCGTTGAGGGCGCGGGTCGCCTTCGAAGAATGAATATCTTCCCCGCAGCTCAATATGTCGCCGACATTGTCAGATGACACGATCAGTGTATTGAGGTCTCGACTGAAAACTTCAATGAAGCGCTCAATAAATCGTTTGGGGATGGGACTGTTGCCAGCTCTAAGGATGGCGATCGTCCGCGGGCGCGGGTCTGGTGGATCGGGCGTTGCAACTGTCGTTGCAGCGAGGCGCTCTGCCATTGTTGTGGCGAGACTGCGCCATATGTCGGGACTGTCTTTCGACAAAGTATCAAAATCCTGCTTATCAAGACGCAGGACGATGCTATCGCGCAGCGCCGTCACAGTTGCGGTGCGTGTGCCTCCGGTGAGAAATGCAATTTCGCCAATCGGTTGGTTGGGACCAATTTCAGCAACCGGCTCTTTGTGCCCTTCAACTGTGACCGCAAATCGGCCTGAGACAACAAGATAAAAGGCCTGTGCGGTTCGTCCCTGTCGCACGAGCGCTTCGCCGCGCTGAATGAATCGTGTTTCGAGATGATCGGAAAGCGCGGCACGCGCGTTGGCCTCAAGAGCAGAGAAAAACTCAGTGGCATCCCATGTTTTGGATTTGAGATCAGTGGTCATGAGGGCAGCAGGGTCTCCAATCGAACGGAGTATAACCCAATGTTGCCCCAGCCGTGAGGCGAATGATCGTTAGCGTCAACTTTAGCGCGGCCCAAAAAATTTTAAAGCCGCCATGGTCGTATCGTCTTTACGAGAGCGTCGCGCCTTTTCTTGTACACAGTGAAGCTATTTGATCGACGCTCTATCCCATGACTGGCGATCAACTTATCTGCTCAAAGTCAAACCCAACTTTTGGCAGGTTGATCTAGGCTGCCAGTTGTGCGCCTTCGTGTTGCGTTGCACGCAGAGCTGAAAGGATAGTAAATGGCGTTGTGTTGCGCTGGGTCTCAGCATTGAGTTTCTCAAGCAAGCCCATCAGGAACTTTTGTGGGTTGAAGCCCCAGCTGGTGTTGAGGCGTTGGTGAGCTGCTACTGCAAAGGCGGGTGCGATCAGGGCGAGGCCATGCCGGGTTAGTTGATCTCTCAAACGACGGCTTGAAAACAGTTCAATCAGACATTCAAAGCGGACGATGAGGGCCAGGCGCGCTTCAGGCTCATCGGAAAATGTGGTCCAAATCGCATCTTCTAAAGCGTTGTGGGTATCCTCATTCAAGCCTTTCAACAGGATCAAACCATTTTCCGTAGCGATCAGCCTCTGCATGATATGCATCAGGTCTTGCGGCGCGACAGGGGGGACATCATTCAGATCAATCAGGGCGGACATCGGTTTGTTCCTCAATAGGATGGGTTCTGATTAGCTGCGTGGTTGCGGGCCAAAAGCAGACCATGGCGTGCCTTGCAGAAGAAAAATTTCAGTGGAACGGCGTGCGTTGATGAGGAAGTCAACTTCATGACCCACCAGCTTGCCATTAAGGTTCTTGACGTCGGTTTTTGCAAACCGATACTTCTCACCGTTTTCAGCTTTGATGACGCCAAAGCCAATCTTCTCTTTGAACTTGATAATTTCGCCTTTCATCACGCGTCTCCTGTTTCATGTGGTGCGCATCTTTTGGACTGCGCTTTGATCATGATGAGAGAATGCGGGAAGTTGGCCGCTGGCGCTGTTACGCCCGTGACAGGGGGGTAACTTAATTTCAGACCCTGAGGCGCATGGTTAATATGTAGTTTTTATTATGTAATATGGGGCAAGCAATTGATATTGAACGCGCAAGAAATATCCGTTTCAGGAAAAACTAAAAAAAGAAACCAGCCACGAACGGAGTGTGGCTGGTTTCATCAAACGCGTTTGCGTCGCCCTTTTGGAGGACGGCTTTGGTGTTGCGACGGAAGCGTCGTCCCGGGTTTAACGAAAAAAGGCGTCCACCCGCATGCCTGGTAAAAGTGGTGTATTGCCATCAATGTTGATGGTCACTTCAAGGACTTCAACATCGTTTGGCAAACGTGGGCCGCGTGGATGAATAATGGGGCGCGATAACGATGGTGCGATCCTGGCAACAGAACCGGAAAAATCTTTGCCGGGGTAACTGGTTGAACGTACAAAGGCCTTCTGGCCAAGTTTGATTTTAGCAATATCACTGGCATCGACCTCTGCTTTGACCGTTAAGCTGCTCATGTCGCCAACGACAATGAGAGCCAATTCTGGTCTTGGCGCGACGACTTCGCCTGTATTGGTGTGAACCTGCAAGACGGTGCCAGAGAGCGGGGATCGAATGCGAGTCTTATCAAGCAAAGCTTCAGCCATCCGTACTTCTGCACGCGCCTTGTTGAATGCCGATTCAGCACGACTTGGTGCAGGCAGGTTTGATTTTGATTGCGCTTTGACATAGGCAATACGTTCGCGTTCTAAACGGTCATTGGCTCTGCGCAATCGTGAACGTGAATTTGACAGCGCTTGCGCCGAACCTGTGCCTCGGCGTTTTGCAGCCAACGCATAATCAAGTTCGATACGTGCCCCTGTTACCGCGCGTTCAGCCGAATAAAGGGCATCTTCAGCTTTTCTTAAATCCTCGCGTCCTGATGGCAACTGGCTTTCGCGCACATCTCGGCTGGATTCAGCTGCAACTTCAGCAGACGCCAATCTGGCGCGCGCGTCGGCATCATCAAGACGGAACAGCAACTCGCCTTTTTCAACGCGGTCTTTGACTTTGACCAAAACTTCTTCGACCCGACCGAGCAGCCCTGGGCCAATTTTGATTTCACCTGACTTTGGTTCAACCCGACCAGGGGCGGCGACGGCCCAATCAACTTGGGAGCCAACCGTTTCTTCTTCAGAGGTGTCGTTATCATTTTTGTCAAAGACTTCTTTACTGACAAAATATCCACCAACACCAACAAGGGCGAGTAGGATGAGAGTAGCGAGGTTCTTAAGCATGGCGGGTCAATTTCCCTTGTTTAATTATGCATGTGAAGCCGGATCGTGATTGAGCGCAGCAGGATTGTCTTTTGGACGTTCGTCAGATGAAATGATGCCGTCTTCAATACGAATAATGCGGTCGGCATATTTGAGCGTGCGGTGATCATGAGTCACGGCGAGCACAGCGCGCGTCGGGTCTTTTGAAACAGTTGAAAGAAGCTCCATCACCGCTTTGCCATTTTCACTATCAAGTGCGGCGGTCGGTTCGTCGGCGAGAATAACGGCAGGCGCGCCAGCCAATGAGCGTGCGATGGCGACGCGTTGTTTTTCACCACCGGATAGCTTTTTCGGAAATGTATCGATGCGGTGGGAGAGGCCAACTTCTTCAAGGGCCGTTCGGGCGGAGGCTTTAGGGTCTGGTAGCGGCACCCCTCTGACATCCAGTGCGATCAACACATTTTCATGCGCCGTCATGGTTGGAAACAGGTTGTATTGCTGAAAAACAAAGCCAATGTTGCGCCGTCTGAGGTCGGCAAGACCTTCGGCATCAAGCCCAACGGCTTCTTCACCTGCAATACTGAGGTTGCCCGTGGTGGCAGACAAGATGCAGCCGAGAATGGAGAGCAGCGTTGTCTTGCCAGAGCCCGAAGGTCCCATCAGTAGCGTGAGTTCACCAGGCAGCAGGTCAACATCGACGCCTTTGAGAACGGTGATCTCGCCTGCGCCAGTGCCGAACACTTTCTTGATGCCCCGCGCCTCAAGTAGCGGTTTGCCGCCGCCAGATGCGCTTTGGAATTGGGCCATGAAGACGTCTCCTAAATCTCTCTATTGAACGGAATATTGTTTTCAGGACTGCGTTAGCCGCTGAACACACCTGCCGGATCAATACGGGTGACTTTGAAAATTGCGGAAATGGCAGCGAGGATACACATGCCAAGCGTGAGTAAGAACAAGGCGACCGCGAGCTTTGGTGTCATGACGATGGTGAGCGTGGTGTCTTTGGTTAAAGATATCAGGCCCATACTGAGCGCAAAGCCAAGTGCGAATCCGATGATGGCACTTAAGATAGCCTGCACAAGAATGACGATATGGATGTAGCTTGCAGAAGCGCCTAGAGCGCGCAGCGTAGCAAATTCCGCTAAGTGGTCCTTGGTGCTGGCGTACAAGGTTTGAGCAACAATCACGATACCAACGATAATACCAAGGGCGGCACCGGCGATAAGGGCGGCACCGGCACCGGTATTAAATAGCCAGTAGTTGACGCTGCGATCACGAAATTCCTGTTGGGTGAGGACCTCGGTATTGGGAAGGCGTTTTTCAAGCGCTCTGCGGATGTTTTCAATTTGGTCTTTTTCTTTTACCGAGACGAGTTGATAGGTCGCCTGATTGATCGAGGCACCGGCAAGCTTTCTAGCGCGATCAATCGGTGTGAAAGCCAGGGGCAGCGTCGTAAAGGAGCGGATGCCTTTGGTCACCGCGCCGACGGTGATACGTTGGCCATTAATTTCGGCATGTGATCCGTTACCTTCGATGCCAAGGTCTTTGAAGTACGACTTATCAATTGCAACAGTGTTGGGCGTGGCAAGCGTATCTATACTGCCTTCCACTAAATTCCATGGTTTCAGCCCACCATTTTTCCAATCAAGTCCGACAAGGATGAAAGCTTTCTTGCCGCCTTCTGGTTTGCGCCAACGTGCAAAACTAACCATCATCTCTTCGACATTGCTAACGCCAGGCGTGGACAGGGCGACATATTTTTCATGACCGGTCAGCAGAGCAGGATCATCAAAGCTCTTGGTGCCGAGCGGCACGATCCAAAGATCGGCAGGGGCTTGGTCGAGCACCGCAGCAATTTTCTTCTCAGAACCAATGTAAAGTCCGCACTGCACGGCGACCAGCAGGACAGAAAATACAATCCCGACCAGGGTTACGAGAAGACTGAGGCGGTCATGGAACAGATTGCGATAGGCGATCCGTGGCGCCATCTTAATAATCTTGCCACCTTGGGCACCGGCGTTTGCTTGCGAAGCCATTATTGTCTCTTTTGTTGGGACGGTCTGTCCGGGGCCCAGTCGGGTCCTTGCGAGCGGGATCTGTAGTTTGTTCAATTTTGCTTCCCGGCACAACCCGGTCGGCCTGTTTTACTTCTGCTACGGCTAACATCTTATGGGATAGGTAAAACGCCAAACGAGAAGGATGTGCGGGTCCGGGTCATCGCATTGCGAAGTTGGCGTCAATTGTGACTGTTTCTCAATAGCTTCGGGCGTCTTGAGCGTGTCTCTATTGCAAAAGCACCTGCCAACACGTTGGCATGACCTTGCCCTCATTGTGTCACAGCCGCCTGCCGTTGAGAGGCATACGGAAAAGCATGCCGGCATTGATGGCACAACTTGAGTGCACGTGTTGGTGGACTTGCCACGGATTTATTCCGGTTCCAGTCCTCATTTAAGCAGCCTTCGAGCCTCGAAGCTTGTCCAACGGGCTTTTGATTTCAGAATGTTCGGCCAGACCAGTGAGATAAGAGAAAAGTCTGTTCAGTCCCATGCAGGAAGCTCACAATTTGAGGGCAGGCCCACCTCCCACTATGGGTCCCTCCAACTTCCGTCCCCTCACAAATTTCAGCGCTATTGATCGCTTCAAGCCAATCACCATCTCTATGGAATGGGACTTACAGTTGCACAATGAGATGAGTTTGCAAGGCTTCTCTGCGTCGATTCTTGCACCTTACCAACGGCCGAGGAGACGCAAGTGCTCAAGCGCCAACGCTTACCAGCTGACCTGCCAAGCCTTCAACGATGATGACTTCGCTCTTCTGTCTTCCATTTTACCACCTGAACCGACGCAACGATCCGCCATATCCAATCGAAAGGTCATCGATGCATTTTTCTGGCATCACGTCACAGGTAAACGCTTTACTCAACTACCAGACCAGACCGCTATGGCACGTCAGAAGCTGTCAGGAAGCGCTCTGAGCGCCGGGCTTTGTTGTGGGGATCACGTTTTAGATGAGATTGATGCGCTGGGCCACTTCGGCGTCGCCAAAGGACATACTCAAGCTTATAGGCGACAAAGAAGCCAAGCAGGGCAAACGAACGTGAGCAGCGAAGAGGATAAAGTTTGTCAGCTTTCAGGTGGAAATCTGACGTTTGGCGAGTGTGTTGGGAATATCGGCTCGAAGTAGACTCGTGCAAGTAGACTCGTGCCATCTTGGCCTTCAATCCCCGTGATCCAAGCTTATTTTGAAAGCGATAAAATAAACAAAACATTAATGACCAGACCGACAATATCTTTTGGAACTCTATGTCCACCTTGAGCATCCTAATTCCATTCATTCTGGGATCAGTTGGGTTATGGGATCAGTTGGGTTAATCGAATTAAGAGGGTTTGAATATGGACATAACCAGGCGAATGTTCCTTTTCGGTAGAAAAGGTTTGGCTGATGACTCTGGTTCATCACTGATAGAGTATGGTTTAATCACTTCACTTATAGCTGTGGCATGTATTACAAGTTTGCGTGCTTTGGGATTTAGCATTAAGGAAAAGTTACGTTGCACAGCCCGCGCGATCGCTGGCAAAAAAATTGGCAAAAAATGTAAAAAAGCAGGTTTCTAGAGCATCGAGCCTTTTGTTGTACACTGTGAAGCTATTTGCTCAACGCTCTATCTCATGTCTCAATCTCATGATTGGCGATCAACTTATCTGCTCAAAGTTGCGCTGCAACTTTTTGCAGATTGATCTAGGTTATTGCAACTGAAGTTCTCGTTTTGTGTCAAAGCCAACATCTGCCCCAAAGACTAAGCATTGGCCAAAGAATCTAAAAAAATATTAAACTTAATTGTCAACCAGTCAAAACCACAGGAGTTGAGAAAAATCCTAGACAAATCATAGGGCAGGCACTTTTGCAATTTTATTTCGGCATTTATTGGTCTTTTGAAATCATTTGAAATTCAGCCCCAAACTTGATCATTAATTAAACATATCCTTCAATTGCCGGAAACTTTTCACCGGCTTGAACATCTAAATGTCAGGTGATCAACAACCAATATTACCTTAGACCCAAGACAAAAAATTGCGCCATTGACATAAGAAGAGACCACACCATGGAAAGACCGTGCCACACCCGATTTGACAACGCATCGAAAGTGCCGCTGTCAGAAATGTTGCCAGGCAACCAAAGAAAAAGACTTTCGAACAAGATTGCTTCTGTCTATCAGGAAGTCACTGACATTACTTTGCGCGCACTTGCAGTGCTCAGTGCATTAAATTTGGGTGATAAAGAAGGTGTTCCTAAAAGACTACTTTATGCCAGCAGAAAACATACACCCTGTCCAATTGAAAATATTAGGAAAATTTCTGAATGCAATGACGGCTTAACATATACGTACTTTTCAACGGCGACTTTCACGGGATTGCTCAAATCTCTGGAGGCGGCAGAAACATGTCTGAAGGTTCATTGTGTTTCTAAAAGTGATGATGACCTAGTTTCAGGAGATCAGATCACACGCATTAAAGTACGATGGCATGATCTTACAAGTGAGGTGCTCAAATGCATGTTTGAACTTCGATCTATGGGCGTTGAGCTTCAAGGAGAGTCTGAAATTAAGATGGGCTGCACCGTTGAGAACTGGTTGGTTAGGGTCCGCTCGGGAGAATCTCTATTGGATGATGCTTCTGGACCGTTCTTTGAATTTAGTGAAGAATTATTAAAAATGTTACCACTGAATCTGTTGCCTAGTGCACAAGCAGCACATCAAACATGAAGACTTAAGAAAGCACAAAACGATCGAATGTCAGAGTAATTAACGCTAAACAATACCTTGAGCCAATACTTTATTGCGGGGTCTCTGGCTAAAGCGTCGCGCCTTTTCTTGTGCACTCTGAAGCTATTTGCGCGACGCTCCATCTTAACGCTCCATCCCATGACTCTATCTCATGATTGGCGATCAACGTATCTGCGAAAAGTCGAACCCAACTTTTCGCAGGATGATCTAGTGGTCAGCGAGTTTTGCTAGATAGTTCTTTAATATCAAAATAAGCCGAAGGGAGCGAAACTGCTGATTGGCAAGTTTTTGCCATGGCTACGTTCGCGTAAAGAAGTAGACAAAATTTTTCCAAGCCTTCGATATTGCCTCAACGGCAGATGCCAAATCAGACCGAGAATTGAGTTAAAATTAACTAAATCAACTGCCGGTTGCCAGATATTTTTTAAAGCTCGGAACTATTGACCTAGGTCACGCATCATTGTTGGTGATTGCTAGAGCGGTTTGCGCAAATTGAGTCTCCACCCAATTGAGGCCGCTTGTTCCTTCCCTCTACAAACCGCTCTAGCGATCTCAATTGGGCAAAGAGATACTGCAAAGCAGTACACGCAAAAGGACGGTTAGAAACGTGAAATTTTTTGTAATAAAATCACCAGTCCTGCTCAATAACGACAGAGAGCGCAAACATTTTGAGCGGGCAATTCGGAAGAACGGCAATATATCCATGTTGGACTTTTGCCTCTACGCTGCTGTGGCCACTCCATCTTTGGATATGTTGGGTGAGAAGCTTCGGGAAACATACAATAACATTTCGGCTCAAGAGCTTCCAAATGCCTTCGTCATACTACTCAATGAATTTGATGTGGCTACGGCGTAGATTCCGCTGCCGCTTGCAGATCCCTTTTGGGTTTTGCAACCCTGATTCAGTCCGAGCAGGTGCCCTACAACTTTGCGCCCAAACTAAATCGTCTGAGTGGTTTTAAATGCAAGTACAAATCATCAATATTTGCCGATTATTTGTTCCATATTGGGAACCATCTGGAACTCTCGCGCACCAGTATGTTGGGTCAAATGCATTAATTTGACAGAGGCCCATAACCATGCAGCGACAATTGGCTTTGATAATAAGCGCCATATTTGGAATTTGTGCGTTATGCGCAGACGCAAATGCAGACACAAAAATGAACATTCTTTCCAAGCCGAAAGTCAGTAAATTTCAGCCCAGTGTACAATTCAGGATAGCAGAAAAAAAGGCTGAGTTTCCAGACTCAACAAGACCAGTTTTATACCACCATGCACCATTAGTTCATGTTCGTGAGTATACGATAGATTATCATAATTCTAATGGCGATCTGTTGTCTTCTATTCCCAGAACACGCTCAGAATTCGACAACTTAATGTGCACTTTCGAAGGCAAGTGCAGCCAAGACACAAGCCGTATTGTTACAAATCTCTGTGGCCTAGAAACGGAAAGCGCCACTGTTCGAGTTTTTATGACATACGAACACCTTGCACAGCGTAGTCTTGGCGTTGGCGTAGACGATAAAAAAGTAGCTTCATAAGCTGCCAGACCAAATTTTGAATTGAGATCGCGAGATTGTGAATATATCGGTTAGCAGTGTGCAGTTTTCTTAAGATCTGGAGAGAGAGATGAGTTCTAAAAAATCACATGACAAACAGCCTCTTGTCACTCACCTTGAGCCTAGTGAATATTCAGAAGCAGAACAACGCTTTAGGTTAGCATTAGCTCAGTCAAATATATCAGTGTTTCATCACGATATTCAGGGCAGATGTACTTGGTCGTATAACTGCTTACTGGATGAAGATCATCTGTTGGGGAAAACGGACGATCAAATCATGCCGCAAAAGGTTGCAGATATTTTAATCGCATTAAAATGTAAAGCGTTAAGCGAGCCGGGTGTGCATGAAGCAGAGGTCTGCTTAGAAAACGATGAAGAGCCTTTATGGTGCTTGGTAAAAGCCGTCCAAACAATCGATACGTTTGGCAAGGTGATCGGAACGACCTCTGTGTCGTTCGATATTAGCGAGCGCAAACGTTGGGAAACACATCTAAAGTTACTCATGCGTGAGGTGAATCATAGATCGCGAAATCAGTTGGCTGTCCTAACATCAATTTCAAGACATACTTGCGCCAACGCTACCGATATGCATGAGTTTCAAGAGAAGTTTACTGCTAGGATACAAAGCCTCGCCAAAACCAACGAGCTTATCACTCAAGACCAATGGTCTGAGACCTCTCTTGAGCAAACTCTGGATCTACAGCTTGCCGTATATCGCCCAAATGAAAATGAAAAAATTAAGTACAACGGAGAGGAAGTTCTCCTAAAACCACGCGCTGTGCAGAGCCTGGGGCTTGCTTTTGGCGAACTTTCGACAAACTCGGCGAAATATGGAGCGTTGTCGGAAGCAACCGGATGCGTCGAAGTCTCTTGGATAGTACGCGAGACAGGAGATGATTTAGTTTTGGAAATAACTTGGCAGGAAACTGGAGGCCCTGAGGTTACTCCGCCGGAAAAGGAAGGATTTGGGTCGCTTCTACTAAAGCAGGTTGTCGGGCAAGAACTTGATGGAACAAGTGAGCTGACATTCTCGTCTTCCGGTCTGAAATGGAAAGCCAATATCGGACAGAACAATTTTGTTTGTTCATCTCAGCAACCAGACCACGACGAAGAAAAACCATTTGAAAAAGAAAACGAATTAAGACAGACACTTGAGCTGACAATGATATAGGTCATGTATCTTGTAGTGGTTCCGACTTCATCTGACAGGTGCTCGTTTTTTGGTGCCGTGTGTCAGGTGGTGTCAGATCAAGTCGGAACTAGTTCATATCAAGCAACTTGGAATATCGCGGCTACCATCATCGCTCTGCGCTAATTGTCCGCAGGACCTAGTACGTCGCGCCTTTTGTTGTGCACAGTGAAGTTATTTGCGCAACGCTCTATCTCATGACTCTATCGCCATGACTGGCGATCAACTTAATCTGCTCAAAGTCGATTCCAGCTTTTTGTAGGTTGATCTAGTCGCACGGCACCGCGACAGCTGTACCAACTTCAGGTGCAAACTTTTTACACGCACCCTCACCAATCGATGATGCAGTGTCTGCCGTGCCGTCGTCTGTTGATGTCGCGACGGTGACCTTATCATCTGGGGACTTCTTCACGCGCGTGTCTGCATCTGCATCAAGTTCGCTTTTGGTCAACACCGCCGCGGTGGATGGGGCAGCGGCTGTATTACTTTCTGTTGGTCCACCATCGCGACTTCTGGAAGCGGTTGCCCGCGCCTTTGCATTCTCCCGGGCCCGTGCTTTGGCTTTCGCATTGTGGTTGTAGGCGTTGCCGCCATGGTGCTTGTTATTGAATGCGCCGTTATGGCCACCTAAAAATAGCTTTTTCTGGCCTGCTTTTGAGCTTTGAGGGTCAAGACGCTGCTTTGCATTGCAATCAGGTTCCGAACAGCAAAAACGGCGCTGAGGAGAATTCAGCGCCGTTTCTGATTTTAAGTTCGTCCAGTTCAATTATTCGCAAGCAACAGAGATAGTGCGTCCAACAGCTGGAACAAAGCGCTTGCAGCCAGTTTCTTCTGCGGTAGCAACAACCGTGTTTTCAGTGGTTTCTGTTTCCGTATCAGCGATTTTTTGATTTGGCTTTTCGATATTCTCGTTGGTCTTTACGTCACCTTTAGTTAGAAGAGCTGCGGTTGATTGGGTTGCGACGAAGCTGCTTTCTTTCTTCGCATTGGCCAAACGCAGAGCTTTTGCTTTTGCACGTGCTTTGGCCTTTGCCTTGGCAAGGCGAATGGCCTTAGCCTTAGCCTTAGCCTTAGCCCTAGCTTTGGCGTTAGCGCGTGCCCGTGCTACGGCGCGTGCCTTGGCGCGCTGTTTAGACTTGTAGCTTGCGCTGGTGCTGTAATTTTTTGAAAATCCGCGTTTGCCGCCACAGCCAGCTTGGGCGGTTGCCGTGAACCAGAAGGTTGCTGCGAAAATGGCGGTTGCGAGGGCTGTCAGAGTTTTTATGGACATTGGTGGTCTCCTAAAGATCAAATGTTTGGCTTGTGCTTGTGGTCTTGCACAGAACTTGGTGTCGCGTTTGAGGAGACATTCGCAGGTTTGCAGGTTTGATTCTGTTTCTGCTGGAACATGGGCCAATTTTTTTATATTTTTGTTGAACCTTGCTCTTGGATCGACGAGGCCGGGATGATTCCGATCTCTCTTGCAAGTCGATGAACGCACAAAAAGGCCTGGATCAAACGGCCTTAAATCGGAATCAATTTTACGCAGATAATTTGATCTACTGTCCAACACAAGCTTGCGCAGTGTTGGGGTACAACGCGTCCAACACAAGCTTGCGCAGTGTTGGGGTACAACGCGTCCAACACAAGCTTGTGCAGTGTTGGGGTACAACGCGTCCAACACAAGCTTGCGCAGTGTTGGGGTACAACGCGTCCAACACAAGCTTGCGCAGTGTTGGAATCCAATGAGTTTGAGCAACTTAGCAGCGTTCAGATTAATTGCAGGTTTTTCCGGGGTTAAGGCCTCAGGCAGCTTTGCCCATCAACCGAGATCGCAGACACTGATCAAAATATGAGTGGGTTAGGTCAAATGAAGATATAAAAAAAGCTGGGCCCTGTCAGAGACAAGGCCCAGCCCAATTTAGCGTTTGTATTAATTAGCAGCCTACTGAAACCGTTAGGCCAACGGCTGGGATGAAGCGCTTGCAGTTACCCTCACCGCTATCACTGTCTTCAACAACTGGTGTGGTCTCGGTCGTATCAGTGTCGGCTTGATTCACAACGGCGACTTCGGTGGCATCGCCTGTGGTTTTAACTCTGCTGGTATCTTCTGCAATGTCTTGGCTGGTCAGCAATGCTGCAGTTGATGGTGCGGCAACAAAAGAACCTTCGGTTTTTTCTGCGTCCGCCTTTGCTTGAGCTTCAGCTTCTGCGCGGGCATTTGCTTCAGTTGCTGCAACCTGCTTTTGCTTGGCATTCCTGGCTGCGTAAGCGCGCTGCTGAGCTGCCTTTTTCTTCTTAGCTGCTGCGTAAGCACGTTTTTGAGCGGCTTTTTTCTTCTTAGCTGCTGCATAAGCCCGCTGTTGAGCGGCTTTCTTTTTCTGAGCAGCATAAGCGCGTTTCTTGGCAGATGCCCTGGCCCTTGCGCGTGCCCGAGCTTTGGCCTTAGCACGGGCGCGGGCTTGAGCTTTGCGTTGGTTATTCTTAGCTGCGTTTGCTGCAGCACCCAGAATAACGGCTCCAGCCACAATGCCGAGGCCAATGGCGGTTTTTTTGCCGGCCTGGGCAGCAGATGTCATTGGCAGGCTAGCCGCCATAAAAACAGAAACGAAGGTAATCAGTGTTTTGCGGGTCATTTTAGTAGCTCCCATGGATCTTGGTTTCGAATGAACAACCCGTCGGGTAGAGCCGCCGTTTGTTGCTTGAGAACAATTTCGCGCATTCTAGTCAATTTAGCTGTTCCGCTTGGAACAGGGAGTAAAAAAACCTTTTGTCCGTGTTACCGTCCCTTAAAACCTTTATATTCTATGCACTTAATGTTCGGCGCACAGGGAAGATCTCTGCATAGTTAAAAGCTTGCGGCCTACTGGCAGCAGGTTAAATGTTAGCTTTGTCTATTTGGTCATCGAATCGCGAATTTGTCCACTAAGCAGCAAGTGCATTTGCAGGATTTGGCTCTGTTTTCTCAAATTTTGGTTGCGAAGTGCCGGTGAGGCGCACGACAAAATTTAGTGTGCGCTGTAATACAACATCACGCTGACGATCGATGGTGACAATATGATAGCTGTCTTCTAACACCACCATATCGACGTGGCCCAGCAGGTTTTTCTGCAGGAAGAACGCATTGTCCATGCCGGCATAGTCGTCTTCACGCGGATGAATAATAAGCGTCGGTTGGCTGATAAAGCGGGCAATGCGCGATACTTTTTGCGCCAGCCAGCGCCGCTCTAACACCGCCGGACCCGGCGTTGTCATCGGCATTTTTGGTGCTCCAGGGGCTTGGAGGGCTTTGGAGATGAAGTTCCGCAAGCGGTCGTCCTTGATGCCAAATTTATGCGGCACTGGAAAATCAAACAGATTGGCCACCGATTTTAGGGCCACGAGATTGAACAATTTTGCATACCAAGGCACCCGACGGCCGGTTAACCACAGTGTTGGAGAAAATAGTGTCAGGCCTTTTACGGTGTCTTTGTGCTCGTGGGCGAGCAGCATGGCGAGCAGGGCACCAGTTGAGAGGCCACCAACAATCACTGTTTCGCAGCGTTCCGAAAGCTCTTTCAGGCCTTGTTGGGCCGAGCTGTACCAATCATTCCAGGTAGAGGTGCGCAGGGCGGCATCGCCATCACAGTGCCCGGCCAATTGTGGGCACGAAACGGTGTATCCCTGGCACGCCAACCCGTTTGCGACATAGCGCAATTCGGTTGGCGATCCACAAAGCCCGTGAATCAAAAGAACCCCAACCGGTCCACCGTCAAAAAATGTGCTGTGATCTTTACCAGACATTGCCGCAAGGCCTCCTCATTTGGTCTTGTGGCAAACTAGGTTTAAGCGGCGGACTCAGCTGTTCCGGTGGTGACACGACATCGGCTTTGTTCGCTCAACGCTTAACAAGGTGTTACGTCGTAATGTCGTGGCTAAGATGACGTCGCGTTAGTGTTGTGCACGAATGATGCGTGGTGCACGGTGCGCATAAGCAGAGTAGCCGCGCACATCGTACAGTACAGATTTGGCTGCAACGCGGGCTTGAATGCGCGCAGCGCGTGTTGGTTCGGCATTTTTGAGCGGCATGATTGGGATGCCGGCAAGTTGCATGCGTTGCTCAGAAATATCGGCAATGATGCGTGGTCGACGAATAATGTTTCGATCTGACAGCATCAGACCCCACACGAGGGCCATCAGCAAGTAGAAGTGACGCCAGTGGTCGTTGTCGATCAATAAGCCTTCAAGAATGATCGCAAACAACGCCGCGAATGCCACAATGAATAGCGGCTGACTGGCTGTGCGTCGGAACGCATGGCGCAGGCCAGCTGCAATCGTGCCGACCATTACAATCAGGAAAAGACCACCACCAAGCCAACCCGCTTTAAGAAACATCGTCAGGTAGACGTTGTGGACTTCTTCAGAATGGTAGGTTTCAGCAAAATCCAATGCGCCAATGCCAAACGGGTTGGAGACAATGAGATTCATCGCTTTGACTTGTCCGCCAAAGCGCCCCTCATGACCTTCATCATAGGATTGTGTCAGCTGCGCGCGCTCGGCCAGCAAATTGCCAATGGAATCGGTTTGAGCAGCGGCCAAGATGGCAAGAGTTGCTAGAATGCCGCCTACAATTACTATCACAACAATGTTCATCTGCTGGCGATGAGTTTTGGCAGTGAGAAACGACAACGTGAGATAGATGACAATAGCGATTGCGGTTGCTGCCCATGCACCACGAGAAAAGCTCAGCAAGGCCGCCAAGGACAACAAACCAAAGCTGGCACTCATCCAGATCCTGCGTAAGCCTGGCTCGTTTAAAATGCTGTGCAGGGCATAGACAATAGCGGGCACAAGGAACGCGCCAAACACATTGGGGTCTTTAAACGGACCACTCGCGCGGCCAAATTTTGTAAACAACTCGTCGCCGCCCGGAATGACGCCAAAATAACCGATAACAGCTGCAAGGGCGGCAATAATGGCGGCAATTGTGTAGGCAGAAAAAATCAACTGCGCATGGTCTTTTGGTCGCCGTGCAATGAATGCTGCAAACGTTACCGCGGCCACAAATAAGTATATCGAGACCGTAACATGGATGAGTGATTGACCTGTTTGATTTGACATCATAACAGAGGCGACATGACAGCCAGCAATCACCATCCATATGGCGAGAAGCATCTTGATCCCGCCGTTGAAGTGGGTCAGGCCAACGACCGGTAGGCCAACAATCAATCCTATTGTGAGGATATCGACCGGGGCAGGCTCTGCAAAAACAAACGCACCTGAAATCACAGTCAACGCAACCAGCCATAGCGACGCGCGGTGAATGAAGCTCTTCTCACCACCAATGGTCAGCGATGGATGTAGCATCGGTCGGCGATGAGCTTTGATCTGTGAGGTTGCGCTAGGCACGGGAAATATTTCTTATATTGCTTTATCTGTGATGGACGTTTGTGTGAATGACGATCTTGTTGCATCCCACTATTTAGACAACTTAGTAGGCGTTTTCGTTGTTGAGCAGCGAGGTTGGCGTCTTGAGAAGGATGTAAAGGTCAAACAACAGCGACCAGTTTTCGATGTAGTAGAGATCGTGAGTCACGCGGTTTTCTATCTTCACAGTCGTGTCAGTTTCGCCGCGCCAGCCATTGATCTGGGCCCAACCGGTGATGCCAGGCTTGACTTTGTGGCGTGCGAAGTACCCTTCAACAGCCTTGTCGTAGAGTTGATCTCCAGCTTTGGCTTTGACCGCATGAGGGCGTGGGCCAACAAGCGACAGGTTGCCAAGAAGAACATTGAACAACTGCGGTAGTTCATCGATGCTTGTCTTGCGAATAAACCGGCCAATAGGTGTCACGCGTGGGTCGTGCTTTGTAACCAGCGTGTTGGCATCGGCATCACAACGATCAGTGAACATTGAACGAAACTTGAAGACTTCAATAAGTTCGTTGTTGAACCCGTAACGTTTCTGGCGAAACAGAGCTGGACCTTTGCTGGTTGCTTTAATTGCAACGGCGATGCAGGCCATGAGAGGCGCTAACAGCAGAAGTGCCAGTCCACCAATGACCTTATCGAACGCCCACTTGGAGACAGTGTCCCAATTGGCAATCGGCTTATCGTAGAGGTCGATCATGGCCACGGAGCCAACGTGTGAGTATGTGCGTGGTGAGAACCGAACCGCAGTTGCGCGGGCTGGCAACTTGATATCAGCAGGCAATACCGAGATCTTATCAACAACCTGAGCCAGGCGCGCTTCACCGGCAACTGGGAGTGCAACGATCACCAAATCAACACGCGTCTCGCGGCAGAATATTTCCAGGTCTCCAAGACCACCCCGGCGCGGATAGTCTTTAATGTCTTTTTCGGCACGGGCATCACCACGGTCATCAAAGATTCCCGTGATGCGGACATCGCTGTCGCTATCTGCTTCGAGATCATTAATTACGCTTTTGGTGACATCACTGACACCGTAAAGAACGGCGCGCCGGTAAAGGCGACCTTCGCGGGCCCAGATGCGTACGTATGCAGCCAGAATTGTTCGACCGGTTATCAGAAATGCGCTGCCGGTGACAAACCAAAGCGCCAGCCAGGCCCTCGAGAATTCAGCACCGGCCTTCAGGAAGAAGACGGCTGCTGCATAAATCACGAGTGCCATGGTCCAGCCCAGAAGGACGCGCGGCAGATGTCGAATGTAAGATGCAAAGGCGAGTGGGGTATAAAGACCCATTAATTCAAATGAGATGACGGTGAACGCAGCAACCGCAATAAACGATGTCAGGTAGCGCACATCGTAGAGAACAGGTGGCACGGAGACGTAAAAAACAGCTATCAGCAGACCGCACAGAGACAGCATCAGAAATTCTATGACACGAACGGCACTGCGCACCATGGTTGGCGAAATGTGACTAGCGCGGCCGGTCAAGCCTTTGTCAGCGATCTGCGCCAGATTTTCAGACAATGAGGCGTCTGCTGGAGTACGACCGCCTGTCTTTGCGGTGCGGCCATCTGGTAATGTGAAGGTATCGGACATGTGCTTTGTGCTCGGTCTCTAGTCGTGGACATGGGTTCACGAATGAATAAGCACTTGCTGTGCCAACCGGGTCCGATGCCGGTATCAGGTTCAAAGGTGAGCAGTGTTAAGGTTAATTGCGTTAGAGCATCCTGTGTTTTATTGAAGGCAGAAAAGATGTTCTAACACTTTGATCTAGGCGTTTACCGTACGCTTGGCCGTAAAAGTCTGCGATTGCGGCACTCATGCCTGCGACGGTATAGCAACTTTCGATTTTTGATTTAAATCCCTGGGCCACGGTTTGGGCCGCCTCGGGGTGCTCCAAAAACTGCTGCATCGCAGTCTTAAGGGCATTAACGTTGTCAGGTTGAACCAGTTTTAGGTCTGTGCCGTGGGTCATTTCGGGAATCCCACCAACATCTGTTGCGATGATCGGCATCGTCATGGCACCCGCTTCAAGCACGATATAGGGAAAACTTTCCGCGCGTGAGGGCACAATGAGGCAGCGCCCATCACAAAATGTGTCGTGCGCCGGCGCAGGTCCAGGAAAGCTGGTAGCGTCTGCAAGGCCGAGGTTCCGTGCAAGCGCTTGGAATACTTCGGCATCCGGCCCGCCACCAACAAAGCGCGCCCGGACGGACTGGGTTTGATTCAACTCAGCCAGCGCGTGCAACATAACATCGACACCTTTGAGATGACGCAGTTCACCAACGAACAGGAAGTCAGAGGCCTTCGGATTTGGTCGATGGTCGCCAAAGTCGTCGGGTCGGAGCCCGTTTGGGATCACCTTGACTGCACGGTGCTTTAGGCCGATGCGCGCATCGTAGGCGTTGCGGGCAAAGACGCTTTCAAAAATCAGCCCGTCGGTAAAGCGGGCCAGGACTTTTTCAAGTGTCAGATAAACACGCCCCTCCAGGCTTTTAGGGTCAAAGTGTAGACTGCCACCATGCGGCGTGTAGAAACTGGCAACGTTGAGGCCGCGCGCTTTTAAAGTCCGGCTTGCAAGGCGCGCATAAGCGCCGCCCTTGGCACCATGTCCATGCAACACATTGGCTTTTTGCTGGCGGGCGAGGCGCACCAAAAAGCGCGCGGCAGAAAAATCACCGAGGCCCGGCTTTCGGCTCATAGGGACAAGATGCAGCCCGAGCGCAAGGTGTGGTTCGATACCTTTAAGGTGCGTGCTTGTGAGCCCATCCGAGGCATTGGCATCGGCAATTATGCCAACCTGATACCCGGCTGCAGCTTGTTCTGTCGCAAGATCCAACACATGGCGGAAAAGACCACCAACAGGTGCACGTAGACAATGCAGAATGCGGAATGTGGGTTGCATTGGGTTTGGACCGGCTATCAACAGGTGGGTGTCGGACTACAAGAACCGCTCATGGATAAAGACTGTATCACCCGGACGCACCACATAGTCGGCTGGCGCTTCAATCGTTTCAACGTACCCATTGACCCGGCGGGTAATGCGGAAGGACCGTGTGCTGGCGCGTTCGGAATAGCCGCCAGCAATTGCAACAGCGGTTTCAATAGTCATGCCAGAGACATAAGGAAAGGCACCGGCGTTGCGAACTTCGCCAAGTATGAAGAACGGGCGATTTTGCTGAACATCGACCGTGACTTGCGGGTTGCGGACATATTCAGCGCCAAGGCGGTTGCGAATAGAGCGTTGCAGGTCGCGGGTGGTCGAGCCACGTGCTTTCACCCGGCCAATCAACGGAACTGTGATGGCACCACTGTGGTCAACCGTATAGCCACGTGACAGGTTTGGTTGGCCATAGATAAAGATGCGCAACCGATCACCGGTATCGAGCAAATAAGGGCCGTCTGTATCTGCAACAGCATGTGGAGCGCCTGTAAGCTCAGCAGGTACGACTTCAGGAGCGCCCCAGCTTACTGAGCTCATGACGTTGCCGACGGCGCCACCAATGCCAAAACCATGCGATGGCGATTCCGTCACCAGCTCTCCGCCAGCTGGAATGACCTCTGTGGTCTGCCAATCCGGGTCCTTGATGGACATGGCCTCATAACCCATCTGGGGCCCGCGAGCACAGCCAGCAAGCGCGATCAAAAGGAGGCTAAGGCCGATGATTGTAAAGCGCGTCAACATGATACTATCCTGGGAATGGAGCTTTGTTGACGCTGATTAAACCCGTTTTTGGTTAACAAAGGCTTGGCGCGCAAATCATTTTGAGACACTTAAGCAATTCATTAACCGCCACCGCTCTAAAGTCTGATCAGTTGATCACGCCAAGAGAGAGCTGTAGCTATGCCCGCGCACACTTATGCGTCCCCAGACGACATCGACATGCAATCCATTTGGCCGTCATTGCGGCGGAGCCTGCTTAAAGTGCTGCTCGCCTCCGTGTTGGTGGGCGTGTTGACCTTTGCGGTCTTTTCCACAGTGGCACCGAAATATCTCTCAGAAGCGCAGCTTTCTATCGTGGCCCGCTCTGGCGGAAACCCATTCGCTGCTCCGCGCCCCGATGGCTCGAGTTCTGACTCAAATTCCTATCGCATGGACAAACAGGCCATCAACACCCACGTCCGGGCGCTCAAATCGACAGGCCTTGCGACCGAAATTGCAAAAGATCTGAATCTTGCAGATCGTGCCGAATTCAACAGCGCCCTCGGAAGCGTTGATATGATGGGCTCCCTATTGCGTATGATCGGCATTGGTGAGCCGCCCAAGACACAGTCCATTGAGGACCGGGTCCTCAATGCCTATTTTAAGCGCCTTAACGTTTTTGCCCCTAAAGAAAGTCGCTTTATCATTGTTGGGTTCGAATCTATTGATCCTCAACTTGCCGCCAACATCGCCAATACACTTGCAACCAAATATCGTTCAACGATGGCTAATTTGACCGTTGTTGAAAATGATGAAGTTCTTGAAAAACTGCGTCCAGATATTGAACGATTGATGAAGGAAGTCAGCGTTGCGCAACAAGCGGTTGAGAAATTTCGTGGTGAAGTCGATATTTTCAAAGGTGGTAGAGACGCGACCGGCCTCAATCAGCAACAGCTCGGCGAATTAACAGCAGAACACTCCAGAGCGAAAGCGGATCGTTCCACTGCGGAAGCTCGAATGCGTTCTGCGCGTGAAATGTTTGAACGCGGGTCTGCCGATGCGCTCGCCGACGTTCAACGCTCGCCGATTATACAAAATCTAGTTCAGCAGCGTGTGCGCGTTGAGCGGCAAATTTCAGAACTCTCTGCGACGCTGTTGCCGGGTCATCCACGCATGAAACAGCTTTATGCGGATCTACGTGGACTGAAGCGTCAGTTGAAGATCGAAGTTGGAAAAGTCGTTGAGAGCCTTGAAAAAGAAGCAAAAGTAGCAGCACTCCGCGAAGCCTCTATTGCCCGCAGTTTGGCAGAATTGAAAACCAAAGTCGTCAACACGGGACCGGATGAGGTCAAGTTGGCGAACTTAGAAGCGGTCGCTAAAGCAAAACGCGCGGAACTAGAGCGCAATCGCGGACGATTTGAGGCTGCAAAAGCTCGCGCGCAAAGTGGGGCGGTGCCAGTCGAAGCACAAATCCTGTCGCGTGCCCGCGCCGCAAGTTTGCCAAATTCACCGAAAAAGTTGCAGTATGCAGCACTTGCCAGTTTTGCAACGTTACTGTTCGGCATCGCTGGTTCGATCCTCGGCCTGCTCTGGGGTGGGGCACGTTCTGGTGCACCACAATCCCGCTCTGCCGGTGACCCTCGCATGTCTGCGCCAACGCCATCGTACGGTGGCGTACAGCGTATTCATCAAAGCCCGCAACGTCCTGCATCAGACCCGCCGTTGGCCGCAGCACACGCACATCAATCCAAGCCAGCACATCAGCCAGTGCCACAGCAGAGGTCTCCCGGACCGGAGTCTGCCGTCACCCGCACGCTGTCAATGGCCAGCATTGCTGAACTTGCCGGTCGTATCGAAGCCAACAATGGTGCAAGCGGATATCGCACGCTGATCACATCCGATGTCGTGAATCTAGATGCACGGGACGAAGCTCTTGCCGTTGCAAAGGAATTAGCCGGAGCCCGAAGCTCTGTAATTTTGGTGGACTGGTCTCCCTATGGCGATGGTATGGCTCAAAACATTGGTGCATCACTGTCGCCGGGCCTCAATGATCTGTTCGCTGGCGCGGCAACATTCCAGGATGTCATCCAGGTTGTGCCCGAAAGCAGTGTGCATTTCATTGCAACAGGTGCTGCCAGCTCAGATGCGCTTGACCCAGATAAAATTAATCTCGTGCTTGATGCGCTTGACGAAGCCTACAACAACATCATTGTCGTGGCGCATCATGATGCCGCCCGTCACCTGTTTGAAGTGATTGAGGGTCGCTTTGATGCTGGTATCACGGTAACTGAGCCAAAGGGCAGTGTGGCGGCGATTCAGGACCCGCCAGGTACATTCTTGGGCTTCCAGGTTGCCGATATCGATTTGATCGCTTTTGAGCGCAAAGCAGAAGACGGCATGGTGTCAGGCAGGGCTTTGCTGCGCGGAATGCAAGTCGAAGACCAAGACGGGATCAACGGCAGATAGGCCTAGAGCAACTTATCTGACCCGGCACGTCGATATCACAGGCTGTTGGGTCTTTTTTGCATGATGTTTGCATCGGTTATTGCGTCGGCAGCGCCAGTGCGATTACCGAAATGTACAATTCTAAGATCCAGATCAGGTCAGCATTATGAGCCAGTCCTCAAAAGTAATTTTCAAATCGGTGTTGAAAGCGCTGCACCTTACCGGGTTAGCCAAGGCGATGGCGCCGGTTGCACGCGGGCGTGGCATCATATTCATGCTGCATCGCGTTGAACCCGTTGAAGACACAGGGTTTTCGCCAAACCGCATCTTAAAGGTAACGCCCACCTTTCTTGAGGGTGTGATTAAACTCGTCAAACGTGCGGGTTTTGACATTATCAGCCTTGATGATGTGCCATCGCGGATCAAAGACAAAGACAACAAACGCCGTTTTGCCTGCTTTACGCTAGATGATGGCTATCGAGATAACATTGACCATGCTTACCCCGTCTTTAAAAAGCACAATGTTCCATTTACCATTTACCTGCCGACAGCCTTTGCTGATGGAGAGGGTGATCTGTGGTGGTTGGTGCTGGAGGAATCCATCCTTAAGGCACAACAGATTGAGGCCGTTATTGACGGTGTGCCACGGCATTTCACGACACACACACAACAGGAAAAAGATGCAGCATTTGATTGTCTCTATTGGTGGTTGAGATCGCAACCCGAGCATGAGGCGCGCCGTATCGTTCATGGTTTGGCTGAGCAAGCAGGCTATGATGCAACGCCATTGTGTTCCGACCTGGTGATGACCTGGGATCAAGCGCGGGCGCTTGCCAAAGACCCGCTTGTAACCTTTGGCGGACATACCTGCCGCCACTTTGCGCTGGCAAAATTGCCCGCTGAGGAAGCACAACACGAAATCACGGAAAGCATTGCGCGGCTTGAACGTGAATTGGGCCGCCCATGCCGCCACTTTGCCTATCCTTATGGCGATGCGGGCAGTGCTGGTGAGCGTGAGTTCAATTTTGTAACAGCGCTAGGACTGGCCACCGCGGTCACTACACGTAAAGGTCATGTACATGCCCATCATAAAGACCACATGGCTGCCCTGCCACGGATTTCGCTCAACGGTGACTATCAGGATATGCGCTATGTCAGCGTTTTTCTGACTGGCGTTCCGTTTGCGTTATGGAATGCGCTGGGCTGGGTGCGGTCTGGCCTTCAACGTTTGAGACGCACAAAAGTAAACTCAGCAAATAGTTATGCCAACTGACGACGGAGCAATTCCACTGGCGCTGCTAGAAATTGGGTCCTGTAGTTTCTTGCAGACTCATTTGCTTTCTTTGTGCATCCACGAAACCACCCAGCAAGCAACCGGCACCCATACCGTGCCTGCCACAACGTAATAGGCGAGTTCAGCAACTCGCGAGGCATTGACTTGCAGTGCGATTGCAACTGCCATCGCGACCAAGACGTATATAATCAAAAATAGAAGCAATGCGAGCGTGCCAATGAGTTTGCGGCTCGGGGCTGTCATGTCGTTAACGCCTCAATAGGGTTTGTGCGCTGGCCTAGAGCGTCAAGCCTTTTCTTGTGCACAGTTAAGCTATTTGCTTGCCGCTCTATCTCATGATTCTATCTCAAGACTGGCGATCAACTTATCTGCATATTATAAAACGCAAATTGCTCTAAGCGCGCGCTATGGTCGTATTGTGGTTATGCTGGGGTGCCATTACCACGCTCTTGAAACAAGAATGAAAACAGAAGTAGAGCCACATCATGCCTGGGACAAATCCCCGCAATCGTTTCACTGAGCCAAGTGCCAAGGCTATTGCGATATGGCTGTTTGCCGTCGCTGGTCTTGTCCTGTTGATGATTATCGTCGGTGGTGCCACCAGGCTGACGGATTCAGGCCTCTCAATAACGGAGTGGAAACCCATCTTGGGTGCTATTCCGCCTCTCAGCGACGGCGATTGGATAGCTGCGTTTGAAAAGTACAAGCAGATCCCTGAATTCAAACTGGTCAACAAAAACATCACTATAGATGGTTTTAAAACCATCTTCTGGTGGGAATGGGGGCATCGCTTTCTAGGTCGTTTTATCGGCTTGGCGTTCGGGATTCCGTTTTTGTATTTCCTGGTCACAGGCGCGTTGAGCAAAAGTTTGGCTCTCCGTTTGTTTGGCATCCTGTTGCTTGGTGCACTGCAAGGCGTGATCGGCTGGTATATGGTGATGTCGGGTCTGGTTGATCGTGTTGACGTCAGTCAGTACCGCTTGGCACTTCATCTCACGATTGCTTTCATCATTCTCGGTATGTTGATCTGGGTGGCGTTGGAAGTGTTATCGCCCGCTGGAAAATTTGGCGCGCGCCATCAAATGACGCCATTGAGTTTTTTTGCAGCCCTCATCGTGGGTCTTCTGTTAGTGCAAGTTGTACTTGGGGCATTTGTCGCCGGCACCAAGGCTGGTTTGGCCTTCACCACGTGGCCTGATATGAACGGCGAATGGATACCTTCAGACATGGGACAGCTCAGTCCCTGGTACGTCAATCTCTTTGAAGATATCGCCACCATACAATTCAATCACCGTTTGATGGCCTATGTGATTGGCGTATTGATGGTGATAAACTTTTTCGTCGTAGTGTTGTCCGCTCACCGCAGGCGCAGGTTGGTTGCGTCTGCCGTATTGGTGATGTTAGCCATTGTCGGCCAAATTGCGCTTGGCATCTGGACGTTGCTTAATGCTGTGCCAATCAATCTTGGTATTGCCCACCAGGGGGCGGGTGCCCTCGTATTTGCGATGGCTGTGCGTCATTGGCACCTGACGCGGCGCAGCGACGAACATTGATCTTGGCTTGATTTTTTTTGCGGTTTTTTTCGTGCAAGTAGCCTAATCCAGGCCGAGCATCAATTTAGTGTTTTGAATTGCCGCGCCCGCTGCACCTTTGCCAAGATTATCAAGCTGGGCCACCAGAAGACATTGGTTCTGAGGCTTGTTGGCAAATAGATAAATGTGCATGGCGTCATCGCCATGGGCGCTGTCAGCAGAAAGAGTCGTTGGCTCATCTTCATGCACGACAACTTGGCTATCACCGTCTTTGCCGTAATAAGCCAAAAATAATTGTTCCAGATCAGACGCGGTGGGTGGCGCGTCACGTGTTGCGAGCTGTAGTGGTACGCTGACCAACATACCTTGCGCGAAATTGCCAACCGACGGCACAAATAACGGCGCTTGCGTCAGGCCCGTGTGGGTCATGACTTCAGGCAAATGTTTGTGTTGGAGGCTTAACCCATAAAGATGGAACGCTGGCGCATCGCCCTTTTCAAAGGCGGCGATCATGGCCTTGCCACCGCCAGAATAGCCGCTGACGGCATTGATGGTAAACCCTTCGTCGGACTTAAACCAACCGGACTCTAACAGCGGCCTGATGAGCGCAATTGCGCCCGTCGCATAGCATCCAGGGTTGGCCACGCGTTTTGCCATGCGAATGATGTCAGCATGTCCTGGTTTGAGTTCTGAAAATCCATAGACCCAACCCGGCTCAGTGCGATGGGCTGTCGAGGCATCAATGATGCGCGGGCTCGCATCTCCCAGTTTATCTGCAAGGGCAACAGCTTCACGGGCAGCATCATCAGGTAAACACAGCACGGCGATATCAACATCCGCCATCATGGCCTGGCGGGCTTTGGGGTCTTTGCGGTCAGCATCGGCAATGCTTTTGATGGTGACCTCAGGAATTGCCGCCAAACGCTCGCGAATTTGCAGGCCTGTTGTGCCCGCTTCGCCATCGATGAACAGTGTGTGTGGTTGGCTCATTGTGAAATTTGCTCACCGAAAGAGTGTGCGCGGCCTGCCATGGGCGCGCCACGAGAACGCCGCAGGGGCTTGATAATGAACGTGCGCGGCAAATTTTAACCGCCACTAAGTAAGCCAAGTCGGTGCTTGATGGCTTCCCACAAGCTTTCCGAGCAGGCAAAGTCATAGGCCGCGCAGACAACTTGTTGCGAACCGGTATAGATCATATCGAGTGCGACCCAGAGAATGATCAGCAATCCAAGCCATGTGATCCAAGGGTAACTGACCAACAGGCGCGCGATAAAGTGTGCGGCAACAGCCATCAGAACGACGGAGATGGCAAGGCCGATCACAAGTACCAGTGGTTCATCTTTAGCCGCCCCTGCCACAGCCAGCACATTGTCGAGCGACATCGCTACGTCGGCTAATGTGATCTGCCACACAGCGCCCCAAAACCCGAGTTTTGTGCCGCTAGAAACCGCGTTTGAAGCGGCATCCAGATCCTGTTCATTGCTGCCGATCTGGCGATACATCTTCCAGCAGACAAACAGCAGCAACAGGCCACCGGCCAGTGTCAGCCCGACAATCGCTAACAGCTGTACGGTTATGGAGGCAAACAAGATGCGCAACACAACGGCAGCAGCGATGCCCCAGAAGATAACTTTGGAGCGGATGGATTTATCAACCCGAGACGCAGCAAGACCAACAACAATTGCATTGTCACCAGCGAGTACAAGATCAATCAACAGTACGTTGAATAGCGCCACCATATTCGTGCGGTACCAGTCCAACGACAAGAGGTTTTCAAATGACGTGCCGATTGACCCAATCATTTGGGCATAGTCGATGGTCAGTGTCTCAATCATGTTGGTCCTCTTAATGAAGATCACGCAGGCTTGTTATCTGCGCGGCAGGCCCGGCTGAGTTGAATTGGCCATTAACACCATAAGTTTAGGTCTGCAAACACCCGGACTCACAAAAACTGTCATCGCCTGTGCCCAATAACGGACATCTGCCTCGGCCGGAGTGGCGCATATATCAAGGGCCAGATGGACTTCAGCCCCGCATCAACAAGGGATACAGGGCTGAAGATTCTCGTTTTTTTGAGGCCGCGAAAAACCAAACGCTTTAGCGTTTCGAGAACTGGAAGCTACGACGGGCTTTCGCGCGACCGTACTTCTTGCGTTCCACTGTCCGGCTATCGCGGGTCAGGAAGCCACCTTTTTTCAGAACACCACGTAATTCTGGTTCATAGTAGGTCAGAGCTTTTGAGATGCCGTGGCGGACAGCGCCGGCTTGGCCCGAAAGGCCACCACCAGATACAGACGCCATGATGTCGTACTGTGTGCCACGTTCTGCAGTATCCAGAGGTTGCTTCAGCAGCATCTGCAGCACGGGGCGGGCAAAATATTTGCTGTAGTCTTTTTTGTTGACCTTGATCTGACCACTGCCAGGCTTGATCCAAACACGGGCAACCGCATCTTTGCGTTTGCCGGTCGCATATGCGCGGCCATACTTGTCAAGCTTTTGCTCATACACAGGGGCTTTGTTTTCTGTAGACTCGGCCTTCAATTCACCCAGTTCTTCAAGCGTTTTTGTTTCTTCTGCCATGAGACTTATGTCCTCACGTTTTTGGAATTGAGTTTTGCAACATCAAGCGTTTCAGGCTTTTGGGCTGCGTGTGGGTGCTCGGTGCCTTTGTAGACCTTGAGATTGCCCATCAACTTGCGTTGCAGCGGTCCGCGTTTCAGCATCCGCTCAACAGCCTTTTCAATGACGCGCTCTGGAAACTTGCCTTCCAACAGCCGCTTAGGTGTTGTCGTTTTGATGCCGCCCGGGTAGCCGGTGTGGCGGTGATATTCTTTGTCGTTGTATTTATTGCCGGTGAACACAACTTTGTCGGCGTTAATGACGACGATGTTGTCACCACAATCAACGTGCGGGGTATAAATTGTGCGGTGTTTGCCTTTGAGGCGAAGCGCGATCAGCGAAGCTAAGCGACCTACAACAAGGCCGTTGGCGTCGATCAAGATCCACTTCTTGTCCACCTCTTCAGATTTGGCGGAAAAGGTCTTCATGGGGCAGCACTCCTGCCAGGTTTTAGGTTGGGTCGAGCCGCCTGGGCCCTCAAGAGGGCTGTCCAGACGACAAAATCAGGTGTGAGGTACGGTTTTGTGGGTCTCTGGTCAATAAAAACCAGCGCATTGCGTCAAAAAGACTAAGAGTATCAATTGCATGCAGTAACGGTAATATGAAACCTATAATAAAGGTAATATAATACCGTAATTATTTTTCGCATGCTAAATCCTTGCTCTCAGGGTGCTAAAAGTGCTCCCTCCACCTCACCAATTTGACATTTTAGGCCAATAGATCCTGTTAGCGACTGTGGCTCATTGGGCTTCTTGCAGTAGGTGCGGGTCACCAAACGAGGATCCGAAGTGTCACTGGATGAAGCGCCTTTGTGCAGGCACACCGACAACGACCTTTGACGAAAGTAGAATGCGGTGCCCAGGTCCGTGGGCGGAGCGGAGGTAGAGAGATGTTTACACACATACGAAAGCTGGCGGGGAGACTTGGGCTCGCTGTCACGATCGTCGCAAGTTTGACGCAAACAAGTGCGGCTCAAAAAATCACTCAAATTAAACTGATAGAAAGTCAAGTAACAGGACTGCTCGCAGCGCAGAAGGATTTTGCACCGTTGGCAGGCAAACTCGCAGAAGCCGCTGAAAAACCGTCTACCGAACTGACGGCGCAGTTGGATGCCATCGCAAAGAAGCATGGCTTTGCGAACTTTGAAGAATATCGCACGGTCGATAACAACATCTTCTTAGTGTTTGAGGGCTTTGATCGTGAAACGGGTGTCTACGTACCGCCTGAGGAACGCCTCAATTTGGAATTGGAAGAAATCCAAAAAGACGCCACCATTCCAGATGCTGACAAAAAGGCTATTTTGGCTGAGGTCAAAGAAGAATTGACGATGGCGGAAGCCGTCGAGCATGTCGAGAACGTTGAGCTTGTGAAAAAGCACCTTGATAAATTGTCGAAGCTTCTGCCCACACCGGAAGATCTCGAACTTGATCGAGGAAGCGGGACAGGCGACGACGGCGCACAATAGAACGGTTACAAAATTACAATAGGGCGAAGCAAAAGCATGGCAATTGAAGCGGTGACTGCGGCAGACGCGAACACAAATCACCCCCAAAGTGATCTTGTCGCAAGCGAGATGTCTGACATCGGCGTCTTGAGCCTCACACTGAATAATCCAAAGGCGCGCAATGCGCTGTCTCAAGCGATGATGCGGGCTTTGCACCAAGCGATTTGTGATGCCGGTACTAACCGGGCTGTGCGCGCAATCGTGCTCGCCGCAAACGGTCCTGCGTTTTGCGCTGGCCATGACTTGAAGGAAATGACGGCGCGGCGCGGCGACCGCGACGGTGGTGCGCAATTTTTTGCCGACACGATGCAGCAATGCGCGCAGCTGATGCAGGCGATTGTTGCCTGTCCCAAGCCTGTGATCGCCGCTGTGCATGCCATGGCGACGGCCGCCGGGTGCCAGTTGGTGGCCACCTGCGATCTGGCTGTTGCTGGACAGTCGGCCACGTTCTGCACACCTGGCGTCAATATCGGGCTTTTTTGTTCAACACCCATGGTGGCGCTGTCGCGCAACATCAGTGCCAAGCGGGCTATGGAAATGCTGCTTCTGGGCGAGATCATCAGCGCAGAAGTGGCGGCAGACTATGGCCTCATAAATCGTGTGGTGAGTGATGAGGTCGTACAAGAGGCAGCGCTGGGCTTTGCCAATAGAGTTGCTCAAAAATCATCTGAGACAGTTGCGATCGGCAAACAGGCTTTCTACACCCAGGCGGAAATGCCATTGGCTGAGGCTTATGATTTTGCAACAGAGGTCATGGTGCGCAACATGCTGGCAGATGACGCGGAAGAGGGGATCGCGGCATTTCTCGAAAAACGCACCCCAACATGGCGGAGTTAGCGAGAGCATGGTCAAGCAACGGTTATCAATGGTCACGCTCGGTGTTGCAGATGTTGCCAAGGCGCGCGCTTTTTATGAGGGTCTTGGCTTTGTCACCGAGCCTTTTGATAGCGAAGATGTTGCCTTCTTTGACATGAATGGGATCGTGTTTGGACTTTATGGTCGGGAGGCTCTGGCAAAAGACGCTGATGTGCCGAAAAACGGAGTGGGGTTTCGTGCGGCCTCCCTTGGAATCAATCTGGAGACCGAGGCCGAGGTTGATCAAACCTTGAGTGAGGCCGAGGCTACGGGTGGTGTGATTACAAAGCCTGCTGAAAAAGTATTCTGGGGTGGCTACTCGGGTTATTTTACCGATCCAGATGGGCATCTTTGGGAAGTTGCGCATAATCCGTTTTGGACGTTCGATGCGGCGGGGCGCGTTGTGTTGCCATCCAAGCAAGCGACCGACACCGAGTCATGACGACATTCCAACCCCACTACAGCGATGATGAGATTGGTTCACTTCTCTCAAGTGTGCGCAGTTTTGCGTGTGTTGGCGCATCTGCCAAGCCCAACCGACCCAGCTATTTTGTGATGAAGTATTTGCTCGCAAAAGGCTATCAGGTGGTGCCAATTAATCCGGGCATCGCTGGCAAGGAAGTTCTTGGTCAACGTGTGTTTGCAACTTTGGATGATGTGCCAGGCGCGATCGATGTCGTCGATATTTTCCGCAACTCGGAGGCGGCATTAGACATTACGCGGGCGGTTATCCGCCTGAAAGACAAACTCACCATTCAAGTGATCTGGATGCAGTTGGGTGTCATCAATGAGCTGGCGGAGCAAGAAGCGCGCGCCGAAGGCTTGCAGGTGATCATGAACCGCTGCCCGAAAATTGAATATGGACGCCTTTCCGGCGAAATCGGATGGGCGGGGGTTAACTCTGGCAGCCTGTCATCCAAGCGACCGCAATTGGCCCCCAAAGGTGTCCAGGACCATCGCCTGAAAGGCTAATGCGTCAGTGAACAGCCTTGCATTCCGCTATTTTCGACCTTAAGCCAGCACAACCGGGGCGCAATCATTGTGGTGCTCTGATCCGGGAGCCCTAAGAGCCATCATGGCCCTCACCAGATTAAACATCGATGCTGACCTAACGGCTAAGACCATTTTGCCCATAGCATTAGAGGGTCGCGAAGTCGCCCTTGAAGCACGTGCCTACAAAAGTGCGGAGCCGGCATTTGAAGCTTTGGCGTTGGTCAATCGCGTCGGCGAGGCGTCCCTGAAACAGCCTGCGTTGGTGCGTGTTCATTCCGGCTGTGTAACGGGGGATATTTTTCATTCCCTGCGCTGCGATTGCCAAGCCCAGCTCCATGCTGCCCTTGAAAAAATCACGCAAACCCCGAACGGTGTGTTGATCTATCTGCCCTTCCATGAAGGGCGCGGCATTGGTCTGTTGGAAAAGATTAAGGCTTACGCATTGCAGGACAAGGGCCTTGATACCGTTGATGCGAACTTGCAACTCGGTCATCCCGTTGATGCGCGCGACTATACATTAGCTGGTGAAATTCTGGCCGACCTCGGATTTAAGGCCATCAGATTGATGACCAACAACCCTGACAAGATTGATGCACTCAAGGCTGCAGGTATCGAGGTGGTTGAACAAGTGCCGCTTGTGGTTGAGGCGAGTGCCCATAACGCGCGCTATCTCGACACCAAACGTCAGCGCATGTCGCACAAGCTGTAGGTTTGGGTTTGTGCAATTCGGCGATAACATGCCGACAGCATGTCTCCCTTGATTGGGTTTGCAGCCATGCTTTAAGCTTTTGTTTTCGCGTGTTGTTTTCCGAAAAATGACCCAATACAAGCTTGCGCAGTGTTGGCGAACCGGTTTCCACTTTTGGGCGACACGTCGTAATGCTTTGCCACTCTACCAGGCAAGTTCAACCATGGCCGCCAAAGCGGGCGGAGCATCGGCTGTGAAAAGGGCCGCCAGTTTATCAGGCTGGACCCTATCATTGACGACAACATCAGTTGCGTGAATGCCGCCGGCTATAAACAACGCATCAAGGCCTGCCCGCTCTGCGCCTTCTATGTCGGTGCGTAATGCATCCCCAATCACCAACGCATCTGTCCGTTTGATAGCGGCTTTTCGGAAGGTCTGCGCTGAGGTGATCGCTGTTTCATAAGCAGATGAATGTGGTTTTCCCGCCCAATAAACTGTGCCTCCCATGTGCTCATAGAGATCACCAATGGCACCGGCACAGAAAAAGCGGGTGCCGCCTACGTCGACAACAAGGTCAGGGTTAGCGCAAACAAACGGCAAGTCTCGCTTCAGCGCCTCTTCAAGGAGACCTTTGTAGTCTTCGGCGGTTTCAGTACGGTCATTGTTAAGCCCGGTTGCAACAACGGCCTCAGCATGATCAAGCGGAACGGACGTGGCGGTGGAACGGTCAAAGAAGGCGGCATCGCGATCTTTGGGGCCAATATAAAAAACAGAGGTGTAGCGCTGCTTCTGTATATGGCTAAGCGCAATCTCACCAGATGAGACGATGTCATCTGCAATGCTTTCGGGCACGCCGACATAATCCAACATGGCTTGCACGCGAAATTTTGGAACCGGTGCATTTGACACCAGGACGACGGTGCCACCGGCTTTGCGAAATTTTATCAATGCCGCGCAGGCGCTGTCATGGGGAATGGCGCCGTTATGGACGACGCCCCACACATCGCACAACAAGACTTGGTAGCGCTCAAGCAGCGGTCCTGCATGGGTGATGATGTCGGGTGTGGTCACGGTGCCTGTTGCTATCGGGGCTGAAGGGATTGGGGGCAGTGAAACTCCCCGAAGGCGTAGTGGGTCTTTCCTGGTCTCAAATTTACGCGCCGCAATCTTGCCCAAACCGCCGACGGGACTTGCACCTGTTGGGATAGCCCGAGATAAAGAGTGGTGCCGACTACCTGACTTGAACAGGTGACCCCCTGATTACAAATCAGGTGCTCTACCAACTGAGCTAAGCCGGCTTAGTATTGTTTTTCAACGACTTACACCATTTTCAAAAGAGAACAAAATGAAATGTTGTCAATCTAGTTGTTAAAAGTTGTCAATTGCCACCGTTACTATGTTCTTGGACTGTTCTGCTCGGACATGAAGAACATATTGTGAATCTAGGACGCCTAGCTACACGTAAATTTTGTTTTTATCAATGTGGGAGATTGCACTCCACAGCAGAATACTAAGCATTGTCGCTTCTGGATTGGGCTAGGTCACTTTTAAATGCAATTTGAACCCGATGGGCTTTTTATCTCATAGGAGTGGACAGTCAGCTCCCTGGAAGCCTCTCGCCGCAAAGGGAGATTTTGTATGCAATCACAATGCCTTTGCTATGTCCGCTCTCGAGTGCAGAAACGATGCAATGTAGTGGTCCAATCTGCGTGAGCATACGACCTAAAGCGAACAAATTTACTCAGCCGCATTGTGCGTGATAGTTTGGCTGTTCGGCCGTTTCGCAAGTGCGTGTGATGCTGAATAGACTGTAGCCGCCGAGGATTGAAGTGCACAATGCAGAGCGGTTTTAGAGCAGATATAGAAGGCTTGCGGGCCCTCGCCGTCGTGCCGATTTTATTGTTTCACCTTAACGTCGCGTTTTGTCCTGGCGGCTTTGCAGGTGTCGATGTCTTCTTCGTGATCTCCGGTTATTTGATCACACGAATGATCGTGACTGCCAACTCTGAGTTTAGCTTCAAGACATTTTACACTAGGCGTTTCTATCGCATTTTTCCGGCGCTCCTGACCACCTGTCAAATCTCCCTAATCGTCGGGTGGATCATTTTGACCCCCGAAGATTATTCAAAGTTATCCTGGTCAGCGCTCGCTGCGGCACTTGGCGTATCTAACTTCTATTTCTACGGAGCGCTGGATTATTTCAGCGACGCAAACATCTACCACGCGCTCCTCCACACATGGTCGTTAGGTGTCGAGGAGCAATTCTATTTGTTTTGGCCCGCCTTGGTCATTTTGATATTGCGCACGCGCATGCCTGTGTTGCCCGTTTTGGCTCTGGTCGCGGTCGTATCGTTTCTTTCAACGCTTGTGATGCAGCGAGAAAATGCAGATATGACCTTTTATTTGATGCCCTTTCGCATTTTTGAGTTTGCTGCCGGTGCCAGCCTTGTGAAGCTCGAACTCGTTTGGGCACGCCATTCGACCGATCAAAGGAATGGCGTGTTGGGTGCTATTGGAATGGCGCTGTTGCTTTACACATTTTTCTTTTTACACGAGGATCTGCCCTGGCCGAGTACATTTACGCTAGCCCCGACAATTGGAACAATGTTGCTCATCCTGGCAGGCCAGCGCGGAATTTGGCGCAGTGCCCTTAGCAATAGCGTATTTCGTTTTCTCGGCCGCATCTCCTATTCGCTTTATTTGGTGCATTGGCCAGTTTTAGTTTTCTACCGGTATTACACCATTGTTCCGCCATCACTCGTCGAACTTGCCGTTCTCGGCGCAGCTTCAATTGTTATTGCTTCTTTGATGTTCGCGTTGGTTGAAATCCCGTTTAGAAACCGACCTCTACACTCACCATCAGTGTCTCAAACACCATTGGTGTCTCAAACGGCGTCGTTACGATATTTTTCGTGGGTGTCCCGTACTTGGCCTTATGTCCGAACCCCAATATTAACTATCTCGACGTTGCTGTTTTTTTCTGCTTCGGCTCTCGTGATTGCAGAGAGCGGGTTCCCATCTCGCATTGATGAAAAACGAGTGCAATCGATTGATAAAGGGCTGACTTTTGCCGGTGATCTCTGTGGCCTCAAACGCAGCCGCTGTATTTTTGGGGATCGCGCTGCAAAGACCGTCGTTTATGTCGTGGGTGACAGTCATGCACTTAATCTCATTCATGGGCTCGACAGATTGTTCGTGGCCAAAAATATAAAAGGAATTGCGTTTTACGATCATGGATGTTTGTTCGCGCTAGGCACAACAAGATTCATAAAAGGGCGTAGGGACAACAAGTGTGCGCAGCGCGTTCAGACAGCATTTGACTTTCTGAGAGGCACAACTGACCCAGTAATCATAGCAAGCGCCTTTTCTGGTTACAGAAATTCAATTGGGCCTCCGGGCGCGTTGTCGCCACTTCGGCAAACAGAGACAGAATATTTTTCGTGGCTGGGAAATAGGATTTTAGCCAGTCTCACCTATATCAATGCAGACAAACGTCCTATTATACTCTTCAAGCAAAGTTATTCGACCGGGATTGATCTCGCAAAATGCCTCTATCGCCCAACCATCACAAATGGACAGGCAGAGGTTCCAACCAAATGCAGAGCCCTTTCACGGAACGAAGTTATGAAGAACTATCGCCATGCAGATCAGATGATTGACAAAGTCTCAGCTACTTTTTCATCCGTGCGGGTTATCGACCCAAAGTTGATCTTCTGCAAGAGTGAGGTTTGCACTACCGATCAGGGTGGAACGCTCTTTTTTCGAGACACTACGCATCTGACAATTCATGGGTCTGACTACCTTATTGCAGGGGCAAAGGAAGCTTTGCTCGCAGGCCTGCAGTTGGAATAGATTTAGAGGCTGACGTAGCTAAGACCTGATCTGGGGTCTAAAAACGCTACGATGTATGCACGTAAAAGATGGCGAACCGCGCGCCAGAAAAGTTGGTTGATTGAACACTTCGTTGCCGGCACCACGGCTCGCGCTGTGGCGGAGTTGGTCGGGGTCCAGGCCAACACGGCCATTCGTTTTTACATGCGCCTGCACCAGTTGATTGCCAGCAATTCCGCGCGATGAATTGTCTGGTGAGATTGAAGCTGACGAAAGTTATTTTGGTGGCAGGCGCAAAGCGTGGTGGCAAAGTTTACACGGCGATCATTCCAAACGCTAAAACAGAGACACTACTACCGATCATTGCGGAAAATGTCAGGCCGGACAGCATTGTCTACACGGACACGTTCAAGGCCTACAATGCGCTTGAT
>CBDFNK010000013.1:0-77080 GCA_965250205.1 Hyphomicrobiaceae bacterium
CACTGTCGAGGAGTGAATGATGGGACACAAAACAGAACGCCACCAGGAAGCTGCAGAGCGTGCGGTGAAGGACATCCGTCGCAAGACGCGCAAGCGGTATTCATCTGAAGAGAAGATACGGATTGTGCTCGCCGGATTACGTGGTGAGGACAGCATTGCTGAACTGTGCCGCGTCATCGCGGAGCGATGCTTCGCATCGACGAGGGCATAGCGCAGAGCCTTTATTACAAATGGTCGAAGGAGTTTCTGGAAGCTGGCAAGAAGCGTTTATCCGGTGATACTGCGCGGCAGGCGACGTCCGACGAGGTTAAGGACCTGCGCCGTGAGATGAGCGACCTCAAGGAGGCGCTGGCTGAGACCCTACTTGATAACCGACTGCTTAAAAAAAGCAGGATCGGGGATGGGGGCGACCACGAATGAGATACTCCATTGCCCGGCAGGCAAGCCTAGCGCCGCCGAGAGGGGGCATCTGAAAAACTTGAGATCATTCGTATTGTTGAGCAATCACATCTGCCCGCCAAACGGACCTTGGACACGCTCGGGATTCCGCGAACCACGTTCTATCGTTGGTACGACCGCTACCTTACTGGCGGCATCAAAGCCCTTAAAGACCGCTCACCAAGGCCCCCACGGGTCTGGAACCGCATTCCCGATGATGTTCGAGAGCGGATTGTTGGCTTGGCCCTGGAGCAACCCGAGCTGTCACCACGCGAGTTGGCGGTACTGTTCACCGATACGCAAAGTTACTTCGTATCCGAAGCCTCAGTATATCGATTGCTTAAGGCACATGACCTCATCACAAGCCCTGCTTTTGTTGTCATAAAGACAGACAGCGAGTTCAAGGATAAAACCACAGCCAGCAATCAGATGTGGCAGACCGATTTTACCTACCTAAAAGTCATCGGCTGGGGCTGGTTCTATCTGTCGACGATCCTCGATGACTTCTCGCGCTACATCGTTGCCTGGAAGCTGTGCACGACCATGAAGGCAGGCGATGTCACCGATACGCTTGAGATGGCACTGGCCTTGCAGGCATCAGGTTGCGACCAGGTCAGTGTCCGCCACCGACCACGGTCGCTGTCTGATAATGGCGCCAGTTACATCTCTGGGGATCTGGCCAAATGGCTCGATGAAAATGGCATGGATCACGTTCGTCGTGTCGGAGACGCGCTTCCAGCACGATGTGCCCCCTACCATCCGCAGACGCAGGGCAAGATCCCTTACGGCGGCGCTACGCTTGCCTAACGGCAGTGGAGCGATGGCATCAAACCTTGAAGAACCGCATCCTGCTCGAAAACTATTTTCTTCCCGGAGACCTAAAGGCTCAAATCGGAAGGTTCGTCACCCACTACAATCACCACAGATATCCGCTGGCCGGCAAGCGCTGCGGTGCAGCGCTGAGAGGCACGAGAGCTTGAATAACGTCACGCCCGCAGATGTTTACTTCGGGCGCAGCCAAACCATTCTACTGCAACGAGAAAGGATCAAACGTAAAACACTCGAACAACGGCGCTTACAATACCGCAAGGCGGCCGCTTAATCTAACCAAACAGATGAGCCCGATACTCCGTTAAATCAGGCGCCAATCTGTTCCAATTTATATGACGGGGGACAGGCATCGACTTCTCAGGTTGGCTGCATGCCGATGGCTATGCAGGCTTTGAGGAGCTTTATCGGCGCGGCGACATCAAAGAGGTGGCTTGTCTCGCCCATATCAGGCGGAAGTTCTTTGACATCCACGTTGCACAAGGCTCGGATATTGCCAAGCAAGCATTGGAACGCATCGCAGCACTGTATCAAGTCGAAGCTTCCATTCGTGGCAAGCCGCCCGACCGACGTAAATTCGCCAGACAAGAACCGGCGGCACCGCTCATCGACGACCTTGAAACTTGGCTGCATGCCCAGCTGACACAGATCTCAGGCAAGTCAGCCTTGGCCGGTGCAATCCGCTATGGCCTGACGCGTCTCAAACGGCTGCGGCCCTATCTCGGAGATGGCCGTCTCAGCATCGACAACAACGCCGCCGAACGCGGCATGCGCAGCATAGCGATTGGGCGTAAGAACTACCTGTTCATGGGCTCGGACCGGGGCGGAAAATCTGCTGCCATTGCCTACGCGCTGATCGAAACCGCCAAGCTCAACGGCGTCGATCCCCAAGCCTGGCTGAGCGACGTTTTCACCCGCATCGACGACCTGCTGCCCTGGCGGTATGCTCAGAAAAGCTGAGCCGATGCAGACGGCGGACGCTCACCGATGAATTACATTGCCTTAGTGCAAAGTGAAAGTTATGTATTCTTTTGGTGAACAACGCTCGGAGATAGAGGATTTTTATCCTCGTTTAGGGGACGTAGGCTGCCCTTTGGTGATTCAAGGAAAATTGACAACATGGAGAAACGTGAATTTCGCTGGGACCTGCAAGGACTACGTGCTGTTTCAATCTTGTTGGTCTTCCGTATTTCACTTAAATGAAAACATTGTCAGTGCTGGCTTCTTCGGCGTCGATGTTTTCTTTGTCATCTCAGGCTTTGTGATCACTAGCCTATTGTTGCGTGAACTTTATGCATCTAACAGCATTGATGTTCTGAACTTCTATTCCCGGCGCGCCAAGCGATTGCTGCCTAATGCTTCACTAGTCTTGTTTGTAACGCTTGTGGCGGGCATGTTTATTTTGCCCAACAGCGAGGCTGTTAACCTATCGCGTGATGTTATTGCAGCGGCCGTATATCTCGCTAACTTTCATTTTGCAGATAACAAGGTTGACTATTTCAGTTCAACACAAGCCCTCAGTGCCGTGGTGCACTATTGGTCGCTGAGTATCGAAGAACAATTCTATATTGCCTGGCCGCTCATTATGCTTGCTGTCGCCACATATTTTAAACGACCGATGCACCGTAGAGCAATTGCCGTTATTCTCACATTTATCATTATTTGTTCCTTTTCTTTATGTTTGTTGGCCGTGCGTACCAATCAACCTCTTGCATTCTTCCATACAGGAACGCGGGTTTGGGAATTGGCAGCTGGAGCATCGCTCGCAATCTATGCACCACAGCTAGGAAATTTTTTTTGCACGCATTCGTGAGTCCGTTGCCGCAATTGGCTTTACGATGATTTTGGCCTCAAGCTTTATGTTTTCAGAATTGAGCGTTCATCCTGGCTTGCCGACCTTAATACCAATAATCGGTACGGTGTTACTTATTGGTTCAGGAATCGGATCGGACAACCATGGCGGCACTTATGTTGGCAAAGCTCTGTCTAGCAGACCGATGGTATGGATTGGTGACCGGTCTTACAGTTTTTACTTGTGGCATTGGCCGGTCATCTTGTTTGCAAAATCTTTTCTTGCCAACGAAGTGGTCTTGGGTGCCGGTAACTGTCTTACTCACTTTAGTATTAGGAGAAGCTGCGTTTCGCTACGTTGAGACGCCACTTCGCCGGCACAATTGGGTTAGCGGCGTATCCTTGCTCCGTCTTTCACCGGCAGTAGGGCTGGTTATGATCATCTGCGTATCTGCTTATGCCTCTTCGTGGGCAGCCGAGTACTTTATATCGGAGAAGCAGCTTTTCTGGCAGGGCAAGGTAAGGCAGTCCATGCTTGATGATGGGGGTGTTCCCTACCGCGTTGGCTGCCATCGCGGCGACGAAGAGGATCAACCTGAGTGCGCATTTGTTCACAAGCAATCCAAAAAGACTGTGGTGCTATTTGGGGACAGTCATGGCAGCCCACTGGTTTCCCGCCGTTGCAAAGGCTGCCAAGATTGATGGTTGGAAACTGAATAGTTGGTCAATGTCCTCCTGCCCCTCTGCCAGAATCCGGCTTTGGAATCCGCACAAACGAGCACTATACAAGTCATGCGATAAATGGCGTAACATGTTATTCGAGCGGCTGCGGGGATTTACTCGTCCGGCCTTAGTCATCTTATCAAACTCAAATGGATATGGTGGCGCGTGGGTGGCGGCACCAGATGGAAATGGCGGTATAAGCAATCAGGCTGCAAAGGAAGAATTTGAACGCGGCTTAACGCAAACAGTTAGCATGCTGCTAGAGATGAATCATAAAGTGGTAATCATTCGTGACACGCCGCTTGCCAAACCAACCTACAGAGACTGTGTTTCAAACTATGGGGATGCTTCACGCTGTGAACGTCCACGCAGCAAGGCCATCAATCAAAATAAGGTTGAAAAACGGGTCGCAAGTAAATTTGCGACAGTGGGTGTTATCGATGTAAATGATCAAATATGTGGTCCAAATACCTGTCCCGTTGTTAAGAACGGAGACGTCATTTACCGCGACGACAGTCATCTAACGATAAAGTTTAGCGAGACCTTATATGAGTCAGTATTGGTTGTTTTGCGGCGAACAGATCTAGCTTTCACTGATGCAGCAGCGCAAAAGTAATAAAGATAAAGGTTTCGGATATACAAACCTTAGAACTTTATCACAGCGCGCCAGCGCCAAAGATAGTCGCGCTCGCCCCGAACATAATGACCAGTCACTATTTTTGAAGTTGCCCAGACTGGTAATGGCACGACGGCCATACAAATTCCGGCCACATTGTGTCCAACCTTCTTGAAATCGAAGTCCAAGCTTTGAAAACCGTGAGGGCGCCGTTGTTTAGGCAAACTAGCCGGGTCGGCAGCCCAAACATTGAGCGTGATGGGGTCATCTGTAAGATCGGACAACCGGCATTCATTTTTGCGGTAGATAAGTGTATTGCCAACAACCTGGACAATGAACTTTGAAGGGTACAACTGCACTTTTTGATCTGGTGGGCTGATAGGCGAGCGCTTGCACTAGATTTTGTGCTTGAACGAAACAGTGTTCTTGCAGCTTTTCACCTTTTTTGTTGTGACACAGAAGTAGATCTTTGAGTGCACCTTCGATTGGCAGAACGCTCCATTGTGGAGGCTCCATCACAGCGCGCCAGCGATAGTCGCGCTCGCCCCGAACATAATGACCAGTCACTATTTTTGAAATTTTCCAGACTGGTATGGACACGACGGCCATACAAATTTCCGGCCACATTGTATCCAACCTTCTTGAAATCGAAGTCCAAGCTTTGAAAACTGTAAGGACGCCAACGTTCCGGCAAACTAGCCGGGTCGGCAGCCCAAACATTGAGCGTGATGGAGCCATCTGCAAGATCGGACAACCGGCATTCATTTTTGCGGTAGATAAGTGTATTTCCAACAACCTGAACAATGAATTTTGAAAGGTACAACTGCATTTTTTGATCTGGTGGTCGATAGGCGAGCGCTTGCACTAGATTTTGTGCTTGAACGAAACAGTGTTCTTGCGGCTTTTCACCTTTTTTGTTGTGACACAGAAGTAGATCTTTGAGTGCACCTTCGATTGGCAGAACGCTCCATTGTGGAGGCTCCCCACTACCTTGTTTGGGCGACAAAAATAGCCGTTGCAGCCGTGAAAATTGCAACAACAAACCAAGGTATTGTAGACTTGCATTGAATGTTGCTGCCCTGCCTCATTTCCGGTCGCGTCCTGTTGGCGGCGTTGGTGAAGGCTGCGCATCTCCAACGTTGGCATTAGTCGGCAGATTTTCTAGATAGTCACAAAAGCTTGCATAAATACGATTGCTTTCGAAATATTTTTCATATGTCTGCAATGCCGACGTTCTTTTCGCGGCCATTCCGTCTTGATTCTGTAACATACTGCGAAGGCAGTCGGCTGCGCTTTTCGGATCGTTTTCGCGATAAAAGTATCCTATATCGTGGTCCCTAAGTAGGGTCCGCACCTGCCCCGTCAAACCGGTCATGATAGGTAGACCGGCACCAAGATATTCGCCGACCTTATTTGGGTAATGTCGTACAAAGTCTGACGTTGAAAGGTAAGGAATGGTGCCAAACTGACATCGACGCAACAGAACGTGAATCTCAGCAGCTGTACGCCAGCCGGGAAATACGATGCAGGCTTGTCCACGCGCTAAGCTTCGCAGACGTTGATCAAAATCACCCTTGCCGCAAATCACCAATCTGAGTTTGCTTTTTTCTTCCTCTGATAGCTGTAGTACGGCATGTACGAGCGTCTCAATATCCAAACGCCGGCTTAGCGTACCAACAAAGCATCCGATCATGAACGGACTATCTGTCGTGATACCCTGCTCATCCCAAAATATCTCAGCCTCGGAGAGGAGCTTGGTATCTGGCAATTGTGGGTTGATGGCTAAATGAAATGCTTGGTCAAGGGGTTTGCGGGGCCGATTTACGCTTGCCAGCGCCCAATCGACAAATTTATCAGTCACGCCCACTACAGCCGATGCACCGTGAACAATGCGACGTAGACACCACCGCCAATAGGCAAGCAGCGGATAAGAAAATATCCGCTTCAGTCCAGTGGTTTGCTCAGCAACGACGTCTGGCCAAAGGTCGCGGAAATCAACAGCAATCGGAATGTTGTGTTGATTTGCATATGTAACCGCGGCGTGGGCCAATTCAATTGTCGGGTAGCCACACAATATTACATCGGGAGCTGGTTGTTGAGGCGCTATCCGTGTGAATTCACGCGCATTCTCAATCTGGCTCACAATGCGGCTAACTGAAATGTTGCGCATATAAAGGCGCCCGTAGAGCAGGATGAGTTTATAACCTTGGTCCAAGTCTCGAACTTCAGATCTATTTGCCCGTTGGTGTTTGCGTTGATGATTCACCGTTGCGTTCCACCAGGTAACGGTATGTCCGCGCTTAGCAAGATGCTCGGCTAGAATGCCCGTACGCAATAAGCGCGGTGTGCCAGAGTCAGTTGGGATCTCTTCACCAACATTTATCAACCAAATGCGCATACATTTACCGTTCTATTTTGAAATCACGCTAGAGCGTCGCGCCTTTTCTTGTTTACAGTAAAGCTATCTGCGCGACGCTCTGTCTCATGACTCTATCCCATGATTGGCAATTCAAACTTATCTGCTCAAAGTCGCGTTCCAACTTTTTGCAGGTTGATCTAATCGCTGCTAACCATTGCGGTCTCGTCTTTGCCGGACAACCCAGGACTAGACACCGCTAGAATAAGTAAGACCACAGAGAACATAGCGGCTAGTAACCAGCTCTGCCACAATGAAATGTGTCACGCTGCAAATCAGCACCAACATTGTAAAGGCAGCCACGATCGCTGGTTTACTGTGCTCTTCTGCATCGCGCATGGTGTAGTAAAGTGGCAACAAGAACATGGCCACATACAGAACGCCGACCACGCCCATATCCAGCCAAAGCTGAAGCACCATATTGTGAGGGTGGGAATGCATTGTTGAGGTAAACTGCCCGTCTATAAAAAAATTTCCGTCCACGCGAAGGAAATCTCGGCCACGCCCAAATAAAATTTCATACCAAGAGCCATCAAGCACACGCAACGCAGTGCCATACCAAATTTCAACACGATCAAGAATGACATGGCGCTGGAACGGTACGATTGTCGGAGCGACTTGATACAGCAATACATAGAGCCAAGGTGCAAACGCTAGTAGCAAGGCAGTGCTCCAAAAAACCAATCGTATCATTAGCCAGGGGTGAAAATACATCGCTGCATACACCGCAAGCGCCAACGGAAATCCAATTTGAACTGCATCGCTGGCAACATGGGTTATGGTGTTCGAAACGACATAATCCCCAGTTACGAAAAATGTTGCGGGCGTAGATACCGCTCAAAAGCAATAGCGAAAGCCCATATGTTCCACTTTTCTGGGTAGCTGGAGCTAAAAGCGCAAAGACGCAAATTACTTCCAAGTTGTGATTAATATCGATCACGTTACGTACCAGCCGACTGGCCGATTCTGGCGAGAGGACCTGCAACAAAAACGCATGATAGACCGTTGTAAGCAGCAGAACGATGAACCCAACGAGGAGGCCGGCAAGAAACAGTTGTGCGCACTGGTAAATTCTTGACCGACCTACGACACGCACAAATATAGGCTGTCGCGCAGGTCATCATCGCGATGAGACCCTAGTAATTTTGCATTTGAGGCACTCAGCAGATAACCATCGAGACGGTGCGCTCTGAAATGTCAAATAGATCATAAACGGCACGACTAAGACAAACATCGGCTTTTTGAGCAGTTGCTTGACACTGTCCCTGGACGGCTGATGGACAGCGATGTGCACCATGGCTGCAATACCTGCCAAGCCAATCAACCCCGGCATCGCCTTGACAGACACAGCACCAAAGCGACGGCGGAGCAAACGCGAGTGCAAAAACATAAATCTGACTGGCAAAAGTATGGAGATCACAAGATGGTGTCCACATTTGGCGCGTAAAGCACTGTGATAAGCCTTCATCGCCAAAAGAAAGTACGCGCTTTATCGACCTCATGGACGTTGGCATAGAAACCCCCACCAGATATTCAATTGCAATTGAGAAGCGCATAAATCTGGTTGCATCCAATTAGTTAAAACCTGCGTCACAAATGTCATTGCACAACCTTATTAGAACCTGGTGGTGGAGAGGCATAAAGTGCACTTTTCCTTCGCGAGATTTGGGTGAGATCTTGTTCAGCATTTCCTTGCACGCAGAATACCGTTGACTTACCCCACAATGCCGCTCCCTTGTTAAAAATGGCTAACACCGTGAACATAATAATCTTCAAATCCATAAAGATTGTGCGGTGATCGACGTAGAACAAACCCGAGGCGACTTTTCCATGGGCGGATGAGCTGATTGTAAGTCAGATCGGGATCGCTGGCATCCTTTAGAATTTCACCTTCGTCGGAAAATACGATTGAGGAAAGATCTGTAACACCGGGCTGTACGCTCAGCAGTCGCTGCTCCTCCGCTGTAAAAAGCGCGACACCACTTGGAACATTCGGACGCGGACCCACTAGCGCCATGTCACCTTCGAAGCACATTCCACAACTGAGGAATTTCATCAATTTTATAGCGCCTGATGAAAAAGCCAATTTTGGTAACCCGGCCATCGCTCGCAGACGTTGAAGTGACCCCAGACACATCTGCGTCAATTGTCATTGAACGCAGTTTCACCATTGAGAATGGTTTCGCATTTTGACCAATTCGCTTGGCAATATAGAAAGGCGAATGTCCATCCTGGTACCAAACTGCAACCATCGCAATAAGAAGAATAGGTGATAAAATCATCAGGCCTAATGTGGAGACAAGCACGTCCAATAGTCGAGAGACGTCGTATGCTGTTTTAGACCGATGTGGCATCACGTGTATTCCTGACGGCGTAAGCTTGTTCACCCAAGCTTTGTGCAACAGCGTTCACAGCCTGAGTGATCTAACAGTCGAGTTCATATAGAATGTAATTTAGATTGCAATTGGCGTCACGCCACAAAACTTTTGATCGCCCGCTCAATTGCGGCGGCATCTATACCATAGTGGCTACGCAAGAATTGCTGGTCGCCGACGATGGAAGAATAAGTGCCTTGAAGGCCGAGGCGGATCAGTCGGGCGGCTTTGCCATTTTCAGCACATACCTCAGCAACTCCTCCGCCAAGACCGCCGCTGATTTGGTTCTCTTCAACTGTAACCAGCGAGCCGAGATCTGCTGCAGCCAACACCTCCGCAGAATCAACAGGAGTAAGGGTGTGCATACTCACCACCCGTGCTGAAACACCTTGCTGGGCCATGTTATCGGCGGCACTCAGCGCTTCAGACACGACTCCACCACAGGCAATAATCGCAACATCGCTTCCTTCACGTAGGCGTCGTGCTTTTCCCAGAACAAACGGAACGCCCAAATTGCTTGTGTCGATGGGTACCGCTTTTTCGATGCGCAAATATCCCACTCCCGGAGTTTCGAGAAGACTTTGCACAGCGCAAACCGTTTCATACCGGTCTGAGGGTGCGACCACGGTGACACCGGGCAGCGCCCTCATAATTGATAAATCTTCAGTTGCATGATGCGACATACCCAGATTGCCATAGGTGAAGCCACCGCCAGTGCAGACAATATTAACGTTCGCATTGTGATAAGCGGCATCATTTCGAATCTGTTCAAGACAGCGCAGCGTTGGAAAATTACCAATTGAGTATGAAAAAACTTTCCAACCTTCCAAGGCCATTCCGGTGCTCACACCGACCATGCTTTGTTCAGCCACGCCGACATTTAGAAATCGATCTGGAAATTTTTCGATAAAATCGTCAAAAACACCAAACCCAAGGTCGGCACTGACCAAGATTACTCGATCATCCTCAGCAGCGATCTGAGTTAATGTTGTTACGAAACCATCTCTCATAATTATGGCCGCACTTTTTCGAGTTCAGCAACAGCGGCTTCGTATTCCTCGCCCTTAGGCGTACGGTAATGCCACAGCACTGAGTTCTCCATAAAGGAGACGCCTTTCCCCTTAGTCGTATGGGCAATAACACATGTTGGTTTACCCGTTTCGAGGGGCACTTTTCTGAAGAGTTTTGTCAGCGCGTTGTGGTCATGTCCATCGACTTCTTCGACTGCCCAACCAAAGGCACGCAGTTTATCTGCTAACGGCTCTAACTCCAGGGTCTCCGCCACCGACTGCAAACTTTGCAGTTTATTATAATCGATTATCGCAACCAAATTTTCAAGGCGCTGGTGTCCGGCAAACAGAAAGGCTTCCCAATTGCTTCCCTCATCCAACTCACCATCACTCAACAAGACAAATGCTCGATAGGACTCCATGCGTTTCTTCGCAGAGAGTGCCATTCCCGTAGCTACTGACAAGCCATGACCCAAAGAACCTGTCGATAGCTCCACACCGTTGATATCCTTATGCGAGATGTGCCCTGAAAGCAGTGAGCCGTTAATGCCATAGCTTTTAAGGTTGTCCTCGGGAAAGAAACCAACTTCTGCCAATGCCACATACAGAGCGCAGCCTGCATGTCCTTTACTTAAAATAAAGCGGTCCCGCGACGGGCTTTTAGGTTGCTGTGGGTCGAATTTCATTATTTCGCTATATAGAACCGAAACAATATCAGTAATGGAGAAAATAGAACCAATATGCGACGAACCTGCGCGCTGAACCATTTCCAGTGCTTTTCTACGAATAGTCCAAGCCAACTGGGTTGACACCGGTCGCATACATGGTTTGATCATCAATCGAATACCACTTATTTTCAGCTGATAGATCTTCACTTCTGACATAAAAAAACCCTGCCAAAAACATTTACCAATGTGAACAGTTTACTTTAGTACGAATAGTTTACAATACTAAACTCCAATGCTTAAAGCTATTGACCATAGCATTTATTTCAAAGCTAAAACCACTTCGTTTTGCTGCCACACGCTGAACAATTTGGGTGTTCAAAAGTCAAATTGATACCAGCCCATGACAGAATTTCTGTGGGCGAAGGGAAACTGAATTTCCTAAATAGCAACAATGAGACTATCCAGTCTCCTCGTTATGTGTCACTTCGATGTATAGATTCGGGGACGGGTGAGCATATGTGACTGTACTGCCCTTTTCACTAACTGATGACGGTGTGTATCTACCCTGTGTTTTTGAAGTTTTTGCAATTCATAATTGCCCGACTCGATGCTGCACTAAAATACAGTTTTTTGTAAAAATTTTCCTGGATAGATTTAGAATGGTTTTATCCCAACGCACGCTATCTAGTTCTTGAACGGTATGCAGATACATGTCGATACGCGTTACATCAAAGCGAATGAAGTCTGGTTTCCCATGCTTGAGCGGGATCGTAGAGCGCGTCAAAAGAATGGCTGCACACTCTTGAATTGCATCGCAACGCACGATCCATGGTGAGCATTATCAATTCTACCGCCAGCGTCAAATTGAGCCAAAAAATGGTGTTGCCAGCAGCACGTTAGAACGTCGAGCCTTTTGTTATTTACAGTCAAGCTATCTGCGCGACGCTCTGTCTCATGACACTCTATCCCACGATTGGCGATCAACTTATCTGCTCAAAGACATTTCCAACTTTTCGCAGGTTAATCTAGGCTACCTAACCTTATAATTGGTTTTTTTCTTTTAATACTTAAAAAATAGATGTAGGAGTGAACTCGAAGTGGCTCACTAAAAGTTTGGCATTGCCCTAACATTTTGGACGCGAGAAAAAACTCCACAGGTAAGCGGTAACGATGTCATCTGAAACATGGCCCTTTTACAGCGAAGACGAACTTCTTGCCGTTGAGAACGTTTTGCGCAGCGGCAAGGTAAATCAATGGTCCGGCAATAAGGTTAAGGCTTTTGAAAGACATCTTGAAGCGAACTTCAAGAATGCCCACGCAATTGCTGTAATAAACGGCACTGTTGCACTCGAATTAGCGCTTCGCGCGTTGGAAATTAGCCCAGGCGACGAGGTCATTGTAACATCAAGAAGTTTTGTTGCTTCTGCTTCTTGCGTAAGTTTGGTCGGCGCCAAACCTGTGTTTTCAGATGTTGATATAAATTCTCAAAACATCACAGCACAAACAATTGCACCACTCATTACTCCAAAAACTAGAGCGATCATACCGGTACACTTAGCTGGTTGGCCCTGTAACATGTCAGAAATCATGAAATTGGCCGAGAAGCACCATCTCTTCGTAATTGAGGACTGCGCCCAAGCCATTGGTGCAAAAATTGGCGATCAACCCGTAGGGTCGTTTGGAGACGCCGCAGCATTTTCATTTTGCCAAGATAAAATCATTTCAACTGGCGGTGAAGGTGGGATGGTTATTTTCAAAGATGGTCAAACTTACGAATTCGCACGTACCTATAGAGACCATGGCAAAGATCTTTCTAAAATCATGGAACATGTAAATGCCAATTCTTTTGCATACGTACATGATGCCATAGGTTCAAATTATCGAATGACTGAATTACAGGCGGCGATTGGTATCATTCAACTGTCAAAGCTTGATAAATGGATTTCACTACGACAAAAAAAATGCAGAGATTTGGAAAACTGCTCTCGAGCAGTTACCGTGCGTTAGAATTCCGTCACCACCACCCAATATACACCATGCATTCTATAGACTTTATATTTTTTTAGTTGAAGAGGAGATGCGCCCTGGAACCACTCGGGAAGATGTTCTGTCTGCTTTAAATGAAAACGGAATTCGTTCATTTACTGGGTCGTGCCCTGAAGTTTATCTTGAAAAGGTATTCTCAGATCTTAAGGTTGAACGCAAACCTACCGCTATTGAACTTGGAAAATCTAGTTTAGCCTTTGAAGTTCATCCAACTCTGGATGCAATAAAGTTGAAAAGTAGAGCTGCAAAAGCTGCGGAAATATTAGCCGGGTTTCAAGCAACCTAAAATAACCTAGAGCAACCTGCCAAAAGTTGGGTTCGACTTTGAGCAGATAAGTTTGAATCGCCAATCATGGGATGGAGCCATGAGATAGAGCGTCGAGCAAATAGCTTAACTGTGCACAACAAAAGGCGCGACGCTCTATCTCTACTGTCCCTCTACCCGACACGGACTCTAACTGTCTCTACGCTTTCGAGGGACTTGAATGACGGTGTCTTCCTCTTTATTCGGTTTGAGATGATTGATATCTTCAATGCAGGCTTCAGTTAAGTGGCGAGGGTAAGAGCTACTTTGAGACTGGAAATGATGTGGTCCTGATCGTCTCTCTTTAGGTAAGGGTGCATGGGTAGGCTCAGAACTTCGCGGGTGAGGTCTGTTGCGCTGCTAACGCCATTTTCGGCCACAGGGCAGCTCGCATAGGCTTTTTGATGATGAAGCGGGCGCGGATAATAAACCTGCGAGGGTACACCGTTCGCTTTGAGATGGTCGATTGCAACCGCGCGCTGATTGGCCTTGATCTTCAGCGTATACTGCGCCCAAACGGATATCAGGCCATCGGCAACGCGCGGGGTAACCACGATCTCATGGAGTCCGTTGTTATAAATGTCGGCAACCTTGTTCCGCAATTCAATTTCTTCAGAAAAAATCTTCAGTTTTTCGATCAATACTGCCGCCTGAAGCGTATCCAGCCGACCATTTATTCCAACGCGAGCGACGTCATATTTTTCTGCACCTTTTCCGTGCAGGCGGATCGAACGGAGAACTTCTGCCAGTTCGTCATCGTCGGTGAAAATCGCACCGCCATCGCCATAGCAGCCAAGTGGTTTGGCAGGAAAAAAACTGGTCGCTGTTGCCAGTCCCAATTGACCAACTCTGCGAGTGTGGTACGTCGCACCAAAACTTTGCGCTGCATCCGCAACAACAAACAAGCCTTCAGCGTCAGCAATCGGTTGAAGTGCGTCATAGTCCGCCGGTTGTCCGAAAAGGTCGACGGCGATCAGGGCGCGTGGCGCGAGCCCGCTCTGTTTGGCAGCAATTATGGCCGATGTGAATGAGGCGGGGTCGATATTGAAGCTATCACGGTCAACATCAGCAAATACAGGCGTTGCGCCGAGCAAAGCAACCACTTCAGGTGTTGCCGTGTAGGTAAAGGCCGGGCAAATGACCGCATCACCTGGACCAATTCGTTTGGCCATCAACACCATCAGCAACGCATCGGTGCCACTGGAGCAACTGACAGCGTGCTTAACATCACAGAATTTGGCAAGTCGGGTTTCCAGCTCTCCGACTTCCGGACCCATGATGTAGCGGCCATGGTTGAGTACCTGTTGCAGCGCTGCATCCAAGGCTGGGCGAATGCGATCCTGCTGCGCCTGTAAGTCAACGAAAGCTATGGGAGGTCTCTCTGCCATGCCCTGCTATACCTGCTTCAACTCAAGACGGCCATTGCCGATTTGCCTATACGCACTGCCATCGATCGGACAAATCAAATCGGGGCCGAGGCGGGCACCGGCTTTGCTCATCCAACCAATCCGTTTGGCCGGCACACCGGCCATAACAGCAAAGGCTGGCACATCATTTGTCACGACTGCACCTGCTGCAATAAAGCAGAATTCACCGAGATCGTGTCCGCAGACTATTGTCGCATTGGCGCCAATAGTGGCACCTCGTTTGACCAGGGTCTTTCGGAACTCATCCTTGCGTTCAATTTCGGCACGTGGGTTATTCACGTTCGTGAAAACACAGCTTGGCCCGCAAAAAACCCCAGCTTCTAATTCCACACCATTATAAAGGCTGACGTTATTTTGAATTTTGCACTGGTCACCAACCTTTACTGCAGGACCGATCACCACATTCTGCCCAATCGAACAATTTTTTCCGATATCACAGTCCTTGAGAATATGGGAAAAATGCCAAATCTTGGTTCCCGCACCAATTCGGCACGGCTCATCAACATAGGCACTTTCATGGACCATCACGTCAGTGTACGTGGTCGCGTTGTCAGACTGGCCAGCCATTCTCGTACCTACCCTTGCTATTGATGACCTTTTCCAGAAACGCGTGTTGCTGACCCTTGTTGAGTTCTATCGGTGCTGTGCGGATATGCGAAACGGTTTCGATTGAGGGTCGCACATCATCCAGTGGGAAGCCGTTGCCCTTAATGATTTGCTCATAGGACAGCGTGTGCAGGTCCGTGAAGCCGTCCGAGAATTCAATTTCCTTACTGTCCACCGTGATCGACCGAAAAGTTTTTTGTTGGGTAGCCTCAGCATTGGGCACGTCATTGACGTTGATAGACAGGAACCAGCGCACACGCGCACGCTGATACTCCAGATATCCCGACGCGCAATCCATGGAACGATGATGCACGACGTTAGTCTTCAATGGGCCAAATACAAACCCAAGCATATCAAAGAAGTGCACCCCAATGTTTGTCGCAATGCCACCGGACTTTGACTCGTTTCCCTTCCAGGACACATAGTACCAGCGACCGCGAGAGGTGATATAGGTCAGATCAACTTCATGGATACGACCTGACGTGTCAGACTCAATTTCCTTTCTGAGTGCCAAGATCGCAGGGTGCAGCCTGAGCTGCAAAATCGTGTTGACCTTGCGTCCTGTTTCGAGTTCCAGCGCCGCCAAACCATCAATATTCCACGGATTGAGAACCAAAGGCTTTTCACAAATCGCATCTGCACCCGTCCTGAGTGCGAAGCGAACATGGGCGTCATGCAGATAATTCGGAGAGCAAATAGCCACGAAATCAATTTTTTTGCCCTGACGACGACAACGATCAACATACCGGTCAAAACGCTCGAATTCGGTAAAGAAACGGACATTAGAAAAATAGCTGTCCAACACACCAACGGAGTCTGAGACATCTAACGCCGTGCGGACGACACCACCATTTTCCTTGATTGCTCTCATGTGACGTGGAGCTATATAACCAGCAGCTCCAATTAGTGCGAAGCTTGGACTTTCGCCACTGACTTCATTGTTCATTCATAACGCTCCATAGGACACCTAATTTGACTTTGTGGTGGAGGAATTTTAAAATCTAAATTTATGAACTCAGACTATTTCTAAAGCATCGGCTCAATTCAATAGTACCTTCTGGACATACACCTAATATAGTTGTGGTTTTTCTTCCAGGGTTATTTGTGCTGCACGGCTTGGGTATTAGTATAGCCCATCGTCTGTTTCTACAGCCAGAAAAACACTTTTGATATGGCAGATGTTACTCTAGATCAACCTGCGAAAAGTTGGGTTAGACTTTGAGCAGATAAGTTGATCACCAATCATGGGGATAGAGCGCTGAGCAAACAGCTTCGCTGGTATGAAAAAAGGCGCGACGAGCTAGTGTCGCGTTGTTGGTAAACGAACAACGGTATCTGTTACAGGTTCGGGCAAAAGGTGGTCAATATCGACAATTTTAGCTTCGGGAATAAGCTCAGACAAAAGTTGCACAGCTTGTATTGAATCCCCTGAGGCAACGACGTCATTCACCGCGGCAAGAAATTCTTGGATCTTGCCTTCGCTCACAATCGGTGGTGTTGCGATCAAGATTCCCTTTCCTTTTGATCCAACGAGCTGCTCGTCCTTGCTAAACAATTCTTCGTATAGTTTTTCACCCGCGCGTAAACCCGAGTAGACAATTTCAATATCAACACCAGGTCGCAAACCGCTCAATGTGATCATCTTCTTGGCAAGGCTCACAATTTTAATGGGTTCACCCATATCGAGAACATGGACTTGACCCCTGCTGTCATCGCTGTTCACTGCGAGATTGGCCGCCTGCAGAACCAACTGCGAGGCCTCGGGGATGGTCATAAAATACCGTGTTATGTCCTGGTGTGTCACCGTCACCGGACCACCAGCTTGAATTTGCTTTTTGAAATGCGGGACAACAGATCCCGTTGATCCGAGCACATTGCCAAATCTTACGATAACGCAACGGGTATCTGAATTGAGGTCATTTGTCTGGCAGTAGAGCTCGGCTGCCCTCTTGCTCGCTCCCATGACACTTGTTGGATTAACGGCCTTGTCAGTTGAGATCATAACCATCGCACGTGCCTGACAACCTATTGCAGCATCAATAACATTGCGGCTACCAAGAACGTTAGTATGCAGCCCTTCAACGGGTTGATTTTGTACAATGGGAACGTGCTTTAAAGCAGCGGCATGAAATACGATCTCCGGTCTAATTTGATTGAAGATACGCGCAACAGCTTCGCCTTGACGAACGTTGCACAGAAGTGAGGTGACTTTGGTCGGCATATCTTCTGTGGCGGTGCGCATTTCCTTATCAATATTATAAAGATTGAACTCACATGCATCGAGCAACGCCAGAGTGCTCGGCTTGAAAGCTATAATCTCACGACACAGCTGCGAACCAATTGATCCTCCAGCTCCGGTGACGACCACGGTCCGGCCCTGCAGAAGGCGATCAAGACCCTTTGTATCCAACATCACCGAAGGACGCGCTAATAGATCCTCGATTTTAACAGCGCGCGGTTCCAAGCCCGCACGGTCAACGGAATCCGGAGTGTCAAAACTGGGCAACTGCTTAAGTTCAATGCCGTGCTCGGCACCCAAATCAATGAGTTGATCGACCAATGCCCGTGGCAACTCGCTGATGGGCTTGGTCAACACAAAAGCTGAAATGGGTGTGCCTTCTGCGTTATGTTCAGCGATCATTTCGACAAGTGCAGTGTTGTCTGTGAAAATTTTGACGTCACGAATCTTGAGACCTGATCGCCGACCGCTATCATCAAAAACGGCCAATACTTGGTAGGTCATGTCGCGCCGTTCATTCACGGCACGAATGAAGAGATCCGCCCCATCCCCACTACCAATGAGCACAACAGGCTGTAAAGCGCCCCGGGTGCTCAGTCGCAGCTCACGACGATTGCGCCATAAACGATAGCCAATGCGTGACGCGCCCAGAAAAAATATCAATAACACACACGAAATAATTGGAGCCGTCCGTGGAATCGATACAAGTCGATCAACCATGAACATGCCGACCGAAAATACCAGCGTCGTCAACACGCCGGTTTTAACGATTGCAATCATGTCGGGAACAGATGCGTAGCGCCATAACCCGCGATTCAATCCCATCACGCGCGAGATCAAAATTGCTAGCACGATAAAAAAGATGCACTGAACCCAGAACGAGCTGGTCATGAATATTGGAAAGGCATCATCACCAAGGCGCAAGAAAAATGCCCCGACATAGGCAATCCCCGCCGCCAGCGCATCATGAACAGCTGTGGCCAACTGCACCTTCGTGGCTTTAGGAATAATGTTACTCTTCCAAATTGGCAAAGTGACGACTCGCTCTGTGCAACCAAGTACCTGAAATGTGCAAGGATACTAATCGAGTGTTTGAGCGCTACGAGAGCAATTTCGCCCTACCAGCTGGGGCACGTCCTTGCTACGGCCCTTGATATCAATACTACCAATTTTTAGGTTAGGACGACAATCGTCTTTTCATGCCCGTCACTGAGGCAATTTCGCCATTTCGCCGGACCAAACTCGAGGTTAATTATCTCCGTTGAAATAAGGCACCGTCGCCTCGCTCTTCGCTGAGATGCCCTCTCGCTTAAGAACCATAAAAAGCGTCAAAAATAGAATCTTGATGTCCCCAAAAAATGTCCTGTTTTCAACATACCAAACATCAAGTTCAAATTTCTCTTTCCAAGTTAGCGCATTGCGGCCATTGATTTGGGCCCAGCCAGTCATTCCAGGTCGGACATAGTGGCGGCGTGCCTGGCGCTTAGAATACAATGGTAGATATTGCACGAGCAGTGGCCTTGGACCAACCAGGCTCATGTCCCCTTTAATGACATTCCAAAGCTCAGGTAATTCATCAAGGCTCGTACTGCGAAGCCAGAGTCCAAAAGGCGTCAATCGCTCTTGGTCAGACTGCCGGCCTCCATCGACAGGCAACATTGATCTGAACTTGATCATTTTGAAAATATTGTTGTCACGACCAACACGGTCTTGGCGAAAAAAGATGGGCCGACCAAGACGAGCAAACACGGCACCGGACAAAATAAGAATCACCGGTGAAAAGACCAAAACCATAATCAACGCCATCGCAATGTCAAAAATGCGTTTCATAATGAGCTGACCCCAATTCGTTCAAACAGTGCTAAGCAAACGGACCCACGGCCAGTTGCTCACGCGGCTTGCGCTTGTTCCCGCCATGCTTGGAACATCAGAATATTCCAAAGGCAATGCTGCGCGTTGTGACTGCCACTGAGGTGTTGGCCCCATAGTGTCCTCACCGTTTCCGGTCTGAAGTAACCATCATCTCTCAATCGATCTTCGGACAATAAGGCCTCTGCCCAATCACGCAATGGGCCTTTTAACCACCTGCCAATTGGCACTCCGAAACCGGTTTTTGGCCGATCAACCAATTCTTTTGGAACATACTCGTAAAGAAGTTGACGCAAAATCCATTTTCCTTGTCCGTTTCGGACCTTCATATCAAACGGTATTTTCCAGCTCAATTCTACAACACGGTGATCCAGATATGGCGCTCGCGCTTCTAAACTACAGGCCATACTTGCACGATCCACTTTAGTTAGAATATCGCCAGGCAAATAGGTACAGCTATCAATGGCCATCATGGTGTGTTCAAATCGATCTGTGTTGGGCCAGGTTTCAGGTTGTTGCAACCTTGTCTGCACGATGTCTTGTGAATGGAGATAATGCTCAGGTCGTTGGCATGTGCTTGTTAAACGATACAAGAAGTCCGCGGCTTCTGATGTTTGCAGCACACCGGCGAATTTATGTATTTTTTCACCCGGCAGTCGCATATGCCATTGGCGTGGCAAAAGGTTCATTGCACGTGCAAAATATGAGTCCCATTGGCTCGGAGATCTGGTGAATAGAAGGTGCGCCACCTTCTCTCTCACGGAAGCGGGCAATCGAGCAATTTTTGACCACGTCTGATAAGCGGACAAATATCGATTGTAGCCACAAAACAATTCATCTGCTCCATCTCCTGACAACGAAACCGTGACGTGTTGCCGGGCAAGTTTAGAGACAAGATATGTGGGTATCTGAGAACTATCCGCAAATGGCTCACTATAGATCTTGGGAAGATCAGGAATAACAGCCATCGCGTCGTCTGGCGTTGCAATAAATTCGGTGTGGTCGGTTTTGAGGTGCCTGGCGACATTACGTGCAAAAACCGCCTCGTTGTATGCGTCTTCTTCAAACCCAATAGAAAATGTTTTTACCGGCTGATTTGAATGTGATTGCATAAGCGCGACGATGGTGCTGCTGTCGATCCCGCCACTTAGAAATGCACCAAGCGAAACATCCGACAGGAGTTGGCCAGTAATAGCTTTACTTAATGTCTCTTTTAGAAGATTGCGGGCCTCAGATACGTCGGTAGAGATAGGAGCCTGCGTTCCTTGTTCAGCGACTTTGGTAACGCTCCAATAGGTCTCCGTTTTCTGTTTTGGTGTCGACTTAAAAGAGACGGTGACGAAGGTACCTGGCTCAACCTTAGCGATACCTTGATAAATTGAGTGAGGTGCTGGAATGTAGCTGTGTCTCAAATAGACCGAGATCGCACTTTCATTTATTTTGTTCTCGAAAGCTGGGTGTTTCTTAAGAGATTTGAGGTCAGACCCAAAAAGAAACACCCCATTCTGAAATCCAAAATAAAGCGGCTTTTCGCCCATCCGATCCCGACTGAGGACGAGTTCTTTCTCCTGTCTATCCCACAGCCCAAAAGAAAACATTCCAACGCACTTTTCCAAGGTGGGTCGTAACCCGAATTTCTCAATACTTACGAGCAGCGTCTCGGTATCAGAATGACCGCGCCAAGGGTGTGTCCCCGAGGCCTGTTCCAAGTCAGCACGAAGCGAATGGTGATTATAAATCTCGCCATTGTAGACAAGGTGATACCTGCCACTTGGAGATGCCATCGGCTGTGTGCCGGCGTCAGAAAGATCTAAAATGGAGAGACGTCGATGCGCCAATGCAACCGCGTTGTCTCTATCTAGCCAAAAGCCAGACCCATCCGGACCACGCGCCCGGATCGCCTCACTCATACGAATCCCAATTTGTTTTGGCTCTTGGAAATATCGCCTCTGAGGATCAACAAACCCGCAAAATCCGCACATCAGACGATCCACCCGCATTCTACTAGGAATAATCTACGCACTGTATCTCGTGACCTATCTATCGCGGGCATCCGTGTTGAATTCATTCTAGTTGACCCAACCAGATGTTCCCAAGCGGGCATCATGAAAAGGTTTTCTGGAAAGAAGCTAATGTTTCGAAGCGGGTTCTCTGAAGCTTCATTTTATCCATATATATAAGTTTCTGCCACAATCCAATCAACATCCATCCAACCGATTTCTACTGAGGCCTGATTATTTTACGAAACAATAGGAAAATACGAAAACGCGCTTATAGGGTCGCTAACATTGAATGCAGTTTTAGAATTCTATTCTCGTACCTGTGATGCTCCATCACGTATTGATATGCATTTTCAACGATCAACTGACGTGATGTCTCCTCTTTAAATTGTTCAACGACCTCGTCGAGGCTACTCAAATCGCGCTTGACCTCAATGAAGTGTTCACCAGCTTTCAAGATGTCATTGTACCTGCCCTCTAGTAGGATCTGACATGTCTTGGTACCAACCGCATCGAAATGTCTGGAGGAAATACACTTTGAATACACATGCGCTTTCGGCGTTTTATCAAAGAACTCTCTTTTGAGGTACGCCAAATCAAGTTTTTGATCTTCAAGAGCGGCTACCTTGATCGGTCCTTTCTCTAGAACCCGCATAGCCATTTGTTTCACGCCAAACGGTAATCTACGAAATATTGATCTCAGCCGACCCTGATCCGAGAGTACCAGGCCCCGTCGCTCCTGTCTGACGTGGTGATAAATTTTATTGACCAACCCATCATCACGATCCAGATACCAACTTCCTGCTTCTGCTGACACGGTTCCGATACAGCTTTGCAGAAAGGCAGCCCAAGTCGTGCGATCAAACCTTTGTTTCCAATCGATATCTGTGCTCAGGCCCAACGTCCGTCCGTCCTGCTCAAAGTAATCAATAAGCCTATCCCGCTCATTGTCTCCAATAAGTGCATTGTATCGAAAACCGCGAAAACCTAAGTCTACATTTCTTTGTTTGCTCTCAGGACCCGGCGTAAATGTAGTCTCATTAAGGGCATGGGGAAGAGCAATAACTTTTGCAAAGTTACCGTAGAGATACTGGCCAGCCTCAAGCGGAAGTTGGGTAGCAACCACATCAACGCGCGCCGTTTTTAAAACCTCTATCTTGTCGGCCAGTCCGCAATGAGGTGAGTTATATTCGTTGCCGACGAAGCTCACTAAGTGACTGCGTTTTCTATCTGAGAGAGACTTTACAAGAAGTTCCAGTGACCTAATGGAATCTGCGGTGCAGTTATGCAGCAGAACAATCGTATCAAAATCATCACAGATATCCGCAAGACTGGCGGGGGTTAACTCATCTATATTTTGAAATGTTGCAGAAAAAAGTTTGCTGTTCTTGAACGCACTTTGCCAGTCATCGTAATAGGACGCTGTATGTGCATAGTGGACGCTGACCACCAACACTTTAGACACACTGTCATTCATTTTAAATTTGATAGCAGGATATCAACGATTTTTTCGCTGCTCTTGCCATCTCCATAGTCGTGTATCTCTGAGCGTATTTTCTTGCCGTCTTCTTTCCAAAGTCGGTTCCAACCCGCATCAATCGTCTCCACCCACTCTGTTTCATCACGCAAGGTGACACATGGTTTTTGGTGAAAATAGGCTTCTTTCTGAAGTCCACCTGAATCAGTGTAGACCCGGGCTGCACTAGCCAGCAATCTGTGCATGTCAAAATAGCCCACCGGGTCTATCTGTCTGATCCCATCTAATTTTATATCATTTTTCTCAAGGATCGATCGCGTCCTCGGGTGAACCGGGAAAATCATCTCGAAGTCTTTAGCTTCACTCTCAAGAAAGGAGGTCAGCTCCAGAAATCGTTCAATATCATCAGTATTTTCAGCACGGTGAAGGGTAAGTAGAGCGAATTGACCATCCTCAAGTCGCAGCTCTTCCATGACATTGCACCTAGTCAATGCATGGTCCTTCGCATACAGGGTCGCATCATACATAACGTCGCCACAATGATGGACGCCCGTTCGAATGCCCTCATTCGCCAGATTGTCGACAGATGTTTGGGTTGGACAAAAAAGATGCTGACTCAAATGGTCCACCAGCACACGATTGATCTCTTCCGGCATCTGTCGATTAAATGATCTCAGTCCGGCTTCGATATGTACGATTGAAATATTCATTTTTGCGGCAGCCAAAGCGCCTGCAAGCGTGGAGTTTGTGTCGCCATAAACAATCAGCGCGTCTGGCGCTTCAGAAACAAATATTTCCTCCAGGCCTTCCAACATGCGACCTGTCATCGCTCCGTGCGCAAGCCCATGAATATCAAGATTATACTTTGGTTCTGTTATGCCCAGTTCTTCGAAGAAAATAGAAGACATGTTTTGATCAAAATGCTGCCCGGTATGGACAAGAATTTCGTGCACGCCATCGGTATCTTTAAGAACTCGACTTAAGGCCGCTGCTTTAACAAATTGAGGTCGCGCTCCGACAACCGTCATAATTTTGTATGCTGCACTCACGTAAGATACCTCTTGATATCCGGAACAAAGTGCGTGTGTTGCGACATGCAGCGTTTGATATGCTCAAGGTTCGCCTGGGTCCAGGACACGGTCTTTTTTAATCCGTCTTCAAATCCAACGCTGGCTTCAAAACCCAGTTTCTCGCGCGCTTTTGAAGGGTCACCAAAACGGCGACCTGATCGATCCCAATCCCGCGCTGGCAATAGATCAACCGGAACTTTATTCCCGGTAATTTCGTTGATCAATTCTGCCAACTCACGAATTGAAATCTCTCGACCAGACGCAAGATTATAAACTTCACCTGGCTCACCATGGCGTCCCGCCGCCATCAGACCACGCGCCATATCCTCAACAAAGATAAAATCACGGCTGGTATTGCCGCCATTTTCAAGTGGAAGCCCCTCATTCATCATGGAACGAAAGACAAAGGTTGGGGTAACGTTGCGCCAAACCGTATTAACAGTGCCTCTCCATCGACCAGCGCCCAATATTTCGCGCGGCCCAAAAACATTCTGGAATCGTGTCTTAACGATGGGTAGTCCATAGCGCGTAAAATAGTAATTGCCATAAAGTTCGCCAATAATCTTGGAAATTGAATACGGACTGTCGTGGTATAAAGATATCGGCGCATCTTCTTTTGTAGCTGTTGCTTCTTCATAGGTTTTTTCGGCAACAGCACAGCCCGCGGCTGCATACACCACGGCTTTAAGCTCTTTGAAGCTCTTAATTTTATCAAATAGCTTCAAACTCGTGAGTGTGTTGTTGTCATGATCCGCAATTGGATCGGCAATAGAAGATTGATTGCCGTGATAGCAAGCTAGGTGAAATACGAAATCAATGTCATCAGGCAGTTCATTTAAAATCTGATCAGAGGCGATTGAACCACAAACAAATCGAACCACTGGGTCATCAGGAATATTGACCGGATCTGACGATAAAAGATTATCAATAATAATAATTTCACGTGGCTTTTCTGAAAGAAGCGCGTGGCAAAGATTAGAGCCGACAAATCCAGCTCCACCTACGACAAGAATTTTGGCGTTCTTGTAACTCCGGCTCATGCCGCCTCCTTAGGGTAACGGTTCAATTCTATTTTTTCGGTGCCGCGAGGTGTGAGTAGATATTGGAAACCCCATGCTCGTCATACCAAGACAACATTTTTTTGATCGTTTTTTCAAAATCAACCTTCGCAGTCCAGCCAAGTTGTTTTTGTGTTTCGGTTGGATCAAGCACAACTGCTGGCACATCGTCAGCCCCGATAGGAACGATCGGAACGTCGCGGTCCTCAACCTCTAAATGATTAGCAACAAGATCAAAGACGTCTTTGATTGATTTTCCCTCGCCAGTTGAAATGTTGAAAACGCCAACGGGGGCTTCGTTCTCCAGGACTTTATCCAATGCGCTAAAGAAGTCGTCCATATCCATAAAATCTCTAATGGAATCGGAGCAAAAACAGGATTTTCCTTCCTTTAAGCGCGCATAGAATGTCGGAATAGGACCAATAGATAGTCTCGGGCCTGTAATATTGGCCAGGCGAAGTGAAACCGCTGGAACACTTGACATTAAGGCGTACTGCTCGCCTGCGGTTTTAGAGATCGCATAACTCGTGACGGGACGTAAATGTGCATCTACAGGAATTGGAACCTGATCGGGACGACCATAACAAAGAGCTGTTTGTAAATTAACGATACGCTTTATACCGCCCACCTTCTCCGCCGCTTTTATGATGTTTACGGTTCCATAAACATTGGTCGCCGCATCTTCGATCCAATCATCTGGATTTTTATATGCTGCCGCCGCATGGATGATGTGTGTTGGTTTGAATTCTGAAAGTGCAGTTTCACAGAGTTTTGCATCCGCAATAGTACCCTCTATGATCTGAAGTTGCTCGCTGCTCTCAGGTAACACCGCGCGATTTGACGTTGCATAGTTGTCAATGACGCAAATCTGGTCCCGCTTACTCAAAAAACGGTCAACCAGATTAGACCCCAAACATCCTGCTCCACCGGTAATGAGAATGCGCCGTGTTGCTGTCATTGTTAAATCTATTTCGCCTCAGATTCGCTATGCTTCAGATGGGTATAGCCACCACTAACCCCAAATTCATCATAGTACGCCACAGCTGCTTTTACCGTCTCTTCAAGAGAGGTGAATTCCAGCTCACCAAAATCAGAGAAGGTTTTGGCTGGATCTAATAGAATGCGGGCGGCATCATCATCACCGAGTGGACGAATCTCCGGCTCAGGGTATTCGTTGAGTTTGACAGCATTTACGACAGCATCATAGAGCTCTTTGATGGTCACGTCACTGCCGCTTGAAAAATGATAAGGCCCGCTGCCTTTCCCGTCGGCAGCCGTTACAACGGTTCGTGCTAGGTCCTTGCAAAAAACAAAATCACGCCGCGCCTCTGTAACAAAGCAAGGCTTTGCTGCTTTCAACCTCTCATAAAAGATTGGAAGTGGGCCACTGACATTGCGGGGGCCGACCACATTAGCGAGCCGGAACGTCACATAATCTAAACCCGATAACTCCAAAAAGTCTTCCGTAGTTGTTTTAGAGATCGCGTAGCTCGAATTTCCAGGGTTCTTTGGATGATTGAGAGTGATTGGCGTCTCTTGGGGATGCACGCCGTATGTTAAAGCCGTCTGAAAATAAATAAACCGGCCGACATTATTTGCTTGAGCTGCTTTGATAAGGTTCACACCACCAACACCATTGGTCAGCATGTCATCATACCAATTGTCGGGGTCTTTGTAGGAAGCAGCTGTGTGAACCAAAATATCTGGCTTGTGATCTCCAATAAGCTGATCAATGAGGTCCTTATCGACAATTGTGCCTTTTACGAACGTAAGCCGTTCGTGCTTTTCAGGGAGATGAAAACGTTGACCGGTATCAAAGTTATCAATGGCAATTACTTCATCGCCGCGGTTTAAAAGCATTTCCGCAACATGGGAACCGATCTGGCCACAGCCACCGGTAATAAATACTTTCATCTCAAGTTCCTCTGAACATTTGGAGCCACAGCCTTGGGCCTGATTACCCATGTTTCAACATCCATTATCTAGATGAGATCTTTGAGCGCGCGCGACCACCACTGCTATCTATTGAGCAGCTCGGATTATGTCAATTTGTGAGTAGCAAGCAGCTTGTCGCACGCCTGGAAATTGCAGCCAAATTGGTCATTGTAGCTTGCTGCGGAATTCATGCGCACGGTCATGGAAGGTCTGCTGCCAAAGTTCAAGGCTCAACAGACCCCAGGTTTTGCGTGAAAATTGCGCATCCTCAGTAAAGTTGCTCTTGATCTTATCGCTATTCAGAAACGGACGCGACTGAGCAGATTTGGAGCTAAATGTATCGTTGATAAACTCACGGAGCGCACCTGAGTACCACTCCTTGAGAGGCACAGGAAATCCCATCTTATCGCGTCGATCAACCAGTTCACGAGGGAGCACGTCATGAAATGCCTCCTTAATAAGATGTTTCAAACGGCCGTCTTTGAATTTTACATCTGCTGGAACGGTTGCTGAAAATTCGATGAGTTCATGATCAAGTAGAGGTACACGGCTTTCAAGCCCGTGCGCCATGCTCATACGATCCTCGACATGCAGCAGGGCCGGCAAAAGGCATTTGAAATCAAAATGCGTCATCTTGTCGAAATAGGCGTTTTTTCGCACATTATTTTCGTTGTTAAAAATAGCACGAAAAGAATCGTAGACCTTGGCCATATCCAAATCGGACCAATCAATCTCATCTTTCAAATCGCCAGCACGATTAACCAGCCTAAAATAGCGTGCATCGACCTCATCAAAAACACCGTCACTCCAAAACTGACGTATCATCGGCTTGTATTCTCTGAGCAAGCCGAGGTTGGGCACGATGCTTTCTATCGTGACGACGTAGTTTCCGTTTTGGTAGGTGCCATCGAGTGCGGCTTTGATGCACTGCTCCAAATAGGCGACTAGATAGCGCGCATATCCCCCGAAGATCTCATCTCCGCCTTGTCCACCCAGAACAACTTTGACGTGCTTGGCGGCAAGTTGCGAGACCATGTATTGTGGAAACGATCCAGGCCCCGCAACCGGGTAATCGAGGTGATAGATCGTGTCAGAAATGTTATCGATAAAATCTTGCGCGGTTATATCAATCTGGTGAAGTGTACCTTTTGCTTCTTCAGCCCCTAGTTCTGCAAAATAACTTTCATCATACCCTGGAAATTCGGTGAACTTACCGTGGAAGTAGTCGCTTTTCACAGACGATTTGCGAGACGACAATATAGACATCAAAGTTGAATCTATGCCGCCTGACATATAAGCACCGATTGGAACGTCAGAACGCAAATGCAGATTAATAGAGCTGTCGACATGCTCTCTCAGTTGAGAATAAAAATAGCGCGGCGAATGCTCCCAATCTATTTCATAGTCAATATCCCAATAGCGTTGGATTGAAACGGTGCCATTTTTTACCGTCATGGCATGACCGGGAAGAAGTTGTTTGATGCCTTTGAATAGAGTTTGCTCACCAATGGTATATTGAAACGTAATATACTCTGCCAAAGCATCGGAATCTGTCTCAATATCAAGAACAAAAGGCATGAGTGCTTTTGCTTCTGATGCAAAATATAGAACATCATCGATAACCATGTAGTAAAATGGCTTTATGCCCAGGCGATCTCGCGCGGCAAAGAACTGACGTCGTCTCTCATCCCAAATTGCAAATGCAAACATGCCGCGCAACTTGGAGACACAGTCAGAGCCATGGCGATCATAAGCCGCCAAAATGGATTCCGTATCGCTCGCAGTTCGAAATTGCCAGCCATCTCGATATTCGCTTTGCAGCTCTTTGTAATTGTAAACCTCACCATTAAACACGATCACTGAGCCATTTGGACCGCTCATGGGCTGTGAGGCTGATTTTGTGAGATCAATAATAGTCAGGCGCCGGTGTGCAAACCCTACATCGTCACGCTCGGATGACCAAACACCTAAGTCATCGGGGCCGCGGTGAGCAAGCAACTCATGCATGACCTTTAACCGGGCTTGTAGCCGGTCAATTGGTTTTGTTTTCAGGCTGATTGCCCCGGCGATGCCGCACATAGTTCGTCCTAGTTTCCATTAATTATTGTGACGCGTGGTGGGCTGAATTGAGCGTGCTTGAGAAGTTAGGATATGGTTTAGCCTTGTGTGACGGAACACCATTCGATTTGTCAAGCAATCCACCTCAATTGTTCAAGACAGGCGTCTAACGGCAAAACTAGAGATCCTCCAACGCCTGCAAAACCGTTCTGTGTTCTCCTGGATGAGGAACTATGAGCCATTGTTTGCCAGATGGACTGTATCGCGAAAAGACCCCATCCTGATATCTATTTTGCAGAACGTTGCCTTGGGGTCAAACACACGCAACCCCTGCATCTTTCCTGCAACCCGGTCTATCATCTCATCCACCAACAGATTTTGCTTAAACGATTACGACCGCGTCAAAGGTTAACATCGTTGGTCAATCGATCCTTCGCCGTTTGCGGCTCCAGGACACGCGTTCCCTCGATCCGGGACGGGACCCCGTCCTTGATTAAGACTATAGACGCAGACATGATCAAGACCGGGACTTTTTTTAGTCTTGTCAAAACGCAGATGCAAGGTCGCTAAGGCAAGTTGTTGCGAAGAAATAGCAGCTCTGCATCTAGCCGGTCTGGATTAATTCCGCTAGCAGTAAAAGTTGCCCTGGTCGTTGGTGGGTTGGTGCAAGCTGCCAAATTCAAAAAATTTGTGCAGTCTTTAAGATCAGGTCAGCAAGGATGCTATCACTGCGGTCCATGGAGACAAAAAATCGGACAAGAATCACTACCGAAAGACAAAAAAGAAGGGGCTGACGTAGCTAAGACCTGATATGGGGTCTAAAAAAGCTACGATGTATGCACGCAAAAGCAGGCTGACCTCGCGCCAGCAAAGCCGGTTGATTGAGCACTTCGTTGCCGGCACCACGGCTCGCGCTGTGGCGGAGTTGGTCGGGGTCCAAGCCAACACGGCCATTCGTTTTTACATGCGCGATGGTGCGGATGTCCTCATTCGGTAACTCTCATAGGTCGCAACATAAAGGGTCGCTGACACAAAGCTATGCCGGAATGTGTCGTTCACAATATTGCTGTCATACGTAGTCACACCATTCACAACTCCGGTCGCATGCGTAAACCCGTGCTGTTCGGCATAAGAGCCTGCCCACGACCGGTACACAGTCGGCCCGAATGTAATCCACGGCGCGCCCGGCCTAGTTTGAATAAAAGATGGAATATCAACCATTTTTATTCCCCTCCCTCTACTTCAGCAATTTCGCACTTGCTACCCTGTTTAAATAAGCCGTATTTTCTACATTCAATGACTGATGTTTTTACTTTCCCGCATCGCCGTCCCGACATCACTGCATCGCCCTTCAACAATTTATTGAAGCGCCAGGTAGCAAGAACATAGTTCTTTTCTCCAGCACGGCCTGAGATAAGTGCAAACGCAACCAGATTTTGGTTCCACATTTCACAAACGTTGCGACCTAAGCGTTTAATATTGGGGCCCTTCAGTTCGCCGGGAAGCTGGGGGTATCCAGGCTCTTGAATTGTTATTATGCATACCTGGTCATATTTCGAGGCCAATGCACTCATACCAATTCGCCCCGGACCAAACTCCTTAATTTCTGCTTCAATCTCATCTGCATAATCTTTGTAACTATAGTTGTTCATTCGACAATCCGCCGTTGCGTCCACCATCATCCAAAGCAGTGGGACACCCAAAACAACCAAGGATACAGCGACGGCTGCCAGACCAATCCTAAAGGTCACGCGACTGATTTTATTTAACGTGTTCACTCCGTAAACTTTCGCTCCATCACACCACCTTGACCTCTTTCGTCCCGTCTTTCGACAGCGCGATGGTGCGGATGTCTTCGGTTGGAAACACGTGTGTCTTGAGGTCGTCAACCTGTAGGTTGGTGATCATTTCTTCCGGGCCACCGAAGTTGCGTGTCATGCCAACATAACGCATGCGCGAGGTACCCGCCGCATAGGTGAAAAGCTGATCCCCAAATCCATTGTTAGCGCGTGTCGTTGATCCCAAAACCGGTTCCCACTTTTGGGCGACACGCGGCCTGCCATCAAGGCCAATTTCATCTGCTAATTCCGCTGTCAGGAACGAGGCTGCAAAGCCAACACCAGAAGAACGTATCTGGGCACCAAATTCGACGTCTATATTGTCGAATGCAATGCCGCCTGCCTCTTCAAACGAAAGAGATTCACTGCTTCCGTCAGAATAAACTCGCGAACCATTCGCATAAAGGTCAAAGCTCTGACCAACGTTGATCAAGACGGTCGATAATGCGCTACCCGCAGCGACCTGGGCAAAGACGTTGTCGCCAGCGATCACATTGCCCAGTGAAGAGCCAAATATATTGCCGATCTGTTCGCCTGTAATAACGGCGCCGGGGAAGGACACTTCGCGCTCGGGTTCACCAGATGGATTGCCCTGCGCGTCCAGTTCGTCCCAACGCGTTGTAACAACAGCATCATTTGAACCAAACGTAACCGATCGCTCGACGAATTGTCCGTAACGGTCGACTACTGTTAACGGGTTACCGTACTGGTCGACACCATTCCACGTGGTTTCCCCGGTGACTGAATCATATTGTGGCAATCCAAATTCGTCACCAGCTTGGTAACAATCGTTGTGAACACGACAACCATCAGCAACGGACGCACGCTTCTCCTATCGCGGCGAGGATGTGGTTCAAACGCTTGAAAGCGTCTGCCGTAAAGTCGGTTATCCAAAGTCCATCCGTGTTGATAATGGCAGTGAGTTCATCTCGAAAGACTTGGACTTATGGGCCTATCAGAAAGGCGTCACGCTCGACTTCTCCCGGCCGGGAAAGCCAACGGACAACGCATTCATCGAGAGCTTTAACGGCAAGTTCAGGACAGAATGCCTGAACGCTCATTGGTTCATGAGCCTTGACGACGCCCGATCAAAGATGGAGAAATGGCGTGAGGACTACAATACCGTTCGGCCACGCAGTTCAATCGGCAACAAAGTGCCGCCGGACTTGATGATTTGCTCATCGGGAGCTAGCCCCCGATGAGCACACACAAGAGAATTTTCTTGCGACCGGTGGTCCAACTTTGGGGTGCACTTCAGGTGGCCCAGGACTCTACATCTAAGTTGCCCGTAACAAGGGAGCTAGACAATCTTTGAGACTGAATATGCTTCGGCGCACGGAGCCATCAACTTAAAGCGGAATAGGGAGGTCATGCGCCGCAGTCATAAAAACTTTCTCTGTGTCATCGATCACTCTTCGATACAGCTATTTATTGGGCGCCCGGCTACAACCCAATAACCAAGCCCCATAATGAGGGCACCCGACAGAAGGTTGCCGATTGTCACCCATAGCAGGTTGTGAGATGCACCTGACAAGGTGATGTTGGAGCCATGCTCTGACAGCAAAGCAATTGAAAACACCGTCATGTTTGCAACGCTGTGTTCAAAGCCGGCTGCAATAAAGGCAAACAAGCACCAGAAAATAATTATGCATTTTGCGGTATCATCTTTGGTGCGCGCGGCGGACCAAAGCGCCAGACAGACGAGCCAATTGCAGAGCATACCGCGCGCAATTAATTCGAACGGTGTTCCGGATGCTTTTTTTGCTGCTACTGCATGAAGGAGATCTTGTCCACCTGCTTGTAAGACGGCACCGCCGCCGCCGATGACGAATAGGGCAGCAAGTCCTGCAGACCCAATAAGATTTCCAACCCAGGTTGCCAACCAACTGCGCAACATGTCGGCGCTGTGACAGGTATTGGTGAGGCGGCCGAAGGTTGAGTACATGGCATGGCCAGTGAAAAGATCAGATCCGGCAAAGACAACAAGAGTGAGTGCGATTCCAAAACTGGCGCCCATTGTGAGGCTGCGCACGGTTGGGTCAGCGGCCTGGCCTACAGAAAAAATGAGAATAATTCCCATGCCGACATACGCACCGGCCATCAGTGTTGAGACGCCAAAGCCGAGTGGGTCATGCTTTAGAAAATCGGCTTTTGATTTTGAGAGGTCCGCGAAATATTTTACGGTTTCTAGAATTGTCATTTGGCGTCCAAAACCTCTCGGTGTGCATGGTGACCATCAGATGGACGTCTGTCTTGCTGCGGCGAAACCAGCGGCGCGGTCCACAGGATGGCAAGTCCGATTGCAGCGTAAAGAAAGCCATATCCAAGTTGTTCTTGATCAACGACGAGATAGGCATTGCAAATGCGCACCGGCGCATGTGTGTATAAGAACGCCAGTATCGCGAGCATTGAAATTGCGTTCGCCTTCAAGAATCCCTTCAGGATTGGATGCGCGTGGGGCCAGCCAATCGCCAACGCCATCCCGACGCCAAGCGGAACAGAGACAAATTTGAATACGTTCATGCTTGGTTTCGTCAATGCGGCATCGATTGATTTTGGTAGCATCCAGTAGGTGATAAAAAATAGCGCTGCCAACAGCGCCGCAAAGCCTCCGCGGTTCCAAGATTGCCTTGTAACGGTTAGCCCAATCGAAGAATTGCGCGCCATCAACCATCCACACCATGCGAGCGCTGGCAGTTGAACCAACACATGGCTGACGGGATGGCTTTCAAGCGGCTGGCGAAACAATACGCATAAGAAGAAAAGCATTCCAGCGCCAAAGATAGAGGCACTATTCATTGCAACGCCTGACGTGTTGCACGGACCGCACCCATGACGTCGTCAGTATCTAGAATGGCTGTGAGCCGTCCCTTCCTGTCGACAACGTGCAGCGCTGCGTTGTGCTCAAAGCCGCCAAACTGATTTGGAATAACAACGACCCCATAGGCGTCCAACAGCTTTGTCAAATCTCGCTGAGAAGGACGTGCAACGGTCCAGATGTCACCATCGGCTCCATGTGTGTCGCCGTAGGATGCAAGTTCGCTGATCCCATCATGTTGAGGATCGAAACTCACGGATAGGATTTTGACGTGTTGATCCAAGCCAGCAGATTTTAGTTGGGTGCGCAAGTGTGCAAGATCTGCGCCCGCTGTTCGGCAGATTGTCGGACAGGACGTGTAGATGAATTCGAGGATCGCAATTTTTTGTTGATCCCGTGGCTGTTGGCCAGTTGGGAGTGGGTCTGGTGGGATCAGAAGTTGTGCACCTGTCATGGTCTCCAGTACAACTTTGGGAACCGGTTTCATGTCACGCGCGGCATCAATGCGACGCACGCCCTCGGCAGTAAATACTTGGAGCCCATATGTTGTGCTCCATAGACATGTACCCCCGACAATGGCCACCATTAGAGATGCTGCAGCGGTATTCATAGCATCTGCCTCTTATCCCGTTTTTTTCAATCCTCGAGCGTAGAGGGCAACAAAGAACAGCGCCCCTAAAACCACCAGAGCACCAAACCCAGTGGCAATGCGATCTTGCAAAAACCACTCTGGTGCATGCACAGCCCAGCGACGTGGGACCGAAAGTGCACCTGAAATCAGAAACATGAGCGTGAATCCAGCGCCACCAAGCAGGTAGAGCCCAAAGGCTGTGCGATCCATGCCTGTAAGACCGGTTGCACGTGCGTCTTTCACCAGCCAGGCCATGAAGCCAAAGCTCATCGCGATCTCACCAAGGATCAGGTAAATATGAAAATGACCTGGGACCCATTGCGTATTGTGCATGACTTTGTTGACTGCAATCATGCCGTCAATAATCGCTGGTGCCGAGCCGACCGACCAACCTGCAACACCAAGTACAAGCAGTGCAGAGGCAAGATCCCAGCGTATGTTTGAGCCTCGCAGATATGCGCAGAGTGAGAAGGCCGTGACGGCAAGAAGTGGTATGCCGGAGAGATAGGAAATAATCTGACCCATCACCAAGGCCCAATCGGGCATCACAGTATCTTGTAATAAGTGATGGGGGTAAACCGCCATCACAAACAGTAAAATTGCCGACCATGAAATGGCAAATATCCGCGAGGTTTTCCAAGGCTTGCCGGTGTATTCGGGAATGATTTCATAGACCGCGATCACAGCCATATAGATGCTTGCGTTGATAAAAACATGGCCAAAGAAATAGATCATATTTTTGGCCAGTAGCGCGTTGACAGTAAAACCTGGAACCAAAAGGTTGATCAAACTGCTAATAAGAACAGCAGCACCCACGACTATGCCGATTGTATTGAAAATCGTGGTTGCCATCGCAGCAACAACGGTCGGCGGGGGGGCGTCTTCAGGCTTGCCATTGCCAAAGGCAATCGGCCAAGCCAATGCGCCAGAAATGCCGCCATATTTGGAGATCAGTTTGCGCCCAACTTCCAGGTAATACAAAAGGAAGCCGACCCCGATTGATGTGTAGCCAAGAATGAAGGCTGCTGCTGCCGAATTCGTCCACGCACCACCCGACATGGCAGGTAACGGGAATAAGAATGTCCAGCCGCCGCCATATCCACCGATGAAAATGCCGCCAAGGATTAAAACGACGCCGAGTAGAAAAAGGCCAAGAAAGGCCCAGTAAATTCCTTCAATCAACTCGACATAGCGGCCGACGAAGTACCAAAGTATAGCGGCCCCAGTAAGTCCGGCGGTGCCCACCATTCCGGCACCGTGTGCGGTCATGATTTGATAGAAGAGAGTGGGATCGAGTTGAAAGAGACTCCCCTGCGCAGCGCGCATGACAAGCCCAAGGACCATCATCAGTAGAATTACGACGCCGGCAAGGAGCATTGTGAGCTTTGCCGCCGAGGATTCAGGTCTTTCAATTGCAGCGTTCATATTCACCCCCACCTATTCAGAAACAACATTTATTTCGGCCGCCATGTCGTGGTGTCCGATGCCGCAGAACTCCAGACAGATCACTTTGTGTGGCCCTGCCGCCTGGAAAGTATGTTCAACCTTATTGACGTAGCCCGGCATGGCCTGGGTCTGCACCAAGAGCCGCCCGCTAGGATCGACGATACCAATGCCGTGTGTCACGTCTGCCGTATGAACGTTGAACACTACAGGCTTGCCAAGGGGTACCGTTTCTTTGTCGATTTCCCAGTACCATTGGTAACCCGTTGCGTTGACGGTTATGACGTCGTTTGTAGTGCGCACAGCATGCGGCCACGACCACAGGGATGCCGCCGTTACGACGGTTCCAAATACAAGGAGGCCCCAAATTAATCGTGACCGGCGCGCGTCAACATTGTCTGTAGATTGTGGAGTGTCAGCTGCCCGAACAGCGGCAATAAAATATGCCGTAATAATGCCCATAAACAGCAAAGCCACAACAAGAACGGTGAGCTGCATCGATTCCCCCATGTCCAGTTTTAATACGTAAATTTATTGCGTATTAGAGTGAATAACGCTACAGTGTCAAGTGTGAAATAAGAAAGTGGGATTATGCAAATCAATGCATTCTCAGATTATACGTTGCGAATTTTGATGTACCTGGCTCTTTCTGATGACCGTCTTGTCACCAGCAAAGAGATCTCTGAAACGTATGGTATATCGTTTGACCATATTGCCAAGGCAGCGCAATTGCTATCTCGCGAAGGTTATGTCGACGCCCTTCGAGGGCGAGGCGGCGGGATGCGATTGTCGAAAAAACCATCTGAGATTTCGATAGGTAGCATACTCAGACTAACCGAGGCTGGAACCGGCTTGGTGGAATGCATGAGGTCGGGCACAACGGATTGTTTGCTTGCCCCAGTTTGTGGATTGGCCCCAATTCTTGCCACAGCCAATGAGGAATTTTTCAGAACTCTGGATAAGCGTATGCTGTCTGATGCGCTGCCACGCAAACGGATTTTGAAGAAAACGTTGGGGTTAGATATGATGCCTGCCTGAGATTTAACGCATTGATTTAAAATCAGATTTCCATACAGCTCGACCGTCCACTGCTTGCAGATGTCACGTGCTTGATCAATAAACAGCAGCGCACAGCATGCCTCTTCTTGAGCTTCCTGCTTGGAGTTTGCAGCGCACAATCGACCTAGGCACCAATGGACAAATAGGTCTTGGCTCTACATTTTGGTCGCCATGACTGTCATGAAACGACAACGTCGGACTAGAACTGTGTGCCGCTGAAATTCAATTCGGCAGCGTATAATGTGCAGGTGGGGAAGAAACAATGACAATCAACCTTGGCAGAATGATCTCTGGATTGATGGCTCTTGTTGTCGCGTTATTCATCGTTCCAACAGGTGTTAACGCAGATGTTCCTGATGAACTGTATGCTGCATTGAAGGTCGGCAAAGACGCATCCCCAAAAGAACTCTACGATGCGCTGACCAAGCGCTACTACGATCCCAAGCAGGGATATGGCAAAGGCTCACACGCAGATCTATGGGAGCCTATACCGATTACAAAGTACTTAGCTCCAAGCTTGTTCTACAAACCCCCACAAGCAGGCGTTGGGGATTCAACACGTGCGCAATGCGTTGAGTGCCACACGTCGGTTACACCGGGTTGGGTCCACTCATGGAAGAAGAGTGATCACGGTAAGCTTGATGAGTTGCGTGCTTTGCCTGACAGCGATGTTCGCGCCTACAAGAAAAAAATCATAACAGACGTTGAAGGCAATCTGCGTTCGATGGGTAAATTGGGCGATGGTGAAACCTTAAAAGAGGTTGGCTGCATTGACTGCCACATTGGACCCAATTCGAAAACCGGTAATCACGAAACCCAGCTTCGCCTGCCAGATGCTGCAGCTTGTGGCCAGTGTCACTTGAAAGAGTTTGCGGAGCGTGAGTCTGAGCGCGATACCATTACCTGGCCGCAAGATCAGTGGCCTAAGGGGCGTCCATCACACGCGCTAGATTACAAGGCAAATGTCGAGACAGCCGTTTGGGCGGCAATGTCACAACGTGAAGTGGCTGAAGGCTGCACGTTCTGTCATATCAATCAGAACAAGTGTGATACCTGCCATACGCGCCATGAATTCTCGACCGTTGAGGCCCGCAAGCCTGAGGCTTGCGCCATCTGCCACAACGGCGTCGACCACAATGAGTTTGAAAACTATCTGCTGTCCAAACACGGCACCATCTACAAAACCCGAGGTGACACATGGAATTGGCAGGCGCGCTTAGAGGACGCCATGACCAAGGGCAATATGCATGCACCAACCTGCGTGTTCTGCCACATGGAATACAAAGGCGAATTCTCTCACAACTTAGTGCGCAAGGTGCGCTGGGGCTTCAATCCAACGCCAAAAATTGCGGACAATCTGAATCACGAATGGTTTGCTGATCGTAAGGAAGCCTGGAAGGAAACCTGTTCGAACTGTCACTCAGCGAGCTTCTCAGACGCCTATCTTGAATATATCGACAAAGGCACGATTGATGGTCTGAAAGTTGAGCAAGATGCCCGCAAGGTGATTGAGCAGCTCTACAAGGATGGATTGCTTGTTGGTCAGAAGACAAATCGCCCAACACCGCCTAAGCCGATTAAAGAAGAAGGGGCGGGTCAGTTCTTCGGTCTATTCTGGGCAAAGGGCAATAATCCATCCAAGATCGAGTACGAATTTGCTGAACTTTGGGAACACCATCTGATTAAGCACTACAAAGGTTTGGCCCACGCCAATCCCGGTGGCTACACCTACTCAGAAGGCTGGTCGCAGATCATCAAGAGCTACGCGCGTATTCAGGATGAGAGCACCCGCCTACGCGACATGGCAGCCCTCAAAGCCCAGGTTGCAAAGCTTGTGAAAGAGCGTCGCGGAGGTTTGCTTGATCTGAACAATGCTCCAACACGGCGTGGATCTATTGGAATACTTGGTCTTGTTCTCCTGATCTTTGGTGGGTTGATGATGCTGCTACGCCATCGCAGTCGTGCGGCCTAGTCACTTCATGACAAATCAAAACACCAGCCCAAGTCGCTTCGAGAGATCGAAGCGACTTGTTGGTCTCAATGGCCAAGTTATTAGTATTGCTGCAATGGTGATCGGCGCTGGCCTTGTTGCCTGGGCGCTACTAGTGCCCACGAGTGAGACCCAAATTCCATTTTCAGTTCATGAAACAGATGCCGTTGAGCGTTTATTGAAAGACGCAAAATTGAAACTTCCGGATGGTACCGAGACGCGAAGTTATGCCGTCCGTGTTGAGGGCGTTGCCAGCCCGATTGCTGAGTTTGTATCGCTCGGTAAAGATGGCAAACCTGCGTCTGTGTTGTCCTGGGTCAATACAACCGCTGAACCCGTCTTGTCTCCGGATGTTACCAGCAGTGAAATTCTAAAAGTCGCCGAGGCGATTACCAAACATACCAAAGCTGATGATATTCTGATTGGATTTCCAGGATTTGTTGGTTCGATCGCACGATTAACGGAACGAAAGGCATTGATTTCCAGTGGTGCTCCTTTGTCCGTAATTGCGCCTGCAATCTGGCACGATGAGCGATCGGTAATTGTTGGCCAGCAAAAAAAATTCTGGGCGGCCCACGCGAAAAATGATGAGGCGACGCTCAACAAAATGGTTGATGCGCTGCTCAGCGATGAACTCACAGGAACTGCAAGTCTTGCGGCCTTAGCGAAAGGCAAGCGTAGTTTTCTTATTTTAAATATAGCTGACGTGATGCGGCTTGGTGCGCTGGCGCGGAAACGTTTTTATGTTGGCTATCGGGATTTTCCAGGTGTAAGTCGCGCACACGGGCTGATCAAGGCGATTAAGGGCTGGCTAAGCAAAAATGGTCATTCCAGCTATGCAGTGGAGCAGCGCGACGGAGACTTCAGTCGCGTCTATTTCCTGGGGAAAAACGAGCTAAAGAGCGCGTTGATCGCGCGTGCCTTGCCATTTTCAACGACCAACCCGATGCAGCTCGACGTGTTGCGACTTGTCTTTCAGACCGGTGGCACCTGGGTGTTTCGGATTGAACCGCTAAAATCCGCCTCCTGAGCATTGTGCCCGCCAGCCGATAGCCACGAGGTCTCGCGCTCTCGCCATCACCACCTAATCTGCTTGGTACTAAAGTAGGGCCTCTATTTGGACCTATGACATCGATCATTTTTGGCGCAATGATAGGTCCAGGCTCGTCGAAATGCGTGTGAACACAGGGAGCGATGGTCAGTTGGAACTATCGTTGGTGCTAGATACGGCCGGATCGGCGACCCTCCAAGCGCAAGTCTTTGAGCAAGTTCGCACCATGATCCTCGAAGGGCGCCTCAAGCCTGGAAAGGCGCTGCCTCCAAGCCGATTGCTGGCGGAGCGGGCTCAGGTTTCTCGCAATACAGTTGTTTTGGCGTATGACCGCCTGGTTGATGAGGGTTACATCGAATCTCGCGGCACAGCCGGCATGTTCGTTAGCCTTGTACTGCCAGATGACCTGATGTTGATCGGCGGGCGTGAGGACGGCGACAAGAAAAATGGTGTTGCAACGAATGGTGGCTTAGAACTGCTCGGCTTTGACGGCCTTCCAGTGGGCGTTATGTATCCCGGTCACGCGCGACCGAAATATGATTTTTGGGTCGGGCGTCCAGACGCCAATGGCTATCCCGTTCGTGCGTGGCGTCGCATTCTTGTGCGAAAATTAGCAGCATCCGGTTTTTCCCTGACAGAGTACGGTGAGCCTGCAGGTCTTGAAGAGTTGCGCGTTGCAATAGCTGATCATCTCGGTCCGGCGCGAGGCATGGCTGTCGACTACGAGCAGGTTATTGTCACAAGTGGGTCTCAAGATGGGCTCAACCTCATTTGCCGCCTGTGCAACGTAACGCATCGCCCGATCTATATTGAGAATCCTTGCTATCAAGGTGCCGCCTATCTTTTCAAGAGCCTTGGTCACAAGCTAAATCCAATCCCCGTCGATGATCATGGTTTGATTGTCGACAAATTGCCTCGTGATCAGGGCGGCATAGTCTACGTTACGCCGTCGCACCAATACCCGACAGGTGTCACGCTCTCACTCGAACGCCGCATGAAGCTCCTCAAGTGGGCTGAAGAAACAAGCAGCGTAATAATTGAAGACGACTACGATAGCGATTTTCGTTACGACGGGCCGCCACTTACATCATTGGCGGGGCTAGATCGGGGGCACCGGGTTCTCTACGTTGGGACATTCTCTAAATCCCTTGGAGCCGGTCTTCGCCTTGGCTTTGTCGTGGTGCCAAAGGGCGTGACCATTGCTGCGCGCAACGCAAAATCACAAATGAACAACGGGCAGCCGTGGCTCGACCAGGCTGTGTTGGCTGAATTTATCGAAACTGGCGCATTTGATCGCCATCTGCGTCGCATGCGACTGATCTATAAGGCTCGCCGCGATCATCTGCGGACGTGTTTGGAAAAGAACTTCGGAGTTGCTGACCTAAAAGGCTATTCCGGCGGATTGCATGTGGCCTGGCGGCCGCCATCTGGTTCACCGCCTGCCCATGAAATTGAAAAGCGCGCATACAAAAAGGGTGTTGGTATCTACGCACTCAACAGCGGTGGCGCTCATGATTTTGATGGAACGGCTAGCGATGATGTCTTGGTGCTTGGTTACTCATCATTGAAAGAGAGTGACATCGAACAAGCCGTCAAACGTTTGCACGAAGCCGTTGTAGATCCAGCCCCCGATCATTGCAGGAAAGTCATGTGATCATGTTTCAGAACTCGACCATAGAACTTGGTATGATCGCAATGACGTTAGCGCTAGTTCTTGCTGTAGCAGCCGTTGGATTTTCCCTGGCAGGTCGGACTTTGGTGCGCCCGGCCTATATCGCAGTGGCGCGACTGGCGCTCTATGTGAATTTAGCGTTGGTTACGCTTGCCATTGCGACCATCGTTCATGCGTTCGTCACGAAAGACTTTTCGGTGGCGTATGTGGCGCAGAATTCTAATAGTCAATTGCCGTTCATCTACAGGCTAACCGCACTTTGGGGTGCGCATGAGGGGTCTCTCATGCTGTGGCTTTGGTATCTGGTGCTGTTCTCGGCCCTCGCTGCCTACTTGCACCATAAAACGCATCCACTTTCTATGCCCTACATCCTGGCAACACTAGCTGGAATACAGGTCGGATTTCTGTCGTTCATTCTTTTCCTGTCCAGTCCCTTCACCGAGATTATACCGGCATTGCCAGAGGGGCGGGATCTTAATCCGCTGCTTCAAGATCCCGGATTGATTTTTCACCCCCCCCTTCTTTACATGGGCTATGTCGGCTTCTCCGTTCCTTTTGCCTTTGCGATTGCAGCGCTTGCACGTGGCCAGCTTACGACCGAATGGGTCGTTGCAACCCGACGCTGGAGTTTGTTCTCCTGGACAGCACTGACAACCGGCATCATGCTCGGTGGATATTGGTCGTACTATGAGCTTGGTTGGGGCGGTTATTGGGCTTGGGATCCGGTTGAGAATGCCTCGTTCATGCCCTGGTTGACGGCAACAGCATTTCTCCATTCTTCGATGGCTCAAGAACGACGTCATTTGTTCAATGGATGGAACTTATTCCTCATTATTGCGACTTTCAGCTTGTCGTTGATGGGCACGTTCCTTGTACGCTCTGGTGTGTTGACGTCGGTGCATGCTTTCGCGACCGACCCTGGTCGTGGTGCCTTTATCTTGGCATTTCTGGCCGTTGTGCTGTTTGTGAGTTTGGGGCTTCTGGTCCGACGCGCAAACATGCTCGGTGGTGGCAGCGGTATCGTAGCGCCGATCTCACGCGAAAGCGCTTTGCTTTATAATAATCTGCTGTTCATTATTGCCCTATTCACGGTGTTTCTTGGCACCATGCTGCCTTTGTTGGCTGAGTTTGTGACAGACGATCGGGTCACGGTTGGTCCGCCGTATTTCAATCAGGTTATGGCGCCGCTTATGTTGGCGATTGTTGTCTTGATGGCCATCGGTCCGGTTGTGCCGTGGCGGCGTGCAAGCGCCCGTCTGCTCAGTCGGCAATTTCTGCTCGCAGGGGCAATGGCTTTGGCGTGTGTCGTGGCGCTTGTATTATTCGGCATCACAAATATCCTGGCACTGGTTGCCTCAGCGATTATTGCATTTGCGAGTTGGGCGACCCTGTCTGACGTCTATCGCGCATCCAAAGTGCGCGCCAATGTCATTGGTAAAAGTACTGCGTCCGGATTCACCGACCTCTTTTTTGCAAACCCACGTCGCTATGGCGGGCTTATTGTTCACTTAGGGATATTGGTAATCTGCATTGGGCTTGTTGGCTCAGGGTTGTTTAAGGAAACCAAAACAGTTGCGTTGTCGGTCAATGATAGATTTGAGATCGGAGATTATCTCGTCACCTATCATGGAATTGCAGATGTCGAGGGTCCGAATTATCGCGCGCGCAGGGCTTCATTTTCGGTGCAGCACAACGGCCAATCGTTTGGCGAACTGACAACTGAGAAGCGTTCTTACCCGCGCGCCAATATGGTGACGACCGAAGCTGCAATGCTGACCGGCTTTTGGGAGGATCTGCACATTGTTCTTGGCGGAGAATCTGGCCACGGTGAGATATCTATCAGGGCCTATCGCAATCCGCTTGTTACTTGGATCTGGCTGGGCTGGCTTATTGTTGCGCTCGGGTCCGTTGTAGCATTTTCAGCTCGACCATCGCGGCGTCATAAACCGAAAACATCTGGCCAAGAGGCGACGGCATGAGCGCAAAGTCATCAACATTTGCCTATTGGAAGATTGCCTGCGTTGTTTTCCCGGTAATGCTTATTGGCGTATTTGCTTATGGTCTGACGCGCGATGCATCTCATTTGCCCTCAGCACTTGTCGGCAAACAAGCACCGCAATTTTCACTCGATGAATTGAACAATGGCAAGAGGATCAAAAGATCCGATTATAGCGGGAAAGTACTGGTGCTCAATTTCTGGGCGTCTTGGTGTGGAGCGTGTCGAACGGAGCACGATACGCTGATACAGTTGTCCGCCCAATTCAAGGACACTGCTGACGTTTCATTTCTTGGCGTTAACTATCGCGATCGTAATGAGCAGGCGCTCAAGTTTTTGTCGCGGCACGGGGCATTTCCTTATCCCTCAGTTGTTGATGCGAAAGGACGAATAGGCATTGATTTTGGTGTCTATGGATTGCCAGAGACCTATTTCGTCGGGCCCGATGGGCGGATCGCGTATCGCCATATTGGCGCGCTTGATGAATCCAAAGCCTTGAAGATCATTGCAACACTTAGAGGCAGATCATGATTTACCGTTTTGTTGCGTATCTTGTTTTCATCATGTTGTTCGCTGTTGGTGCTGCAAACGCAGCACCTCAGCTTAAAACAGAAGAGGCTATTGAGAGAGATATTCGGCAGATCTCCGAACGTCTGCGGTGCCCAGTCTGCCAAAGTGAGAATCTGTATGACTCCAAGGCACCGCTTGCAAATGAGATGCGCCAGATCATTCGGGAACAGCTCTCCAAGGGGCGCACAAAAGAAGAGATCGTATCCTTCTTTGTCGCTCGCTACGGAACGTTTGTGCTTCAGGCTCCACCAAAGGAAGGGCCGCAGTTGCTTCTGTGGTATGGGCCGCTTTTTCTAGTGTTTTTCGCCTCTCTTGCTCTCGCATGGCATCTGCGTCGCGATGAGGAGCACGCAGCAGGTGATTTTGACGATGAAAACTCACCGGAACAGATCAAAGAGAGTCCAGCACCATGACAACAATACTCTTCATTGTTGTTCTAGCTTTGCTCGTCGCTTTTGTCGTGCTCAGGCCGCTATGGGACAAAGAAGCGGATTCAATGACCGATTTTGGGCACGAAGCTCCAGCCTCAGATGAACATGTGCGCAGTCGAATGGATCGCAACATTGAGGCGATGCGCGATCTGGAAGTGGCTCTTGCCGAAAAGAAAGTCGATGAAAAGAATTATCAGAAAGAGAGAATGCGTTTGACAAAAGAAACTGAAGCGTCAGTTGAGCAACTTCGGCGTAAGCGTGAAGACGCACGCAAAGTTCCCCTCGAGCGTGCAGGCACCTATCCCAAGACCGGGATTGCTGCAGCCGTCATATTATTCGCCGCAACGGGCCTGGTTGCGTGGCACTTGAACGGCCAGGATCTGGCGCGGGATGTTTCACCGCATGCGGCAGGTCAGATTCCGATTGGGGCACAAGCAACAGTGCAAAGCGCTGGCGATGCTAAAGCTGCATCAGGAGCAATGCCTGCAGATCATCCAAAGTTGGGTGGCAAAGCGCCGATTATGGGTGCAGATGGCAAGCCAGATCCAAAGGCTATGGTTGCTCGTTTGGAAAAACGTCTTGCAACAGGAAAGCCGTCACCGCAGGACCTTGCATTGTTGGCACGCAGCTACCGTGTCCTTGGCCGGGAAAAGGAAATCGTTGGCCTTTATAAAGATGCCGCCGTGCGCGCGCCTGACAACCCCGACATTTTGTTTCTGTATGCAACTTCATTGTTTGATGCGGGAACTGACACCTCCCGTACTGAAGCCGGTGCAACTTTTGATCAGGTTCTCAAGCTACGGCCGGAAATGCCAGAGGCGTTGTGGTTCAAGAGTTTGATCCTTGTGAAGAAACACGAAATTGAACCTGCAAAGAAAATTCTGACAAAACTTCAAGGGCTGGTGACCAGCAACCCGGAAGCTAAAAAGGCAGTGGCAGGCCTGCTTGCGGCATTGAACAATGATCTCGCACCAGTTAGTGGCAAGCAGCACGCTAAACCGCAAGCTGATCCCCATAAAAAGAATTAGACCGGAAACCGCGATGGACTCCTACAATCGTATTCTTGATCAAAAGCTTGTCGGTATTCGCGAGGAGGGTCGCTATCGCGTTTTTCTTGAAATTGCGCGGCGTGTCGGCGACTATCCAAGGGCAAAAGGTTACAAGCCCGACAAAGAGCAGGACATTGTTGTCTGGTGTTCAAATGATTATCTCGGTATGGGGCAGCATGCTGTTGTGCTAGACGCCATGAAAAAGGCGTTAGATACCTATGGGGCCGGTGCAGGAGGGACGCGCAATATTGCAGGCAGCCACTGCCCAGTCGTCGCGCTTGAGCGTGAGATTGCGGAGCTCCATGAAAAAGACCGCGCTTTGGTGATGACTTCCGGATACGTTGCAAACGAGGCAACGCTCAGCACTTTGGGACGTCTACTTCCCGATTGTGTGATCCTATCGGATGCAGGCAACCATGCTTCGATGATTCACGGTATCAAGAGCAGTGGTTGTCAAAAGCTGATCTTCAGACACAACGATCTCGACCATCTCAGATCGTTACTTGAAGATCTTCCCAAAGATCAATGCAAAATAGTTGCTTTTGAATCTGTTTATTCGATGGATGGCGATATCGCACCTATTTCCGAGATCTGCGATCTTGCACATGAGTTTGGTGCCTTGACCTATCTTGATGAGGTTCACGCTGTTGGTTTGTATGGACGCACGGGGGCAGGTGTCGCAGAGCGGGTCGGCTGTGTCGAAAAGGTTGACATTATTCAAGGGACGCTCGCCAAGGCATATGGTGTTGTTGGTGGCTATATTGCAAGCTCTGCCGCCGTTGTTGACGCGGTCAGAAGTTTCGCAAGTGGTTTTATTTTCACGACGACGTTGCCGCCAGCGATTGCAGCCGGTGCGTTGGCGAGTATACAGCATCTGCGTGGCAGTGATCTGGAACGAAAGGCGCTTCACTGCAAGGTTGGTGTATTACGTGACGCTTTAAAGGCTGTCGGGTTGCCGGTTATGGATGGACCGAGCCATATTGTTCCGGTTGTTGTCGGTGACGCGCGCAAGTGCAAACTTATAAGCGACTATTTGCTTAACCAACATGGGCTGTATATTCAGCCGATAAATTATCCGACAGTGGAGCGGGGTACGGAACGATTGCGCATTACGCCAACACCATGTCATTCACCTGACATGACGGCGCATCTTGTTAAATCTCTTTTGCAATCCTGGGAAAATTTTGATCTTCCACTTCGCGATATTCCTAAAAGCGCGACGGTTGCCAGGCCTGAGCCGCAAAGCCAAGTCCACGCTGACTAACTCTATATGTCGGACGAATTGCCATTAATTTTTATGGCAGACGTAATGCGATACTATAGGTCAAAAGCGGTCATTAACGGATGATGGTAAACAGCTATTCTAGCGCCAATGTCAAAGCGAAATTCATTCTCTTATGAACAATATCAACGCTACGAAATCCGACATCGCACAGCATGGCTTCCTGATCAGACAGCTTGTTTAGTTTGTCCTTCTCTTTGTAAAAACCAAGACATTTTCCGTCCACTTCCTTTTTAGGCAGGCTTTTCAGCATGAAATCACGCTACGACGCCAAGAATAGCGCTTGAGACTTTTGACATTTACCTTCGACAATATCCACGGAGACGTTCTGTTCTGTGTCCCATCATTCATTCCTCGGCAGTGATGATGAGCCAGAAATACTCTCTTATGAAAAGGCCTCAAAATGTTCCATAGGTGCTGATGTCGGACAAGTTGGGAATTTTAAATGTCAGACTCTCATGCGAGAGCAGCTCACCGAAAAACGTATACTGATTCTTGGGATGTTTGCTTTGAATTGAGTTTTGGGAAAAGTGCCAACTACCTATTCGTCAACTTCAATTCAATGCGGCGGTTGCGGCGCAGCGAATCTTCATCGGTTCCGGTTTCAAGCGGGGCAAATTCGCCATAGCCTGCGGCCACCAAGCGCTTGGCGGGGACGCCACGTGCGATCAGGTATTTGACAACGGATGCCGCGCGCGAGGTTGAAAGTTCCCAGTTTGAGGGGAATTGTGGGCTTGAAATGGGCCGAATGTCGGTGTGGCCATCGACCTGCAGCGCCCAATTGATCTCTTCCGGGATTGTCTTTTCCAACTCGAGAATTGCGGCCGCCAATTGGTCCATCGCTTCACGGCCCTGGTCCGTGACAATGGCTTGGCCGGACGGAAACAGCACTTCGGATTCAAACACAAACCGGTCACCAACAACGCGGATGTCTTTGCGGTTCTTCAACAGATCGCGCAGGCGGCCAAAAAAGTCTGACCGATAGCGCTGCAATTCCTGCACCTGGCGTGCAAGTGCGGCGTTGAGGCGGGCACCAAGGTCCTTGATCCGGGTTTGTGAGGCTAGTTCTTTGGACTCTGAAGCTTGCAAGGCTTCGTTCAACGCAGCAATCTGGCGGCGCAGCGATAAGAGTTGTTGGTTGAGGAGGTCAACCTTCGCGAGTGCTTCGTTAGACACCTCTTTCTGTTTGTCGAGTTCGCTGCTCAAAGTAGAAAGCTGCGTAGCGGCGGCCTTGGCCTTTTCGTCGCCAGAAAGTGCAAAGCCTGAGAGCTTGGCGTTTTTTTCTTCAAGTGCACTGAGTGTTGCGTGCAGTTGATCCAATTCATCACCTGAATTTTTGGCTTTGCCTTTTTCAAGTGACAAGAGGCTGGTCAGTTCAGCAATCTGGCGGTTGAGCCTCTTGAGGGCCGTGTCCTTGCCGCTTGCTTCTTGGGCTGCAAAATGTTGTGCGATCATAAAGATCGACATCAAGAACGTGACCACAAGCACCAGCGCTGACAAGGCATCAACAAAGCCTGGCCAGAACTCGCCGTAATCTTGTCCGCGTCTTGAGCGCCCGCGCGCCATATTGATGTCGTCCTCTAGTATGAAAGGGGTAGAGTGCGCCCAGGCACGTTAGTTGCCTTGTTTTTCAAGACGCTTGGCGAGATCATCCAATACGCCTTGAACCTTGTCTTGTTGTTCGGCTTGGTCATCAACCCATTGGCGCACAATCTGTTGCTCCTGGCGCATCTGGTTCACCAGTTGGTTGACCCCATCTGCAAGTTCGCGCACGGGTTCACCGGCATTGGTGGCGGCCATCTCACCTTCACTTTCACCCCCAGGAATGACTGAGCGCCCTGCAAGACGCGCTGATAATTCTTCGACAGCGCGCTGCATTTCGAAGACGGATGAGGCCAGATGACGACTTGCAACTTCCGTTTCAGGGCTTGAGGAGCCTGGTGAAATGTCGGTAATGCCGGACAACCATTCTTCAAGTTCGTTGTAGAACCGGTTGTGGGCGTGTGAAGCCTGTAGCTCCAAAAAGCCGAGGATGAGAGAACCAGCAAGACCAAGCAGGGATGAAGAAAATGCTGTTCCCATGCCAGCCAAGGGTGCGGCCAATCCTGTTTTGAGTTCATCAAAGACGGCAACCGATTCGCCTGACGATGTATCAAGGGCAGCGATTGCACCGCCGACCGATTGAATGGTGGCAAGCAAGCCCCAAAACGTGCCGAGCAGACCAAGAAAGACCAACAGACCAACGAGGTAGCGTCCGGTGTCGCGCGCTTCATCAAGGCGCGAACCGATGCTGTCCATGATCGAGCGCATGGAGCCGGTTGATAGGGACAACGATCCTGTGCGGTCACGCAGCATGCTGGCCATCGGCGCCAACAAGACGGGCTGATGGGAAATGGCAAGGCCTGGGTCGGAAATGCGGAATGCATTGACCCAACGAATTTCACGATAAAGCCGGACCACCTGTCGGAAGGAGTAGATGACGCCTAAGCAGAGCACGCCAACAATCAAGCCATTGAGGCCGGGGTTAGTCATGAACGATGTGAACAGCTGGCGATGAAGGATCGAGACCAGGAATGCGACCAAGGTCAGGAAGATCAGCATCCGCACCAAAAACACCCCAGGAGGCGTCAAGGTTCGGTGCGTTCCTATATCGCTGTAATCGCTCTGTCGTTTTCGTGCCATAGATGATCTCCGCCAGCGCACATGATCGATGAAGTGACCATAGCTGAACCCTATGCCAGCGCAAACTGGCAAGATCGTGCTGAGATGCTACCTTTTTGTGGCAACAGGGCCAGAAATTGGCGGAATGAGTTCAAGAAAAATGGGCGGTGCGGGTACTCAGAGCACGCTTGGGCCGGTCTAGTTTAGGATTTCGGTCGCCTCGTCAAACGGTCAATCTCGCTTCTGAGCGCGCCCCTGAGATCGTTGCGTTCTAGGGCATAGGCAACATTAGCCGCTAGAAATCCGATTTTTGAGCCACAGTCATAAATATCACCGTCAAATGTGACGGCATGAAACGGTTGGCGTTCCATCAACGCAACCATGGCATCGGTCAATTGAATTTCACCACCCGCACCTGGTTCTTGCTCAGCCAGGACTTCGAAAATTTCCGGCTCCAGAATATAGCGCCCCGTAATGTGCAGGTTAGAGGGTGCTGTGCCTTGCGGTGGCTTTTCAATCATGGCCGTGATGGGGCTGACGCCCTGACCCGCCTCTTCAACACCAACAATGCCATACAGGTGAGTCTGGTCTTCGGGCACAGGCGAGACAGCAATCAAATTGCCACCCGTTTTCTCGTGCGCGGCCATCATGGTTGCAAGGCACGGTGTCTTGGAGTGGTGCAGCATGTCAGGTAGAGCCAAGGCAAATGGCTCATTGCCAACCAATTCTCTGGCACACCAAACAGCATGGCCGAGACCCAGTGGCATCTGCTGGCGGGTGAAGCTGGTATTGCCGGCTTCCGGTTGGTCGTTCGCGAGAGCCAACCGTTCTTTGTCTTTGCCGCGCTCTGCAAGCGTGCGTTCAAGCTCAAACTGGTAATCGAAGTGGTCTTCAATCGCGCCCTTGTTGCGCCCGGTCACAAACACGAAGTGTTCAATGCCTGCCGCTTTTGCCTCATCAACGACATGCTGGATTACCGGGCGATCGACCACGGTGAGCATCTCTTTGGGCACGGCCTTGGTGGCGGGCAAGAAACGTGTGCCGAGGCCTGCCACGGGGAAGACGGCTTTGCGAATGCGTTGAGAGGCCATGCTGGCTCCAAAATTTACTTCGACTGCACCATGTTCTGCATGTTCTGCCTGGTCGTTACAAGTTGGCAAGACATTTGAGCTAGGAGTGTTGTGTGCTGATAATTACCACGCGCTTGAAGCGTTAATAGTGTGTTAACGGCGCTAGGCAAAACTCAACAGACTCAAACTGTTCTGAAGTCGGAAAAAGCAGGTTAATTATGACGATATTGGTGACTGGTGGTGCGGGTTATATTGGCAGCCATATGGTCCTTAAGCTTCAGGATCAAGGCCAGGACGTTGTCGTATTGGACAATCTATCGACCGGTTTTCGAGAAGCGGTAAAGGCGCCGACCAAGCTTGTCGTCGGTGATATTGGCGATCAGGACCTGGTCGGGACCGTGATTAAAAAATACAACATTGATGCCATTGTGCACTTTGCCGGTTCGATTGTTGTGCCGGATTCGGTCGCCGACCCGCTCGGATATTATCAAAATAACACAGTCAACTCGCGTGCCTTAATGGAAGTAGCGGTGGCCTCTGGCGTTAAGAAATTTATTTTTTCTTCGACCGCTGCGGTTTACGGCAATCCCGAACAGGTGCCCGTCAGTGAAACCGCCCCATTGGCGCCGATGTCGCCCTACGGTACGTCAAAACTGATAACGGAGCTGATGCTCAAAGATGTCGCGCACGCGCATGATTTGCGCTACGTCGCCTTGCGTTATTTCAATGTTGCAGGCGCTGATCCTGAAGGCCGCTCGGGCCAATCCACACCACGCGCCACACACTTGATCAAAGTCGCCTGTGAAGCTGCCACCGGTAAGCGCGGCCACATCGAGATCTACGGTAAAGACTATCCAACGGAAGATGGCACCTGTGTGCGCGATTACATTCATGTTTCAGATCTGGTGCGTGCCCACACTGCTGCACTTGACTACCTGAACAAGGGTGGAAAGCCTGATGTCTTCAACTGCGGATATTCAAAGGGCTATTCAGTGGCCCAAGTCATTGCCGCTGTGAAGAAGGTGTCAGGCGTAGATTTCGAGGTGCGCATGGCGCAACGTCGGGCTGGCGATCCAGCTGCGATTGTTGCTGGCTCAGACAAAATTCGCGCAACGCTCGGTTGGCAGCCTCAACACGATAATCTTGAAGAGATCGTGTCCCACGCCCTGGCCTGGGAACAGGGTCTTGATGTGATGAAACAGGCCAGTTAAGCCGCAACAGGCCCTCGCGTGTCCTATTGTTGCCTCGAATAGGCGAACACTCTAGAGCATTATGACATAGCGTCATGTCATGTCATGACATGACGTCTGGGTCTGCGATCAGAAATCGCGGGCACAGCGTTGCGCTTGGTTCCAGCGGACCCAATGTGCGCTCTACCGCCTAACCCTATTCAACGGGAGTGACCGTGACGCGACCCTCAATTTCGTCCCAAACCCTGCCCTGCCTTCGCTGTCGGTTTTTTGCGCGCATGGTGGTGATTTTTTTTGCAGCGCTTGGGTTGATGAGTGTGTGGTCTCAGGCACATGCTGAGCGACCCTCCTTCAAGGCGTGGCAGGCAAGCCTGTGGCCAGAAGCCGAAGCGCTTGGCATTTCTCGAAAAACATTCGACGATGCATTTCGCGGCCTGAAACCGAATTACAAATTGCCAGATCTCAAACGCCCTGGCCAAAAGGTAGCGTCAAGCAAAGGTCAGGCTGAATTTACCCGGCCACCGTCAGCCTATATCAATCGCGCGTATATTATGCGTCTTGCCAAAACCGGACGCCGCCTTGAACAAAAACATCGCGCCACGTTGGCGGCGATTGAAAAACAATACGGCGTTGACCGCTACTCACTGCTTGCGATTTGGGGTCGCGAAACCGCGTTTGGACAACATAAACTGCGCCATAATGCTATCCAAGTTCTTGCGACGCTGGCTTATGCCGGTCGCCGGCCTGAGCTGTTTCGCAAGGAGTTGTTAGCAGCGTTGCAACTTTTGGAACAAGGCGTGCCGCGCAGGAAAATGCGGTCCTCGTGGGCGGGTGCGATGGGACTGACGCAATTCATGCCGTCTGAATTTGCTAACTTTGCCAAAGATTTTGATGGCGACGGCGATGCCAATGTTTTTTCCTCTGTTCCCGATGCGCTCGCTTCTGCGGCTGCACAGTTGTCGGGCAAGGGTTGGGTCAGAGGCCAGACGTGGGGCTATGAAGTCGCCGTGCCTGGGCGTGCAGATTGTGCCTTTGAAGGTCCGTTGCAAGAGCGCGCCATTGCCGACTGGATCACGCTGGGCTTCAGCCGAGTTGGTGGACGCCGATGGCCGCCGCATATGATGGATAAAAACGCCTACCTGATGATGCCGGGCGGCGCTTACGGCCCGGCGTTTCTCGTCACCGAGAATTTCAAAGTCATTCGCCGCTACAACATGTCGGACCTTTATGCGGTTTTTGTCGGCCATCTGGCAGATCGGATTGCAGGCGGTGGAGATTTTGTGACGCCGTGGACGAGTAATGCCAAGCAACGCTCTGAAGTGATAGCGGCCATTCAAGACAGGCTCAAAAAGGCCGGCTATGCGGTTTCAGTTGTGGATGGAAAAATTGGCTCCAACACCCGCCATATCGTGGGCCTCTATCAGCGACGGCACAATCACAAGGTTGATTGTTGGCCATCTGAAAAAGTGCTGACGCAGATGAAACAGCGCCCACCCCGCCCAGTGCAAGGGGCCACGCCTTAGAGCCCGTTTTTTGGGCCCATCCTTAAATTGGTCAGATAATCCATATTTATTGGGTCTAGATCGTGCCGACATTTCATGGACGCACGAACACGATCTGGCTATTGGTTTGGAGCTAGTTCCGGGCGCAAAACCGCATACACTTTTCCTGAACATGCTCTATCGCCGGTTGTCAGGACAAAGCGTGCGGCGTATTGAATGGCAATCGTGAAGCAAGGACGACGTGAACGGGTGCAAACCTCTCTCAGCATAACTTCTGGGCAACACGGCCTGATGCCGATCCGCCGGACCTCATGGTCAGCGCTGGTCAGTGTGCTTGTTGTCAACGCAATGCTCATAACGGCTTGCCTGGTCACCTCCGTCTCGGCCTTGGCGCAATCGCGAGGTGCGAGCTATTTGTCGCCGTTTCCTGAGGGTGATGCCTATAATGTGATGGTGATCGGCGATGATTTTTCATATGGCCTGCACCAGGGTCTCGCAGATGCATTTGGCGATACGCCGCGATTAAAGCTGCAACCGCGTCCGCTGCACTTTTCAGGTGTTCTACGCGTTAACATTTCCAACCAGGTGAAACGCCTTGAAGTCGCGCTGACAGAAAGCAAAATTTCGATTGTCGTTATGATGGTTGGCGCTAGAGATGCAGTCAGCATTCGCGACAAAAAGGGAAAACGCTTTGGTGTCGCAACTGAGGTTTGGAACAAGGAATACGCCCGCCGCATTGATCAGTTGATGGCGTTATTCAAGAAAAAATCTATCGCCGTTTATTGGTTGGGTATGCCGGTGACGTCTCGACTGCGCCGCAATGAAAGCTATCGCGCGATGAATGATATTTTGCGCGATCGCGCGTTTCGCAACGGCCTCAAATTCATAGATGTGTATGCCGAATTTGGTGATGCACAGGAACGGTTCAGTGCCTATGGGCCCGATCTGGAAGGTGAGACCCGACTTCTGCGCGACCGCGACGGGATCTTTTTTACTGATACGGGTAATCGCAAGTTGGCACATTTTGTAGAGCGCAAAATACGCCGCGACTTGAAGCAGGCGCAACAGGACAGGCAAATACCGCTTGCGGGAAGCGTAAGCGAACAAGCCCGCATTCATGCTGGCCGCGCCACCACACGTTATGAGGATGACAACACTCAAAGGGTTGGTTCTGCTTTAAGTGATGAGCAAGATGTGTTGGCCGCTCGCGCAACGCCAGCACTAGGTGAGCAAAAAGCAGACCATGGCAAGATCAGCATGCGGTTGCGCAACGCGAGCGGCCAGGAAGAAGAGGTCATTTTAGATATTTTACGGCCAACCATTTCTTCGTCGGTGATTTCGTTAATCACACGCAAAGCGACGCCCAACAAGCGCGCCGAGGTTGGCGACACGCTGATCGACAACATTCCCTATGGCATTACGGTGATGAGTTCGATTACACCATCATCGGCGGCGCCGGGCGGGCGCAGGCGTGTTCTGTCGCCGACGCAGTCTCCGTTTTTCCGCGTGATGGTCAAAGGTGAAGCCCTCGCCCCTGTTGTCGGTCGCGTTGATGACTTTAGCTGGCCAAAGCAAGGTGCGGCGGCAAATTAGCGCCGGATGTTTTTTATTAAATCATGTTCGAGCACAAAAGTGCACGCGGTTTTGCGCCCGGAAATGACCTTAAACAAAATGTTAGAGCACACCCACTGTTTCAATCGAAGTTGAACGTGCGCTAGATCAACCTGCGAAAAGTTGGGTTCGACTTTGAGCAGATAAGTTGATCACCAGTCATGGGATAGAGTCTTAGGATAGAGTCGTGAGATAGAGCGTCGCGCAAATAGCTTCAGCGTGCACAACAAAAGGCGCGGCGCTCTAGCGTGGCAGCGTTGTGGTTCCCATCAGGAACTTATCAATCGCATGTGCAGCCTGGCGTCCTTCGCGAATGGCCCAAACAACAAGACTTTGCCCACGTCTGATATCGCCTGCTACAAAGCGTGCGCCAGGGCCTGGCAATTTGTAATCCGTCTCGTTGGCATCAAGACCTTTGAAACGGCCGCGGGCGACAAGTTCAGTGCCCAGTTCGCCGACGAGACCGTCTTCTGTTGGTCCCGAAAAGCCCATCGCAAGAAGAATGAGGTCAGCATTCAGGCTGCCTTCTGAACCGGCAATAGGTTGCAGTTTGTCATCAACGCGTGTGTAGAGCAGCTTTTTGACTTTACCATCTTCACCACCAAATCCGGTTGTTGAGATGGAATACTCAATCTGAGCGCCCTCAGCCTGACTGGTCGACACGCGCAATTTCAACGGCCAATTCGGCCAGCTCAGTGCTTTGTTTTCTTTTTCAGGTGGCTCTGGCATGATTTCCAATTGGGTGACGGATTTTGCACCTTGTCTAAACGAGGTGCCGATACAGTCAGACCCGGTATCGCCGCCGCCTATAACGATGACGTCTTTGCCTTTGGCTGTTGTCTGCGTGAGGTTGTCTTTAAGCGCTTCACCTGCAACACGGCGGTTCTGCTGGGGTAGGAAGTCCATGGCAAAGTGAATGCCATCAAGCTCACGTCCGGGCGCGTTTGCAAAAAAGTCAAAAGGCTTTTCAGAGCCAATGGCGACCAATACGGCATCGTGGTTGTCTTCCAACGACTTCATAGTGACGTCTTTGCCAACCTCAACATTGCAATGGAAGGTTACGCCTTCTGCTTGCATCTGTTTGACCCGTTTAGCGATAACCGATTTTTCCATTTTGAAATCTGGAATGCCATAGACCAACAAGCCACCGGGGCGACCATGTTTGTCATAGACATGAACTTCGTGGCCCGCGCGCGCCAGTTGCTGCGCACCAGCCAGACCAGCCGGGCCTGAGCCGATGACGGCAATGGTTTTTCCGGTTTTTGTTTCAGCAGGCTTTGGTACGACCCAACCGCTTTCTAGGGCACGATCTGCAATGGCGCACTCGATGGTTTTGATGGTCACTGGCACATCGTCAATGTTGAGTGTGCAGGCCGCTTCGCACGGTGCAGGGCAAATGCGCCCCGTGATTTCAGGGAAGTTATTGGTTGAGTGCAGGTTGTAGGCGGCCTGTTGCCAATCGCCGTGATAGACGAGGTCATTCCAGTCCGGGATCTGGTTATTGATCGGGCAGCCTGTGTGGCAGTAGGGAATGCCGCAATCCATGCAACGGGAGGCTTGTGCTTTGGTGCCATCTTCGCCCAACGGGACGATAAACTCATTCCAATGTTTGACGCGCTCTTCGACAGGCTTATAGCCACGATCCTTGCGGTCCAGTTCTAGAAAGCCTGTTGGTTTTCCCATGTTTAGTCTCGTTCTTATCTGTTGCAGCGCCTTGGCCTGCGCATGTCTGTTGCGTTTGTCTAATTCGTGCGGGCACTGGTTTCGGGCGCAGCGCTCGACTTGGCCAGTTCATTGAGTGCGCGGCGATATTCAGTCGGCATAATTTTTTTGAATTTAGTGATGGCGTTTGGCCAGTCACTTAAAATCTGCTGGGCTTTGGCCGAGTTGGTGTAATGGGCATGGCGGGTAATGAGCGTGTGAAGGCGTTCTGCATCCTGGCCACGCATATCACTCATCAAGGGCGCCAAGGGATGGTTGGCGGCCTCACCGTTGGCAGTTACCTGCTTGGCTAACACATCAGCACTTGCTTCAATAGATTCAAGCTCTACCATTTCTTTATTGAGGTAAGATTCAAACGTGCCCGCTTGGTCATAGACATAGGCAATGCCGCCGGACATGCCGGCTGCAAAGTTGCGCCCGGTGGCGCCAAGCACAACAGCGACACCGCCCGTCATATATTCACAGCAATGGTCGCCCGTGCCTTCAACAACAGCAACAGCGCCTGAGTTGCGCACCGCAAAGCGTTCTCCTGCAATGCCGCGGAAATAACATTCACCGGTAACAGCGCCGTAGAGCACGGTGTTGCCAACGATAATGCTTTCTTCGGGCACAATCTTCGACGTGGGATCAGGGCGCACGATCAATTTGCCACCAGACAATCCCTTGCCGACGTAGTCATTGCCTTCGCCGATGAGATCGAGTGTTACGCCCTTTGTGGTCCATGCGCCAAAGCTTTGTCCGGCCGTGCCGGTGAACGTGAACCAAATAGTATCTTCTGGCAGACCCTCGTGGCCATAGCGTTTTGCAATGGTGCCAGACAGCATGGCACCAGCACTGCGATCCACATTCTTGATCACTACATCATGTTTGACCGGCGTGCCTGTCAGAATGGCAGGCTCTGCCAATTCAATCAGTTTATTGTCGAGGACCTTTTCCAGACCATGGTCTTGGCGTTCAGAATTGGATATTGCAACCCCTTCGCCCGGCGTTGGTTTGTGAAACAGCTTTTGGAAGTCCAGGCCGTTCGCCTTCCAGTGGGCAATGGCGCGATTCTTATCGAGACAATCACTTTGGCCGATCATATCTTCCAGCGTTTTAAAGCCCATCTCCGCCATGATCGTGCGCGCTTCCTCTGCAACGTAGAACAGATAGTTGATCACGTGCTCAGGCGTGCCCGTAAAGCGGGCGCGTAACACAGGGTTTTGTGTCGCGATGCCAACCGGGCAGGTGTTGAGGTGACACTTGCGCATCATGATGCAACCCACAGCAATCAACGGAGCGGTTGAAAAGCCAAACTCATCCGCGCCCAATAGCGCGCCGACGATCACATCGCGTCCGGTACGCAATCCGCCATCGACTTGAACCGCAATGCGGCCACGCAATTCATTGATCACCAGCGTTTGGTGTGTTTCAGCAAGGCCAATTTCCCATGGGCTACCGGCATGCTTGATGGAGGTCAGCGGGGAGGCCCCTGTGCCACCTTCAAAGCCTGAGATGGTGACGTGGTCAGCACGCGCTTTTGCAACGCCCGCCGCAACTGTACCAACGCCGACTTCGGAGACGAGTTTGACCGACACATCACCAGCGGGATTGACATTCTTTAGATCGAAGATGAGCTGCGCCAGATCTTCAATCGAATAGATGTCGTGGTGCGGTGGTGGCGAAATCAGCGCTACACCCGGCGTTGAGTGACGCACCTTGGCAATGGTCGCATCCACTTTGTGGCCCGGCAACTGGCCACCTTCGCCAGGTTTCGCCCCCTGTGCCATTTTAATCTGCATCATGTCTGAGTTGGCGAGGTACTCCGTGGTCACGCCAAACCGTCCCGATGCGATTTGTTTGATCGCCGAGCGCATGGAATCGCCCGATGGCATAGGTGTGAAGCGATCGACTTCTTCCCCACCTTCACCTGTGTTGGATTTTCCGCCAATGCGGTTCATGGCGATGGCGAGCGTGGTGTGTGCTTCACGCGAGATCGAGCCAAAGCTCATGGCGCCGGTTGAAAACCGTTTAACGATGTCGGTAGCTGATTCAACCTCTTCGATGGGCACAGGTGCGCGCCCAAGCTCTTTCGCTTTTTTCAAGCGGAACAATCCGCGCATGGTCATCAGTTGCTCAGACTGTTTATTGATGGCATCTGCAAATGACTGATATTTTTCTGGGATTGCAGTATTGTTCGGGTTGAGCGCATCGCCGGAACGCACGGCATGTTGAAGATCAGCAACAACGCTTGGTCGCCAGACATGTGTTTCACCTCTGACGCGGAAGGCATATTCACCGCCGACATCAAGGGCGTTTTCGAGAATAGGCGCATTGGAAAATGCAGCCGTGTGGCGGACTGCGGTTTCCTGAGCGATTTCGGCAAGGCCGACGCCTTCAATTTGGGTGTGGGTGCCGGTGAAATACTTGTCGACGAATGTGGAGCGCAAGCCAACGGCGTCAAAGATCTGCGCGCCGCAGTACGATTGATAAGTTGAGATGCCCATCTTGGCCATCACCTTCAAAATTGCTTTGCCAATCGCTTTAATGTATTTTTTTTGCGCCTCTTCTGGCGTTAGGTCCGGGTCAAGTTCAGGCGCTAACGCTGCCAACGTATTGAACGCAAGATAGGGGTTTATAGCCTCTGCGCCATAACCTGCCAGCGTGCAGAATTGATGCACTTCATGGGCTTCGCCGGTTTCTACTACAAGGCCTACGGAGGTGCGCAAACCGCGCCGGATCAAGTGATGATGGACGGCGGAAGTTGCCAGTAGCGATGGTACGGGAATGCGATCGGCACCCATTTCACGATCTGACAAAATAATAATGTTGTAGTCGCGGGAGCGCACAGCCTCTTCTGCTTCAGCGCAAATAACATCCAATGCCGCAGCCATACCATCCCAACCGTTGTCGGTTGGATACGTGATGTCGATGGTAATCGATGAGAAGTGGTTATCAGGTACGCGGCCGATTTGGCGAATGCGTTCAAGATCGTTGTTGGTTAGGATTGGTTGATCAACTTCCAAGCGCTTGACCTTCGACATACCTTCCAGCTCAAGGAGGTTGGGGCGCGGGCCGATAAACGACACCAAGCTCATCACCAATTCTTCGCGAATGGAGTCAATCGGCGGATTGGTGACCTGGGCAAAGTTCTGCTTGAAGTAGGTGTGCAGCCCCTTGGGCTTGGATGACAGGGCAGACAGCGGTGTGTCGGTTCCCATAGAGCCGGTGCCTTCCTGGCCGGTTGTAGCCATCGGTGCCATCAGCATTTTGAGGCTTTCTTGGGTGTAGCCGAAGGCCTGTTGCAGATCGAGAAGATCGCGATTGGACTTGGTGCGTAGGGCCGCACCCGCCAGCGGCAGGTCGGTCACCTGGATCTGCGTTTGTTCTAACCAGCTCTCATAGGGGTGGCTCGCGGTGAGCTCCGCTTTCAATTCGTCATCGGAGATGATGGTGCCTTTTTCCAAATCTATGAGCAGCATTTTACCGGGCTGCAAGCGCCACTTTTTAACAATGTCTTGTTCGGCAACGGGCAGCACACCGGATTCAGATGACATGATGACAAGGTCATCTTTGGTCACCAGATAACGAGCAGGGCGCAAGCCGTTGCGGTCCAACGTGGCACCAATTTGGCGACCATCGGTGAAGGCGACCGCAGCCGGGCCATCCCAGGGTTCCATCATGCAGGCGTGGTATTCATAGAATGCGCGCCGCTTGGCATTCATCATTGGATTGCCAGCCCAGGCTTCTGGGATCAACATCATTGCAGCATGGGCGAGGCTGTAGCCTCCCATGGTTAAGAATTCCAGCGCGTTGTCAAAGCAGGCGGTGTCGGATTGCCCTTCAAAAGAGATCGGCCACAGCTTCGTAATATCGTCACCAAACAACGGTGAGGAAACAGAGGCTTGTCTGGCGGCCATCCAATTGACGTTACCGCGCAACGTATTGATCTCGCCGTTGTGCGCGACCATGCGATAGGGATGCGCCAAGCGCCACGAAGGAAATGTATTGGTTGAAAAGCGTTGGTGGACGAGTGCAATCGCTGAGGTGAAGCGCGGATCAGATAAGTCTTTGTAATACGCTTTGACTTGTGCGGACAGGAACATGCCTTTGTAGACAAGTGTGCGCGATGACAACGAGACCGTGTAGTGGCCGATGTCGCGGCCCTTATAGGCATCGCGAATGGATTTTGAGACCACCTTGCGCGCCAGATAGAGACGGCGTTCAAAGTCGTTTTGATCGGTCACGTCGGCCGGACGTGCAATAAATACCTGGCGATGCGCCGGTTCGCTTGCTTCAACCAATTTCGACAGACATGAGCTATCAACCGGTACTGTGCGCCAGCCTAAAATCTTCAAGCCTTCTTCTTTGAGACAGCGCCCCCATACGCGTTCGCAATGTTGTCTGAGGCGCGCGTTCTTCGGCATAAAGATATGACCTACGCCGTAGTTGCCGGGCTCTGGTAGGGCAAAGCCTGCGACCTGACATTCCTGTGCGAGAAAGGCGTGCGGGATTTGCACCAGCAGTCCCGCGCCGTCCCCGGTCAGCGGGTCGGCACCAACTGCGCCGCGATGCTCAAGGTTGAGCAGGATCTCAAGCCCACCTTCAACAATCTTGTGAGATTTGCGGCCCTTGAGGTCTGCAATGAAGCCAACACCGCAGGCGTCGCGTTCTTGTCTGGGATCAAATAATCCTTCAGCTTCAGGACGTGATCTCACAGCAGCGTTTTGGTGTTTGGTAATCATATCGTTCGGACCTCGGTAGCCCCACGTGGGGCGCGTGTTCGGCGTTGAGCGTAGATGCGTGGTGGAGCGGTTTGTGCCTACAGAAATCTGCAAGCAGGCAGACCACCTTCGTTTGTCTGCATGACCGGTGTTTGGTCACTGTCAGGCATGCCAGCACCTGACGACAGCCTGCACAGTGACAGACCCCTTGCGCCTCGTCAGGACCGGCGTTTGTTTGGCACAAAATCCGTGCACACAACCCGCTCGATCCGAACCCCGAGGCACCACTTTATGACCAAATCCACGCGCTGCGGACCGGTCGCAAATAACCGCGCCTTTGGTGGGGCTTCAAAGCACTTCCCCAAAACGGCGCGGCAATAAAGGTCAGTATTCCTGTCCTTTTGCTGGAATGTGGCAGATTTTCTCATCCGAGACAAGGGGTGTGGGGGACGTGAAAGTGGTGATGAACGGGTCTTAGGGGTGGCGCGCGGATCGGGCGGGGTCGAAGCGCTGCCTGAGTGCACCGGGCGCAAACCCAATCGCGCCAACCGTATTGATGATGCGGTCGAACAGGCCGTCATCTGCTCGGCCACAGACTTTCCCGCTTATGGCCTGGCCCGCACCTGGCCCGCACCTGGCCCGCACCTGGAACGAATTACGAAAGCAGGGGGTTTTGGTCTCGGTCAGCGGTGTGCGATGGGTCTGGCTGAGACACGATCTGGTAAACTTTAAAACCCGCCTGAAAGCCCTTGAAGCTAAAGTGGCGAACGAAGGTGGCGTGCTGAAGGAGAAAGACTTGAGCTAAACACCACCTGACACACGCCGCCTCAAAACGGGCAACTGTCAGATGAAGTCGGAACGACTACACCTCAGGTGTCGCCACGAAAAGCGTGAAGCGCAACTGTTGCATATATGCAATCATAATGTTGATTGCCGACTTTGGCTGTTGGATATCAGCAGACTTTGGTGAAGGAGGGTTGATCCTGCGGGGGCTATCGTCAACATCATATGATCGCTGAGGGGCTGAATGAGTCTCTCGTCTCCATTGTTTTTGACATCGATCCTGTTTGGTGAAGTTCGCGTTGGTTGTTTCGCACACGGTGCTGAGAAAACTATACTTAATTTGCGAGGAAGGAAGCTTTGATGTCATGCCATTCCGATCTGCTAAGTGCATGGAATTTCCGCATTAAGTGCGCCATGATCATCTCTACACTTGGGCTTATTCTGGCTGGGTCAGGCAGTGTCTTTGCAGAAGACAGTTCAAATAAAAATCGAACCACAGTTACAATCGATAGTCGGTTTCGTTACGAGGCTGTTGATCAGGCCAACCGACCTCAGGATGCACATGCCAAGACCTTGCGCAGCCGCATCGGTCTGACTACACCAAGATTTCATTTCACACGCCTCGCGATTGAGTACGAAAACGTCAGTGAAGTTGGAAACGACTCTTTCAACAACACCCTTAACGGAAAAGTGACGCGCCCGGTCGTTGCAGACGTCAAGTCAAATGAAATCAATCAGCTGTTTGTCGAGTACACTGGTATTCCAAATACGGTTTTGCTTGGTGGACGTTACAGATTGAATTTGGACAATCAGCGTTTTATTGGCTCAGTCGGTTGGCGACAAAATGATCAAACGTTTGATGGTGCAACGCTGACCAACACCTCGATACCGGATGTAAAGTTATTTTACGCATACATTGGCAACATCAATCGCATTTTCTCCAATGATTCTCCGGTTGGAGATTTGACTTCAAAGTCACATCTTTTCCACGCCACCTACTCTGGCCTCAAACCGTTAACGTTCAAGGGATACAATTACTATCTCGATATCCAGGATGCAGATAGGCTTTCCAGCAACACCACCGGTGCGAGCCTATCTGGCAAACATTCGCTCGGTCCCCATGGCCTTGCGCTACACTACTACGCTGAATACGCACGCCAGTCGGATGCCGGAGATAACCCCAACAATTACACCGCGGATTACTACCATCTAGCACCTGGCGTATCGGCCTTTGGCGTGACAATTACGGGTGGTTATGAAGTTTTGGGAAGTGACAATGGCCAATTCGCTTTTGCAACTCCATTGGCCACGTTGCACAAGTTCAACGGATTTGCAGATGTGTTTTTAAACACACCGGCTACTGGCATCGAAGACTACTACGTTGATATTACCTACAAAGTGAAAGGCCTTACGGGTCCAATTCGCTTTCTAAATGGTCTGCTTTTAAAGGCTCGCTATCATGACTTCTCTTCCGATGTTGGAAGTATAGATTACGGTGAAGAGGTAGACTTCTACGCAAAGATGCCGTTTGGTCGTGGGTTCTATGCGGAAGTAAAGTACGCTGATTACAATGCAGATCAGTTTGGGACAGACACAGAAAAAGTTATCTTTGGCCTTGGTTACAAAACCAAAGTCACTCCTTTTTCTGACGACTGAATTCTTGCGGTCACTTGACGCCGTGGACCTGTCACACTTTGGTTCCGGTTCCGGTTCCGGTTCCGGTTCCAGCACTCATTTAAGCAGCCTTTCGCTCGAAGGCCAGCGAGGTCGACTATTGGTGCCCTATTTATCCAAGGCGTGTATGGGTATGTACAAAAAATTTAAGCGTTCAGTTACAGCTGCACTTAGACTAGATGTGCCGTAGTTCTTCGTCTTGATCGCATGTAGTTAATTCAGAAAGCATTTGTGCAAAAGCAAGATAGATGGTTTTGTAGCATACATTTATTGATTGCTCTGCGGTCATTTTTTAGAGGGCGATAGACCTATGAAAACCTATTTTCTTCCGCTGTTGTTTATTTGTCTTTTTGGAATCGGAGATGCACACGCCGCCCGCTATCGTTTTGGCGATCAGGATCAAGTACATTTTGTTCAGGAGATGGACCTAGCAGGACCCAATTCTGAAGACCTTTTTTTAGGGCGTAAAATTACAACGAAATTTTTTATCGCGGGAGCCTATTTAACAGATCACGGTTTTGTTCTCGGCGTGCGTGGAAAAAAAGGATACTACGCTTTAACGCCGGAAAAGCTTGCGACATTGCAAGCAGCTGGGCATTTGCCTGATCCATTGCCAGAATATCAAATCAGCACTTGGGACTATATAATTGGCTATTCGTTGTGGCTTATTCTAGGAGCCGTTGTGTTGCTTTCTTTGCTCGGTGTGATTTGGAACAATTTCAAGGCAAAGCGTCGAACAAAGGCACTGCAACGAGACATGCGCCGCGTGTTAGCGAAAGCGATAATGAGCGATGGGCAGGTTGATAATCGTGAGCTTGTCGCCGCCAACACGCTCTACGAACAATTTTTTGGTGTACCGTTTTCAAAACAGGACTTCGCAACAGAAATGAAATGGGTCAAAGAAAACTCTGGTTCATGGGACAAGTATGTAAGGAAATTAAACAGAACGTTCCCGCAGCCATTAAAGGTTGCATGCGTGCGCGCTTTTACATTTATTTTGCTTTCTGATGAAAATCTCCAACAGTCAGAAAGAGCAGAGTTAGAACAATTTGCTAGAAATCTTGGCTTTGGGGATAATGACATTAAAATGCTGATCCAGAACGCGACTACTGCGGTAAATCAACGTGAAACTATACAGACAGCTTAATCTTCCTCCCGCCCGAAAGCGGCGCGTTAAATAACCCATATTTATTCTAGGCGTGATGCAAAACGCGAAGTGATATCAACTCTACCTAACTGTATGTATTTCACCAATAAAACAAACCATCATATTCATACCACGGATAAGTCTGCTTTGCCCCCAATTCTGTTGCAAAAGTCTTGTTGAGATTGCCTGCGAACCGTGAGCCCGTTGTTGCAAAGCTTACAGCGAGGGGGCGGGGTGTGATGTTGGGGCGTTTGGAACGCGGTCAGCATCAGCTAGGCCGCTGCGTCGAGCCTTTGTCTTGTACACACTGAAGCTATTTGCTCGACGTTCAAGCGAGCTTATGGCCTCGGTGTCGGAATATCTTCCTCATGCAGGCAGTCGGCAGCCTTGCTCATCACAATCACCTCCAACCTGTTCTTGAGCATTTGCATCTGAAACTTCTGCCGTGTTGTTGGAACCTTGCGTGAGATCCTGCAACATCGCGCCAAGTGCAAGATCTTCGATTTGCCCAAACAGATTGGCAACGATATTACCGTTTCGATTGATTAAGATCGTCGTTGGCGTTCCGCGCATTCCATAAGCAGCCATCGTCTTCGGGATGGCTCCGGTTGCAGATGGCGTGTCGATGCCGACAGGGAAATCGATCCGATATTCGTGCAGAAATGCTTTGAGGGCCGTGTGCGTCATCGCATCATGGTGTTCGAACACGGTGTGCAGACCAATCACATGCAGATCCGTTTTGGCAAAGATGGTTTGCACCTTCTGCGCTTGGGGAATGCTGTGGGCAACGCATCCAGGACAAAGCATCTGGAAGGCGTGGATCAGAACTGGCCTGTCGCCAAGCCGCTCAAGATCTAGTGGCACGTCGGTGTTGCACCACTCAGCCACCGATAACGGCGGAGCGGGGATCAGCCCTTGGTTTTCGTGCATTGTCCTTACCTCCAATAGTTGTTTACTTGCGCAACAGTCTCAAAGTGAACAGCAACCACATGCGAAATTGCAATGAGTGCGCCAGTGTCCTGGTCGGAGACCGGACGCAGCTTCTGACGGATCTCATCTGATGGCTGTGTGAGCTTCACAGCCATGCGGGACAAGTTGACCGCGAATTTATATCCAGATTTCGGCGTTTTAGTCTGCGAGCTGGGACGCCAGCTCGTTACATTTTCGCTCATTGGAATATCCTCCTTGTGCACGAGTCCGCCAAGGGTGAGGAGGACTCGTGCTATCATTGGTTCAATTCTGTTAATTGACTTTGCCTGGCAAACTGAGGTTTCCAGACGCCACATCGAATACGGCACTCACGCACAGAAGAGGGACGTGAGCGTTTGCGTTGACCCGCAAAGCCGAAGTGACACCGTCGAACGAGATATTTTCGAGTTTAACGGTTTTGTCGAACGGAACGTGGACTTCAACAGAATTGTTCGTGAAGTTGGGATGCCAACCCGGGCTGTCGATGAAAATCGGCAGGTTGGGCCAGGTCTTCGGCACATCGAACGTCTCGCCTTTCATGATGTCACGGACCTTGAGTCCGGATGGACCGCATTCATTTGTTTTGCTGAGCACAACCCAGTGGCTGTGCCACTTGCGTCCATCATTCTTGGGGTCTCCATCGCCATCCTCGTCGAAAAGAGGCGTGTCATCAAAATCCGGATGTGATGTCACCGCGAAGGCCAGAATGCCGGTTTTGGGGCTGAACCCCACAGTAGAGGGGTCAAAGCTTGTCGGCCACACGTAGGAATACACCGTTGAACCAGCAAGCTTACCGATGGCGCTTGGCTCACTGGCGCCAGCTTTGCCCACAACGTCGAGCCGGAAGACAAGGCTTTGTCCATCACGCTTGATAGACGCCGTTTGGATATCGAAACTCGGCTTGTCGAGAACAGAAGACTGAGCGTGTATTTCGCCGGCGATGGAGGCACTTGCAGACAGCGCCAGAACGGCGAATGCCGTCAGGGTTGAGGTGGGGTTTCTCATGACTTAACTCCGATTTGTTGATTTATGTATCGAGTCGATGCATAATGAATATGCGCGCAGCTCGCCCGAGTCAATAAATAATAGCGACTCGATACAATAATTTTGGAGAACAAAGATGTCCTACGATGCGGTGTTGGCAGCAAACCTGATGGAACGGGTTGGCCGGCTGGCACGAACGGAAGAACAGGTTGGTGATCTTTACCCGGCGCAATGGGCTGTCTTGCGGTATCTGTCGCGGGCGAACCGCTTCTCGAGCACACCGATGGCAATGACCAAGTATCTCGCAACGACACGTGGAACGATATCTCAAACCATCATTGCGCTTGAGCGAAAGGGGTATGTGGAGCGCCACCCAAGCGCGACGGACAAGCGATCGGTCAATGTCGAACTGACAGAACAAGGCCGTGGCAAGCTGCTATGCGACCCGCTGCTGAAACTTGCAGACTATCTGAAATCAGCGCTTGGGCAACAAACCGAAAGTTTGGCAGGGATGCTTGAGGCTTTGCTCCGAGAGATCGTCAAGAGCAATGATGGGCAAATGTTTGGGCAGTGCAAATCCTGTCGGCACTTCAACTCTGGTGGCGGTTCAAGCACGCGTGAACCCCACAGGTGCGGTCTGCTTGATGTTGACCTCTCCGCATTGGACAGCGAAGACATTTGCGTCGAACAGTTTCCTGCATAATCCCGATCACGCGATGTCTGCTCCTCCCGCTGGCATCGAGGTGCCAAGATGGTTGCTGTTGAAGTCACCATCGAAAGAGGAGCCGACTGCGATCTCAACCGGTCGCTGCAACACATGCATTGAATCTGTCTGCCGGCCCCAAAAAGCCTCTGGAGAAATTAGGCAGTTGGCCAGGGACCCTTTCAACTGATCTGATCCAGTGACGGACGACAACAGTCGAGCTCATGATCACGTGCCTAACACGAGGCTAGGTGAGAAACCTGAGTCGATTTCGTTCGTGGTTGGGTCACCAGCAGCACGGCCAACACATACCCTGCTCCTTAGAACACTGCCCATCAGCGACCTTAGTCAACGCATTGTGATGAACCAAGACACGAACAGCATTGACGCAACTGATAGGAGAGATTGATAATAAGCTCCAATCGTATTCTTTGCCCTCTAAATCAGCCAAGCTGATGGGACCCCAGGCGCATGGCCCATATAACGTTTAAACAACTGAAGTATTTTGATGCACTGGCGCGCAAGCTGCATTTTGGACGAGCTGCTGAGGCCTGTGCGGTGACCCAACCTGCATTGTCAATGCAAATTCATGAATTGGAAGAGTCGCTCGGACTGATGTTGGTTGAGCGAACACGCTCCGGCGTCCAGTTGACAACAAAGGGTCGTGAAATTTCAGACCGTGCGACGCACATTCTTGGCAATGTTCGCGATCTTTTGACCTTTGCACATCACTCCAGCAGCGTACTTGCGGGCACACTACGACTTGGCGTCATTCCGTCTGTGGCACCTTATATGTTGCCGCCGTTACTGCCACTGTTACGCGACGCCTATCCTGAGCTCGAATTGCACGTGCGCGAAACGCAGACGAGCGTGCTCACCAACGAATTGATTGAGGGAAAAGTTGACGTTGTATTGTTGGCGCTCCCGATCAAGCACCCTGACCTAGTTGAGATGGAACTGTTTAAGGATCACTTTGTGCTGGCGATGCCTCAGCACAAGAAGTTGTCTGGGCGGGTGCGTGCGACACCTGATTATGTTGAAGGTGAACGCCTACTTTTGCTGGAAGAAGGACATTGCTTGCGCGATCAAGCGTTGACGTATTGCAATTTGCAACATGTCTATCAATTCTCCACTTTTGGTGCTTCGAGCTTGTCAACGATTGTTGAAATGGTGTCAGCCAACCTAGGAATTACGCTGTTGCCCGAGCTTTGTCTCGGTGTTGAAACCCGTGGCCGCGATTTGGCGTTGGCAAAATTTGCAGAACCGGTACCGTTTCGCAACATTGGCCTTGTATGGCGCAAGACAAGTCCGCGTGTTGAAGATTTCAAAGAGCTCGGACGTCTGGTTAGCCAGGCGTGGAATGAGGGCCCGCTTCCAACGGCAAAGTCCATAATTAGCGCCGGTCGGGCCGGGCCGCGCACCAAACGCAAAAAGTCGGTCAAAGCTTGAACACTTTGAGCACTGAGCACTGAGCACTGAGCACTGAGCACTGAGTACGGCATCTTCCGAGAGCCGTTACTTCGAGCGCTATTGTCTTGAGGTTACGACGCTACGCGCGTTAAGCCCCATGCTGTCGTTTGGCGCACTATCGTTGCCGTAGAGTTGAACCGCAGTCCCAGAAAATTCCTGACGCCACATGAGTTCTGCGACTTGCTGTGGGGGTCTCAGCCGCATGCGTGGAATCGTGCCCGATTGGCCCAGCAGTTCAAGCGTCCTGCTATTATCTGGCTTTGACATGTGCGCTAGTGTTGGATCATCAAGGCTTGCGGTCATCAGCGGTTCAATTGGGAACGGGCGATACGCTAACTCATCGGGGTGGTCATCATCGTATTCTGGTGCCGATGTCCACGCACGATCATCTAGCACAGCGACCATGCCGGGTGCCCAATCAAACCTATCGCGCCCGGGTGTAACACGTGCAGGTGGCGCGCTCAGTTTCGGTTCATCGGATAGAGGAGGGGGCTTGTTTGCTTGTTGTGGCCTGTCTTCCTGCTTCGTTGCTTCGAGTGAGGAGCCTGGTGCCGCAGTTCGAAGTAGGCGCGGCGGTTCAACAAGCGGCATGAATGTTGTTTGCGCGATCAAACGGTTGAGACGCGCGCGATCTGTTTTGGATGGGCGTGGTTGAAACCGTGCCACGGACGCCGTTGGATGGGTTGGTTTGGGTGAGGCTAAGGCTACACGTAGGTTTGGTTCGACTTCAACCGTCCACGGTTTGCGCTGTTCGGTTGGTTTGGGTGTCGCGATTGCAACGCGTGGTCTCTTTGGTGCGGGTGTTGGTTTCACTGAAGCAACCCGCGTTGGGCGGTTGGATGACGGGCGTTTAGCGGGCTGAGGCTTCGGTGGCTTGATGATGCCGCTGTCGGCCAAAAGCGTTGGTGTTTTTGGTGCGCGGCGCAAGCTATGATAGCTGGCAACTTGTATGGCGAGAGTCTTGCGGCGGGCTTTTGCCTTTTTTACATCACTGAGACGGATGCGACGGCCACCGCTTGGCACATGTTTCGAGCGTCCACTGGAAAACAACAGCGCCAATTCATCCCGCTTCATGCGTGGCCAATGACGGACGCGGCCCGTGTCAACGTGCACAAATGGCAATGCAGACGTGGGGTAATAACCAACGCCACCGCGCTGGCGAATGAGTCCTGCGTAGCGCACATAACGCACCGGCACATCTGGGAAATGAGCGTCGATGGCTTTGCCTGAGATATGAAGACTATTGCTGGCTTGACCACCGCGGGTTCGGCGCAACATGTTATTGGTTTTGCGCGAACGATAGCCGCAAATAATGTGTATCGGTTCTTTGGAACCAAGCTCTGTGTGCATTTCCCACAAGATATCGATAGCGCGCGGGTCGATTTTGATTTTTGTATTTTGACGCCAATCCCGCATAAACCAATTTATACTTTTCATTGCTTTTGGGATATAGCGTCCGTCTCTCTTGTAGGTGAGTGAGATCGTTTCTTTGGTGTGAATATGATAAAAAGAAATGGTGCGTTCTTTTTCTGGCCCGGCCTGAATGGTTGCTGGCGCACTTATCAGCGCGAGCAGTAGGACAACGAGCGATGTTTTGCGTAGTGAGATGCGTTTCACCTGTGTTGCGTCCTGCCGTCATTGTAAGTGCTGACACACACACCTAAAACCTTAAGGTCTTGCGACTGTGTTGCAGTGTTGTGCAACCGAGCCGAGTGTGCGGTGCGGCGCATGCCGACCAAGGGATCACACCCATTTAAACTGACTCGCCTCTCATTTTGAGAAGACTCAACCGCCACTCCCAGACCACAAGTTCAAAACAATAGGCGTGCATGGCGGCAAAATCGCGGCCCTGGCAGGCCGATTTTTGACATCATTTTTTGTGGCGCCGACTGTATCTACATCGATTGCAACAACCTCTTGAAGGCATTAGGGAAAAGTTAACAAGTCGTTAAGGCAGACTACTGTTCAGCAGACGTTCAATTTAATGAAGTAGAGGTAAAGCACTGATTTGTTTGTGAATTCTGTACGGTTCACTTCCAAGGGAGCATGCACATCCATGGTAGACTCTGTGGTATGCGCCTAGAAGTGAGTGCAACCGCGGGTTGTGACGCGTCATCGGCATTTGTTGTGCGTTTTAGAGAATGGCTTTTTGGGGGCGTGCTTTTTCGCCAACCCTAAAAGTTCAAAGTGCGACCCCGATTGGGGGAGACGTATCCGGTAGGAATTTACTGCGCGACGCAAAGCGGCCTTTGGCAGAGATTGATCTACAGTGATGGTGTGGTAACGCGAGGTGAGCGCACCGGCATGCACCGCAATCTCAATCGACAAAGTCGTCGGATTTGGCGCAACAAGCACAACTAAATCTCAAACCGTGAACGGTGAATAAAAAAGGGGAGGCCAAAGGCCTCCCCTAAAATCAACTGAGAGACTTTGTTTCTAAAATCCTGGGAACAGATTTTTGAAGAAATCTTGCACCGCTGTTGTGCCAGTGTATTTCTGTTTTCTGGGAACGTATTTCACAGGTGCGAGATGGTCTGGGCCAACCACGATGCGATCAAAGCGTCCGGCTAACGCCAGTTTGACTTTCTTTTCATGGCCGTAGATGTCCTTGGCCGCCTGTTCATTGCCATCTTCATCGACCCACGCTGTCAAATAGGTGACGTGAACTGGAATTTTGGTCCCCAGCTTCACGGGTGTTTCTTGTTTTGGCCCTTTGACAATCTTTGCCACATCCGACTGTGACATGCCGTTGGCAGCCTCTACGATCAATTCGGCAAGGCGAACGGGGTCGCGCACACGCATACAGCCGTGGCTGTATGTACGTAATTTATTTTTGAACAAGTGCTTGGTCGGCGTGTCGTGCATATAAACCTGATGCTTATTCGGGAATGTGAACTTCACAACACCCAATACATTGCCAGGCCCAGGCGGTTGGTAAACATGGTAGCGACGAATATCTCGTTTGCTCCAGTCCATATTGTAAGGATTAATGGTACGTCCGTTGTAAGCAATTTTAAGATTTTGACGCCGGACATAACCACCGCCACGCGCTAAGCTTGGGTAAATTTCTCTAACCTTGATGCTCTCTGGTACGTGCCATTTTGGGTGGAAGTAGAGCGTTTCCAATTCGTCAGAGAACACCGGTGTTTGTTGATTGTATTTTCCAGCGATAATACGCTCGGTGTGGACCACCTTGCCATCACGAACGAGGCGGACTTTGAATTCTGGAATATTGACCCAGATGTGGGTGTCGCCAAGATCGTCCGGCATCCAACGCCATTGTTCCATGTTGGCGAGTAACTGTTCAGGGCCTGGACCTTGAATGTCATTCAAAGCCTTGCGTGTGCCCCTGCCGACAAGTCCGTCACTTGAGATGCCATAGTCTTTCTGGAACGCCTTGACGGCCGCTTCAACGCCATCATCAAAGAGTTCGGGGTCAAATGCGCTGCCATCTTCCGGCTGCGTTATAGCGATTTCGAGGCGCTGACGCAAAAGTGAAACCTGGGTGTGTTTCATGCCTTCGCGCAATAGTGCGCCGCGTGGAATGCGGACCGTCTCTGGTTCGTCGCTGGCGGTTTTCAGTGCCAAATATTTCTGGCGCAGTTTTTTAAACTGAGGATGGCGGGGATGCAGAGCGTGGAGCACCGCAGATGGGTCTTTGGCACTCAGGAGATCACTGAGGACTACCGCAGGGTCTTTCAACTGAGGCTTGCGATCCAGATAAGAACTCAGTTGCTCAGTTGGATTGAGAATTCGACCACCACGGGCATGGCTGGCGTAGCGCAAAGCAGCCGCAGTTAATTTGAGTTCCAGCTCGGCCCATGTGTTTGGATCAAGCGTTGTCGCTCCATCTTGAGCATCAGCTATTTCGGGCGTTGTAAACTGCTTCGGGTCCAGGCCCCAATCATCAGCTTTTTTCAGGGCAGTAACAAGTTTGCGCCCTTGTGGTGTTAAGCCAGTTTCAGAAACCCAAGCTGGTTCAAAAGAACGCCCGCCATAGATTTTGTCGACACCAGACCACTCAACATCATGCAGACTGCCGATTGCTTTGTTTTCGATGAGTGCAGTCATTGGACCAGCAGCAGCTGATGGTCCTTTCGGCGCTGGCGTCGCGATGACAGGTGCAGGCTCAGCGATCGGCTCTGGTTTTGCGAGTTCGGGTTCAGATGTATCGAGATCTGGATTGGGTGGTGCTATTGCAGGTTCGGCTTCAGGTAGTGTTGGTGTGTCGTTGAGATAGACGACGGGGTGTGGAATACGCGCGTGGGCGTCTGGCGGTGCTATTGCAGGTTCGGCTTCAGGTAGTGTTGGTGTGTCGTTGAGATAGACGACAGGGTGTGGAATACGCGCGTGGGCGTCTGGTGGTGCAACGGCGGTATCGTACACTACGGGATGGGGAATACGGGCCGCTGCCTCGGGTGCTGTACCTGCCGATTCGTAGACAACAGTCGGTGGTGCGTGTCCGCTGCTCTGCGTTTTCAAGCTATCAATATAAACGACCGGATGGGGTACACGTTCTGAATCGGTTTGGTTTACTCGTGTGCCAGTGGCTAGCGGCGCTCCGGCAGTCGCGTCCGCCTGGTTGGTAGCGCTCGCGGGTCCGCAGATCGCGGCGCCGATGTTGAAAAGTGTGGCAGCAGACGCTACGGCGACAACAGGTAAAAACCGCATCTCAACTCTCCGAATTTGGGTTCAGGGACCCTACCCAAGTGACCTGGAATTGGCCAGTCCTGAACGTTCCGAACACAGTGAAAACAGGTGTTCAGATCGGGATGTTGCAGAAATGCCAGAGGTTACGGGCCAGACGGCTGTTCTGGGCTGTTAAAAAATGCCTGAACAGAATTTCAAGAGGGGGGTGGCGGGGGGATTGTGATCCTAACGCGGCATTGATTCAACAATGCTCCGCCAACCTCCGAAATACAAAAAGGGGCCTGGCGGTGGAGCCAGACCCCTCTCGTGATCGACAGCGTCGTCTGGAGGTTTGGTCTAGTTGACGCGAGGCTCCAGGCCGTACTCTTGCATTTTGCGATAGAGCGTTGAGCGGCCGATCTTGAGACGTTTGGCAACTTCCGTCATGTGGCCGCGATAGCGGCCAAGCGCTAGGCGGATCATATCGGCTTCGATATCTTCTAGCGATCGGATGTCGCCGTCCGGGCGCATTGCGGGAATGCCAAGGGCTGAGGGCCCTTTTTCATTGGCGCGCACCTCAATGGTTTGCGGTACCGCCTTTTCAGCACCTAACAAGGCTGGCCCATCGAAAGATGCTTTGGCGGTTGCTACGGCAGGGGTGGCAGGTACGCCGACCTCAAAGCCATCAACGTGCGCTGCGATCTGAGGAAATTCACTGACACCCAAATCGGCACTGTCGGTAAGCACTACAGCGCGGAACACTGCATTTTCCAACTGACGAACGTTGCCAGGCCAGCTGTAGGTCATCAACAATTTCGTCGCGTCTTCTGTCAGGCCGTTGATTCGTTTGCCTTCTTCGGCTGCAAAGCGTGTGATGAAGTGGCGAGCCAGCTCCGGCACATCTTCCAAGCGGTCCTTGAGAGGCGGCACCCATACCGGGAAAACATTTAAACGGTAGTACAGATCTTCGCGGAATTTTCCGTCTTTCACCAATTGGATCATGTCGCGATTGGTGGCTGAGATGAGGCGGAAGTTGACTTTGACAGACTTTTTGGAGCCCACCGGATCAATTTCGCCCTCTTGCACTGCGCGCAGCAATTTTACCTGAGCATCAAGTGGCAGTTCGCCGACTTCATCGAGGAACAACGTGCCGCCGTCAGCTTCTTGAAACTTTCCCATTCGTTTGTCGGTTGCGCCGGTAAAGGACCCTTTTTCATGGCCGAACAAAATGCTTTCGACCAGATTTTCAGGAATGGCACCACAATTGACCGTAATAAATGGCTTGCCTGCACGATCACTTTCACCTTGGACAGCGCGTGCGATCAATTCTTTACCAACGCCGGATTGACCTTCAATGAGGATAGGAATGGTTGAATCTGCTGCACGGCGACCAAGATCAATCACGCGAGACATCGCATTGCCGCGAACAATCAGATCATTAAAGGTCAGCGTGCCTTCAACTTTCTTCTTGATGCGTTTGATTTCACCCGCGAGCGCTTCAATCTTAAGCGCGCTGTTGATAGAAACTTCGAGGCGTTCAGGGCTGGCCGGTTTGATCACAAAATCAGTGGCGCCAGCACGCATGGCCTGAATAGCAGCTTCAATTGAGCCGTGCGCGGTTTGGACAATCACCGGCGGCACACCAGGCTTGGACTTCAACCGATCAAGAACTTCCATGCCGTCGATATCCGGCATAACAAGGTCCAAAATGATCAGAGAGATGCCGCCGTGGTCGGCCTTTTCGAGAAGATCCAGGGCCTGTTGGCCACAGTTGGCCGCCTTGGTCTCAAAACCGAACCGTTTGATGGTTTCTTCTAGGATACGGCGCTGCGCGGGATCGTCATCGACGATAAGTACTCTTTTAGCCATGTGGCACTCAAACTCAACTCTAACAGGTACAACTTGGTGACAAAAACTCAGGCTGCCCTAATTGAGGACAGTTCGTCACCGACTACTCACGTTGATGAGAGTGTGCCCCACAACGGTAAACAAGTTGTTGCTGATCCTCTCACCTTGAGCCTTTTTGCCCTCTCGTAATCTGAAATGTTATGATTACATTCAGCAAATACATGCCTACGCAGACCAACATTTCCCGGGGCCGTGTTGGATTTAGCTCAACACGGCCCCGGGAAATGTTGCCAAAGAAACACCCAAAATACTCATCTCTAGGAGATGTTTTAGATCTAGGAGACGTTTTAGATGCCGTCGATTTTGCCTGTGCTAAATCCTAACCATGTCTTAAATTTTACTCGGGCACCTGCTGATACTGCATCAGCGACGGTCTCCGAACTGGGCACGCTGCCAGAGTGGGATTTGAGTGACCTCTATAAAGGCCCGGACGATCCGGCTATCGCAAAAGATCTCCAGCAGACACAAAAAATCGCCAAAGACATTCGCGATGACTATCAAGGAAAGTTAGCGCGTGCAGCCTCAGATGGTGCCAAGCTTGGTGGCGCAATTTCAAAATATGAGGCGCTGGCAGATCAACTCGGAAAGCTCGGCTCCTACGTGGGGTTGTACTACGCGGGCGATCAGTCCGACCCTGAGCGGGCCAAGTTTTACGGGGATGTTTCCGAAAAACTCAATCGCATTTCAACGGATCTGATCTTCTTTGAACTTGAATTTAACAACATTGATGAAGGTCAGTTGAAGCTGGCGATGGAACACCCTGATGTTGCCCGTTACAGGCCGTGGATTGAAGATATCCGCAAGGATAAGCCCCACCAGCGCGAAGAGATCGTTGAGACATTGTTTCACGAAAAAAGCCAAACGGGACGTGGCGCGTGGACCCGTTTGTTTAATGAAACCATGACATCACTTCAGTTTCAGGTGGCAGGTGAGCCTGAGCCAATGGGACTTGAAGCAACCCTCAATATGCTGACCAGTCCGGATGCAGGTCGGCGCGAAGCGGCATCGAAAGCCCTCTCCGTCGTCTTTAGAGACAACGTACGACTTTTAACATTGATCACCAATACGCTGGCCAAGGACAAGGAAGTTTATGATCGTTGGCATGGCTTTGATGATGTTGCTGACAGTCGCCATCTTGCCAATCGCGTTGAAGGGCCTGTGGTTGATGCGTTGGTAGAGTCCGTGCGTGCAGCCTACCCACGCCTGTCCCATCGCTATTATGCCTTGAAAGCCAAGTGGCTGGGGCAAGACAAGCTGGCCCATTGGGATCGCAACGCACCGCTGCCAGAAAAGCCAGAACGGGTTATTGGCTGGAGTGAAGCACAAAATACAGTTTTGACGGCCTATGCAGGCTTTGCACCTGAAATGTCAGCAATTGCCAAAGAGTTCTTTGACAAGCGTTGGATCGACGCACCTGTGCGCAAAGGCAAAGCGCACGGCGCCTTTTCCGCCTCGACCGTGCCGTCTGTCCACCCCTACGTGTTGCTCAATTATCAAGGTAAGCCCACGTGATGTGATGACGTTGGCTCATGAACTAGGTCATGGCGTCCACCAAATGCTGGGCGCGTCA
>CBDFNK010000014.1:0-147205 GCA_965250205.1 Hyphomicrobiaceae bacterium
TTCGGTGTCGCGTCAAATCAGACGTCCATGAGACGGGGTGGGTGCGAATAGGCGACAACAGGCCTCGCCATGGCGCCACCCAACAGGCAAGCCCGGGGCTGTCAGGGTGAAGGGCCGCAGCACATTTGGCCTTTGTTTGGTTGCAAAGTACCCGTGCGCCATTATATTCCGGGCGAATTCAATGAATAACTGCGGTCGTTTGGCGCAAAGGCGCTGACACGGCCTTTGGCCGATACCAGGCCGAATGTGGGAGGATACGGGGTGGACCACTTTATTATGCCTGCTTATGCGCAGGGAGCTGGCGGCGGTGGCGAAGCAATTGGCGGATTTTTGATCCCCATGCTGTTGATGATCGTCATCTTCTATTTTCTGCTGATCCGCCCTCAGCAGCAGCGCGCCAAAGAGCATCGCGAGATGATTGCCAAGGTGCGACGCGGCGATAGTGTCGTCACCTCAGGTGGCATGATTGGCAAGGTGACCAAAGCGGCAGAAAACTCAGATGAAATTGAAGTTGAACTGGCGGAAAGTCTCAAGGTGCGCATCCTGCGCTCAACGCTGATCGACATCCGCTCCAAGAAAGAGCCTGCGAAAGATTAATGGTGCGCGGGGCAGCGTAAGCTCTCCCGGCTCAAACATTCATCACAACCAAGTGCACTGGATTTACAGGGGCTTGGAAGTACTTAGATAAAGACCAAGAAAGACGCCTCGTTCATGTTGCAATTCACTCGTTGGAAAATCATTGCCATCGCGCTCACCTGTTTGGCGGGCCTGATAACGGCATTGCCAAACTTCTTTACCGAAGAGCAATTGAAGTCATGGCCGAGCTTTTTGCCATCCAAGCAATTGGGACTTGGACTTGATTTGCGGGGTGGTCCGCATCTCCTCTACGAAATGGATTCAAAAGACCTGCGTGTCAAGTGGCTCAAGACGTTGAGAAGTGACGTCGGGCGAACCATGGTCAAAAACAAAATAAAGCAAAAAGCCATAGGCATTGTTGATAGCGGTATCAAAGTCAGACTGAGTGATGTCAAAGACAAACAGCGTGCTGTTACTGAATTCAAAAAGCTTGTTCAGCCCATCGGCAACGTTCTGCTTGGTTCAAGTGTCGATGATATTGAGGTGGTGGACGGCACAGAGCCCGATATTCTGCTCGTGCGACCAACGGAGCGCGGGTTCAAAGAAAGACTGTCACAGGCAGCTGGATCATCGGTTGAAACAATCCGGCGGCGCATCGATGAGCTTGGCACCAAAGAGCCGACGATTATTCGTCAAGGTACGGATCGGATATTGGTGCAGGTTCCAGGTCTCGAAAACACGGGCCAGCTTAAAAAACTAATTGGCAAGACGGCCGTTCTTTCCTTTCATGCCGTCCACCCGACCATCACCGCTGAAGAGGCGCAGGCAACCAGGGTGCCGCTGCGCTATAAGATTTATCCCTACAAAGATAAAGAAGAAGGCGGTGAAATCGTCCTTAAGGAACTTGCAATTGTACCCGGTGATGACTTAGTCGATGCACAACCCGGATTTGACCAGCGCACCAATGAGCCCATCATTTCGTTCCGCTTCAATCAGTCTGGTGCCCGAAAATTTGGCAAGTTCACCCAAAATAATGTCGGCCGGCCGTTTGCCATTGTGCTTGATAACGAAGTGCTTTCCGCGCCCGTTATCCGCGAACCAATTTTGGGTGGTTCCGGCCAGATCTCTGGGAGTTTTTCGGTTCAAGAGGCAAACGATCTTGCCATTCAGTTGCGTTCGGGTTCGCTACCAACAGACTTGACGATTATTGAAGAGCGCACTGTTGGTCCAAGTCTTGGCTCAGACTCGGTTGCTGCAGGACGCATTGCAGGCATCATCGGTCTTTCAGTGGTCACAGCGTTTATGATCTTCGCTTATGGTCTGTTTGGCATCTTTGCCATGGCCGCCGTGTTGATCAACCTGATCTTGATTGTTGCTGTGATGACAACCATCGGTTCCACCCTCACGTTGCCAGGTATCGCAGGTCTCGTGTTGACAGTGGGTATGGCGGTTGATGCTAACGTGTTGATTTTTGAGCGTATCCGTGAGGAACTCCGAAACGGAAAGACGCCGATATCGGCCATAGATGGTGGCTTCTCGAAAGCCTTGGGCACCATCTTAGACTCCAACTTAACGACCTTGATTGCCGCTATTGTGATGTTCTGGCTCGGTGCCGGACCTATTCGCGGCTTTGCCGTGACGTTGTCGCTTGGCATCTTCGCTACCGTCTTCACCGCCTTTACCGTGACACGCCTTCTCGTGTCGCTGTGGGTTGCACGACAAAAATCCAGAAGCATTTCGGCGCCGCTATAAACTTTCGGCAGACGGATAACAGACTAGAGAGATAAGGAACAAGCCCCATGTTTAGAGGCGTTGACTTCTGGCCGCACAAGACGATTTTTCAGATCATGAAGGTGCGCAAAAGCTTTGTGTTGGTGTCATTCATAGCCCTTGCTGCCGCGATTGGACTGTTGGCAACGAAGGGCTTGAACTTCGGCATCGACTTCAAAGGCGGCTCATTGTTTGAGGTGCAATCCAAAACAGGGCCTGTTGACATTGCAGGCTTGCGCAAGCGCATTGGGGCGTTGGGTCTTGGCGATGTTCAAATACAGAGCTTTGGCGCAGATGATGAAGCGCTGATCCGCGTCGAGAAGCAACTAGGCGGCGAAAAAGCCCAACAAGATGCCTCTAAAAAAGTTGAAGCCGCACTTGGCGATAACATTACCGTCCGCCGTGTAGAGGTTGTTGGCGGCGCTGTTTCCAGTGAGCTTAAGGAAGCTGGTATCTACGCCTGTTTGGCTGCGATTTTGGGTATCCTGATCTACATCTGGTTCCGTTTTGAGTGGCAGTTCGGTGTTGCCGCAATTATGGCACTGATGCATGACCTCATCATCACACTTGGTGTGTTTAGTCTTCTTGGCATGAAGTTTGGTCTGACCGAGGTTGCAGCGCTACTGACGCTCGCTGGTTATTCCATCAACGACACGGTGGTCGTGTTCGACCGCATTCGTGAGAATTTGCGTCGCTACAAAAAGATGCCGTTGGATGAGTTGATGAACTTATCAATCAACCAGACGTTATCGCGCACGATTTTGACAGGCGTCACAACAGGATTGGCGATCCTTGCTCTGTTCATCTTTGGAACCGAAGTGATCCGAGGCTTCTCATTTGCGATGTTATTTGGTGTCGCCATCGGTACGTGGTCGTCGATCTTCGTCGCTTCGCCATTCCTGATGTGGATCGGTATTGATCGTGATTGGACCTCTGCAGATGCCAAACCTGTTGGCGCGCGGGCTTAATTTCGCTCTTCGCTCCCATTTTTACGACTGCCAATGCGACTACGGAAAGGCTATCAGGTGATGGCTGCCGCCGATATGCCGCATCTGCCCAACCAAGTGCCGATTGAGGCTTATGGTGACGGCGGCTTTCGCTTTTCGGGCATGCGCCAAAAAGGATCGCTGCTGTGTCTTGCGTCGGGGCACTATGCTTGGTGGCCATTGACCCTTGATGATGTAAGACCGGATGATCTTGCACCCATCCTATCTGCATCAGAGCGACCTTCCTTTGTTCTGTTTGGTGTCGGCCCCCGGATAGCCGCGCTTCCGAAAGCCTTGTGCAACGCCTTTGCGGCAGCCGACATGAACGCCGAGCCGATGGATACCGGTGCTGCGTGTCGCACCTACAATGTTTTATTAGCTGAAGGCCGCCCCGTCGCGGCGGCCCTGTTGCAAGTGCCGTAAGATCAGCTCATGCCACGTGCGTCCAAACCCCAGCCGTCAACCCTAGACGAATTTGATCTCGTGCAACTGGCACGTGAGACAGCGTATGACCGTTATATTCAGGCGCTGCTGATCAAGCCTAGCGCGTTGCGCACGGATTTTCTTGTGCTTGCTGCGTTTCACGGTGAGTTGGCCCGCATTCCATTGCTGGTGCGCGAACCGATGATGGGCGAGATCAGGTTGCAATGGTGGCATGACATGGTTGCTGGGACAGAGTTTATAGCAGATAACGCAGCGCCTGATTTTGGTAGCCCGTTGGCCAATAACGTCGCCCGGTTGATTGCGCGTTTTCCGAATGCACGCACCACTTTTTTGACTGCTATTGAAGCGCGTCGCGCAGAGCTTGACGCGCACGCTTTTTTAAATTCATCAGACTTTGAAAGTTATCTTGATGGTGTTGGTGGTGGGCTGCTTGGTGTTGGCCTGCAGGTTCTTGGCGTTGGCGAGGGTGCGGCAGAGATCGATGCACTAGGCGAGAGTGGACGTGCTGTGGCATGTGCAGATCTTGCATTACGTCTGCCGCGTTTGGCCTCACTTGGTCGTTTGCCGACACTCCCAATGAGCATGCATATGGGAGAAACTTCACGAAAACATGCACTAGAAACAGACCCAGATGGTCAGATCTCAAACGCGATCGACGCTCTTGCAGCTCAGGCGCGGGCGTTTGTTAAAGCCTATCGCGCGCTTCAACCGGGATTGTCCACGAAAATGACACAGGGACTGTTGCCGCTTGCCCTTGTAGAGCCCTATTTCAAGGCTTTGCAGAAAGGCAAATTAAGCCAGCAGCGGCCGGATAATCCAAACAGCCCGTTGGCGCGATTTATGACCTTGTGGTGGACTGCAACGCGCAAACGTATTTAGGGCGCGCTGTATCGGTTGTGGTGAGGGATATGACGGGTTACGCAACAAAACTTCTGAGGGTTGGCGCAGTTTGCGTGTGTGCACTGCTCGCAATCCTAAGTCTCGGCACGCCGGCATGGTCTCAAGCGGCTGCAACGCCAGATACGCCTCGCCAAGAGACAACGACCGAGGCCACATCTGAGCCGTCAGGCGGTGGTTTTTGGCGCGACTTGTTTACCAGAAAACCGCAGCTTACGTGGCGGGTTGAAAACCCGTTTCGCTTTTTCAAAGATCCCAAAGACACCAGCCTCCACCGTGAAGTTTTTGAAGACCTGCTTCGCTCGGAGAAACGCACGCCCATTCTATCCGCTGAGCGCATCCTCAACGCTGAGACCCATGATGGATGGGCTGCAGGAATGCATGCCAAAACCTGTTGGGACGCCAGCAGAAACCGACATATCTGCAGCAAGCAGAAGGATTACATCAATCCCAAATCACATCGGGTGGTTGTCACGGTTGAAAACGTCCAGGAACCAGATGCATCCTGTCAGTGGCTGATGCGGCCCGGTCGATCTCGTGGCAAAAGTGAAACCGTCTCAGGGCCGTGCGCGGGGCCAATGCGTTTTGATATCCCATTTTCTGCAGGTGCTGAGATAACCGTCGTCTCTCAAGGAAGTCAGATTGCAAGACGCACAATCAAAGTGCGCGATGTCTTGATTGCTGGCATCGGCGATAGTTTTGCATCCGGGGAAGGTAATCCAGATGTGCCGGTCCGATTTTCGCCTGAACGTGCGCAAGGTTATGGATTCCTCAAAGGAAAGTTTGATCTCTCCGGTTACCCGACCCGCATTGGCGGTTGGCAGCAGATTGGCGATACGAAATTTAACGCTCAGAATGCGCGCTGGAATGATACCGCGTGCCATCGTTCTCTCTACTCACATCAGATGCGGGCCGCATTACAGCTCTCTTTGGAAGACCCGCACCGAGCGGTAACTTTTGTTGGCCTGAGTTGTTCAGGAGCGCAAGTTACGTTTGGATTATTTCTTAGATACAAAGGCAATGAGTGGGTCCAAAACCCACCTGATCTATCTCAGATTTCAGCGTTGTCCGTTGCCCAATGTGGTGGCAAGACCGCACCCGCTGTTGATATGCCAGAGGCCTATCACATGCGTGGGGTCATCAAGGAACTCCAAGGTGGCCTTGTGTTGCGCAAATGCAATCGAAAAAAAGCGCGCAGGATAGATCTTCTATTGGTGTCTGTTGGCGGCAATGACATCGGTTTTGCACGTCTTGTGGCCAATGCGGTTCTCGCTGATCAGTCGTTGCTTAAAAAGCTTGGCGGTTGGTTTGGTCAGCTCCATGAAAAAGAGCAAACCGAATCTCTACTCAACGCAGTTGATGAGCGGCTTAAAGCGCTCAATCGTGCCTTTCATGGTATATTGCATGTGCCGTGGAACCAGAGTGATCGGATCGTACTCACGGCTTACCCACCAATCGCACTTTTGGGTGAAAATCTAAAAGTATGCCCATCTGGCAACGCCGGCATGGATGTCATGCGCGCGTTTTCGTTGTCGCAAAAAGAGGCACTGACCTCGACATTACTGGCGGATCGGCTCAACCAGATCATGAAGAAGAGCACGCGCCTGCATGGTTGGAGTTTTGCCGACGCGCATCGGCCTGATTTCATTGGTCGTGGTATTTGTGCCGGTGTCAACGATGGCACTTTTGCAAACGCCGACGACCTGAGGCTGCCGCGCAAAGTTGCAGGCATCTGGCAGCCCTACAATCCGGCCAACTATAACCCCTATGAGAGCCGCCGCCGTTGGTTCAGAACGCCAAATGATGCTTATCTCACGGCCCACTTTCATGCCACCGGCACTGTGTTACGCAAAGCGCTAAGTTACAATCGTTTGTCGTGGTTTCAGGTATTATTGGCAGCAACGTATTCCGGAGCTTTCCACCCCAACGCAGAAGGCCAGGCAGCAATTGCAGATTCTGTTGTCGCGACGTCGCGCAAAGTGCTTAAGAAATATAAACGAGGAAGGTGAAGATAAGTGGTGCGCTTTGCAAACGCTATTCCGCAGCCACAGACGTTGAATTTTCCAACCAGGTTTCAACATCGCGCAGGGCACGCTCCGACATTTTTTTCTTTTTGGCCCGACCGCGTTCCTTGCCCTTTAGCCGTTTGCCGTCGTCATCTTGCGTTGGCTCGCTGTCAAGCGGCGGAAGGAGCCCATAATTGATGTTCATCGGTTGGAATGAGCCCGGCGCGTCTTTTCTGTCATCCTCACTGGCAATGATGTGTCCGCCGGTAATGTGGCTGAGCAAGGCGCCCAATGCGGTTGTGTCGGGCGGAGCGGATGAATCTTGATCTGCATAATCTGCACCGGCAAACCGGCCTGCCAGCAATCCAATCGCGGCACTTTCCAGATAGCCTTCAACGCCGGTCATTTGCCCTGCAAACCTGAGACGCGGGTTGGCTTTGAGACGCAATCTACGATCGAGCAGTTTTGGCGAGTTGATGAATGTATTGCGATGCAGGCCACCGAGGCGTGCAAACTCTGCATTCTCTAGGCCTGGGATCATACGGAAGATGTCTGCTTGTGCGCCATGGCGTAGCTTGGTTTGAAAGCCAACCATGTTCCATAACGAGCCAAGTGCATTGTCCTGGCGCAATTGCACAACCGCATACGGCCATCGCCCGGTGCGCGGATCATCCAAGCCAACAGGTTTCATCGGACCATAGCGTAGCGTGTCGCGACCACGTTCAGCCATCACTTCAATTGGTAGGCACCCATTGAAGTAGGGTGTTGTTGCTTCCCATTCCTTGAAACTCATTTTGTCGCCAGCAAGAAGTGCGTCGATAAAGGCTTCGTATTCTTCCCTATTCATCGGGCAGTTGAGATAGTCCGCACCGGTTCCCGCAGGACCTTTCTTGTCGTAGCGCGATTGTTTCCAAGCGATATCGAGATTGACACTGTCAAAGTGAATGACAGGTGCGATGGCATCAAAGAAGGCCAGCTCATCTTCGCCTGTTAGTTCTAAAATTGCTGCACTGAGTGCCGGAGAGGTCAATGGACCCGTCGCAATGATTACATTGTCCCAGTCGTCAGCCGGCAGTCCGGTGACTTCGTTGCGTGAAAAGGCGATCAGCGGGTGACCTTCAAGCGCCTCTGTAACGGCATTTGAAAACTGGTCACGGTCAACGGCAAGTGCGCCACCAGCTGGCAGTTTACAAAGGTCGGCGGCTTTCATGATCAGCGAATTGGCACGTCGCATTTCTTCATGCAGCAGGCCAACAGCATTATACTGCCAGTCGTCAGAGCGAAACGAGTTTGAACACACGAGTTCGGCGCAGCCACCGGTCTTGTGTGCGTCGGTCATCTGGTTCGGGCGCATCTCATGGACGACGACTGTGTGTCCGGCAGATGCGGCCTGCCATGCGGCTTCAGAGCCTGCAAGGCCAGCACCGATCACGTGAATTGGACTGGGTTTGGTCATGGCGGGCACGCTACCGGGAATTGGCATGAAATCCAACACAAGCTTGCGCAGTGATGGTGGGTAATAGTGAAATCCAACACAAGCTTGCGTCGCGTCGGTCGATTAAAACAAGATAGCTAAAAGGCATGCGCTATATCGTGCGCATACAGTCGTTGGTCAAAACTAGATCAACCTGCGAAAAGTTGGGTTCGACTTTGAGCAGATAAGTTGATCGCCAATCATGGGATAGAGCCATCGGATAGAGTCATGAGATAGCGCGTCGCGCAAACCGCTCCGCTGGTATGAGAAAAGGTTCGAGGCTCGATGGCCTAGTGATAGCCTTCACCAGCCTTCAGTTTGCCGCGGAAGGTCCAGTACACAAATGCCGTGTAGCCGAGGATGACCGGCAACATAATCACCGCTCCTACAAGGCTGAAAATTTGTGCAGACGGGTGACCGGCTACATCCCAAACCGTCAGCGAAGGTGGGATGAGATACGGTACATTGGAAATGACTAATCCAACGAACGCCAGCATGAACAACACAATGGCCCAGATGAAAGGGTCAGTGTCGTTTTTATGCGAGATTGATTCCAGCCCGCGCCAGCAGCGATAGGCAGCATATGTGGTCAGCAACGGTACCGGGCTCAGCCATAATATGTTGGGCATAGCAAACCAACGATCCGCAATGCGCGGAATTGTCAACGGTGTCCACGCGCTGACAATAAGCAAGGCAAGCAACATGGCTATCAACAAAGGCGTTGCCAAGCCGCGCGCCCATTGCGCGGTATCGCCTTCGGTTTTCAGGATCAGCCACGTTGAAGCAAGTAGTGCATACCCTATGACAACACAAATACCACAAAACAGCGCAAACGGAGATAGCCAATCAAAGGTGCCACCTGCAAAGGCTCCGTCCTGCACGTTGATCCCTTGTAACAGGGCACCCAGAATGACACCTTGTGTAAACGAGGCGACGATAGAGCCACCCATGAAGGCGAGATCCCAAAACGCGTGTCTGGGTTTAGCAACCCAGCGAAATTCAAACGCCACCCCTCGGAAAACAAGGGCGAGTAGCATGACAATCAAAGGGATGTAAACCGCCGGCATGATGATCGCGTAGGCTTTTGGAAAGGCCACAAACAAACCGCCGCCACCGAGGATCAACCAGGTTTCGTTGCCATCCCAAAACGGTGCAACGGTATTCATCATCGTATCACGGCGCTCTTCAGACGGCGCAAACGGGAACAAGATTCCCAGTCCGAGATCGAAACCATCGAGCACAATGTAGAGTGCAACCGCTGCTGCAAGCAGTCCTGCCCAGACCAAAGGCAACCAATAGGAAATGTCTTCCATTACGATGACCTCTCGGATTCGATGGCTTCATGGGCTGCTTCGGCCGCAGCGGAAAGTGGGCGTGAGGCAACGCCTTCATTGATTTCTGTTGCTGCCCCTTTGGGTCCGGTCTCAATCAAGCGATTGATGTAGTAAATGCCCATCGAAAAGACGCTGCTGTAGACCAGAACAAACAGGATTAGACTGGTCAAAACAGCGCCTGCTGAAACGGGTGATATGGCATCGGCCGTTTTAAGAATGCCATGGACAATCCAAGGCTGGCGCCCGGTTTCTGTCACCCACCATCCAGCTAGAATAGCGATAAAGCCAAGCGGCCAAGTATAGGACAGTGGTTTGATAAACCAGCGCGTTTCAAACAATCGTCCTCGGGCCCAAAGGAACGCGCCGATGAGGCCAATTCCGATCAATGCCATGCCGACGCCAACCATGACGCGGAAGGCGTAGAATACCGGTTTCACAGGTGGCCGGTCTTCCGGCGCAAAATCTTTAAGTCCGGGAAATAAGCCTTGAGCGTCGTGCTTGATGATCATGCTTGCAACGTTTGGGATCGAAATCTCAAAGTCATTGCGTTCTTCTTCTTCGTTGGGAATAGCAAACAACACAAGATCGGCAGGCTTGGAACCATCCCAGTGGGCTTCCATTGCAGCAACCTTGACCGGTTGATACGTGGCCGTGTTGAGGCCATGCATATCGCCGATGAACAGTTGCAACGGGGCGAGCAGGGCGACCATACCAATACCCATGCGCATCATTGTCTTGGCTTCTTCGTGAAACTTGTCGGCCAGTAAATAGCGGGCACCAACGGCTGCAACGACCACTGAGGTTGTGAGGTAAGCGGCGGTAAACATGTGCGCAAAGCGATATGGGAAGCTGGGATTGAAGATGACCTTCAGCCAATCAACCGGATAGGCGATACCGTCCTTGATTTCGTGACCTTGTGGTGTGTGCATCCAGCTGTTGGCGCTCAAGATCCAAAAAGCAGAAAGCGATGTGCCAACAGCAACTAAAATGGCAGCCGTGACGTGCAATTTTGGTGGCACCCGGTTCCAACCAAATAGCATGACACCAAGAAAACTGGCTTCAAGGAAAAACGCAGTCAAAACTTCATAGCCGATCAGCGGGCCGATCACGTTGCCAGTCACCTCAGAGAATTTGCTCCAGTTTGTACCGAATTGATAGGACAGCACGATGCCGGAAACGACGCCCATGGCAAACGAGACCGCAAAAATTTTGGTCCAATAGCGCGCTAAGCGATACAGATGATCGCGCCCTGTCATCTGCCAACGCACCAGCAATGTGGCAATGAACGCGGCCAACCCAATGGTGAAGCTTGGGAAAATAATATGAAACGAAATCGTGAATGCGAACTGGATGCGAGCAAGGAGTACCGGATCGAGTTCCATGAACGGGCCTTTGTCAAATGAGGGATGCCGAATCCGTCGGGCGTATGGCGTATTGTTGCTCGCTGCGTCTGCCTCGTCGAGGGCCTTGTTTATGTTGGGCTGAAATGCCACTTGGCCAAAAGTTGGAGCATAGCGGCCTACGTCTACGCGCGTGACTACCATCTTATTGCATATGGGACAGGCGGCTTATTTTCCACAAGCCGTTTTTGCAGAACCCTCACGCTTGGATGGCAGGTAAGAGACGTGGACAAGTTTCAAGACCAGGGCGTCTAAACCACGGGATCAAGGTGCCTGTGCGGCTTGGGTCCTTAGAGCCTGGAGACCCGCCCCACGGTTCTGCCATAGTTATGCCACAATTCAACGAGAAAATGAACGGTGTTTAATTAAGAGAGATCAAAACTCCATGTGGAAGTCCCCCAAGCGCACTTTGAAAGATGTGAAGCGCTGGCAGCAGCAAGGTTGGATTAGCGACGATGGGGCAGCCGCGATTGCGCGCGATCTGCAATCGAGCGCTAATCCGTTTGGTACGGCTGGCGCGCTCGCGATCCTTGGCGCGGTGTTGATCGGATTTGCGGCGATGAGTTTTGTCGCCGCCAACTGGCAGGATATGTCGCGCCTTGCCCGGATCGGTCTTTTGTTTGCTGGCCTTTGGGCGTCCTATAGTGCTGCAGGGTTCTTAGCAACGCGAAACATGGAGCGTTTTGCCAATGCAGCGACGTTGATCGGAGTTGGTTTTTTTGGCGCTTGCATCATGCTGATTGCGCAGATGTTTCATATTGAAGGCAATCCACCCGATGCAGTTTTAATGTGGGGCGCAGGCGCGTTATTGGCCGGTGCCGCATTGTCATCGACGGCAGCGCTTGGTGCCGCGATGCCTCTTGCACTGCTGTGGGGTGGTTGGCAGCAAACCTTGCAAGACAGTGTATTCTGGTGGTTCCTGCCCGCCTGGGCCATCGTGACCGCAGCTTATGTCTGGCATCGCTGGCGTCCGGGTCTGCATCTTTCCGCAATAGCGTTGATGCTTTTCACCATTTGTCTCGGCTTCTTATCCTGGATTGGTGGATCGCATGTCACCGTCGTAGCGCTGGGTCTTGTTGGGGTTGGGGCTGCATTTTTTGCCCGACGCATCCTGCCGGGCGACCTGGAAGATGAAGCGGCCGCGGTTGCAGGCTATGGCATCGCAACGACATTTTCTGGTTTGTTTGCGCTGCAGTTTATTGAGAGAACCGATCTGCAAGGTTTAATCCTTTTGGCGGTTCTGACATTGGCCTTGTTGTTAGCTGCTATTTATTGGGGCGTTAAAAACGAAAACAGAACAATCACCTGGTTGGGTTATGCTGGTTTTTCGATTGAGGTCTTGGGGCTCTATTTCAAGACCTTTGAAACTCTGCTCGGTTCATCACTGTTCTTCCTTGTGGCCGGCATCATTGTCATGGCGCTTGCTGGCTTCGCCTATAAACTGCACACGCGGTCTGCAATGACGGAGGCGCACTAACATGTTTCGCACCAAAGCCATTTGGCCAGCTATTGCCCTTGTCGTTGCAGTCCAGTCTGCGGCCCTCGCCTGGATGGTATCCGACCGCCTTTCCCTCATCAAGAATGGCAAAGAAGTTGTGCTGGCCGTTGCTCCGGTTGATCCGCGCAGCTTGTTTCGCGGCGACTATGTGATTTTGAACCCTGATATTGCGCGTATTAACACCAACCAGGCACCAAAGGGGATCAGGAACAATGATGAGGTCTATGTTGTCCTGCAGAAGGCTCCTAATGGAACGTGGTCGTATGTCAGTTTGCGGAAAGCACTGCCACAAGACCTCGGCAAAAGCCGGATAGCTGTGCGTGCGCGGGTGAAGTCAGTCTGGCGCGATCGCAGGACCGGTCAAACCAAATTGAGCTTGCGCTACGGGATTGAGAAATATTTTGTACCAGAGGGTGCTGGCAAGGCGCTCGAGAAAAAGGTCCGCGAACGCCGAATCAGAGCCATCGTAGCCGTCGGTTCTGGGGGTAAGGCGGCGCTCAAGGGTCTGGAGATTTCTGGCAAACGGCATCTCGATCCACCGCTTTTTTAGTGCCGGTTAAATTGGCTGGCCTGCCTACAAAACTGAAGTTAATTGATAGCTCTACAACTTTATTGACCGCCGCTGAGATCTTGCGCGCGCGCGACCTGGAATATGTTCCAATCGCGGGCCCTGTGCCCGGATTGCCGCGCTCATTGAAAAACATCTTCTTTGTAATCAAACAGGATCGAATGCGAAAATGGAATCGGGCAGGCTCCCGCCATTAGGGTTGAGTCCGCAAAAAAATGGAGAGAAGATAGAGATGTCTTTTAAGTGGGTTTGGATCGCGGTGGCTATGGTTATTGCGGTGGCTGTCTCGGCACCTCAGGTGAAAGCTGATGACACAGGTCTTGCTTCGATTCATGATCTACGCCGTGAACGTGGCCGGTTGTGTCAGGCTGATCATTGGCACAGCGGTAGCGGGTCGGGACGGACAAAACGAGCGGCACGGCGCGCTGCAGTAGCGGCTTGGCAGAGTTTCACAGCTCTGGAATACGGAACTAACTGGGCTCGTTTCCGTCGGGCGCGGTCAAAAGCAATTCGCTGCAAACGCACAGGTCGACGCAGTTATGACTGCACAGTTGAAGCGCGTCCCTGTCGCTAACGCACCAAATTGAGAGCAATGAGCCAAATTGAGAGCAATGAGAATGTGAAAAAAAGCCGGAGCATTATACGCTCCGGCTTTTTTTATGTTTTGCCTATATTTTACCGACCAAGGAATATGCGGCTCAAAATTGATTTCACAATGCGCCAGCCATAACGAAATACGATCAGTTGAATCAGATAGCCAACAATGCCTTTGCTTTGAAAGCCCAACAGGTTGCCAAAGATTTGACGCACCATTTTGCCGAGCATTGAGCCATTGGGATTATTCACAGTTGGCCCGCCACTCTGGCTTGTGCGGCCCCCACGGCGGATCATATCTGACAGATCATCAAACGGGCTGCGGCGTGAACCAGCGCTTTGGCGACCACCATAGTCCATACTATCTCCTGGCACCGGTAGTGGCTGTTGGGGAGCAAGGGATGTGTCGCCACCGAACCGTTGTGTCAGTTCGCCAAGTTGTCCACCAACTTGTTTTTCAACACCACCCATCATTATGGATGCAATGGCGGGCAGCATTTTTTCGATGATGTTTGGCGCAATCCCGGTCTGGCGTCCAACGCGGGCGGCAACACTACGGCTTTGATGCTTGGTACCGAGGATTTGAGCGAGAAGGGCGTTGCCGTCTTGCTTGGCTTGGGGGGATGCCAAGTCCGCATCCGGTTCAAGGTATTTGGTGTGTCCACCCTGTCCGACCATTTCAATCAGGTCTGAAACGCCGCCACGGTTGAGGGTGTTGCGCTCCAAAGCTCGTGACAGCTCATCAACCAAGCCACCACTGACTTTTTCAGCAGCTTTCGGCTCCAGCCCAAAGGCATTAGCTAAAGTGTCGTTGAGCGCACCACCCTGACTGGCGCGTACGATATCAAGAATTTGCACGCGGCTCTCCTTGTTATAGTGTGTCGAGATTGACCTTTGGCATACCCCAAAAGTCCAAACCCGCATAGCGGCGCGGCGTCGCGAAGAGGGGGACGCGGCAAAATCCAGGTGATGCAATGATTTAGCACTTTGGGCTGCGACCAAATCCCGCCCCACGAGCGCGAGACGCTTAGTTGCATGGGATGCGCAGTTTTGGCATGGTCCGGCAACACGACTCGCCCATTCAGGCAGAGTGGCTGGCGTCATGTCCATGCCAACCGTTTTTCAGTCAACTTAATCAAGCTTCGGCCCACTCGGGGGGACCAAAACAATGAATGAAATCTACTGGGGCATTATTGCTTCCGGCTTGTTCGGCATTTTGTTTGCCGGATATCTGGCCCGCACTGTGATGAACGCAGATGCTGGCAACCAAAAAATGCAAGAAATTGCAGGCCACATTCGTGAGGGTGCGCAGGCGTACCTCAATCGTCAATATCAAACCATCGCCATCGTTGGTGTCGCAATTCTAGTGCTGGCCTGGTGGCTGCTCGGCACAGCTGTTGCCGGTGGCTTTGCCATTGGCGCCATTTTGTCAGGCGTTGCAGGTTATGTTGGCATGATCGTTTCTGTTCGTGCCAACGTACGCACGGCGCAGGCGGCAGCAACATCGCTCGCGAGTGGATTGGACATCGCTTTTAAAGCGGGTGCTGTCACGGGCTTGTTGGTGGCTAGTTTAGCACTAATTGGTGTCGCCGCTTACTACATGTTCCTCACCGGTTCACTTGGGTACGCCCCATCTGATCGTACTGTGATTGATGCTTTGGTGGCGCTAGGCTTTGGCGCTTCCTTGATTTCGATCTTCGCGCGTCTTGGTGGCGGCATCTTCACAAAAGGTGCCGACGTTGGCGGCGATATGGTTGGCAAGGTTGAAGCAGGCATTCCAGAAGACGATCCACGCAACCCGGCAACCATTGCCGATAATGTTGGCGACAACGTTGGCGATTGTGCCGGTATGGCTGCGGATCTTTTCGAGACCTATGCGGTAACTGTTGTTGCCACCATGGTCTTGGCCGCGATCTTCTTCATCGACAACTCAGCGTTGCTGTCAAAGATGATGCTGTATCCGTTGGCTATCTGTGCAGCGTGCATTTTAACCTCTGTCATTGGCACACTGTTTGTGAAGCTCGGTTCCAACAACTCCATCATGGGAGCGCTTTACAAAGGCTTCATCGCAACGGCAGTTCTGTCTGTTGCCGGTCTTTATGCAGCAACCGAGTATGTGCTTGGTGGCTTTGGCGAACTGGGCACTACAACAGCAGGTACCCTGATCACGGGTCAGAACTTGTTCTACTGTGGTATTGTGGGTCTTGCCGTCACCGGCCTTATCATCTGGATCACTGAGTACTACACCGGCATCGGCTACCGTCCGGTACGCTCGATCAGTCAGGCGTCTGTGACCGGTCACGGCACTAACGTCATTCAAGGCCTTGCCGTTTCGCTTGAAGCAACTGCAATGCCTACGATTGTGATCGTTGCTGGGATCTTGATCACGTACAACTTTGCTGGCCTCTTTGGTACGGCGATCGCTACGACAACAATGCTGGGTCTTGCCGGAATGGTTATTGCGCTTGATGCCTTTGGTCCTGTCACCGACAATGCCGGTGGTATTGCCGAAATGGCTGGCCTACCGAAAGAAGTGCGCCGTTCAACGGATGCCCTTGATGCGGTTGGTAACACCACCAAAGCTGTCACCAAGGGTTATGCCATTGGTTCAGCCGGTCTTGGTGCATTGGTGCTGTTTGCAGCGTATAACTACGATCTGCAGTACTTCATCAGCCAAGCCAATGAAGCTGGCTCAACAACGTTCCAATACTTTAAAGGCGTTGAGATCGACTTTGGCCTCAACAATCCTTACGTCGTTGTTGGTTTGCTCATGGGTGGTTTGATCCCGTTCTTGTTTAGTGGCATCGCCATGACTGCTGTTGGACGGGCTGCCTCTTCCATCGTTGAAGAAGTGCGACGCCAGTTTAAAGAAAAGCCTGGTATTATGAAGGGTGAAGATCGCCCAGATTATGCACGTGCGGTTGACCTTTTGACGCGCGCGGCCATCAAAGAGATGGTTGTTCCATCCTTGCTGCCGGTCTTGTCCCCCATTGTCATGTTCGTTGTGATCAATGCTATTGGTGGCAAAGGTGCTGCATTCTCAGCCGTCGGCGCGATGCTCCTTGGCGTGATTGTCACTGGCGTGTTTGTTGCGATCTCGATGACATCGGGTGGTGGCGCTTGGGACAACGCCAAGAAGTCCTTCGAAGATGGCTTCGTTGATAAAGATGGCGTCAAACATGAAAAGGGCAGCGAAGCCCATAAAGCTTCCGTTACAGGCGACACTGTTGGCGATCCGTACAAGGATACTGCAGGTCCGGCTGTGAACCCTGCCATTAAGATCACCAACATCGTTGCACTGCTGATGTTGGCCGTTCTCTCGCACGGTTAAGCTGCCAAGCAAGGTTGCGCAAATCAAACAGAAACGGGCCGGGCTTCACATAAGAGCTCGGCCCGTTTTAATTTGCTGAGATCCGTGTTGGGTGACGCGTGGGTTAGGCAGTGTGATCTAGATTAACCTGCGAAAAGTTAGAATCAACATTGAGCAGATAAGTTGATCGCCAGTCATGGGATAGAGTCTTAGGATAGAGCCCATGAGATAGAGCGTCGCGCAAATAGCTTCACTGTGCACAACAAAAGGCGCGGCGCTCTAGACAACGCGAAGCGCACGGCGGTGGTCTAGCTATTGCCAAAGATGTTGGTGTTTTTGCCAAGGTTGCGGAACAGCTGCTTGATGATGCCGTCTTCCTGGCCGCCAGGAGCCGGTGTTTGGCGCGAGATGTAATCAAACACCTTACCATCCTTCAGGCCATAGTTTGCCATGCGATCGACGGTGCCGGTTTCGTTGAAATAAACGGCGATGACCTGACGATTTTTCTCAGACGGTTTAAAAAACGCAGACTGGGTATGCGTGCTTGATATATAGTAATACGCACTGCCGTTCTGGATTGTCGACGACGTTGTCGGCGAACCAAGCTTGGCCTGCACCTGTTCTTTACCCATGCCGGGCTGGATCTGTTGAATGTCGCTGGCGTTAAGATGATAGCCGCGCTTGATGACCTGTTCAGCGCAGCCTGCCAGTGACCCTGTCAATGATCCTGCAAGGGCAGCGGACATCAACAGCCTAAAAGCGCGTTGGCGTTTGGTCGCGGTGGTCAGCTTATGAAGTTTTATCGTGTGCAACAGAATCACCCAAATTTTTAGCTCTAACCGCCCATATCGTTCGAAAGGGCCTTTTTCAATCCACCTGTGCAGGCTATCCCCCAGGCTAACGCCTATGTAGGCTATCTCAAGATTGCCAAGGTGGAAAACAGCCTGCCCGCTTAAAAAGTCCCAAGGATAAAAACAGACGTGTCGCCTCTATCTAAGCTCTTGAATCGCGGTTCTAAACCCAAGGCTGGCCAGCTTTATGGCGCAGCCGTGGCGCAAGCCCGTAGGCCTGTTTTTTATACCAACATTGGCGCAGACGACACACCTGACGGCCGCTTAGCACTGATTTCTCTGCATATTCTGTTGATTTTGGAGCGCTTGTCGGGCCCGATCAGCGGCGAGGCTGGAGGTGATGACGCGCTATCAGTGGATAGCCTGCGGCCCGATGGGCTTGCCGAGACAAGTAACAGCCAAGACCTGGCGCTGGGGCGTGCTCTGATGGAATGTTTTGTGGAAGACCTTGATGCTGCAATGCGTGAACTTGGTATTGGTGACATGGGCGTGCCCAAACGGGTCAAAAAAGCGATGGCACAATTTTATGACTATGCCCGCCGGTATCGCGCGATACGTCAAGACAACAAACCTGATGCCCTGCCCGCATTGTTGAGCGACATGATTCCGGGTGTAGTTCCGGAAAGTACAGGTCTTCAACCTCTCAGCGGCTACGTGCGTGAGGTTGAGAACGCATTGTTCAAGCAGACAACTGAGGCTTTGGCGGCGGGAGCTCTCGCGTTGCCGGATCCAGATTGTATACTTCTCAACAGGGAGCACGAGGCTGGCACTGTGGCACGGTCGTGATGGAAAATAAGCTTAATTGGTTTCATAAACTGGATGATGTGTCAGAGACGGCGCGTACATTTGAACGCGCAGCCACAGAGCAACAACGCCAGAGTTTAGCGGATGCATTTGGCCTTCTCGACTGTGAGCGGTTTTCTGCCGAGTACCAATTAAAGGCGATGGCTGCGGGTCAAGTTGAGCTGGTGGGACGTTTCCAAGCAGAAGGTGCACAAGCCTGTGCCGTGACTTTGGAAGCTGTACCTTTCTTGTTGGACGAGGAGGTTGTTGTGAGATTTGCTCCTGGGCAGTCCCTGGTCGCAGAAGATCCTGATGTCGAACATGAAGCCCTGTCACTTGATGATGTCGAAGCCTATTCGGGGACGGAATTGAATGTCGGCGAAGTACTGTTTGACCATTTTGGAGCCGCGTTAGCCCCCTACCCGCGCGCACCCGGAGCGGGGCTTGAAGGATTATTTGAGTCGGATCCGGATGAAGACCAAACGACGCATCCATTCGCTGAATTGAAAAAGCTCAAAGGTAACAGCTAGGCCCTCATTGTGCGGCCAAACTGGGTGGATTTATGGATTGTCCCAGGTTTGGTGCCCGCATTTTAATTGGGGCCTGTGAGAAAGCTGTTGTGTGCTGTGGTGAACGCGCTATTTTCCGGCGGCTCAGAGGATTGTGCGATGGCCACTTAAGTGCGGACGGCTGTGGGCGCTCAGCCCGTGGGCAAGACAACAGCAGGCGACGATAGGGGGCACGCCTTTATGGCATACAGACGAACGCTTGCATTGGATGCAATGGGCGGTGATTTCGGGCCTGAAGTTATTGTGCCCGGTGCTGCGTTGTCGCTGGAACGCCACCCCGAATTGGAATTCATATTGTTTGGTGATCAAGCGCGCATTGAAGCTGTGCTTAAAGACCACCAAGCCCTGGCAGCACGCGCCACGATCATTCACACCGATAAAATCGTGGCGATGGATGCCAAACCAAGCCAGGCGTTACGACGTGGCAAGGGCACCAGCATGTGGATGGCGCTTGACGCGGTGAAACAAGGCAAAGCGGGAGCTGCGGTTTCAGCCGGCAACACAGGCGCATTGATGGCGATGGCAAAATTTGTCTTTCGACCCATGGCTGGCGTCGAACGCCCGGCAATTGCAGCGCTTTGGCCAACAATAAATGCTGAGTGCATTGTGTTGGATGTCGGCGCAAATATTGGCGCCAGTGTGCGCCAACTTGCTGACTTTGCCGTGCTTGGCGCAGCGATGGGCCGGGCCCTGTTCCACATTGAAAAACCAACGGTTGGTTTATTGAATGTGGGTGTGGAAGAAATCAAGGGTGATGGCGTGGTTAAAGACGCCCATGCGCTGTTGAAAGACCTCGATCTCCCACTAACCTACAACGGATTTGTCGAAGGCGATCAAATTGGTCAGGGTGTTGTCGATGTCGTCGTCGTCGAAGGTTTTGCCGGCAACATTGCACTTAAGACTGCGGAAGGAACGGCGCGCCAGATAGGAAAATACTTAAATGATGCCATGCACCGGTCATTGGCCTCCAAATTGGGTGCTTTTCTGGCTCAAGGTGGTTTCAAGGTGCTCAAAGCCAAGATGGACCCGCGCCGTGTCAACGGCGGCACGTTTCTTGGTCTCAACGGTATTGCTGTAAAAAGCCATGGCGGTTCAGATGCCCTTGGCTTTGCCAGTGCGGTTGACCTTGGCTATGAGATGTCGCAAAGCGGATTGCTGGAGCGCTTGGCTCAGGACCTCGATACGTTTCACCAAAACCTTTCAACCGAAGAGCCTGCTGGGAGCGGCTAGCGCCAAGTCGCCCGGCACGCGGCCAAATCCCGGTGTCAGTGCCATTTGGGCACATTCATTTTATCGTCTTGGAACGTGCTCATTACGGTGCCATCTGCTAGAGCAATAGGATTAATCAAAGGAAGGACACTAGGCCGGTGGTCATTAATCGTTCGGTCATTCGTGGAGTTGGCGGCTATCTACCTAAAAAGGTGATGACCAACCAAGACCTCGCCAAAATTGTTGATACGACGGATGAATGGATCGTGGAACGATCAGGCATTCGCCAGCGCCATATTGCAGCTGATGGTGAGATGACATCAGACCTCGCGATTGCGGCTGCCCACCAAGCGCTGGTACGTGCCAAGATTGATCCTGTTGATGTTGATCTGGTGATTTGTGCAACAGCCACCCCAGACCGCACTTTTCCGGCAACGGCTGTGCGTGTGCAAGCCGGCCTTGGGGTCACTAAAGGTGCCGCATTTGACATTCAAGCTGTGTGCTCTGGCTTTGTCTATGCGATGACAACCGCCGACAACTTTTTAAAAACGGGCCAATTCCGGCGCGCCGTTGTGATTGGTGCAGAAACGTTTTCGCGCATTCTTGATTGGCAAGACCGTTCAACGTGCGTGTTGTTTGGCGATGGTGCAGGTGCTGTTGTGTTGGAGGCGGAGCCGCAACATGGCGAACGGGAAGATCGCGGGATCTTAGCTACCCGTATTCGTTCAGATGGCCGTTATGAAGATTTGCTCTATGTCGATGGCGGGCCAAGTTCAACCAAAACGGTCGGGCATTTGCGCATGAATGGACGCGAAGTTTTTCGTCACGCCGTACAGAAAATTTCCGGTGTCATTGAGGAGACCCTGGTGGCTACGGGATTTGCGGTTGATGAAATCGACCTGTTTGTGCCCCACCAGGCCAACGAGCGAATCCTAAACGGCATCGCCAAAAAGCTCGGCGTCGCACCTGAGAAAATCATCATGACGCTTGCCAATCACGGCAACACATCAGCCGCCTCGATTCCTCTGGCGCTCAATTACGCGTTTGAGGAACATCTGGTCAAGGAGGGTAACCTGGTGCTGATGGAAGCGATGGGTGGTGGCTTCACCTGGGGTGCGGTTCTGGCCCGTTGGTAGTGCTCTTCACACCCATTCCGCCGTTCAGTTTATTGCGTTGCAGCACGAAATTTCGGGAATCATTTGCGGCCGCCACAAATTATTCGTTACTTTTCAGATGGTTGTGGACGATCTTTGATTGACCTCGCTGGCGCTCACAGTTAGCATTACCTAAAATATTGGACTGGTTTGGGGAGGCGACAGAGATGCACGGCAAAACTCTGACACGCGCGGATTTGGCGGAAGCAGTTGTTCGCAAGATTGGCCTGCCACGCAATGAATCTCAAGAACTTGTAGAGCTTGTTCTGGGCGAAATATCCGCCAGTTTGGCGCGCGGCGAGCCGGTTAAACTCTCGTCGTTTGGCTCCTTTGGCATTCGCCAGAAGGGCGAACGGGTGGGTCGTAATCCTAAGACCGGTAAAGAAGTGCCGATCACGCCGCGCAAGGTGTTGGTGTTTCGGCCAAGCAACATCATGAAAGAACGCATTAATGCGGGTCTGCCGACAACGGCAAAGGCCGCCGAGTAAATTCTTATTGCATGATCTGAATAGGCATTTGCATAACGGGACCACGTAGCCTCTTGTTGAGGGGTTATGGCGTGTCTACTTGTTTGCATTTCAATTGGCGCGTGCGCATCTGAAATAAAAAACATTACTTTTACTAAAGACGTTGGCCTCTTTTCGCGCTATTCTATCGATGTTGCACGTGGGCTGTGTCGCATGCGGGTCTTGCACGTTAAGGCAGGGCAAGCGGGGTTAAATAGAAACCGTGTTTTTGCGTTGTTGTGGGTTTGAAAGGATAGTTTGGGAAGGTTTTGACACATTTGAGTGACTGTTTTTGACGATCGCGTCTCTAGCAATCCCCAAGTAGCCTATTTTTTTGGCTTGTCATTGCGCTCAATATTTTACAACCCAACGGTAAAGGCATCGGCTCCGTTTTACTCCGTCAATCTGAACGTGTGACTGTCGTCGCGCGCGGCATCCATATCGCTCAGCGCTATGGTGCGTTCACGTGTGGTCTCCCGGGCGCTGGCTGGCGCTTGCCAGGATCAGTTGACGATCGAACGTTGTCCAAGGGAATGGGCACAACGAGGCTGGAGCGGATATGGATAAAGCGCACGATGCTTTTCGCACGATTAGTGAAGTCGCTACCGAGCTTGGCGTGCCAAAGCATGTGCTGCGTTTCTGGGAAGCCAAGTTCCCCCAAATTAAGCCGATGAAGCGCGGCGGTGGTCGACGGTATTACCGCCCCGAAGATTTGCAGCTGCTTGGTGGCATACGCGGCCTCTTGCATGCAGATGGATATACGATCAAAGGCGTGCAAAAGATTTTGCGCGAGCAGGGTGTAGAAGCGGTCAAGCGCGCAGGTGACAGCTCAAAGGATAATCCAAGTGGGCGAACCGGTGCCTCTAAAACGCCGCCATCCCGGACAAAATCACGTGGCAAGCGCACCCGTTTTGCAGGAGAAGAGAAGGATATTGAGACAGCGAGCAGGATTGTTGCCGCACTTGAAAAAGCGCGCGCCAACAAACGTGAAAGCATTGCGCAGATTGACGATCTGATCCAAGAATTGGAAGCTTGTCGGGCGTTGCTGGTTGGTGAGCAGGCATCTCCTGCACGCAAATCTACATCGACGCGCAAATCGAGTTCAGTACGTTCAGCATAATGCGCCTTACCTGTTCATTTTCCGGTCCCTGATGTGCGAAAAAATATCAGATGCGACGGCTAACGTTATGGCCACGCAAATTTGGTTTGTCGATGTTGCGGCGTGCTGCAATGTCGTGCGGGTGTGGGAGCAAAACGTACAAGCTTTGGACGCCCAGACGAAGGCCCGATTGGCCCGCATAAAAAGTGAAGATGAGCGCATGACCCGCACCATTGTGCATTGCGCGTTGCGTGTGTTGATCGAGGGTATCAAAGGGCCGGGATGGCGCGGCTCTCCCTTGGTCTATTCAGAAAAGGGCCGCCCATCCCTACCAGGGTTGGGAATGTCTCTCTCCTTGAGCCACACGCAGATGACCGGTTCGGGCCCCGGTCAGGGGGCGGGTCTGATTGCGTTATCTTCGGGAGGCGAAGTTGGTGTCGACATCGAGGCGCGTGATCGGCACATCAAAATGCAGCCAGAGCGACAACAAGCTATCATCGCTGCCGCGGCAGCGTTTTCTGGTGTCAGCAAGGCTGAAGCGGAACAGATGACATTTATTTCTGCCTGGGTCCGTCTGGAAGCCTATGCCAAAGCGACCGGTCTTGGCATGGCGCCGCTGCTAACCCAGGCGATGGCTCGCGTTCGCGATCCTGACTCTGACCAATGTGCGCTCAAAGCTCTGGATCAAACTAACGAGCTTGCGATTTTAAGCCTTGAGGTTGATCCCAATTATGTCGCAGCCGTGGCGGTTGGAGAGCCGAGCGCGCTGCCCAACGTCTGTCGGTTTCCGACGAATGCGCGGGAATTAGAGCGCCTGCTTGGTCAGCGTTAAGGCAGCACCAGCAATAGCAGTTGTTAAACCGTTGACCTTGGCGCAGCGGGAGGGCAAAAGAAGCCTTGATCGGAGCGTAGCGCAGTCTGGTTAGCGCACCAGTCTGGGGGACTGGGGGTCGGAGGTTCAAATCCTCTCGCTCCGACCATTTATTTCAACCACTTACGCCCTTTCCTGCACTTCCTGCAAAGCCCTTAGGTAGCATTTAGGTAGCAATCTAGGCATCAATCTCAAGATTTTTCCACCTAATTTTTCAACTTTTCGGAACCAATCCGGAATTGATCGCAGCACGTGCCCGCCTTAGGGGCACCGACGAAAACGTCACCCAAGCGCGCTCCGGCTATCAGCCATCCATTTCAGGCACGGCGGACTACGCACTCAACACAACGCGAACTCAAACCACTTTACGCAAACGCTTGGGGTAATTCCCAACGCCAAATGATGTGACACAGCAATCGTCCGTCTGCAACCCATTTGCAGCGCGCGGGCACATTACGTGTCGAGCTTGCTGCGCCCAGGCTTCAGTCTGGGAAACACCTTCTCCAATTCAGTGGAGGTTTAGCGATCGACCAAGAGGTATTGAGGCAAAAGGAGAAGCACCTTCGACATCTTTCCAGTTGACAGTCCGTCCACGCCGCATAATGTACCGGCCATCTGGCGGACCTGAGATCGCCGCGTCACGCGCATCGATACTTTAGTGCATCGATTTATTCAGAATTGTAGGAGAGTTTATTATGTTTGGTTCACGGAAAAAAGCCGACCCGGTGGCAAACGGTGCCAATGGCAAGGGCGAAACACTGAACGTTCAGCCGATTGCGGACCCCACACCGCAAGCCCCCACTTCTGCCCAAAACGCAGGCGAAACCAGCACCAAGCTTGATCCTGAAATGCTGGAAAAAATTGCTGCCGTGCGTACCAAGCTGCATGAAACCTTTGGCAAAGTGGCGCTCGCCATGATGATGGTGCCGCGCTACCGCAGCCTGTCAATCTCCGATCTCGGGCACCTGATCCTCGATCCCCTCATGCGCGACCGCGTGGCCATCGCGACATCCGGAAAAGAGGGCGATCCCCAGGAAGGCGCGCTGTCCGGCATCGCCATTTGGGCCAGCGTTTCAGAAGAGGTCGACGCCAAAATTCGCGAACAGATTAAAGCCGGCATCTTTCCGGTACGCCTAAAAGCAGAGGACTGGAACAGCGGCAAGATCAACTGGCTGCTGGATGTGATTGCGCCCAATCAACGCCTGACAACGGCGGTGATCGCCAATTTCCGTCAGGTCTTACCAAAGGTGAGCGAAGTAAAGGGTGTGAAGGAAGGCGATATGCGCATCCACCCCATCGTGACGCGTTTGGTTGATCCAGACGCGCTGAAAAAAATGGGTGCCACGCCGATCACCAAAGGTGCTGACCAAACCACGGTGGTCTAAGCGCAATTCTTTCTCGCATTGATTGAAGGACTTATTCCGCGTGCCAATAGCGGCGTAATGTTTGTGTCAGATCAGAGCAAAATAGGGGGCTAGGGGCGCACTTCGGATTGATTGTCTGCGCACAAACTGTTTAGGCTCACCCAACACTTATGGTACCAACACGTGCCTCTAGTTGTGTTGGTCATTATTTTTGCCAACACTTCCTATAAGTCGTGTTGGGCGAACTTTTTAAATCATATTTGGTGCCGGACAGTGGCTGAGCCACAAAGAAGCCGGTCGCACAAAAGGGATTGTGGGGAAATAATTTAAGCGTGTCGCATTCAAGCGTGAGCAATCCAGACAATGAGAGCGTGGGTGGTGGGGGTAGAATATGCCTGCTGCTTTCATGTGCTGTGGGTCACCTGGGTGTTTGGAAGATCTTTTTCACGTTTGTCCTTGCAAGCATGCTTTCTCTCACCGTTTCAGCCACCGACGTCAACAAACAAAATGTTCTAAGTGTGTCTGTTGATTGGTCATATTCCTCAATTTTCAAGTCCGCTTCTGGCTCCAAAAGTGCGCAGTCCAAGCTCATACGAGAGCTAAAAAGGAAATTGAGTGAGTCCAATCGCAATATAAGGCTGGCTGACAAGGCGTTCGACGCCGACCCTTTGCGCCAAACCCTTAAGGCACGCAAGGCCGAAGCCATCATCCCCGCCAAACAGAACCGGATCAGCCATATCCCGCACGATGAGACGGACTACAAATGGCGACACCTGATCGAAAACTATTTCAGTAAGATCAAGGAGTTTCCAGGCGTGAATACGCGATACGACAAAACTGTTTCAAGCTATCAAGCAACTTGGAATATCGCGGCCACCATCATCGCTCTGCGCTAATTGTCCACAGGACCTAGGCCGCAGTCACCAAGGCCTTTGCATCGGCGCGAATGCGATCAATCATTGAGGCTAGGCCATTTGAACGTTGCGGCGTTAAATGTCCAGCCAACCCTAGGCTTGCCAAATTGTCTTGCGCATTCATAGCAAGAATTTCGTCTGCCGTTTTTTCTTGATAGAGCGCAAACAGGATCGCGATCAGGCCTTGCACAATGGCAGCATCGCTGGCGCCCAGGAAGTGGAAAGTTCGTGGCGCATCCGCCGTGCCATCCTCGGTTGGCCCTGAGCTTGGTCTTGAAATCAGCCAGACCTGGCTGACACATCCCGGCACCTTGACAACATCGGTTCTCAACGCAGGATCAAGTTCTGGTAAATCACGGCCAAGCTCGATGATATAGCGATAGCGGTCTTCCCAATCGTCCAGGATTTCAAAGTCGTCGTTGATCTGTTTCCAAGTCGCCAATGCGATCCTCACTCATGCTCAATGAAATCGAAACGTGCGCTGTCCCAACTAACACATAGGGGGATCGAGGCGCGCGCGACAAGGCCTTGAAAAGAAAAAAGCGCCCTCTTTTCAAAGGGCGTTGACAAAGTCTTGCGGAGAATTGGGAGTTGGTTAGCGTTGCCCACGCCATTCTGTTTGACGGTCATAGCGCGTTAGGGTGCCTCTGGCGTGGCGATGCACTGCGGGCCGGGCGTGCATGGCATCAAGGTTTTGCGTGTCATCTGTTCCCGTTAAATGGACAATCGCGATATCATATGCAGATGAGGCTGCAAATGCCGCCTTTTCCAGGAATGCGTCGCGCAATTCAACGCCCTTTTTACAAGTCGCCTTGTTGCGGTCACAGAATGTTGTTGCCCAAGCAACCCCTTGATTGGCCTTGGAATACAAGTGTGCACGATCCTGCGGATCAGCAGGAACGAGTGTAATCGCAACAGCAATGATTGCTGCGTTTCGAATTAACCCCATGAGACGGCTCCATTGTTGTCCCGCGCCTTTGCACAAAAAGCTATCGCGTAACCAACAACGGTCGGAGAAATCGGGTACCAAACTTTTGCTTAAAATTGGCTCAAGTTTTATCTATTGGCGGCTCGTCCCCATTTTTGGGGCTTTGCGGCGTGATCATTAGATTTTGCCGATTTATTGGACGGTTAATCTAACCTTAACGGTGGCTGGCCATAGTCGGGCTATTAACCCACCACGCCCCAATAGCGTTATCAGTTGAGTTCAGATCCATGTCCCTGAAGGGTCTCAGATTCGGTTTCTTCGCGTTTTTTGTCTTAAGCGCTGGTGTCGCCGTTAATCTACTGTTCCTACAACCGAAGACGATGGGAAATGTTGGTGTTGCCCAAGTGCGTCCAGCACCGATGTTCGCCTACCTGGAAACCGCATCACTTGATCGTGCCGCTCCGCGTCGCCTAGCCGGACGCGATAAGCCTCGGAAGATTGCCATTGGCACAGCGTCAATGCCCGTCGTGCTCAATTCTTTTTCAGGCAATGCAGAGGCGGAAGGTGCTCGTCCCGGCCGAGTTGGTGTTCGTAGCCGGTTTTTGCCCGTCAATACAGGCAACACGGCTGAGCTTGTACGAGCCATTCAGCGTGAACTCAAAAACAAAGGCTATGACCCAGGTGCTGAAGATGGGGCTGCAGGTCTTGTCACCAGGGCGGCTATTTTGGCGTTTCAATACGATCAGAATTTGGACGTGACGGCGGAACCCTCCGAGAAACTCTTGCAAACCATTGTTCTTGGTGGTTCTGGTCAAAAGAAAATAACGCCTCGCCGAACGATGGCACTTCAAGGTGGCGCGCGCGATCTCGTGCTCGCTACGCAACGCGGTTTGAAGCAGCAGGGTTTGTGGCCATCGCCTGTAGATGGGCATTTTAACACGGCTCTAAGCCGCGCAATACAGCAGTTTGAAACCGCCCAGCGGTTGCCAGCTACAGGGCGTATATCCGGGCGTTTCATGGCGCGGCTTGCACGCCTTAGCGGTGTTGGTCACGTGGCGCGATCAGACTAGATCGTCGCGCCTTTTCTCGTACCAGCCAAGCTGTTTGCTCGACACTCTATCCCATGACTGGCGATCAACTTAATCTGCTCAAAGTCGAGCCCAACTTTTCGCAGATTGATCTAGAGCACGCCGACCGGTTTGCTGATATCCTTTTCATGCCGCCAAAAATGTGCTGGACAGACACCACCGATTAGGGTCGGTTATCCCGCTGTTCGTGAAGAAGCGGTGAGTTGCCTCCCGCCCTGACACACAACGACTTTTGAGGGTCCCTCATGCGCCTTAAGGCCCAAATCTGGGTATCTGCCTACATCAAGATCTGCGCGGCCAACGAACTCATGGCAGCCGTTGTACGTCACGGAGATGACGACGCTGGCACAATTTTTGTGCGCATCAACCGTCTTGACGGGACATCTCATTTGTTTGTGCCTGCGCCAGCAGGTTTGTCGGGAAATGAAGTGGACCGCACATGGCAGGGTGCTTTTGACGGCGAGGTGCAGTTGGATCGCGATGTCGAGGACTATCTCGCACGAGAAATTAAGATCGATAGTGACCTTTGGATTGTTGAAGTCGAAAGCAGGACAGGGCGTCATCATCTTGATGGTTGGCTGTCAAAAACCTAAGTGCACATCCAACTTCGGGTGTGCGTTATGTCTGTGCAACGCAGGCCTGCCTGTGTTGGCGTTGAGCGTTGCGAGAATGTCGACACTTTGAAATTGCAGCACGCGAAAGCCGCACCTGCTCATTATTAACCTTTTGTTAAGACCTTCAGTCATGAAATCATATTCTGCGAATCATTTGTGTTCGCGCACCCGCATTTTGAACGACAAACTCAAATGTTTTAGCGTCAGACTTTAAGCTCAAGGAGCACCAAAAATGGCTGCGGTCATAAATCTAGATACCGTCCGTTTAATGCGTAACACCGAAGAAAAGCCTCTGCGCCAATCGTTGTCGGCAGAAATCATCCTGTTTCCCGGCATTCGTTATGAGCGTTGGGAAGGCGATACGGATGTTGATGCTGATGGAGAGCTCGAATCTGTCTGTGATAAACGTGCGTTGTTTCGAGACTGACTGAACATCGAATCTAGATTGAGTTTTTCCAGCGCAGTAGCTTTCGCGTGATAACACCTCCAAGACAAACCTTATTTAGTGTTGAGCTTGCGACACGAAGCCTGCAACAGCGCCGCTTCTTGTCGGTCCGCAAACGCTGGACCTCGGTTTGGGGCACGCACAACGACAATCCCGCTTTTGGCCCCTACTGGCAGGGCTGTTGTCTCTTTGGCCATCTGCCCGCGCGATTGCGGCGTTAATCCCATAAACCGATCATCAGACGGCATAAGGCGCAAAGTGACGATAGTTTCGCGACGTTCAAGCACTGCCACGGTCGTATTGAGGCTTTCCCCATCTTCGCTATAGACGGTTGCAAGCCAGCCAGGTCCAAGCAACACGGCGTTCACAGCAATTGGACCATTGGCCGTTGTAAAACGGCACATCGCAAAGCGGGCATCAGAAGCGAAAAAAGGCAACGGTTGTGCATCCGCTGTGATAGGTGGCAACACAACCATCTTGTTCAGGGGAAGTGTTGGTGTCATGCGCGCATATGCGTTTGAGCGGGCGAGGCGCGGCTCACTAAACACCGCAATGATATGCAGCATGCCGACCGCACAGAAACCCGCCAGAACCAATCGCCAATTGATTTTTCGGATAAGTTTAAGCGGATTTATCTGCATGACACCCTGCGGATGGTTGGCAAGGTCTGCTGCTCATCATTGGCTTTGACCGTCAAGGCGACGGGTTTTAGATCAATGACGGTAAACACAACCACCAAACGCCCTGCACCTCCCGTTGGTAGCCAGTTGCCCGGCCCGATATCGCGCGACAGTGTCAGCAACGTTGTACCATCGGCATTGATGGCAGCGGTATCACGCGTATAGGCATAGCGTTGCAAAATGTTGGGAATTAATTTTCCACGGCCATCGAAGACAGCGATGCTCCACCACCGATCACCTAAGTCCTCGCCGGAAATCGCGTAATCGCAGGAAGAATGAAGGCCTGCGCCATTGCTGTCCGCGCGTGCGCTGTAGGTGCGCGCAACTTCTGTGCTAATCGCCAAGGTTCCTTGGCGGGCAAAGTGTGCTCGTGTGTAAGGGTCTGCATTCTTACGGCCCGCAGACGGCCACATGATCCATGGCCCGTTTACAACTGTTGTTAGGCGGTTGCCCGCCTCAACCATGTACGAACTGCTACCGAGCCCTAAGATCAACACCAGACCGACAAAAATCGCGATGTCTGTCGCGACGCTCGTTGTCAGCGCGATGCGCTTTTTCAGGCGATGAAGAAAGAGCCACATGTGTGGTGTTGGTCCTTATTGGCGGTGGTGTTCTAAGGGGTAGTCAGTTGTGTTGGGGTGCGAGTCTCGAGGCGTGATAAAGTTTGAGGCTGGCGATTGAGCGATGAGCGTTTATTGGAACCTGTGCTAGGCCGAGCAGGTGTTGTCGGCACCGGCGGCGTTAATTGTGTGTCTTTGATGAGATCAGGATCTGGTGGTGTCATGCCCGCCGCTTTGCGCATGGCTGTATCCATGCGCAACAGGACGGCTCGCGTGCGCTTTGACAATGTGCGTTTTGCCTGCGCGGTGGTTTTGGCTTCGGCCTGATTTTCCTGAGGATTGTCCAGTCGCATCTGCGCAATACGCTGGCGCTCTGCAGCCTGAACGGGATGTTCGGGGAGGCCTGGAATAGGGGAAAAATTCATTGATGTGTGGGCCACGGAATTAAACGCCTGCCAGGTTTGGGCGGGCAAGCTGCCACCAGTGACGCCGGCAGTCGGGCGGTAGTTGTCGTTACCGATCCAAACGCCAGTGACGAGTTTTCCGGTGAAGCCCATGAACCATGCATCTCGATAACTCGAACTGGTTCCTGTTTTTCCAGCGACATGGGTAAACGGCAATTGTGCCCGACGTCCTGTGCCACTGGTCACAACCGCGTGCAGCATTTGATTTAGTTGACGGACAATTTTGGGTTTTATAACCTGCGGCGCTGGGGGTTCATCACGCTCACGGCTATAAACCAGTTCACCATGTGCATTGAACAGATCGATGATGGCATAGGGTTTAGCAAGCTTGCCGTTATTGGCGAACGTGGCGTAGCCACCGGTGTGTTCGAGCGGCGTCATGCCGCCATCTCCAAGCGCCATCGAGCAGGTCTTGCGCACACCTTTAATGCCAATGCGATTCATTAGCGCGATCACTTTTTCGCGGCCAACATTGAGGGACAGGGACACTGCGACCGTGTTGAGTGAACGTGAGAGTGCTTCTGTCAACGTCACGCGACGCCCACTGCCGCGACTGCCGCTATAATTCTTTGGCGACCAGCGCCCGCACCGGGGTGATACATCTCTGACTCGGGACAGTGAGGTATAGCCATTCTCCAATGCACTGGCATAGACGTAGGGTTTGAACGAGGATCCGGGCTGGCGTTTGGCATGTGAAGCACGATTGAATTGGCTTTCGCCGTAATCTGGGCCACCAACCATGGCTTTAAGTGCGCCATCAACTTCTAACGAGACAAGCGCACCCGACTTGGCCCGTTTGTAACGGCCAGATTTGCTGAGCGTGGTTAGCAGAGCCTGCTCGGCTTTGGCCTGCATCTCCAAATCGATCGTGGTGCGGGCAGTGAGAATATATTCATGTTTTCCCCGCGCCAGACGTTGCACTTCTTCAAACGCCCAATCAAGGAACCAATCCGGACTCTCTGTTATGCTGTGTTCAATAAACTTTGCAGGATGCAGCCGCGCTTCGTGAACTTGTGCTGCGGTATAGAAGCCTGCCTCAACGAGGTTAGACAACACCTCGTTGGTTCTGGCGCGCGAGGCGGGCAGGTTGATGTGTGGCGCGTATTTGGTCGGAGCCTTGTACAGACCAGCAAGCACAGCCGATTCAGCAAGGGTGAGATTGCGAACAGATTTACCGTAGTAATACTGAGCGCCGGCCTCAACGCCAAATGCACCGCCCCCCATATATGCATGATCCAAATACATCTTCAGGATTTCACGTTTGTTGAAACGCGACTCCAAAAGGAAAGCAAGAAACAGCTCTTTTACTTTGCGTTTCAATGAGCGCTCTGGAGACAGAAATATATTCTTGGCAAGCTGTTGCGTTAATGAGGAGCCACCTTGCACAATACCATTTGCACGCAGGTTCTGGATCAGCGCGCGCATGGTGCCAAACACATCAATACCGAAGTGTTCAAAGAAGCGACGGTCTTCAGTCGCTAATGTTGCTTTGATGACGTGGTCTGGAATTTCTTCCAAAGGGACGGCATCGTTGTGCAGAATGCCTCGGCGACCAATTTCATTGCCTACTGCATCCAAGAATTTGACGCTGAATTGGCCACTGCGAAACTTTTCTTCATCAAACTCAAAAAGCGCTGGCAGGGCCGCGGCGTAAATGACGAAAAAACCACCAAGCCCAAGAGTGAGTGCTTCAGAGGCAAGCTCATTCACGGCGCGTTTGAGGCCCGTGAGGCGAAAGCGTGCAAAAAAGCTGGTGGTGCTATTCCAAACATTGCGAATACGCGCACCACTTTCGGCCAGCGTTGAATCGATTTTAGAATCGATGCCAAGCCAGTTGATGAGCTTATCGCGTCCGCCGTGTTTAGAAAACCAGTCGTTCAACGGTTAGGGCTCCTACGTTGTAGCGTATATTTTAGTGTTGTTCCCGTGAGGCGGTTATGGCAACGACAACGTGAGTTTTTCAAGTTCAAAAAACCGAAACGGATTGTGGTCTGGGTATCCAAACTCCCCGGGTCGAGAAAGGGCCTTTGTTGGGTAAATTATCAGATGAAAATGTGATCCCTTTCTGGCGCCGCAAGTCGTTGTCCCAAATGACTGCCAAAGAGTGGGAATCCCTATGCGATGGTTGTGGTCGGTGCTGCCTCATCAAGCTGGAAGATGAGGACACCGGCAAGATTCATCTGACCAATTTGGCATGCGGATTGTTGGACACCAAGTCCTGCCGCTGCAAAGACTATGAAAACCGGCATGAGAAGATGCCAGATTGTTTGGCGATCACAACGAAGTCAGTCAAGTCGCTGAGCTGGCTGCCAAAAAGTTGCGGTTATCGCTGTATTTCGGAAGGTCTGGATCTTGCCTGGTGGCATCCGCTGGTGTCGGGAACACAAGATACAGTGGAAGAAGCGGGTATTTCAGTGCGCTGCTGGGTAAAGAGTGAGGCCCGCGTCAAGGAGCTGTCGTATCATAGGTACATCATCGATGATTTCGATGATTGATCTAGCACTTTAGAAGTAATTCAAAGTTATCCCCCAACGCACGAGAAATGGTACAATCCGATGGGGCAGTATTATCAAAGTATAAATGTTTGTATTCATTGATAAATAAAGTAAAAACAAATAGTTTTAGTTGACAGCGCGCCGCTGTTTTGGTAGAAAATAAGTATTGGTGGAATGGTGCTTGAGATTAAGCGCTCCGCCAACTTCTAATTCTACATATTTCAATTGAAAGCAATGGCATGGGCGTGGACGAGGCGGTCTGGGCCAGCGTTCGTCGTGCACATGAAGATACAACTGAACCGGCCGCTCAGTTTTGCCGTCGGTTGGGCGTGTCGGCGAGTACCTATTACCTCAGGCGCAGACGTGAAGAGTGGGCATCGCGACCCGGCACGAAGAGCGTCACGTCACGACAACAGGTGGTTGGGTCGTCGTCTCTTTCTTCGCCCATTGATAAATGTGCACTAACCCACGCCAACGACGAATTGGCAGAACGCGCATCGGTGAGCGATGCAGCACCCAAGCGCCGAGTTTCTGCCAAGCGTCTGACAACGCGACTGTACGCGGCGATTGATCAGGAATTGCAACAATTAGAGGCAGGCGCAGGCGCAGGCGCAGGCGCGGCTACCAATGTTGCAGATATTGAGCGCAGGACCAGAACCTTGATGAACATGATTAGAGGCTTGGAGAAAGTGTTGGAGTTAGACACTGATAAGAAAAACCCCAAAGGTGGGCGCACCAAACGAAGCGCTGGGCAAAGTTCCGATCGACAACAGCCCGACGTTACGGTCGACGATGCAGAGCGCATGCGTCAAGACATTGCAGAACGCCTTAAGCAACTCCATGCGCAATGGGCGGATCCATCAGGATCTGGCAGCGCTTAGTTGTGAAGCCGTCGAGTTCCTTGAAAAGGACTGGCCGCTTTGGGCGCGCGATGATCAAACCCCACCCCTACCGGTAAACGGTGAAGACCCTTGGCGCGTTTGGTTGATCTTAGGCGGGCGTGGCGCTGGAAAGACCCGCACTGGCGCTGAATGGGTGCGCGCACGTGTGGCGGGCACTGCACAGAATGATTTTAAGCGCGCACGGCGGATCGCTTTGATCGGTGAAACATTGATTGATGCCCGTCGCGTAATGGTCGACGGCGTGTCGGGACTGTTGGCCGTTCATCGCCGCGATGAACGGCCGGAATATCAGGCAGGGAAAAATCAACTGGTTTGGCCCAATGGTGCTGTCGCGCAGTTGTTTTCAGCCGAAGATGCCAACAGTCTGCGCGGGCCACAGTTTGATGCCGCTTGGTGTGATGAACTTGCCAAGTGGCGGGACCCTGAATCGGTTTGGGATATGTTGCAATTTGCATTGCGCATTGGCGAGGCACCGCAAGTCGTGGTGACGACAACGCCGAGACCCTTGCCAATATTGCAAACAATTATGGATGATGGCGCAACGGTCACGACACGTGCAGACACTGCAAAGAACGCTGCCAATTTGTCGTCGGGTTTCATCTCAGAAGTGCGTCGGCGCTATCAAGGCACGGCCTTATGGCGTCAGGAATTTTTGGGCGAAATTGTCGAGGATCATTCCGGCACGTTGTGGCGGCGCGATTGGATTGAAGAGCAGCGCACAGACAAAGCGCCAGATTTAATGACAATTGTTGTTGCCGTGGATCCACCTGTAACGGCGACCAAGGCGTCAGACAGTTGTGGAATCATTGTTGCAGGCCTTGGCGAAGACCGCCGGGCTTATGTGTTGGCAGATCGAACACTGCAAGGCCGGGCACCACAAATCTGGGCGCGGGCTGTTATGGCCGCCTTTAAAGCTCACCAGGCCGACCGCGTGGTTGCCGAAGTGAACCAGGGTGGCGATTTAATTGAGACCGTTTTGAAATCTGTTGAGTCGTCCGCCCCAATTAGGAAAGTGCGCGCCACGCGCGGCAAGTGGCTGCGCGCGGAACCCATTGCATCACTTTATGCAGAAGGTCGGGTGGCCCACGTTGGTAGGTTTGATGCACTGGAAGATCAAATGTGTGCGTTTCGAGCTGATGGACGCGTGTCAGGCCGGAGCCCGGATCGGGTTGACGCCTTGGTGTGGGCACTGACTGATTTGATGTTGAATTCCGGTGCCGCGCCGATGGTGCGGACGCTTTAATGCAAGCTGCTGAAATACGATTGAGGTGACTATATGCCGGCACTTTTTACGGCACTGAGAGACTACGTTTCAGGCAACTTGGCGTCTCAGGCGCAAACGAAATCGGCGACGCCAGGGGCACTGCTCACATGGCATGCTCCTGGCCAAGCCGTATGGGCACCGCGTGATTACCAGGCGTTTGCCCGCGAAGGGTTTATGGAGAACCCAATTGTCTATCGCTCCGTTAGAATGATTGCAGAAGCGGCAGCGTCCATTCCGCTTACCCTTTATCAAGATGGTCTCGAAGTGGACCGACACCCTCTCTTGGACGTGTTGGCTAACCCGTGTCCGGATCAAACGGCAACCGATCTTTTGGAAAGCTGGTACGGTTATCTTCTTGTCGCGGGCAACGGATATCTTAAAGCGGTTGCGGTTGGTGGTGAGGTGCGTGAGCTGCACACGTTGCGCCCTGATCGCATGAAGGTGATCCAAGGGGCCGATGGCTGGCCCGATGGTTTTGAATATCAAGTTGATGGCAGTCGAACCATTTTTCGTACAGACACGGTCACCAATGTGCGTCCCATTTTGCACGTACGTTTGTTTCACCCGGCCAATGACCACTATGGCATGAGCCCGATTGAAGCAGCTGCCAAAGCTATCGATCTGCACAATACGGCATCTGACTGGAACAAGGCGTTGCTTGACAATTCAGCACGGCCCTCAGGTGCCCTTATCTACAAGGGTAATGACGGGCGGATGACGGATGAGCAGTTCAATCGCCTCAAATCCGAGTTGGAAACAGGGTTTCAAGGTGCACAACACGCAGGGCGACCGTTGTTGCTCGAGGGCGGCTTGGATTGGAAAGCGCTCAGCCTGACGCCTAAAGATCTCGACTTTATTGAAGCCAAACATACCAGCGCTCGCGAAATTGCGTTGGCGCTTGGCGTGCCGCCGATGTTGCTTGGCATTCCTGGTGACAACACCTATTCGAACTATCAAGAGGCAACACGCTCCTTCTGGCGCCAAACGGTTTTACCTCTGACGTGGCGCACAGCGAAAGCGTTGTCGTCGTGGTTGGGTCCAGCCTATGGTGGCGGGTTAGCTCTCAAGCCGGATTTGGACCGAGTTGAGGCGCTGTCGGCAGAGCGTGAAAGCCTCTGGTCACGATTAGAATCTGCAAGCTTCTTAACGCCTAACGAAAAACGCGCAGCCGTTGGCTATGCCCCGCTTGCCGGCGATCAAGATCCTGAAGAAATTGCCGATAAACCTCTTCAAAGCTCCTTTTAAGGAACGCGTTGCCTATGTCATCTGAACCCGTTCATTCCTTTGCAAGTAAATCTGACCTTGAGGTGAAATTTACAGCGCTTGATCTCGCACCGACGATTGTCGAAGACGGCACATTTGAGGGCTATGCGTCGTTGTTTAATCGTCGAGATAGCGGCAATGATGTTGTATTGGCGGGTGCGTTTCGTGAAAGCCTTCAGGCGCGCGGCGCGCAGGGCATCAAAATGCTGTTTCAACATGATGCCAACCAACCGATCGGAGTTTGGCGTTCGATTAAGGAAGACGCGCGCGGTCTTTTTGTCCGTGGCCAGTTGATGTTAGATGTCGCGCGTGCCCGGGAGGTTCTGTCTTTAATGCGCACTGGTGCGCTTGATGGTTTGTCGATTGGGTTTCGGACCGTTAAAGGGCACCGAGACCGGGCAACAGGCGTACGCCAGTTGGAAAAAATTGATCTTTGGGAAATTTCGGTTGTGACGTTTCCGATGCATCCTGAAGCGCGCATTGCATCGGTGAAAAGCCAACCCTTTGTTGGTGCGCCACCGACAGAACGAAGTTTTGAACGTTGGCTCACGCGGGATGCTGGGTTGACGCGCAGTGAGGCGAGGGCGATTTCGCGCTCTGGCCTTAAAGGCCTCCAAGCTCTGCGGGACGCGAGAGGTGGCACATCGGACGAGGCTCGGTTGGTAGAACGGCTCAAAGCCGCAACTGAGCTAGTTAAGCGAAGCCTCTAAATCTGAAGGACATTGACAATATGCCAAACGAGCAACTTGAAACTAAAGCTTCGGCGGGCGCTACAGCAGCGGCGATTGAAGACTTTATGTGCACCTTTGAAGCCTATAAAGACACCAACGACCAGCGACTTGAAGAGCTGGCCAAAAAAACATCAGCCGACCCGCTGACGGTTGAAAAATTGGACACTCTAGATCGTGCGCTTGATGAAACACGTCAGCGCATGGATCAAATGGTGTTGAAGTCGGCACGCCCTGGTCTTGGTGGGTCGCTTGCGCTCACAAACGCTGGACTGCAGCATAAATCGGCATTTGAAACCTATGTGCGTCAGGGCGAAAACCAGGGCTTGCGCACGTTGGAAGAAAAAGCGTTGTCGGTCGGTTCAGATCCCGACGGCGGCTATCTGGTGCCGGATGAAACGGAACGGGCTATCAACGGTGCCGTGCGTGATGTTTCGCCTATTCGTGCCATTGCAGGTGTGCGTCAGGTTTCTGGTGCGGTTTACAAAAAACCGTTTGCAATATCTGGTGCGGATACTGGCTGGGTTGGTGAAACGGCGGCACGTCCAGAAACCAATACCCCAACGTTGGCCGAGCTCGCGTTCCCGACGATGGAACTCTACGCCATGCCAGCTGCAACATCTACATTGCTTGATGACAGTGCCGTCAATATTGACGAATGGTTGGCTGAAGATGTGCGCGCAACCTTTGCTGAACAAGAAGGTAAAGCGTTTGTGTCGGGCGATGGTGTCAACAAGCCGAAGGGCTTTTTGGATTACGCCACTGTCGACAACGCGAGTTGGACATGGGGTAACATGGGTACCATTTCGACAGGTGTTTCTGGCGCTTTTCCAGCAACCGACCCATGCGACACGCTGATTGATCTGATCTATTCTGTCAAAGCAGGCTATCGCGCCAATGCTCACTTTGTGATGAACCGATCAACCCAATCGGAAATTCGCAAAATGAAGGATGGTGATGGCAATTACGTTTGGACGCCGTCTGGCACACCAGGTGAAGCGCCAACGTTGCTTGGTTATCCGGTAGCTGAAAGCGAAGACATGCCAGATATTGCGGCCGATAGCTTGTCGCTGTCTTTTGGTGACTTTCGGCGCGGTTATCTGATTGTCGATCGCGTTGGCATTCGTGTCCTGCGCGACCCCTACAGCTCCAAGCCATACGTCCTGTTCTACACCACCAAACGTGTTGGTGGTGGCGTCCAGGACTTCGATGCCATCAAGCTGTTGAAGTTCGCCGTCTAACAAACACGCGTTTTAAACACAACAAAACACGCGCTTCGGCGCGCTCCCGCAACCGGCTTACCTCCTCCCGGTTGGTTGCGGCGTTGCAGGGCTGTGAGTCATCCCCGCTCGCAGCCCTGCCTTTTTAACTTCAAAAATCTTGCGGAAAGAAGTTCTCCATGGCCCTGGTGTTGACCAGCCCACCAGCACTCGAACCCGTTTCGATTGCCGAGGCGAAGGATCATTTGCGTGTCGATCATAGTGACGAAGACGCTTATATCTCGAGCCTCATTCTGACATCGCGTTTGCATATTGAATCCGCGTTGAGTTTGGCATTGATCAATCAAAGTTGGACCTGGACGTTTGATGCCTGGCCACAACGCTCTCAAAGCGTGACGCTGCCTTTAAGGCCTGTATCTACCATCATCAGTATTGCGACCTTGGCGTCTGATGGAACACCAACGGTGATGCCCGTTGCAGACTATGAACTTGATGGAGATCACGTGCCGCCGCGATTGCTGCGCACCGTTAATCAGTGGCCCAAGCCTGGCAAATCACGGGCTGGCATTGAAGTGTCATTTGTCACAGGATTTGGACCCGCCGCCGAAGACGTGCCGCAAACGGTGTGCCATGCCCTGCTTTTATTGGTTGCGCATTGGTATGAGCACCGTGATCCAATTGAGATTGGTTCGGACAAAACCGCTGTTCCAGAGGCTGTGTCAACGTTGTTGATGCCGTACCGGGTGGCGCGGCTATGAGAGACGTTCGCATTGCAGATCTCAAGCACCGGGTGCGCTTGGAAGAGTCCGTACGTGTCGGCGATGGCGGCGGCGGTGGCAGCGTGTCGTGGGTTCTCATAGCGGAATTTTGGGCTTCCGTAGTTCCCCAATCCGGGCGTGAACAACTGGAGTCCGATGCGCTTAGCGCCGAGACGATGCACTCAATCTATTGCAGGTACCGCGCGGATATTGGCCCGTCGCATCGTCTCGTCATGGGAACACGCGTTTTCGAGATTCGATCTGTAGTGAACGTGGACGACCATAAACGGTTCTTGAAACTGAGATGTGAAGAGGTGGTCGCGTGAACGTTGGATTGAAAATCCTAGGCGCTGGTCGCGCTTTTGGCGAGCATGCTCGACGCTTGGAGCGATTGGTGGCGCGCTTTGCGGTGAAACGAAAGCGAGGGGGCAAGCCCCCGTCCCCCGTGTCGTCAACAGCCACTGTAGATGGTGCACGAGACCGATTGCCGCTCGGTGGGGTCGGCCAAGACACGACCCCAGCACAGGCGTTGTTTAAAGACCTTTGAGGTGAGCGATGGCAAACGCGAATTGGGAATTACAGAAATCGCTCTACGGCGTATTGGTGGGTGATAGCACCCTGACAATGCTTCTTAGTGGGCCAAAAATTTACGATGACGTGCCCCAAGGCACATCGTTTCCCTATGTGACGATTGGCGAAAGCACGGTGCGTGATTGGAGTACAGGCAGCGATGATGGCTTGGAACATATTCTGACGTTGCATGTTTGGTCGCGCTCTAGAGGGCGCAAGCAAGTTCATGAAATTATGGATGCGATGGCGGACAAGCTGCACGATGCAGATTTACCTGTTGCAGGTCACAGGCTTGTTAATTTTCGCCATGAACTCAGCGAGGCGCGTCGTGAAAATGACGGTGAAACCTATCATGGCATTGTCCGCTATCGCGCGGTCACAGAACCGGTCATTTAATACGGCCGCACTTGTTCAAATTTCTTTTTAACACCCAAACCCAAGAGGCATGAGACATGGCGGCTCAAAAGGGCAAAGACCTACTGCTAAAGGTCGACAGCAATGGTGCTGGTTCGTTTGCAACAGTTGCTGGACTTAGATCACGAGCGTTGGCGTTCAATGCTGAGACGGTTGACGTAACGCATCAAGAGTCGGCGGGACAATGGCGTGAGCTTCTGGCAGGCGCAGGCGTTAAATCGGCGCGTGTGACCGGGTCCGGAATTTTCAAAGATGATGCGTCAGATGAATTGGTCAGGTCTTACTTTTTCAACGGTACAATCCGCGATTGGCAGATCATCATTCCCGACTTCGGCATTGTGGAAGGTGCTTGTCAAATCAGCTCTTTCGAGCTGACGGGACGGCACGATAGCGAAGTTACCTTTGAAATTGCGCTTGAGAGCGCTGGCGAGTTGGTCTTCACCGCAGCTTAACCGATTATGGGAATTCAGGAATGGTCAACGCACACCGCGGGGAAATTGAAGCCCATCTAGATGGCAAACCCTATGCCCTTTGTTTGACGTTAGGCGCGCTTGCCGAGCTTGAGCACGCTTTTGGCGATGATGACATGATTGCGCTTGCGGGGCGCTTCGAAACGGGGCGCATATCGGCCACGGATTGCGTGCGTATTGTCGGAGCGGGTCTGCGCGGCGGAGGTCACGACATTTCAAATGATGTTGTGGCGACTATGAAGTCTGACCTTGGAGCTGCTGGATTTATTGAGATCGTTGCGCGGCTACTGGCTGTAACATTTGGTTCAGCTCAAAACCAACCGCAAGCTGTTTCACCCGCTGTCCGACCACAAGATGACCATAACCAGGGGGGCAGGGAGGTGCCCCCTTTCCCTGGCAAGACGTTTTGAGTGTGGGGCTCGGCGTCATGAAACTTCCGCCCAATGTGTTTTGGGCCATGACGTTGCAAGAATTTCAATCTGCCGTGCGTGGACATTCAGGTGATGTTGGTCTTGGCCTTGCAATAAACCGAAATGAGCTTGACGCGTTGATGCAACATTTCCCCGATGGAGTTGATAAGACATGAATGACGGATCGACAGGATCTACCACGACAATTGAGCGATGGAACGTCGAGATTACAGGTAACACCTCGTCGTTGAAACGCGCACTGGGTGATGTCAAGGGTCTTGGGCAGCAGTTTTCGAATTCCCTTGGGACCGCGTTTCGTGATGTTGCCTTTCGCGGTAAAGAGCTGGGCGCCACGCTTAAAGGATTGACGCTAAATTTATCCGAATTAGTGCTGAAGTCGGCGTTCAAACCGCTGGAACAGGGTCTTGGAAACGCAATTTCAAATCTCTTTTCTGGTGGTTTCGGCTTTGCGAAGGGAGCTGCCTTTGGCGGGCAGGGGACACCAGTTCCGTTTGCCAATGGCGGTGTTATTCGCTCACCCATTTCGTTTCCACTTGGCGATGGACGTACCGGCATTGCAGGCGAACGAGGTGCAGAAGCCATTATGCCATTGGCACGCGGTTCTGATGGAAGTTTGGGTGTCAAAGCGATGCAGGGCGGCGGCGGCGTCACCGTCAATTTCAATGTTGTTGCCAATGATGCTGCGAGTTTTGCCAAATCTGAATCGCAGATCGCTGCAATGCTGGCGCGTGCTGTCAGCTATGGCCAGCGCAACCTCTAAATTGACGCACCGTAGGCAACCTCAATTGGGCGATCCAAGATGAATTTTCACGATGTTCGGTTTCCCACCGACATATCTCGCGGCGCGCAAGGGGGACCAGAACGGCGCACTGACGTTGTGGTGTTGGGCTCTGGGCACGAGGAACGCAATAGCCGCTGGGCCGATTCTCAAAGAAGCTACAACGCAGGCTATGGCATCAAATCTATAGATCAGCTCTACGCAGTTTTGAACTTTTTCGAAGAGCGGCGCGGGCGCCTTTATGGTTTTCGTTGGCGTGATCATGCGGATTGGAAGTCAGGGCAACCAAGTGCACCGCCAACTGCCAATGATCAATTCGTGGGTATGGGTGATGCAAGCACAACAACGTTCCAGCTCAGCAAAGTCTATGGTGGTAGCTTTGCACCATGGACGCGCAGAGTGACCAAACCCGTAGCGGGAAGCGTTCAGGTATCTGTTTCAGGCATTGAACAGACCGAAGGCACCGCATTCACGATAGATACAACAACAGGCATTGTTACATTTTTGCCCGGTCACATTCCGGCCAATGGCGCTGAGGTGCGCGCCGGTTTTGAATTCGATGTGCCGGTACGCTTTGACACTGATAAATTAGAAACGAATTTGTCCGGCTTTAAGCACGGCGCCATTCCTCAAATTCCAATTATTGAGGTGCGCGTATGAGGGATTTGCCACCGGGACTAGATGCGCATCTTGCAACAGGGGCGACAACGTTGTGTTGGTGCTGGCGTCTGGAGCGACGTGATGGTCAAATTCTTGGGTTTACCGACCATGATCGCGATCTTACGTTTGATGGCGTGAGCTATGAAGCTGCTGCTGGCATGACGGCAAGCGAGTTGACAGAGTCCTTGGGTCTTGGCGTTAACAACCTTGAAGTTACAAGCGCTGTATCTTCCAATCGTTTGGATGAAAAAGATCTGGCAGGTGGCGTTTATGATGACGCCCGTGTTGATATCTATCGTGTCAATTGGCAGGACGTGGCGCAACGCATTCTGATGCGTTCTGGTAGTCTCGGCGAAGTCAAAAGGTCGGGATCTGCGTTTTCTGGGGAAGTGCGTGGCATTGCGCATTACCTGCAGCAACCCAAAGGGCGTCTCTTTCAACATAACTGCGATGCTGACGTTGGTGATAGTCGCTGTACCGTAAATTTGAGCGCCGCGGAATTTCTGGGAAATGGTGTCGTTGATGTCGTGCAGTCAAAAAAGCGCTTTTCGGCGACCGGCTTGTCAGCATTTGAACCGAGTTGGTTTGCACGTGGTCTGGTCTCATTCACCTCGGGCGCGGCCGCAGGTCAAAAGATGGAGGTAAAACGCCATTCTATTGTCGGTGGAACGGTTTGGATTGAGTTGTGGCAGGACGTTGCAGGGCCCTTGGCCGTCGGGCAAACCTTCTCGGTAACAGCAGGTTGCGATAAGGCCCCTCAGACCTGCCGCGATAAGTTCACGAATATGATCAACTTTCAAGGATTCCCGCATATGCCGGGTCCTGATTTTGTCCTGCAGATTGCCGGGCGACAGCAGTCGTCTAGCTAACAAGGGTACCCCATGCAAGTTCGCAAAATAGGTGTGGCGCGACATTCTCCAGAAGACGTCGTGACAATTGCCCGTGCGTGGATCGGTACGCCCTATCATCACCAGGCAAATACGCAGGGCATTGGCACAGATTGTCTAGGCCTCGTGCGCGGTGTCTATCAAACCCTTTACGGATTTGAAGCCGAAGTGCCACCGGCCTACACCCGCGATTGGGCTGAGGCTGGCAGGCAAGAAACCATGATAGCAGGGGCGAAGCGTCGTCTGATCGAAAAACAGATTACAGATCTTGCAATTGGTGATGTGATTTTGTTTCGCATCAAATCTCATAGCGTTGCAAAACACGCAGGGATTGCGACGACTCCGATGTCGATGGTGCATGCGATGGAGGGCGTACCCGTCAGCGAAGTGCATCTCACACGCTGGTGGCGGCGACGTATTGCAGCTGTCTTTTCATTTCCTGGAACAGAAATCTAATGGCGACATTGGCCTTAGCCGCGGCAGGTGCAGCTGCAGGTAGTGCACTCCTGCCAACTGGGTTCTCTTTGCTTGGTGCAACACTTTCTGGCGCAACGATTGGTGCCCAAGTGGGTGCACTTGCTGGGTCTTACGTTGACCAGGCGTTGTTTGGAAGCTCCGGTGAAGCGCAGGTTGTGCAGGGGCCGCGCCTCAATGATCTGAGGCTTCTAGGATCCAACGAGGGTGCGCCAATACTACGGGTCTACGGACGAGCCCGCGTTGGAGGTCAGGTGATATGGGCGGACGACCTCGAAGAAGTTGTTCAGACCAGTTCATCAGGTGGCGGCGGCAAGGGTGTTGGTGGCGGTGGCGGTGGCGGGACCACCACGACGACGGTGAACTACAGCTACTATGCAAGTTTTGCAGTTGCGCTTTCGGAAGGCCAGCTCAGTGGCATTGAAAAGATCTGGGCGGACAATCAAGAACTCGATTTGTCGAGATTGACGTATCGGCTCTATCCTGGATCACACGATCAACTCCCAGACAGTTTGATTGAAGCCCGGCTTGGCAGTGCAGATGCACCAGCGTATCGCGGTGTCGCTTACGTCGTGTTTGAACGACTGCCGCTCAGGGACTATGGCAATCGCATACCGCAACTCTCGTTTCAGGTCCTGCGGCCCGTTGATAGCTTTACGAGCAAAGTCAAAAGCATTGTCATGATCCCTGGGTCTGGTGAATTTGTCTACGCACCAGAACAGGTCAACCAATCTTTCGGTGGCGGTTTCTTTGCGCCTGAAAATGTGCACACGCTGCAGGCCAAAAGTGATTGGGCGGCTGCTGTTGATCAGCTTGAGATTAGTTTCCCAAATCTTGACAATGTATCGCTGGTCGTCAGTTGGTTTGGAACGGACTTGCGTGCCGATTACTGTCAACTGCGCCCGGGCGTCGAGCTTGCCAGCAAGACGACGACGCCGGTCTCTTGGAGTGTCGCAGGTGATGTGCGTTCTAGTGCTTATCTGATCTCAAAGCGCGATGGAAAACCCGCCTATGGAGGGACGCCGTCTGATGGGACCGTTGTTGATGCCATCAAGGACCTCACAGCGCGCGGTCTGAAAGTGACCTTTAATCCATTTATTTTGATGGATGTGTCACAAACCAATGCGTTGACCAATCCCTATGATGGCTCGGCTGCACAACCCGCCTACCCATGGCGTGGTCGCATTACCGTTGATCCGGCACCTGGTCAGCCAGGAAGTCCGGATAAGACATTGGCCGCTGCAACAGATATCGCCGGTCTCGTCGGTAGCGCACAAGTTTCAGATTTTACCATCAATGGATCGACTGTCGTCTACACCGGTCCGAATGAATGGTCGCTGAGGCGCATGGTGCTGCACTATGCACACCTTGTGAAAGCAGCTGGCGGCGTTGACGCATTTTTATTGGGTTCAGAACTACGTGGTTTGACCTGGGTTCGCGATGGGGCGGAGAGCTATCCATTTGTTGATGCGCTGGTGCAACTCGCTACTGACGTGAAGGCTGTCCTGGGTCCAGCAACAAAAATCAGTTATGGGGCAGATTGGTCAGAGTTTTTTGGTCATCAACCCGCTGACGGCTCCGGCGATGTCACCTTCCATTTGGACCCGCTTTGGACCTCTCCCAACATTGATGCCGTTGGCATTGACGTCTATTGGCCGCTGGCGGATTGGCGAGATGGGACCATGCATCTTGATTACCAAGCTGGCACGCGATCCATCTATGACCCTGTTTATTTGCGTGGCAACATCACAAGCGGTGAAGGGTATGACTGGTATTATGCGTCACCTGCAGATCGCGACAGCCAAACCCGCACACCGATCACGGATGGACAGGGAAAGCCATGGGTGTTTCGTTTTAAAGACATAAAGTCTTGGTGGCAGAATGCGCATTTCAACCGCCCTGGTGGTGTAGAAAGTGCGATGTCGACGGCTTGGGTGGCCCAATCCAAACCGTTTTGGTTCACCGAGATTGGGTGTGCAGCCGTTGATAAAGGTGCCAATCAGCCAAATGTGTTTTCTGACCCAAAAAGCTCTGAAAATGCTTTGCCGTATTATTCCAACGGCGTGCGCGATGACTTGATGCAGCGGCGCTTTGCGGATGCTTTCGTGTCTGAATTTGATCCCGCTGACCCGGATTACATTTCAAACACTAATCCGATTTCAAGTGTTGATGGACGTCGCATGGTCGATGTCGACCGGATCTATCTTTATGCCTGGGATGCCAGACCCTATCCGGCGTTCCCGTTTAACACTGACATCTGGGGTGATGGTGACAATTGGCATCGGGGCCATTGGTTATCGGGTCGCGCCTCCAAAGCGCCGCTGGCCGAAGCCGTCGCCCGCATTCTTGAGGACTTTTCATTTTCCGATCATGCCACGGATGACTTGCAGGGGTCGCTTACGGGTTACTTGGTGGATCGGGTGATGTCGCCGCGCGATGCGTTGCAGGCCTTGTCGCTCGCCTATTTTTTTGATGCACGTGAAAGCGACGGAAAAATTGTGTTTGCGCCACGCGCGCGGGCACCTGAGGTGGCGCAATTTTCAGATCAAGAGCTTGTTGAAGCCAAACCCGGTTCAGGTCTGTTGACGCTGACACGAGCTCAGGAAACGGATTTACCCGCGACCGCGAAGTTACGCTACATCGCCAACCGAACGGGTCTCAATCAAGCCGTTGCCGAAGCGCGGCGGTTGACAGGGGCCAGTGGCAGGGTTGCACAAGCGGAATTGCCAATCTTGTTTGAACCGGAAGAAGCTGAACAGATCGCGGAAACGTGGTTGCATGAAGCGTGGACGGCGCGGGAGCGGGCTAATTTTTCAGTGCCTCCCAGTCAGGTCGCGTTAGAGCCTGGAGATCTGGTGTCGCTTGAGGTTGCAGGCGAGAACCGTGCCTTTCGGATTAAAGAAATCTCTGGACTTGGCGCGCGCGATCTTGAAGCGCTGTCAGCGGACCCTGACATCTATTCCAGTTTCGACGTGGCACGTCGCCTAGACGACACGACGGTTGCTATCATCTCTGGCACGGCGGATGTCTTGTTTCTGGATCTTCCCCTGTTGCGTGCCGGTCAATCGCCGCTTGCGGGTTATGTGGCGGCAACACAAACACCATGGCCGGGCACAATTGCTGTCTATGGGTCGCCAGAAAGCAGCGGCTATAGTTTGCGTACATTGGCAACGGCGCCAGCGATTATGGGGACGATCACCACAGACATGGCTGAGGGCGTTGTCGGCGTTTTTGATCACGCGACTAAGATAACGGTAATGGTATCTTCAGGTGAGCTAACCTCAGCGACACCACTACAACTGTTTGCGGGCCAAAACGCAGCCACTGTGCAGACGCCTGAAGGTGTCTGGGAAGTCTTTCAGTTTGAAACCGCAACCCTTGTAGAGCCTGGACGATATGAGCTTTCAGGTTTGCTGCGCGGACAGGTGGGCACTGAAAGCGCAATGCGGGCGCCGTTGTCCGCTGGCGCACCGTTTGTGCTGCTCAATGACCAAATCGCGAGCGTTGATCTGACGTTGGATGAAATACGCCTGCCCTATCAGTGGACGTATGGACCGGCCAGCCGCGACATTGCCGATCCAACGTATGGCAATCTCCAGCATACTTTCCAAGGTGTCGGCTTGCGGCCTTTGTCCCCGGTTCACGTGTACGCCAAACGTGTCAATGATGATATCGACATTTCATGGATCAGGCGCACGAGAACCGGCGGCGATAGCTGGGACACTCCTGAGGTCCCTCTGGGTGAGACACAAGAACTGTATGAAATTGATGTTTTGGATGGGATAAATGTGGTGCGCACGTTGCAGTCGACGACGCCCACGGTGATCTACACAAGCAGTGATCAAACAACAGATTTTGGTACGCCTCAATCGGCCGTCACGCTCAAGCTCTATCAACTCAGCTCAGTTTATGGTCGCGGCGTTGCACGAGATGCCGTCGTCTAGAGCACGTTCAATTCGTTGGTCTCAACGAATGCGTTCTAAGTTCTTGTTTTGTCGCAGGTTTGAACCCCAAAACCGCGCGTTGTTTTGCTGGATATGCTCAAGCACCTAACGACGACCACAAGCGATCCACCCGCTCACAACAAAAGACACTCAATTTATGAAGACACCCAATTCTGAGGCTGGGGCGCAAACGCCGTGGCTTGATGAAGCTTGGCGGCTGTTTGGTGTGCACGAGCGCCGGGGCCGGGCCGATCACCCTGATATCATGTCTCTTTATCGCGATGTTGGTCATCCTGGCATTGCCCATGATGAAACGCCGTGGTGCGCTGCTTTTCTCGGCGCGTGTTTGGAGCGCGCCGGTGAACGCAGTACACGATCTTTGATGGCGCGGTCCTACAGCCAATGGGGTGTGCGACTGAGTAAGCCGCGTACTGGTGCGGTTGTGGTTTTGTCACGTGGACCAGATCCAGTTTATGGCCATGTTGGCTTTTGGCTCGGCGAAACGGCAAGCAAATTGTTTTTGCTTGGCGGCAACCAATCAGATTCCATTTCCGTCACTTCGTTTGACAAGCGTCGCCTGATCGATGTGCGTTGGCCGCGCATGGCGCAAGACCATTCAGCCGGCTCCCAAAAACGGCGTGGGCCACGACCGAACTTTCAACGGTGTCTTGCCCATGTGTTGGAGATGGAGGGCGGCTATTCAAATGATCCTTATGATCCAGGCGGGCCGACAAACTTTGGCATAACGCTCAAAGTATATGCGAAATGGCATGGGCTGCGCCTCGGTGCTTCCAATCACGCCACACTCAAGGCGCGATTAAAAAACATACAGGCCTCAGAAGTTGCGGCCATCTATCGAAAAAATTATTGGCGCCAGGCCAGTTGTGAAGATTTCTCACCGGGCCTCGCGCTGATGCATTTTGATTGTGCGGTCAATCAAGGTGTATCGCGTGCCATTCGTTTCTTGCAGCAGGCCGTAGGCACGGACGTTGATGGTGAAATCGGGCCGCTGACACGGGCCGCGGCGGCGGGCATGTCAGAACAGCGTGCTGTTGACGCCTACGCGGACATTCGACGCAACCATTACCGTTCCTTGCATCACTTCTGGCGTTTTGGCCGGGGCTGGCTACGCCGTGCGACTCGGACGTTGGCACTCGCAAAAAAAATGGCCCATGAGGTGGCGGCCCAAGCATCAAAAGAGACAGATCGAGAGCCTGCGCATCAAACGACGGAGCAGGCACCAATTGCAACGCCATCAGCACGCCTGACACCATCGACACCAGAGCCGGCTTCACAACCAAACCCGTCATCTCGTCCAGATCAGTGCACGTGTCCGCCTATGGAGCGCTCATCAGAGATGGCCGCACCACATTCTGAAACCCTGAACCCTGAACCCTTCAAAAAGGAGACCTCCATGCCAACCAAATCGATAATGCCAGGCAAGGCCAAATGGTGGGGCCATTCAATGACGATTTGGGGTGTGATTGTGACCACACTCTCAACCGTTCTACCAACGCTTGGCCCGGTTATCGGAATTGACGTGACACCTGACCTTGTGGAAAACGCAGGCCAACAATTGGTCACGACCGTACAAGCGATCTCTGGGTTGATTGGCACACTCATGACAATTTATGGCCGCGCGCGGGCCACAACACCGCTGGTGCAGCGTTCTGTAAATTTGCATATCTAGGCCTCAGGCTAGATCGGCCTTGTGAAAAGTTGGAACGCGACTTTGAGCAGATAAGTTGATCGCCAATCATGGGATAGAGCGTTGAGATAGAGCGTCGCGCAAACAGCTTGGCTGGTACGAGAAAAGGCTCGACGCTCTAGGTGGCATGCGAGATAACCGCTCGCTGCTAACAGGGTGCATTCATTCTGGGTTCAGGTGCATAGGGCTAGGTTTGCCCCGTGAAAGGAACTCCGTTTGAATTTTGTATCTCTCATACGCATGGTCATGAGTGGCGCTGTTGTGTTGACGGCGTCCGCTCCAATGGCGCTTGCCCGTGATAAGACCTGCATTGAGCGCTGGTCGGATGCCGCACCCGTGGTTGCGGCCGAGCGTCTTGTTAACGTTGAAGAGTTGACGGCGAAAGCACCCAAGAAGCTTGGCGGATCGATTGTGAAAGCAACGCTCTGCGAGTCGAATGGCAGCTACACCTATATCCTGGTGCTGCGCACAGCCAAGGGTAAACTCAAATCGGTGACGGTGGATGCCCGTGACCCGTTTTAGCCATGGTACGGTGGGTCTAGGACAAAGTGGTCTAGTCTGGTTATACTTATTCCAGAAGACGCTAAAATTGATCCTAGTTGAGATGAGACCCCCGTGCGCATTCTTGTTATCGAAGACGATAAAGACCTCAACCGCCAGCTTGTGACGGCACTTGGTGATGGCGGCTATGCCGTTGATCGTGCCTTTGACGGCGAAGAAGGCTACTTCCTAGGCGAGACAGAGCCTTATGATGTCGTCATTCTGGATCTCGGCTTGCCCAAGATGGATGGCATTTCGATCCTTGAACAATGGCGACGCGCTGAGCGCACAATGCCGGTTATTATTCTCACTGCGCGCGATCGCTGGAGTGACAAGGTTGCCGGTATGGACGCCGGTGCCGATGACTACATCGCCAAACCCTTTCACATGGAAGAATTACTAGCCCGTGTCAGGGTGCAAGTGCGCCGCGCGGCGGGTCATGCCAAAAGTGAAATTGAATGCGGCACGGTTAGGCTTGACACCAAGTCAGCACGGGTGACGTGTGATGGCCAGCAGGTCAAACTAACTTCACATGAATATCGCTTGCTGGCCTACATGATGCATCATCAAGGTCGCGTTGTTTCACGCACTGAACTGGTAGAGCATCTATATGAGCAAGACTTTGATCGCGATTCTAATACGATTGAAGTTTTCATCGGCCGCTTGCGCAAAAAACTCCCCCCTGAATTGATCGAGACCGTCCGAGGTCTTGGTTATCGCATGCATGATGGGTCTGATGCGACTTAACTCTCTTGCATTCCGCCTATTCATGACGTCTGCAATCTGGACGCTCCTCGTGTTGCCGATTGCAGGCTTTATCATCTATGGCCTGTATAAAACGGATGTGCAGGCGACGTTCGATGGCCGTCTGGAAAAATTAGTCAACGCGGTTGCCGTTGATGCCATGGCGTCCGCAGACGGTTTGCCGGTGGTGCCGCCCAACCGCTACGAACCACTTTTTGAAGAAATCCATTCCGGTTGGTATTGGCAAATTGAGCCCCTCAACAAAAGCGTTGAAGGTCGCCGGCTGGTGTCACAATCCTTGGCAACGGGCAAATTACCATCGCCAAAACGGCAAGGAGTCAATGACTACGACACCGGCTCAAGATGGCTTAATATTGATGGCCCGGTTGGTGTCAGGATCCGGCTTGTCGAAGTGGTCGACACTGTTGGTCACAAGAAAGATGAGTTGCCCTATTCGATTGTTGTCGCGGGCCCTGTCGATTGGCTGGAAAGTCAGTTGGCAAAATTTCGCACACGGCTAGCAACGGCGTTGACGCTGGCCGGACTAGGACTTGTGGGCGTGACGTTGTTCCAGGTACGATTTGGCCTACTCCCCTTGCGCAAAATCGGACGCGGCCTGTCGGATATAAGGACGGGTGAAGCCACTAAGCTCGAAGGTGAATTTCCTGTCGAAATTGAGCCGCTGCAACACGAATTGAATGCGCTCATTCGGTCAAATCAAGATGTTGTAGACCGGGCGCGGACCCAAGTTGGAAATTTGGCACATGCGTTGAAGACGCCGCTTGCTGTCATTACAAATGAGGCACGAGATAGCAAGGGCACGTTGGCAAGCAAGGTTGCTGAACAAGCAACCATCATGCGCGATCAGGTTAGTCACTATCTTGATAGGGCGCGCATGGCAGCACGATCTGGTGTGATTGGTGGCTCAAGCGATGTGTCGGGCGTTGCGGCACCGCTGGTGCGTGCGTTGGAACGCATTCACCAAGAACGTGGCATAAAGATTTCGGTCACCTCGCTCGAGGGTGTGAAGTTCCAGGGCGAGAAACAGGACCTGGAAGAAATGCTCGGCAACCTGCTCGACAATGCGTGTAAATGGGCTGACACTCAGGTCTATCTCACAGTTCGACGTTCCAAAATCCCATCGTCATCAACATCGCGTGCGTCCGGCTGCCTGCATATCCAGGTTGAAGATGATGGACCTGGTTTGACCAACGAGCAGCGTAAAAAGATTGGCAAACGCGGGATGCGTCTTGATGAGAGCAAGCCTGGTTCGGGGCTGGGCCTTTCGATTGTTACTGACCTGGTGCAAACCTACCAGGGCAGTTTTTCGCTAGCGCAATCCCGTCACGGCGGTTTGCAGGTCAATTTAGAGCTGCCTGCAGTATGAAGACTGAGGGCTGGATAAGTGAGGGGCAAATAGAGATTTAAGTACGAAAAACCACCGCAATCGCGCCAATGACCCGAGTTTGTGGGCCTTTAGGCCGAACTTTCGCCCGAATCTCTCTGGAAAACGTAGAACATAAGGGGTGTTTTTTCTCCTTGACCCCGTTAGACCAGTTGGATGAGTTTGCACGACTGGCGATAAGAGGCTCGCAACAGTTAAGCACGTCACAGTGTGCAACAACCGCAAGACATGCGTCTCAAGCGCATATAAGCAAACGACCACACGTTAACGAACACAAGAGGCTCATCATGCGCACCACGTGCGTTTCTCTCATTTTAGCGAGTTCCCTGGCTGTTTCCGGTTGCGGATCAGAAGGGCCTAACAAAGCTGATACCGGTCTGGTCGTGGGCGCTGTAGCAGGTGGCTTGCTCGGGAACACGGTTGGCAAAGGTGGTGGGCGTGTTGCAGCCACGGCCATTGGTGCAGTGGTTGGCGGCATCGTTGGCAGTGAAATTGGCCGCTCGTTGGATAGGCAAGATCGCATACTGGCGCAGCAAGCAGAATATGCAGCCTTAGAGCGTGGTTCGTCCGGCAACGTTGAACGCTGGCGCAATCCAGACAATGGTCGCTATGGCGAGGTGATCCCATCAAAACCCTATCGCCGCGGCAGTCTCGATTGCCGGGACTACACACACAAGATTTATATTGACGGCCAACCTGAGGCGATGAGCGGCACTGCGTGTCGTAATCCTGATGGTACGTGGAGCAACGTCACCTAGAGTAACCTTGTGAAAAGTTGGAACGCGACTTTGAGCAGTTAAGTTGATCGCCAGTCATGGGATAGAGTCATGAGATACAGCGTTGAGCAAATAGCTTCACTGTGTACAACAAAAGGCTTGAGGCTCTAGTACGGACATCTGTTCAGGTTGCAGGGCTGCGCCAGACGTGCAGGTGTTCTGACGTTTCGATATCAAAAACAATTTAGCCGCTTCCAGCTCACGCCGGAAGCGGCTTTTTTTGCGCGCGCGGCTATTAGGGGGATGGTGGTCCTCAGCAGCCCAGACATGGTCCACTTTGACGTGGCAGATTAGCCCAATGTGCTCCAAGACCTTGCGGTCATGGGCCAGTGCCCGTATGGCAATCCTTCAAGATTTTATCGAGCGCATTCATGGTCATCTGGCTTTTATTCGCGGTGTTGACCGCCACTATAGTGTTTGTTGTGCTGGGCTCCTTGTTTGGTCGTGGCGCAGCGACCAACACGGGCGTTAGTACTGCGAACATTGCGGTCTACCAAGACCAGCTTACAGAAATTGACGCAGACCTTGAGCGCGGGGTCATTGCTCCAGAAGACGCCGTGGCTGCACGCATTGAAGTCAGCCGAAAGATTTTGCAAATTGCAGATCAGGACACAGCGCAAGGTGGAGGCGGGCAGGGTGCAGTTGGAACTGGCAGCGTAGACGTCCCAGATCGCCCGGGCGATCTGGCTGGCCGCAGCGAACCACCTAAATTATTGGCGCTTGTGCTCTCAGGCCTAATCCCTATTGCAGCAGGAGTGATTTATTCCAGGATTGGTGCACCACAATTGCCAGATCTCCCTCACGCGCCGCGACTAAAAGAAAATCTCAAAACGGCAACAGCAGGAAACTTGCTTGCCCGTGTTGAAGCCCGCTTGAGGTCGCACCCCGAAGACGGCAAAGGTTGGGACGTCATTGCACCCTTTTATTTTCGAGCCAGGCGCTATGGTGATGCAGCAGACGCCTACCGCAATGCCATACGCTTGTTGGGTGAAAACCCACGCCGCATGATTGGCTATGTCAAATCCGCAATTGGTGCCAACAACGGTATTGTTACAGAAGACCTTCGACAGATCTCAGAGCGTTTGATAAAAATGGCGCCAGAACGGGTTGAGCCGAAATTTTGGCGTGCTCTTGCGTTAGAGCAAGATGGCAATTTTCAGGGTGCCGAGAAGGCTTATTCCGACTTGCTCACTACGGCAAAAAGTGAAGATCCATGGCGAGGTATGGTACAACAACGCCTCGAGGGATTGGAAAAGAAGATGCCTAAATAACGTTGTTGTTGAATATCCCAACGGCCTTGGTCACAAATAGACAGAGAGAAAAAGCCCAGCCCCATGACCCGCAAACAAAGACGAGCTGTACTGATTGGTTCTGGCGTTGTCATTTTGACGCTTGCGGCTCTGTTGGTTCTGTTTGCGCTGCGCGATACGATCGTTTTCTTTCACACCCCAAGTGACGTTGCAGAAAACAAAGTCAAGATTGGCGAGCGGTTTCGCCTCGGTGGACTTGTGGCTGATGGCTCGGTCAAACGTGGCGATGGGGCAACGGTGACGTTTGCAGTTACCGATACGTTGTCAAAAATCAACGTGCGCTATACGGGCATTTTGCCAGATCTCTTCCGCGAGGGCCAAGGCGTGGTGACGGAGGGCCGGTTGGGCAGCGATGGGAATTTTGAAGCGGATTCTGTGTTGGCCAAACACGATGAGAACTATATGCCTGCTGAGGTTGCAAAGGCGCTCAAAGACCGCGGTGTGGAACTTGGTAAAACGGCAACGCACCCCAATGCACCCAAGTCCGGTTATGGCAAAGATAACGACGCGAAACCCAAGGTGAGCCAGTGATTACGGAAACTGGTCATTTTGCCCTGATCCTGGCCTTGGTCATCGCCAGTGTGCAGATGACTGTACCGGCGTGGGGTGCCCGGCAAAATGACATCTGGTTGATGCGGGTTGCAAGTCCAGCAGCGATGGCACAGTTTGGTTTGGTGCTGATTTCTTTCTGCGCGCTTATGCATGCTTACGTCACGTCAGACTTTTCAATTCAGAATGTGGCGCTCAATTCGCACACAACCAAACCGCTGCTCTATAAAATTTCTGGCGTGTGGGGCAATCACGAAGGTTCAATGCTGCTTTGGGTTTTGATCCTGGCGTTATTCGGGGCGACTGTTGCAGCATTTGGCAACAACCTGCCGACGCGCTTCAAAGCCAATGTGTTGGCTGTGCAAGCTTCCATCTCTGTCGCTTTTTTGCTGTTTATTATTCTGACCTCAAATCCGTTTCTGCGCTTTGATCCCGCACCTTTTGAAGGCCAGGGCCTCAATCCGATTTTGCAAGATCCAGCCTTAGCCTTTCATCCGCCATTTCTTTACACCGGCTATGTTGGGTTCTCGATGGCCTTTTCGTTTTCAATTGCAGCTCTGATTGAAGGGCGCATGGATGCCGCTTGGGCACGCTGGGTCAGGCCGTGGACGCTTGCCGCCTGGATGTGTCTCACCATCGGCATCGCCATGGGGTCGTGGTGGGCGTATTATGAACTGGGATGGGGCGGTTGGTGGTTCTGGGATCCGGTTGAGAACGCCTCGTTCATGCCATGGCTTGCAGGCACGGCGTTGTTGCACTGTGCACTTGTCATGGAAAAGCGGGACGCCCTCAAAGTATGGACGGTCCTGCTCGCAATTCTAACCTTCTCGCTAAGCCTGATGGGCACGTTCCTGGTGCGCTCAGGCGTGTTGACGTCAGTCCACGCGTTTGCCGTCGACCCAGAACGCGGTGTGTTTGTGCTGGCCATCATGCTGCTGTTCACAGGCGGTGGCTTAGCATTATTTGCAGCGCGTGCCGCTGACCTGCGCCGTGGTGGTTTGTTTGCGCCGATCAGCCGTGAGGGCAGTTTGGTATTGAACAATATTTTGCTGACGACAGCCTGTGCGACGGTCTTGATTGGCACACTCTATCCGTTGGCGCTGGAAGCGTTGACCGGCGAGAAAATCTCTGTTGGTCCACCCTACTTTAACTCCACGTTTGCACCGTTGATGGTGCCGCTGTTGATGGCGCTCCCGTTCGGACCTCTGTTGGCGTGGAAGCGCGGGGACATTGCTGCTGCTGGTGGTCGATTGATGTGGGCATTGATATTGGCGTTGTTGGTCTTCGCGTGGGCTAGTGCATTCACCAATGATGGGCCATGGTTGGCACCGTTCGGATTAGCGCTTGGTGTTTGGGTGATGATGGGTGCGGTTTCCGAATTGGTCTTGCGCGCAAGACCACATCGGGCGGATTGGCTGACGGTGTTGCGTCGGGCGCGTCAGCTTCCAGGCTCTGTTTGGGGGACAACTTTGGCGCATTTCGGCGTTGGTGTGATGGTGGTTGGCATTGTCGCGACGAGCGCGTGGCGACAGGAATCTGTGCTGGTCATGAAGCCCGGAAGCACCGCTGAGATTGCGGGTTTTAAGCTGACGTTTAAGGGTGCTAAACCCGAGCGTGGGCCAAACTACAACCAAAAGGTTGGTACGTTCCTGGTGACCCGGGGTGGCGTCGAGGCCACCACCTTGCGTCCTGCAAAACGTGTTTACGATGCGCCACCAATGCCAACCAGCGAAGCGGGTATTTTTGCCTCCTGGCGCGGTGATCTTTACACAGTTCTGGGCGATGAGCAGCTTGCAGGTGGCTTTGCCGTCAGGCTTTATTTCCATCCCTTTGTGCGCTGGATTTGGATTGGCACACTCATTATGTTCCTCGGCGGTTTTATCTCGTTGATGGATCGCCGCCTGCGTGTCGGCGCGCCTAAAAAGACAATACGCACGCAACCCGTCGCGGCGGAGTAGGTGAAATGCACGCACCCGGCATCAGGTTGTTTTTTCTGGTAGTGGCGAGCACTCTTTGGCTGCCCGTTCTCGTAGCCCAAGCGGTTGATCCAGATGAGGTGCTTAAAGATCCAGTTCTTGAAGCGCGGGCCCGCGCGCTTTCGGCCGGGCTTCGGTGTGTGGTTTGTCAAAACCAATCCATCGACGATTCGGATGCACCGCTCGCCAAGGATTTGCGACGTCTCGTGCGCGATCGGCTGAAGGCGGGTGATAGCGACAATGAAGTTCAAAACTATCTTGTTGCCCGCTACGGTAAATTTGTTTTGCTCAAACCACCGTTTGCCCCCAATACACTGTTGCTGTGGTTGATGCCATTTTTGATCGCGCTGTTGGCGTTCTTTGCCGTTTATCGCAGCCTTTTTCGTCAGCGCCCCGACGCCGTCTCCGCTGAGTCAGGGCCGGCAGGGCTTACTGTTGATGAACGAAAGCGCTTGGATGCGCTTTTGAAAGCACCAAACAAAGACCGCTCTTAAGGTTCAGGTGGTCGGCGTGCCCGACTATTGCGGTGTCTCGCTAGAGCGTTGCGCCTTTTCTCGTACCAGCGAAGCTATTTGCTTGACGCTCTATCTCATGGCTCTATTCCATGACTGGCGATCAACTTATCTGCTCAAAGTCGATTCTAACTTTTGCCAGGTTGATCTAGGCTGCAGTTCGTGACCGGGCAACGCTGTTGTTGTCAACAAAACCGGTCTTAAGAGATCTTTCACAGGCCGCGTAAATTCTTCGACACGGACAGCAATATTTGCAACCGGCTTTGATGCCACGCGCTGGATGATCGCGCGATCATACTCAAGCACACGGGAGCGCACATAACTGCCAACGTGCATTGCAACGACCTCAAAACCAGCTTCTGTTTTTCGCAGCAGCGGGCTTCCTGAAGAAATGGGGCCTGCATCACAGTCGTGAAAGATCAACAAGTTTGGAGCTGAAAAGTCGACGTTGACTTTTTCGGCAGCGCTGGATGATCGGATGTTGGTGCGCTGGCAGGGCTGAGTGCCAAGAGTTGCGATGTCGTGTTTGGTGAAGATAATGCGAGGTGTCATGAGATCAGGGCTGTTCGAAGCGCGTGGAGGTGTGGCTGCGTCAGATGCCATTTTCAACCCACCTTTGGGGCACACCGGTTTCTGCAATCGCAGCAACGCCCAGTCACGGTCGGCTTCAATGGGTTTGCTGAAGGACACGGCAATGCCACCCGAAACAAGTCCGGCAAGCGCGCTGCTTTGTGTCGTGTGAGAGATTTGCGCCGCAGATTGGTGATCCAAGACCCGTTCGAAGATCAGGTCAGATTGGTGGCGATGTGTTTTGTCAGCCCCGCCACGCAGACAATGGCCTGCAGTGGCGATCAGCGTTGTGGACAAACAAAATGCGGTGCAGCGGGGCGCTCCGTTTTTGGTTCTTAGAAACCCAATTTTCCCGGCCAAATGCATAGTCAATTTGTTGGTGTCAGGGGAGTTGGTTAACTGTGGGGTGAAACTGCCTTTTGCGGGGAGAGGTGCTATGGGCTCGGCCAGGGTCGGGCAAGTGACAGTCAGCACCCCCACAACGACCACGGCAGTTGCCTTCAACCCTGAGATGATCAAGCACGCGACATAGTCGCCCCAATTGCTCCGAAAACTCTGATTTTTTAACAGTATTACCAATTGTTAAGGTGCCCGAAAGACCCGTGTAAGGCGCTGCGCTTTAGCAAGGGTCCAAACGTCATGTCCTTTAACCAAGGAGATTTGGAATGGACCTACAGCAACAAGCTGGTAACAACGCAAAACTCGGGCCAGCCGAGGTGTGCTCCAAGGCACCCCGTAAAATCGTGTCAATGTTGACGGCGCTCGCTGTCGTCTCAGGTGGCCTGGCTGTGGCCAATGTTGGATTTTCACCGGTTGCCGAAGCCCAGCGTGCTGCGACTTCACCAGAAGTGGTGACCCCATTTGGTCGGGCACCTCTTTCCTTTGCCGATATCGTTGAGCGCGTGAAGCCGGCCGTTGTCAGCGTGTCCGTCGTTAACGATGGCTCAAAAGATGATGCGAAGAACAACAAGGAAAGCAGACCAAAGCTTCCCAACATTCCAGAAGACAGCCCGCTGCATGACTTCTTTAAGAACCTGCCAAAACAATTCCGTGGCCGCCCCGGTCCAAGTCAGCCACGTCGTGGCCAAGGTTCAGGATTCGTAGTTTCGCCTGACGGCTATGTTGTCACCAACAATCACGTGATTGATGGAGCAACCAAAATTCAGGTCAGCTTTGATGATCTTGAAAAGATTGATGCTGACTTGGTAGGCACCGATCCGCGCACCGATCTAGCGCTATTGAAGATGAAAACCACCAAGACGTTTCCGTCGGTGAAGTTTGCCAAGGGTAAGCCTCGTGTTGGTGACTGGGCTTTGGCAATCGGCAATCCATTTGGTTTGGGAGGCACTGTAACTGCGGGTATTGTCTCAGCGCTGGCGCGTGACATCAATGAAGGTCCATATGACTTCATGCAGATTGATGCTGCTGTGAACAAAGGCAATTCTGGAGGCCCAACCTTCAACCTCAATGGCGAAGTAATTGGTGTTAACACCGCGATCTTCAGCCCGTCGGGTGGCAACGTCGGGATTGCGTTTGCAGTGCCTGCGGCGCGTGTTGAGAAGGTTATTGCACAGCTGAAGAAAACCGGCACGGTGGCGCGCGGTTGGCTTGGTGTCAAAATTCAGAACATCGACGAGGATACGGCTGCAAGCCTTGGTCTTGCCGCTGCAAAAGGCGCGCTTGTCTCCGATGTGACGCCGGATGGTCCTGCCAAAAAGGCTGGCTTTAAAATGCAGGATGCCATTATTGAAGTGGATGGTCTGCAGATTGAAAACAGTCGTGACTTGGCGCGTAAGATTGCTGAAATCGCACCGGGCACCAACGTTGCCGTTAAGGTGTGGCGCGACAATAGCCATCAGATGATCAATCTTGTGTTGGGTACATTCCCAACATCAACCGCTGAAATTGCCAAGCTGCGCCAAGGTCAGGCCCCATTAAAGGCAAAAGAAAAAGAGAAAATGGCCTTGAAGCAGCTCGGCCTGACGTTGATGTCAGCGCGGTCGGAAGATGACAAGGAAGGTGTGGCCATTGCTGAGGTTGAGCCAAAGTCTGACGCCGCCCAAAAGGGTCTGCGTGCAGGTGACGTGATCCTACAAGTTGACCGCCGTCTTGTTTCCGACCCATCTGAAGTTGTGTCGAATGTGAAGCGGGTTCAGGATCAAGGACGCGCAGCCGTGTTGCTGTTGATCCAATCCGGTGGTCAAAAGCGGATTGTACCGTTACGCTTCTCGAAAGGGTAGCCCGTTTGGCACCCGCCTCTTAAAAACGCAACAAGGCGGTGGGCTTGAAACAGCATGCCGCCTTGTTGCGTTTTAGAAGGTCAATGCAAACCTTGGAACGGTTGAGACGCTCAATGCTGAATTGCAAACTGTGAATGCAGACGTGTAAGGTTGTACGACTAGCAAAAAACAAAGCAAGGTGATGAATGCGGGTCTTGGTGATTGAGGACGATCGAGAAACAGCACAGTTTCTGCATAAATCACTGAAAGAAAGTGGGCACAGCGCTGATCTGGCAGGCGATGGCCCGCTCGGCTTAGCTATGGCGCAAGAGGGAGACTATGATGTCCTGATTGTCGACCGCATGCTGCCGGAAAAAGATGGTCTGAGCGTTATTAGTGAACTGCGCGCAGGCGGAGACCAAACCCCCGTTCTGATTTTATCAGCGCTTGGTGAAGTTGATGATCGTGTCAAAGGCCTGAAAGCGGGCGGCGATGATTACCTTACCAAACCCTATGCCTATACCGAATTGTTGGCACGCGTTGAAGCATTGACCCGCCGTGTGACACCCGGCGAGCAGGAAACGCGCTACGTTGTTGGTGATCTAGAGCTTGATCGGTTGTCACATCGTGTTCTGCGGGCGGGCCAACAGATCATTTTGCAGCCCCGTGAATTTCGTTTACTTGAATACCTCATGAAGAATGCAGGCCAGGTAGTGACGCGCACCATGCTGCTCGAAAATGTCTGGGACTACCACTTTGACCCTCAAACCAATGTCATTGATGTGCATGTCTCACGTCTGAGAGCCAAAATTGACAAGAGCTTCGACAAGCCTTTGCTGCACACTGTGCGCGGGGCGGGATATATGGTTCGTGAAGACGCCAGCTAGTTCTCTCACATCTGTTCTGGGTTCTCACATGTTTGGCCGCGCCGCATGGGTAGCGGCGTTGTTCGTGTTGGCGTCTGTGGCCATTGCTCTTTTGGTGATGTGGCGCACAAGTGATCTTCTGGTCAAACAGGTGGTCAGTTCACTGGAGCATGAGGCACAAGCAACAATGCTTGAATACCGCCGCCACGGACTGGCGCGTGTCACCGAAACAGTTGCTCGAAAAAGCGCTGTCAAAGGTCCCGGCCTCTATCATTTGGAAAATGCCGCCCGCGGGCGTCTTGCCGGCAATCTAAAAGACGTTCCAGATGAACTGCGCGCAGGCAAAAAGGGCGGTGTATTTCGCTACGCTAACGTGCGCTCAAGTGCCAGCACCAGTGAGCGGTCCGGCGTCGCGTTGCGTCAAAACCTCGGGCCAGATGGCGTTTTATTCCTTGGGCGCGATATTGAAGATGTTGGCGCGTTTTCAAGTTGGTTACGTCGGTTTTTATTGGCGGCGTTTGGTGCGCTGACGCTTGGGGCTATTGGCGTGGGTTATGGAATAAGTCGCGCCTTTTTGAGCCGCATGGCGACCGTCAACACAACGGCGCAATCGATCATGCAAGGTGATTTGACGGAGCGTATTCCGATCTCAGGTCAGCACGATGAGTTGGATGACCTGTCGCGCAACCTCAACCAAATGCTGGATCGTATTAATCAGTTGATGTTTGGGTTGCGGGAAGTGTCAGACAACATCGCCCATGATCTCAAGACACCGCTTAACCGGTTACGCAACCGGGCCGAAGGGGCGCTGCGTGACCCTCGCGGTGGCGAAGCCTATCGAGAAGGGTTGGAACGCACGATTGAAGAGGCCGATGGGCTCATTCGAACCTTCAACGCGTTGTTGTTGATCGCACGTTTGGAAGCGGGTTCGATTGAAGAGACCGCCGTCACTTTTGATTTAGCGGAAATTCTGGATGATGTAGGCGAGCTGTACCAGCCCGTCGCAGAAGAAAATGGGTTGACGATTGAAACCTCCGCGCCAGAGCCGGTACCGCTACATGCCAATAAGCAGCTGATTGTTCAGGCGCTCGCGAATCTCATCGACAATGCTATCAAGTATGGTCGCAAGAGCGTGGCCGACAGCCAAAAGACACAACGTGTCACGGCTCAAGTGCGTGTCGAAGACGATCTGGCCCTGATCGAAGTTGGTGATCATGGCCCAGGCATAAGCCCAGAGGACCGTGAACGGGTTTTGAACCGTTTCGTGCGTCTTGAGCAAAGCCGCACCCAACCTGGAACGGGGCTTGGACTTTCCCTTGTTGCGGCAGTTGCGCGGATGCATGGAGGAACGGTAGAGTTGGATGATAATAAACCGGGCTTGCGTGTGACATTGAGACTGCCGCAGAAAAGTGGGCCTCAAACACAAGTGGCCGATTGACCATCGTGTATTGCGAGCGAGGCTTGAGGTGATGGACGTAGCATCAGAGGGGACCACATCGGCGATGCTCGCTGATCTTATTCAATCCACACCTCTGAGTTGTGGCGAAGACCGTGTAAAAGCCGATCTTGAAGAACTTTGCTCATTAGCCGCTGGTGATGAGACACTGCAACCGCTGAGTGATCTTCTCAAAAAACAACCCGTTCGCGATCTCATTACGAGTATTTATTCAGGCTCGCCCTATCTGTCCGGCCTCATTCGTCAGTCTCCCAAACGTCTACAAGTCCTGCTTAGCTCAGACCCTGCTGCACGTTTTCACAGTGCACGCGATGAAATGGTAAAGGCGCTTGAAGAGGCGCACTCTTTCGATGAGGCTATGTCCAGCCTCAGAAAATTCAAATGCGAGGTTGCACTTTTAACGGCGCTTGCAGATCTCGCCGGCGTGTGGCCGGTAATGCAGGTGACGAGTATTCTTTCTGAGACAGCCGACAGTACGCTACAAAGCGCTGTCCGGTTTCTCTTTCGCCAAGCCATTCAGTCAGGAGATTGGTTGGCCGATACATCCTCTGACGCCAGCGTTCAACAACCCGATCTGCAATCTGGATACATTGTACTGGCGATGGGCAAGCATGGCGCCCGCGAGCTCAACTATTCGAGCGACATTGATCTTATTATTTTCTTTGACCCTGAAAAAGCGCGTTTGCGGGAGGGTTTAGAAGCACAGATATTTTTCGTTCGACTGACACGCGATCTCGTCCGGCTCATGGATGAACGCACGCGCGATGGCTACGTGTTTCGAACCGATTTGCGGCTGCGTCCAGATGCAGGGGCAACGCAGGCTGCTTTATCTGTCGATGCCGCCCTTTATTACTATGAGAGTGTTGGCCAAAATTGGGAGCGCGCCGCACTTTTAAAAGCCCGTCCTGTGGCAGGCGACATCGAAGCTGGCGATGCCATCCTTCACGATCTGTCACCGTATATTTGGCGCAAGTATCTCGACTTTGCTGCCATTTCTGACATTCATGCCATGAAGCGACAGGTGCATGCGTTTCGGGGCCTGGGTGAAATTTCAGTTGCGGGACACAACGTCAAGCTGGGTCGCGGCGGTATTCGTGAGATTGAATTTTTTGCACAAACCCAACAATTAATTGCAGGTGGCAGGCAACCAGAACTCCGCGTGCGCCAGACCTTAAAAGCGCTCAAGCGTCTTGAAGAGCGTGAGTGGATTGCGCCGGATGTGCGTGCTGATTTAGAGCGAGCCTATCAATTTTTGAGAACACTTGAACACCGTATTCAGATGGTTGCCGATGAACAAACACACGAACTACCTGCCGATGAAACGCAATTGCTCTCGTTAGCCCGGTTTTGTAGTTATGAAGATATTGCAGAACTTTCGGCTGCCGTCGTTCCGGTCTTTGAGATGGTTCAGAACCATTACGCAGAGTTATTTGAAGATGATCCCGATAGTCTTAGTCCAAATATGAATCTGGTGTTTGCAGGTGAAGATGATGATCCTGACACCTTGGCAAATTTGACAAAAATGGGGTTCAATCAACCACAGAATGTGGTGGCAGGTGTTCGGGCTTGGCACCGGGGTCGCTATCGTGCGGTCAGCTCCAAAGGTGGCCAGGAGCGGCTGACGGAAGTGCAACCCTTTTTGATCCAGGCGCTGTCTGAAACGTCGGATCCAGACCGGGCGTTTGCTGGGTTTGATAGGTTTCTAGCGGAACTGCCGACGGGCGTACAGTTGTTTGCCATTCTCAAGGCTAATCCCAGTCTGCTTAAGTTGTTTGCCGATATTATGGGGACGGCACCGCGCATGGCGCGCATCTTATCGCGCAGGCACCGCCTGTTGGATGCAGTCCTCGACCCCCGCACGTTTAGTGTGCTGCCGGATGCGGCAGAAATTGACCAAATCATTGCCGCAGAATTTGCTGGCGCAGAAGATTTTCAAGAGATTCTCGACCGGGCACGTATTGTTGGCAATGAGCAGATGTTTTTGATCGGTGTGCGCATTCTAACTGGCACCATTAATGCCAGTAAGGCAGGTGGTGCTTATGCACTGCTGGCAGAACGCTTGATTCGCGCGCTGGAAGGGGTCGTTGATCGCGAATTGGTGGAAACCCACGGTGTTGTCAAGGGTGGCGGTACAGCCGTTGTGACCATGGGCAAATTGGGCGGGTTGGAAATGACGGCGTCGTCTGATCTGGATCTGATTGTCGTATATGATTTTGATGCAGGAGCGTCAGAGACAGATGGGGCAAAGCCACTCGCACCCAGTCAGTATTATGCGCGCTTAACGCAACGGTTGATTACGGCGCTGTCTGCTCCAACCCCTGAAGGTATGTTGTACGAAGTTGATATGCGGCTGCGTCCGTCTGGCAACAAGGGGCCCGTTGCCACTGCGTTAGCAAGCTTTGTGGATTATCAGGTGACAGAGGCATGGACGTGGGAACACATGGCGTTGACCCGGGCTCGTGTCGTGTCTGGACCGGATAGCCTCAAGGCAAAAGTGGGCGCCGCCATTCACGAGGTATTGGTGACGCGTCGCACGCTGTCAAAGGTTACGACAGATGTACGTGACATGCGCGAGCGGATTTTGGAGCAAAAGAAAACCGACAATATCTGGAATTTGAAGCAAGTGCGCGGCGGCTTCGTTGATTTGGAGTTCATCGCTCAATACTTGCAATTGATCTATGCTCACGATCACCCAAGCGTGCTTGATCAGACCACGGTGGTCGCTTTGCGCAAGTTGATGGATGCCGGGTGTTTGGCACCAAGAGACGGCGAAGCGTTGATCACGGCATCCCGTTTGATGCATAATCTGGGTCAGATTTTGCGGCTTTGTCTTGATGAAGATTTTAATCCTCAAAAAGCACCGAAGGGCCTTAAGGACCTATTGGCGCGCGCAGGCGATAGCCCCAGTTTTGCCGCCCTTGAAGCAAAATTGAGAGATACCCTGGCCGAGGTGCACGCGATTTATGAACGTATTGTTGCCTAAAACGGGGCTTTGGCGTGGGCTTGATGTCTCGATGACGGATTGGGCGACGGATTTGAGGCCCTTTGAGCGTTGTCTGTAGATCAACCTGCGAAAAGTTGGGTTCGACTTTGAGCAGATAAGTTGATCGTCAGTCATGAGATAGAGCATCGAGCAAATAGCTTCACTGTGTACAACAAAAGGCTCGACCCTCTTGTGAGGGATGAACGAAACGTCTCTAGGTGGCAGTTAGGCTATGCAACGTGCTCAGGTGATGGAGTTACCACGTCCGATTGGCGGAGGGCTTGTGATCGAAGATCCGAAGGATCAGAGCTCTGTCTCAGATGGTGCCGCGACACGCGTGTGCGACCAACGAAGTGATGGGCGCCAATCCTTTCTGGACGAGGCCGACTTGTTGACGCGCGCCTGTGCTGGGCATCAAAGCGCTTTTCGCGTCTTGGTGGATCGTCATTTATCGACAGTGGTTGCCGGCGCACGGGGTTTGTTGAACGATGCCAGTGAAGCTGAAGATGTGGCGCAAGAAGCATTTGTGCGTTTATGGCAGCGTGCAGGTCGATTAGAAATTGGTGCCGCAGGTGTCCGCCCTTGGTTGCGGCAGGTCAGCCGCAATTTGGCAATTGATCGATTGCGGTCCGCCAAACGTCTTGATGTCGTGGCAGAAATTTCCGAGCATGGCGAAGCAGCTACGCAACAGGGCCATGTCGAGGACATCGAGCGCGCCGATCACGTCGCGGACGCGCTTGCAGCGCTACCAGACAGACAACGTGTTGCTCTAACTCTGTTTCATTTTGAGGAGCTTAGCCAGGTTGAGGTGGCTGAGGCTTTGTCGTGTTCTGTAGAAGCGGCTGAATCTCTGTTGTCGCGTGGACGACGACGCCTCAAGATAGAGTTGAAAGAAAGTTGGCGCACTTTGTTAGATGAAACAGATGCGGCATCATGAGCGACGTGGGGATGAGACAGATACCACAAGGAAGTTGGTCAGGTGAGTTGAGCTCACGAAAGCGATGGAATGAAAGACGAAAAAGATGAGTGAACAAAAAACAATCAACCGAGCTCTGTTAGATGAGACCCTTGAGCGATTTGGTGCCGATGCGATGCGCTGGCCGGAAACCATACGTGGTGCGCTTCAGGCATTGATTGCAGATGATCCGGTGGCAAAAGCTACGGTGAAGGAATTTGCAGCCCTGGATCAGGTGCTCACGCGTGCAGGGGAGACAGCTGGGTCTGACACTCTCGCGCGCCATGATGCATTGGCTGAAAGGATCATGAGTTCCATTGCAACGGCGACACGACCAACGGATGGCAGTAATGTTGTGGCCTTTGAGCCCCAGAGGCGGCGCATGCCATCAACCAACCGATCGCCCCGTGGTTGGCCTAATGTGGCGGCAGCAGGCACGCTTGCGGCGTCCTTGCTGCTTGGTATTACGATTGGTGCAACCGGGATCGCCAACAACACGTTGACGCCGGTATCTGAGGCTTTGGGTCTCGGCAGTATTGCAACAGAAACTGCAGCACTCTCAGATCCTATTTTTGATGTCGTTGATGGCAACTCATATGACGATGATGTGCTTTAACAAGAGGTAGAACGATGGCGACAACTGGTTTTTCCGGGCTAAGCCGGGTCATGAAAAGTGTGATTATCGCATCGTTGGCGCTCAACCTATTGGTGATTGGTGCGCTTGCAACGGCGTGGGTCCGCCACGGCGGAAAACATTTCCACCATGGCGGTATTGAGCGGAGCTTAATCCATTTTGCATATCGTAAATTGCCGCGCGAGAAACGCCGCGCCTTAAGACAAGCCTGGCGTAAAGAGCGAGATACCTTACGCCCTTTATTTAACGACGTGCGTGATGCGCGCAAAAAATTTGGGAGCGTGTTGCAAGCTGAGAAATATGATCGCGCAGCCGTCGAAACCGCATTGGCCACCGTTTGGCAGAAGCGATCCCTTGTGCGTCAGCGTGGATCTCAGAAATTTCTAGACTTGCTTGAGACGCTGACAGATGAGGAAAAGCGTGCCTTTGGTGCATTCATCCAAGAAGACAAGCGCGGCAGCTGGCGTCGCCGTCACAAGGGCTGGCGACATCGCGACTAGAGCGTCGCGCCTTTTGTTGTGCACAGCGAAGCTATTTGCTCAACGCTCTATCTCATGGTTGGCGATCAACGTATCTGCTCAAAGGCGAACCCAACTTTTCGCAGATCGATCTAGATCAATCTTAAGCAGAGGTCTAGTTTACAGTGCTAGCGCGCCCCGTGGCCGTGCAATGCGCGTCGTTAAAAAAATCTGATTGCATCGGGCAATCAAACAAAGTGACGGCTGACCAGATTCCAGTGTCGTTGATCCCGATCACCAACGTTGTACCCTGCAACTCAAGCAACGCCTGGGCGATTACCAGAGAGAGAGAGGGCGCTGTCTTGGATTGCGGGGGCTTGGTACACACGGTTGAGACTTCAATTTCAACAATTTCACCGCTTTGTTGAACACGCACAGTGATCGCGCCATGGCTTGCTGTGCGTTTGAGCGCCTCTGAGAAGAGATTGACAAAGGTCTGTCTGAGAGGTCGTTTATCAGCATTAACATAGAGGTCGGAGGCCAGATCAAGCGACAGTGAGATCGACTTGCCGCAAGCCTCTGTGGCAACGAAATTCCAAGCTTCATAGAGCGTGTCGGTTAAATTGCTTGTTTGTGTGACGCGTTCAAACGTGGGTCTATTTGCAAGCAGGCTTGTCATCGCCAGGGTGTCTTCAGCGGATTTTAGGAGTTCGTGCCCGCTGTCGCGAATGTGTGCCAGATATTCTCGGTATTTAGGATTCTCAAGGGGACCCAGAAGCTCTGCATTCATGACGTCAGAAAAGCCGATCATGGCATTCAGGGGCGTGCGCAGTTCATGACTAACCTGCGACATCAGATCTGACCAATCTGAACATTTGGAAGCCGTCACTGTGTCCAAGGGCAAACAGGCCGGTTGGTTGGCGAGGTGTTGGCGGCTTGTGTGGCGCAATGCGGCAAGGCTTTGGCCCATGCTGGCTTCGCTATTTTTGTCGATTGGATGGGACTGTGGCGAAACGGGTGGTACGTGGCTCTGTGATTGTGCCTCTCCTTCGGTTTCGTCTAGGAGGTTTTGGACGGCAGACAGTGGTCGGCGTTCAGACCAGACTAAGAGCGTTGCAAACAATAATCCGTAGCCAATGACCAAGGTCGGCCAAAGGGCGTTGTTGACATTACCTGTGGCCCCATCGGCGAGAACAATATGCACGCTTGCAATCAGCAGAAGGAGACTACCAATGGCCTGCTTAGTGAGCGAGAAACCCAACGTTTTTAGCGTTTTTAGTATTTGACCCGACCTTGCACAGGGCACAGCTCTCCCCGTTGGACGGGTGGAGTATTGGTCCACCATCCTTCAATCCCTCTAATATAAGATTTGCCCAATCTTATGCGTTCACTCAGCCCAGCGATTAAAGCGTGAAATGTGCGCCGAATCGCTTGACCAGACTCGCTGATTCGCGACTCCCCTGTCGAGGGAGAATAAATCCGTCAAGTCGTTTTTTTTGCGCTGGGGACAGGGCTGAGTCTTTGCGACCACGCCTTGTGTTGATTCAGACGTTAAGGATTTTGTTGGCGATCTCGTAAACGTCCCGTGAGATGCCTTTCGCAGATACAACACGAGCCAGCGCCTTGCGTGCCAATTTGCGTCGCTTCGGCTCCAGGCTTTGCCAAGACTTAAAGCACCCCATGAGACGTGCAGCGATTTGTGGGTTGACCTTATCAAGCTTGATGACCTGGTCGGCCGCAAATTTATAGCCCTTGCCATCGGGTGAATTGAATTGCACCGGGTTTTGCATCACGAAGTTGCCGATGAGTGCACGCACTTTGTTGGGTGCTTTGACGCTATAAAGCGGATGCTTGGTCAGTGCTTTGACGTTTTTCAGTGTGTCGGCACGCGGCGATTGGGCTTGGGCTGCAAACCAGGTGTCAATTACAACGTGATCAGCCTTCCATTTTTTGTGAAAGCGCTTGAGTGCTTTTTGTCCTGCCTTACCAGTGCGGGTAGCCAACAGGAGAAGAGCGTGTGCTTCATCTGTCATGTTGTTGGCTGTGGTGAAATGTTTGGTCAGTCGCTTCACGTCTTTTACGGTGCTGCGTTTGGAAAGCAGGGACAAGGCGGCGTTGCGCAAGGCTCTCGCGCCCGCGCTGTCGGCATCTGGCGAAAATGACTTTGAGGATGGTTTTGTTTTGAAAATGCCTTCCAGCGTATCGCCGAGTTGGCGGGCGATGAGCTTGGACAGACGATTGTGCGCTTTGGCTATCGCTGCTGGATCGACATTCTTCCCTATTTCGCGTGCGATGTCGGATTGACTCGGTAGATGCAACAATTCGGCGCGATAGGCCGCTTCTAAACGGTCATTGGAGATTGCAGTGTGAAGAGCATTTGCGTAGGTTTTAGCCAGCTTTTTCTGCTTCTGCTTGCTGCGCGTTTTGATCATGTTCAAAAAGGTATGTGTCGCAAACTGATTGGCCGCCTGCCAGCGGTTATAGTGGTCTGGGTCATGGCCCATTAAGAACGCTAGATCGCGGTCTGAGATGTTCATCGTCAGTTTGACAGGCGCTGAAAAGTCACGCAGCAGTGAGGCAACAGGGCGCGACTTTATACCTTTGAAGCGAAAGGTGTGACGGCGTTTTGTAATCTGTAAAAGCCCGCCCGGACCAATATCGCCGCGTGCGAGTTTTAGCTTGAGCGCTTTGCCCTTGCGGTCTAACAGTCCGACTTTCAATGGGATGTGCAACGGCAACTTCTTGCTGCCATCAGCTGTCGGTGGTGTCACCTGCTCAACGTCGAGAATGGCTTGTTGTTTTTTCTTATCAAACTTCAGCTGGCAAACCAGTTCTGGGGTGCCCGCTTGTTCATACCAACGTGAGAAGTGCGTGAGATCTTGGCCTGTGGCATATTCAAAGCAGGTAATGAAATCCTCAATGGTGGCAGCGTCACCATCGTGACGCTCAAAGTAGAGATCCATGCCATCTTTAAAGCCGCTTTCGCCGAGTAGTGTGGCGATCATGCGAACCAGTTCAGCGCCCTTTTCATAGATGGTGGTCGTATAAAAGTTGTTGATCTCAATATACGATTTGGGGCGAACGGGGTGGGCGAGTGGGCCTGCATCTTCTGCAAACTGATAGGCCTTCAAACGGCGAACATCGCTGATGCGTTGCACGACGCGCGAGCGTTCATCCGCTGAAAACTCCTGGTCGCGATAGACCGTCAGGCCTTCTTTTAGGCACAGCTGGAACCAATCGCGGCAGGTGATGCGGTTGCCGGTCCAGTTGTGAAAGTACTCGTGGGCGACGACGCTCTCAATGGCGGCAAAGGTGGTATCCGTTGCGGTCGTTGGCGAGGCGAGGATCAGGCGGTCATTAAAAATGTTGAGCCCTTTGTTCTCCATCGCGCCGAGATTGAAGTCTGACACGGCAACGATGTTGAACACTTCAAGATCGTAAACGCGTCCAAAGCGTTCTTCATCCCATTTCATGGCGCGCTTGAGGGAATCCATGGCCCAGGCCGCGCGATCTTCCTTGCCGTGTTCAACATAAACTCTCAGGTCCACACTATCGCCGTCCATGGTTTTGAACGAAGATGCGATGGAGGAAAGATCACCGCCGACCATGGCAAACAAGTAGCACGGCTTAGGGTGGGGATCTTTCCACACAACATAGTGGCGACCATCTTGGCCTGATGTCCCGCGTTCAATCATGTTTCCATTGGCAAGAAGCACAGGGGCCTCGTCGCGGTCAGCATCAATCTGTACAGTGTAGCGTGACAACACGTCAGGCCGGTCGAGAAAGTACGTGATGTGGCGAAAGCCTTGCGCTTCGCATTGTGTGCAGTATACACCGCGAGAGCGGTAGAGACCTTCAAGGCGAGTGTTGGCTTCAGGGTTGACCGTGGTTTCAATCTCAAGCGTGAACGGTGCATCACCATCTGGCAAATTGGTCAACGTCAGCGCATCCTTACTGACAGTATAGTCCGTATCGGCAACAGCCTTGCGATTGTAACGCACGCCGACCAGTTTTAAATGCTCACCATCAAGGTGCAGGCTGCAGGCCGCGCGTTTTGCTTTTGGGTTACGCCGGACTTTCATCCGATTGACGACAGTTGTCTTGGTGGCATGAAGTGACACCTTCAGATTGACCGTGTCGATCAGAAAGTCTGGCGGGCAATAGTTTTTGAGGCGTACCGGGCGCGGAGTGTCAGTCTTCATGGGTTTATGTTTGAGCCTGTTTGAATCAGCGGACAGTGACTGCCCGCGGTGTTGTTTTTTTTCTTGTTCGGGTTTTTTGTTGGCGGTTGCCTCCAGGAGAACATGTGCTCCACACTTGGCCCCAGGACACCACCGGAGCACTATACGGTATTATGGCACGTCCGCATTACCAATTTCCGATTGCCGATCCAGCTTTCAGACGCAACACGAGGATAAGGTAAACGGCTTTTCATCAAACAGGATTTGCACCGCTAAAGGCCCTGTTTCAAAGGCTCGTCTCGGGCCAGCAAAACTGATATGACGGCACTCATGACCCTTGAGCCCCATAAATTCTGTATCGCTCCGATGATGGATTGGACGGACCGGCACTGCCGGTTTTTTCACCGTCTGATGACCAAAAACGCACGCCTTTATACGGAGATGGTGACGGCGGATGCGTTGATTTTTGGTCCCCGTGACCGGCTCTTAAGGTTTGCCGAAGCCGAGCATCCGATTGCCTTGCAATTGGGTGGTAGTGACCCGGCAAAGTTGGCGGAAGCGGCCACATTTGGTGCCGCAGCCGGTTATGATGAAATCAACTTCAATGTTGGCTGCCCATCCGACCGCGTGCAGAGCGGCACCTTTGGCGCCTGCCTGATGGCGGAGCCTGAACGGGTTGGCCGCCTTATCAAAGCGATGCGTCAGGCGGTGTCGATCCCGGTGACTGTGAAATGTCGCATTGGCATTGATGACCAAGATCAAGATCAGGATCTGTCGCAATTTGTCGATCACGTGGCTGATGCAGGATGCGATACGTTCATCGTACATGCACGCAAGGCGTGGTTGAAGGGGTTGTCGCCCAAACAGAACCGCGACGTGCCACCGCTCAATTATGCCCGCGTCTGGCGCTTGAAGGATGCGCGCCCTGATCTCACAATTATTATCAATGGTGGGCTGAATTCGTTAGCAGAATGCGAAATGCACCTCGCCCACGTAGATGGGGTTATGGTTGGGCGTGCGGCGTACCAAACGCCTTATATGTTGGCCGATGTTGACCAAACCTTTTTTGGTGAGACCGATGCAACGATCACCCGTCGTGATGTACTCGAACAGTTGAAACCCTATATCCAAGACCACCTGAATACTGGCGGGCGCCTCAACAATATTACCCGGCATATTCTTGGTCTTTATCATGGTCAGCAGCGCGGTCGCCTATATCGACGCCACCTCAGCGAATATGCGCCAAAACTTGGCAGTGACCTCTCCGTTCTCGAAGGGGCGCTTGATTGTGTTGAACGTTCGCACCAGACATCGCGTGGCCCAGAGGCAGCATGAGGCGCGCGCATCGATGACTACTCAGTTGTTTTTCACCGATGCTGTTGCCTGGGCCAGCACCCATGCGGGCTTGCTTGCTGTTTTGCTATGTGCCGGAGCCGTTGCAGGATTTCTTGCTGGTCTTCTTGGTATTGGCGGCGGCGGTGTTTTGGTGCCAGTTCTTTATGAAATTTTTCGCATTTTGGGTATCGATCCGGAGATCCATATGCACCTGACGCTTGGCACCACGATGGCCATTCTGGCACCAACGACGGTCCGTTCGTTTCGCGGACACTTTGCCAAAGGCACTGTTGACATGGCGTTGTGGCGTCGCTTCGCACCATGGGTTTTGCTTGGTGTGTTCGCAGGTGTGGTGACCGCTGACGTTGCCTCAGGAACATCGCTTAAATGGATCTGGATCGTGGTTTCAGCCTTGGTTGCGGTCAAACTCGCGCTGGGTCGCGAGGACTGGAAACTGGGCGAAGCTGTGCCGCAAAGACCTTGGTTGGAAGGGGCGTTCTTGAGTTTTGGTTGGTTGTCGACACTGATGAGTATCGGCGGTGGCACTTTTGTTGTGCCCTACCTGACACTCTATGGACGTTCCATTCTCTCAGCGGTCGCAAGTGCTGCAAGTTTTGGGCCCTTGATCGCGGTGCCAGGTGTGCTCGGGTACATCTGGGCCGGCTGGGGTTCTGAAGCGAGCCTACCGTGGACCATCGGTTATGTGTCTCTAGCGGCAGCGTTGGTTGTGGCACCGATCAGTGTCTTGGCTGCACCTTTTGGCGTGCGCTTGGCACATGGTGTCAAGAGGCGCACCTTAGAGCTCTCGTTTGCTGCGTTTCTCACCATCGTCTGCGTGCGCTTTTTAACGACGCTCTAGGTCACAGGCTCATTAAATCGCATCCAGATGCGCAGAGCGGCAAGCTTTACTGACGCGAGATAGTTGGCATCGTGTCTGTCAAAGCGCGTTGCAACAGCGCGGAAATGCTTGAGTTTGTTGAAGAACCTTTCAACGAGGTTGCGCGCCTTGTAGAGCGCTTTGTGAAACGGCGGCGGGTCTTTACGATGATATCGAGCGGTCGGATATTAGCCAAGCGCGCCCTGCTTTGCAAGGCTCGCGCGCAACGCATCGGAAACATACGCGCGGTCGGCCAACAGCACGACATCGGGCCCGAGCGCATCGAGCATATCTTCAGCGCTCGTACCATCATGGGCTTGCCCCTCGGTCAGTTTCAACGCGATCGGCAAACCGTGGGCGTCGACGAGTGCGTGGATTTTGGTCGTAAGCCCGCCGCGGGAGCGGCCCATGCAACAACTTCGACCACTTTTTTTTCGCCGTTGGCAGCGTGCTGGTGAACGCGAACGGATGAGCTGTCGATCATCTGCACGTGACCTTGGTAAGCTTCTGAAGCGGCGCTTAAAAGCTTGTCCCAAACGCCCGCCTTGCGCCACCGCACGAAGCGGTTGTAGCAGGTCGTATGGGGCCCCGTAACGTTCGGGAATATCAGCCCACGGCGCGCCCGATCGCAAGCGCCAGAAGATGCCGTTCAAAACGCGCCGGTCGTCAACGCGCGCAACCCCGCGTGACTTTTGCGGCAACAGCGGCTCGATCACACGCCACTCCGCGTCAGACAGGTCATAGCGTGCCATTCCAACCTCCTCGGTTGGAGGTTTGAATCACTGTTCGCGCAAAAAGGAAATCCCGTTTATGAGTCTGTGACCTAGAGCGCTTGCGCATTATTTGGACTCATCGGATAGCCAAGTCCGCTCGAATATGATTCACCTGTTTTAGGAGGTGGATCATGGCCAAACCTTATTCTGAAGACCTTCATAAACGTGTGATTGATCGCATTGAACGCGGGGAGTCGTGCCGGGCAGCGGCAAGCAAACTTGATGTCAGCGCCAGCTTTTCGATCAAGCTCATGGCGCGGCACACTCAGACGGGCTCACTTTTGACCCAGCCTGTGTAAAAACGCGAACGATGGTATGATTCTCTCGTCTTATATGCGGGAGGATCAAATGAAGCGTTTCGTTGAGGGTGCGGATCGTGATCAGCCGACGCTATTTCCGGAATCCTTGGAGGACTGGGTCGGCGAGGACAACGCGGTTCGGGTGATCGATGTCTTTGTGGACGAGCTTGATCTTGCTGGGCTCGGCTTTGTCGGCGTCGCCCCTAAATCCACGGGTCGGCCATCGTATCATCCGTCCATTCTGTTGAAGCTTTACGTTTATGGCTACTTGAACCAGGTGCAGTCTTCTCGCCGTCTGGAGCGTGAGGCTGCGCGCAACATGGAAGTGATGTGGCTCACGGGTCGCCTTGTTCCCGATCACAAAACGATCGCCGACTTCCGCAAGGACAACGGGCCGGCCATCCGCAAGGTCTGCGCCCGGTTCGTTGAGTTGTGCCGTGAGATCGGTCTGTTGGCGAGCGCCAGTGTTGCGATCGACGGCTCCAAGTTCAAAGCCGTCAACAACCGAGATCTCAATTATACGAAGGGCAAGGTGAAGCGGCGCCGGGCGCAGATCGAAGAAAGCGTCGCGCGATACCTGCACCAGTTGGACAGCACGGACCGGCAAGAGCCTTCACTCGCAAACCAGATGAAGACGACGCGGTTGCAGGAGAAGATCACCAAGCTTTCTGAGGAGATGCAGCGCCTGGAAAAGCTCAACGCCCGGATGCTTGAGACACCGGGCGAGCAAATCTCTCTGACTGATCCAGATGCCCGTTCGTCATGTCGGAGACATGCTTCCAGCATGATGGCGACAAGTGGCCGTGGGTCCGGCGTTGTGGGCTACAATGTCCAGACCGCTGTTGATACCGAGCACCATCTGATTGTCGCCCACGACGTGACCATGACCGGCAACGATACCTCCCAACTGGCGCGCATGTCGAAGCTGACCAAAGCCACGCTTGAAGTCGACGAACTCAATGTCGTTGCTGATCGCGGTTACTTCAAGAGTGAAGAAATACTGGCCTGCGAGCAGGCTGGAATCACTGTCACGTTGCCCAAGCCACAGACGTCTGGCAACAAGGCCAAGGGACGATTTGTCAAAGCCGACTTTCTCTACGCGGCGGACAAAGATGTTTACGTATGCCCTGCCGGAGAAGAACTTTCACGTCGCGTGACAACACAGGACAAGGGGCTGAAGCTGTATCGGTATTGGACCACTCAATGCGCCAACTGTGCAATCAAGGATCAATGTACAACCGGCAAAGAACGCCGTGTCAGCCGTTGGGAACATGAGCATGTCCTTGAAGATGTGCAGCGTCGCCTTGATGAAAACCCGCAAGCCATGCGCACACGCCGCGAGACGGTTGAACATCCCTTTGGCACCATCAAAGCCCGCATGGGAGCGACCCACTTCGCGATGAAACGCTTAAAGAATGTCGCAACTGAAATGGCGCTGCACGTGCTCGCCTACAATCTTACGCGCGTCATGAACATTATCGGCATCAAACCGCTGATGGCGGCGATCCGGGCATAAAACGGCCCATTGTCGCGCGCAACACGCCTCACAGCTGGTTAAATCGACCTCAGGCGCCCAGATAAGCCTCCAGAGGCTCGAAAATCTGAAAATCAGGGGACAGTTGAAGATTGATGATCAACGCGTAATCGCTCAGGCGTTTTTACACGCCCAAGACCCATGGCGGATGGGCCGGCCGCCTGGAACTGGCAAACTGGCAAACTGGCCGCGTATCGAGACTTTCTGATCAAACAAGTCGAAGCAAAACCCGACATCACAATGCCGGAACTGGTCGCCAAATTGTTGGCTGTCCATGGTGTGAAAGCTGAAGCGTCAAGGCTGTCTCGTTTTTTATGCCGCGCTGGTTTTAGTTATAAAAAAAACGCTGATCGCATCAGAACGCCAACGCAGCGACGTCTCCAGAAAATGGCGTGGTTGGATTAACGCTCGTCAGCCGATCATACGCCAGATGGCGCACCGGCTGGTGTTCATTGACGAAACCTCGACCAACACAACGTTTACCCGGCTGCCAGGGCGTGCGCTGAAAGGTGAGCGGCTGCCGGGTGCGGTACCGCACGGGGGTTTGGACCAACCAGACGTTCATTGCCGGTCTGAGGTGTTCGGGCTTGACGGCACCATGGATCATTCCAGGTGCGATGCACCGCAGTGCCTTTGATCTCCATATCGAAACGCAACTCGCTCCGACGCTGTCGCCCGGCGATGTCGTCATTCTCGACAATCTCAAGGTGCACGACTCTGCCAACGCCAAAGCCGCACTTGCCGAACGCGGTGCCTGGTTCTTGTTCCTGCCGCCTTACGCTCCCGATCTCAACCCCATCGAAATGGCGTTTGCTAAACTCAAAGCTATCTTGAAGAAAAGCAGCAGCGCGAACATAGCAGGACCTTTGGCATGCCGTCGGCAACATCTGCAAATTGTTCTCACCGCGAGAATGCTGGAACTTCTTTAAACACGCAGGCTATGTGCATAACTAAAAGGCGCGATGCTTTAGAGTTCAATCAAACACAGCACTCATTTTGTGCACCTATGCAGCACACGAATTTTTCCAATGTTGATTTTCTGAAACGGCGACTTGGATTGCCAGTCGCGCGCCGCGGTCGCTGTTGCGGTTACCGCATCCTGGATCTCAAATCCAATGGGGCCCACCGTCACCGATTTAACCGCATTGCGCTGCCACGCGATCCACAGCAGCACCGCACCAAGACACCAGCCAACAATGGAGATGATTGCACTCACCGCCTGGACCGCCTCGAAATAAGACCGATAGCTCTCTACAAATTCCAACGCTGCCTGCATGAATTTCAAATCCCACTCAACGCGCCCGGTGTTGTCGTCGGCAACACGCTTTCATCAAAGCAGCCATAATTTTTTCTCGCAGGACCGAGCGCCTATTACAACGAACAGCTGACACCCGTCCCACCGAGCCCACAATACCCGTGCGGGACTTTTGCGAGATATTGCTGGTGATCGGCTTCTGCAAAATAAAATTCTGGCGCGGCCACAATCTCGGTCGTAATTGCGCCCAGTCCAGCCGTTTTCAGATTGCCTTCATAGGCCAGCCGCGACGCCTCCGCCGCTTCGCGTTGTTGCTCCGAGAACCAATAAATTCCAGAACGATACTGCGTGCCCCTGTCATTGCCTTGGCGCATACCCTGTGTCGGGTCATGACTTTCCCAAAATGTTTTGAGCAAGCTTTCGTAAGAGATCTTACTGGGCTCAAAAACCACCAACACGACTTCATTGTGCCCCGTCATACCGGTGCAGACTTCCTTATAAGTCGCGTTGGGTGTCAGCCCACCGGCATAGCCGACCGCTGTGATCCAAATCCCATCACCCAATTGCCAGAACTTGCGCTCTGCACCCCAAAAGCAGCCCATCCCAAACAGCGCTTTTTCAGCCCCCTCAGGGTAGGGACCTTTGAGCGCGCGCGCCAAAACATGGTGCGTTTCAACCGTTGCGATTGGGTCAGGGCGCCCTTCAAGGGCGGTTTGCACGTCTGGCATTTTGGTTTTGTGTCGGGAAAACAACATCCGGCACACCTTGGTTTGATGCTCTAAGTGTTGCTATAGTCCGCCAAAATCTAACAGAGCGCAACTGTCCAATTGGCGCTCAAACGCATTTGCGAAGGCAAGAAAAGAACAAGGGACGAGAGTGCAATGGTGGGCTCCACTACCGTCGAAGATACAGCCTCTGCTGACGCCATGGCGCAGGGCAAACCCGCGCCTAAGTTGGTTTATGAGGCATCCGGCGGGCGCAAAACGTTTTTCTCGTTTGTATTTCTCATTCTGCTGCCGTTTTTTGCCAGCCTGCCAGCCATGATCTACACCCGCATCATACACGGGCTTTGGATTGATAGCGTTGGGCTTGCAATCTTTGCCTTTTGCTTCACAGCCGTCATGTTTTTATTGCTGGTTGAGTTGATGATGTCACTCAGATCACGCGTCGTAGTGGGCTCAAAGGGCGTCAAGATGACAATTCCTTCCGGTCGCGGCCCAACGCCAATGTTGCGCTATCGCAGCCACAAGATGGACTATGATGAAATCCAAAGCGTTGAAACGCGACGCGAAGTATATGGCGGTAGCATAGCGCCTGTGCTGATGAAGGGCGCGCGGATCACCAAGAAAGACGGCGAGACCGTCAAACTCGGCTACGTCAGTGAAGCCAATGTCGATCCGGCCTTCCCCTATCCCGTCATCGCAAAACACATTGCAGATCGCGCCCGGCTACCTTTGATTGATCGTGGTAGCGTGCACCGTTCCGCACGGGCAAAATTTTTGGGCCTGCGCGCACGTGGTGCGGCTGGCGATACAAATGCGGGCTCAAGTTCAAGCTCCAACGTCAGCGATGACACGATTGATGACGCCCAAATCGCTGAGCTCAATAACCGCCACCGTAGCGTAATGCTCGGTCTGCTGGGCGTTCTGGCAACCTTGCTTGTGTTGGGTATTGCCGCAGACTTTGCAAGTCTGCACACACCCGTACTTGGGCTGTCATTATCAAATTAATGGTGCGTGTTTGCCCGACACTTCAGTTGGCGTAGATTTTTACCCGCGCGCGCCGTCGCCCAAGGTATCCTGTGAGGGCGGAAAACACCGCAAACAGGATGAAGGTTGGCACCTGAAGCACGGGCCCAACGAAAAATGCCCACAAGCTACTTTGGCGACCACCTGACACTGACTTTTCCATAGATTCAAATGTTGCTGGTGCGACTTGCTTCCAATGATCTTCAACGCTCGACAGGGCTAAACCACGCGCACCCTCGAGTGTCGGCGTCAGGTCTGCAATCAACGCAATCACAGCCACCAGCAAGCACAGCGTTGATAGAAATCTAAAGACACTCATTTTCCACTCGCTCATTGCCTTTTATGAAGCCCACCTAGCCCGGAAACTGTGCCATCGGCAAGGCCGGCAAGCAGTCTGCCTGCCAAGGCGACAGGAGTAGCCCAATACGACTTTAGGTCCAACACGCGCTTGCGCTGTGTTGGTGAGGACGTATTGGCACAACAGGTTCACCACCTCTCAGGCCAAGCAGGCATTGCGCCAATAGGGCGCTTGCGGGCGAGGCGCATCCGGCTATAGTGCGGCGCGCTTCAAGGACAAGCAGGGCCGAACCGCATTAAATCTTATGCAGGACTTGTGCTCTATGGGTTTGAAGTGAACCTGATCACACGTCGCACTGTGTTTTTGTGTGCGGCTACCAGATCAAAATCGCGGAGGGGTGGCCGAGTGGTCGAAGGCGCACGCCTGGAAAGTGTGTAGGCGGGGAACCGTCTCGTGGGTTCGAATCCCACCCCCTCCGCCATTACTTGTCTCACACGCCAAGGGCGCTCCGACGGGGCGGGCTGCTCGCCCGGCGACGCAGTCGCGTCGCTGTCCAGGTTCGAACTTTCTCCCTTTAACTCCGCCATTATGTGCCTCACGGTGCGAGGCACCTCCGGCGGGGCGGCCTGACCGGCCGAGCCGCAGTCGCGGCTTTGTATAAATGGAAAAGTTGCGAACTTTGCCCCGCTACGCTCGCAACTAGAGCAAACTGCTTTAAATCGGAATCGATTTAACGCTAGGCGTGCTCTAGCGCGTTGCTGACTTGGCGTTGCGCACCAGATTGATGAATTCCGCGCGATAGCCAAACCGATCTTCGCCTTTTGCGCCTTGAGCCAATCCAATCACATCATCATAGCTGAAGTTATGGAGTGCCGGGTTGTCACGCAGCAATTGACCAAAACCAGCGACCGCAATTGAAAAGCGCGCGTCCTCAGGCGCCATATCGAGGCGGGACTTCTCCTCACGTGGCGTAATCGCCTGGGTTATCAGTTTGGATGCTGTTTCATTCGGCAACTTGTAACGTAGCTTTACAAAACCAAACTCACTATCAGGGTTCGCTTGCCAGCGATGTGCCGTCTTCGCAGTGCCATAGCGCAGATCATCAACGGCCCCTGGCGCACCGACAGGTGTGATTTCATAAATTGCGGTGACACTGTGGCCAGAGCCAACATCGCCCGCATCCACACGATCGTTGTTAAAGTCCTCGCGCTTCAACGCACGCGTCTCATACCCAATCAATCGATACGACTGAACTCGCTCAGGGTTAAACTCGACCTGTACTTTGACGTCTTTTGCGATTGTAAACAGCGTTGCCGAAGCTTCATCGACCAATACTTTGCGGGCCTCATTCATTGTATCGATATAAGACGCAGTGCCGTTACCATTTTGCGCCAAGGTCTGCATCAATGCATCATTGTAGTTGCCCTGACCGACGCCGAGAATAGACAAAAACACACCTGAATTGCGCTTGCGCTCAATGTAGCTTTTCAACTCATCACGGTTGGTGATGCCGACGTTGAAATCACCGTCGGTTGCCAGAATAATGCGGTTGACACCTTCTGGATCAAAGTTGGCCTGAGCCAAACGATAAGCATCCTGGATGCCACGCGCACCCGCTGTTGATCCACCAGACCTCAGACCACCAATAACCGACAACACCTTGTGTTTTTCTTTAACCTTGGTTGGTTCCAGCGCAACCGCCGTTCCAGAGGCATAGGTGACAATGCCAATGGTGTCGTCAGGCTTCAATTCATTGACCAGCATCCTGAGCGCATTCTTTACAAGCGGCAACTTATCCTGGGACGTCATCGAACCAGAAACATCAATCAGGAATACGAGATTGGCCGGTGGTCGCTCCTCATTCGAAAGCTGATACCCTTTGACCGAAAGATGCACGAGCTTGCTCACATCACTCCACGGTGACGGCACAACATTGACCTGCACCTTAAACGGATCATCCGCGCTTTCTGGAGGCGCATAGGCATAGTTGAAGTAGTTGACTAACTCTTCAACGCGCACAGCCTCTTTCGGTGGCAATCGACCTGCGTTCAGCGCACGGCGCACAAACGCATAAGACGCGGTGTCCACATCAAGCGAGAATGTTGAAACCGGATCGGTGGCAACCTGCTTGATTGGATTGGACGCAGCACCTTGAAACTTATCGCGAGAGTGGCTGACCCGTTGATCATCATTGTCGCAACATGTTGCCGAAGCGCCAAAAGAGAGCAAGTCATGCGAGCGAGAATTGCGACCGGCGATTCCATGGGATGGTGAGGCAGGCCCGATGGCCTGATTGTTCGCAACACCACCCATCACCCTATCTCTTGGATGCGGGCGCACTTGGAGGCGTGACGGGCGTGGCTTGGCATTACCCTGCCGTCCTCCGCCCAAATATGCCGTAACGGGCCTGTTGTCAGGTTTGACCTTTGCGGTTTTCACAACCCGAGGTGCTTTGGTTTTAGATTTTATTGGTGCAGGCCTAGGCAAAGCAGGCAGTTTTTCCGCTGCAATTTTTTCTGACGGTGAGGCAGGACGCTCCTCACGGTCCGCCTTTAAATCCAAGAGCTCGCCCCCACTTAAATGCCCTGTGTCACGCATTTCTCCGTCATAGCGCTTTAAATAAAGCGCCGCCGGACCAACGAGTGCAACGGCCACAACGGATGCTGCAACGGCGTATTTTGTTAAAGAACGCATAGATGTTTTCCTTCCAAACAAAGTTTGATTGCTTGAAAGACGGGCGCGACGCTCGAAACCTTTGGATCTCAAATTGAAATCGCGTCTATTTGTTTGCGCATCGCGCTTGGAAACGTCCTGGAACGCATCAAACTCCGACAATGCAGCCGTGCGCGCCGCCTCACGCGCGCGACCGCGCGGCTTCGGTGTCGGCACGCCAATAATCTTTTTTAAGTCTTGATCTGTCATGTGCTCACCCGGTCGCCTCAAGAATAAGTTTGAGACGTTTCTTTGCTTCAAACAGATGCCAGGACACTGTTTTCTCCGTACAACCAAGAACTTCGGCCGCTTCCGCGTGCGCAAAGTCTTCGCCATAGACCAACAACACTGCATCACGCTGTTGCGGGCTTAAGTTGCGCACCGCTGCCCATAGTTCATTATTGAGTGCAGCCTCTTCCGGCGTTAACGGTTTACATTCACTCGACTGTTCAACCAGTGCCATCACGTAGGACGGTTCTGAGGCCTGCACCCTTTGGGTGCTGCGTAAACAATCTGCCGCCGTCGTGAAGACTATTCTGTAGAGCCACGTGGAAAACGCAGCCTCACCGCGATAACTTTTGATATTTCGTGCAAGCTTCACACACACGTCATGCGCGATATCTTCTGCCAACTCACGCTTACCGCAAAACCGCCAGGCCAAGCGATGTATATGATCATAGTGGCGTTCAATCAGGTCGGAAAAGGCCTGGCGACAGCCCGACCCGGCACGCAACGCGAGATCGCGATCACCTTCCAGTCCATCATCAACAAGACGGATGTCTGACACCTGGTCCTACCCTAAAAGTGGCACTTTATTCAGTTGGACGGCACGCCCCGCGCATTCCTTGGGGTCTCAAATAAAAAAAGAGATCTGGTCCTGGATACGACACTTCCCGGACCTGGCTTATTACGTTTCTGTCATTACAATTCGGCAAAACAGGGCCAATGAAACCTGTGGCCTTGCTTCCCTGCACTTTTGTTGTGATGAGTAGACTTAGGTTTACCGTAAATGTGCGGCCCATCTCCAGGAGCATCCCATGGACTTTTATGCGCTGAACTACTCCTTCGCGACGCTGTGCTTAGTGGCGGCGGTATGCTTTATGCTCGGCCGATGGTCAAAATCGGATGGCCCAGCGCGCTATGCCAAACCGATTGGCGAAGTTCGTACCGCAAAACCACACGCCAAGCGCAACCGCCAGATGCGCACTGCATCACCATCCCCCGCACGATACGCCAAGCGTAACCTGTCTGGGGCAGCCGCACGTGAAGTCGAGGATCTACTGTCTCACGGGAGCTTGATCGCAGCCATTAAAGTCGTGCGCAAAGACCTTGGTATCGGGCTTAAAGACGCCAAAGATCTGGTGGATGACCTTCGACGAAATATGTAATGCCGGCACATAGCTTAAGAATTGAGAACGGTGCGCCATGCTGCTAGGTTGAAAAACCAAAAAAATATGACGACACAGGCTTAAGGTGGCCGCATCCAATTCTGATCGCTTCATAACAACGGCACCCATAACCATGACCAGCAAAAATAAAGCACCGCGAACACATATGCCGACGGGCGAGATTTCATTACGCACCATTGCTATGCCAGCGGATACAAATCCGGCTGGTGACATTTTTGGTGGCTGGTTGATGGCGCAAATGGATTTGGCGGCAGGTAATGAGGCCTCAAAACTGGCTGAAGGGCGCTGCGCAACAGTTGCTGTTGAGGGCATGGTCTTTATTTCCCCTGTGCGGGTCGGCGATGAGGTCAGCATCTGGGCGACGTTGGTGCGCACCGGGCGGTCATCGATGACGTTTGATGTCTCAGCCTGGCGGCGGCCACGCACCGGCAGTGCCTGCAGCCCGGTGACCGAAGCCGAATTTACGTTTGTGGCACTGGATCAAAATGGCAGGCCACGGCCACTACCTGCACGCGATACCATCTCTGTCTGAGTGCCGACGGAGCGGGTATTGGTATTGAACCTATAGGTCGCATGCGGCGTCACAGTGTTGTCTCTTAAAGCCGTCACACCATTGCCTCGTAAATCCATGCCCCCGTTCCGGCACCTGTTTTGGGAATTAGTTCTGGCACTTATTGAGGTCACACATGTTGTTTTACCCCGCGTACAAACGCTTCAAAGGTCTTGGCACACGGCGTGCCCTCCTGGTGGTGACGCTTGTTGCAAGCTTAGCTTCTCCCGCCAGTGCCGATCCGTTCAACGACTTCTACGGAACCTGGTCCGGACGCGGCAATGCCATTTTCAACGGCAGCGCACGCGAAGCCTTGGCGTGCAAAGCCTACTACACCGGTAAAGACAGTGATCTGAAACTCGCGTTGCGCTGCGCCAGCCCGTCCAACAAAATCGACATGCGCGCCGCGCTTAAGGGCAAAGGCCAGACGGTCACCGGCACATGGGAAGAACGCACCTTTAATACAGAAGGATCTGTTGCCGGATCTGTTACAGACAAACAGCTCAAAGTTGAGCTCTCCGGTGGCATTACCGGCACCCTTGTATTATCACTTGGTGCTGACAGCCAATTGCTCTCATTGAACGCGGAAGGCGGGACGCTCACTGGCGTGCACCTGAAACTCAAACGCCGATAGCCACCTAAAACAAGCGTGTCACCCCGCCAATCTGCGCCATTTTCGCAACGTTGCCAGGCGGGGTGACACGCTTGTCACGCACATCGCACGAATATGGTATAATGACGTTTCAAATCAACTTGGACCGATCAGGACATTCACGATGCTTCAACGCCGCTCAGCCCTCCTATCGACAGCACTCCTCGCCACACTTGCCGTGACGGCGATGGCCACTACGACTGAGGCCGGTTGGCGCAATGATCGTTATGTGGAAATTGAAAACGGCCACACCACCGCCTATAGCAGATTTGGCAATGGTTCGATTTCCGCCTCTGTCCGCTCGACACGCAAAGGCCCACAGGTGCAATTGCCAATTGGGCGCTGGACGTACTGCCGAACAAGCTGCTCAGAAACACTGCGCGTTCAAACCGTCGACCTCAACGAATACCACAACAAGCTTGTTGGCCGCGGCTCTTTCCTCAATGAGTGTGGAATCTTCGGCTGCCTCGATATCGGCTGGTAAGCGACGTCATTGCCCTGCCCCGACCCACCTCAAATGGACAGGCTTTCGACAACGCAAAGGGCCGTGCGCCTATTTGCAGCCGAATGTGTCTGCTTCACACATCACTTGCGGTTTCCCTGTGGTTGCCGGGGCCGATAGTTTTCCACGTGAAGCCAGAAGACTTAAAAAAACTACAAAAAAATTGGGGCGCACGAGATAACAAAAATCAAGCCGCCCGTATCTCACCGACCGGGAACCGGGCTGCACGACGTGAAGCGGGCCAAAAGGATAGGACCTTGCTACCAGTGTACAAAATCACCATACAAACATCCAGGACGTGTGCTGCAAGAAACGTTTAAGAGATGCAACCGCCGACTGGGCACGATGCTGGCGCATGATGTCCGCTTTGCAAAGCGTGCGCAAACAATTCTGAGAACTCAAGTTATTGCCGTTTCATGAATATGAACCCACTCAACTTTGCCACCGTCATGCAACATTCGAAAGACGACTGTTGAAAATCGAGAATTATTAGATGGGACTGAATTCAGCGCATTGAACTGGTCTTCGATATAGCAAACAGTTGCAAGTTCATTGTCATTCGAGAGTGCGATAAGTTTGAAATCACGAATCGCGACGCTAAACGACGGGTTTCTCCCATGCGCTGCAAATATAGGAGAAATAAACTCTTCTCGTACCAAAATACTACCAGACGGATAGATAATCCGACAATCGTGAGCGAAGCGATCAACAAGTTCCGTCTCAAATTTTTCTTGATCCGCCTGCACATCTCCACAGAACCAAAGCGCAAGGAATTCATGCATGGTTTCGACTTCGGTTCTCAGCGCGTTTTCAATCTTAAGCATTGATGTCATTGCCTTCAGCTTTGCACTTCGAAGTGATCGTCTCTGAGGTAGGCCACACCATCGTCTTGCATCACCCAAAGTTCACGCGTTATTACGCCGCGAGCCTTATTCATTTTCCAGCCGCTTGTCAGAACAGCTGATTTGGTGTCGATGACCTCAATCTTTGGATCGATGTAGTCTACATCTGAATAGCCATCGGCAATGATGTTCGTCCAGAACTCCTGAATTGCCGCCCGGCCAGCAAAGGTGCCAAATGGCTTTGCGATCATGGTGGCTTCGGCTTCGTAACATGATGCACAGCCAGCTGCGTCGCCTGCATTAAAGAACGCCTTCCAGCGTTCGCTCCCGCTTTTTGCGGCCTCTTCGATCGTGTTCGACATTTTGTCTACCTTTTCTCTCAGCGTGCTCATCACCATTGCGCCAACGACTTTGCGGCAAGAGATGGATGATGGCAAACCTCTATTTGATAAAATGTTCGTTTTGTAGAAATAAACAACGGACCCAACAAACCCAGCGATAGGCGAGATTAACTTGGACTTCGCGCACAAGCTGGCGCTCTGAGCGGATTGCAAACACATAGCCGATGATGAGCATCCGCAGCATCAATTCGGGATCAATCGAAGGACGCCCTATGTTGGAATAATGCGGCTCAAGTGTTGCATGCAGTCACGAAAAATGAAGCGCCGACGCAATCCGGCGCAGCAGACGATCACTCGGCACCGCTTCATCAAGATTGAACGCGTAGAACAACTGTTCCTGATCCCGGTTGAGACGCCCCATCATCACACCGCCCCCTCGCTGCTGTTGGCATAATCACAACGAAATCACGCTTCGGCCAACAAACTAAACGGGCGTTTTACAACACTATTGGGCAGGAGTGGACCTACAATTAAATTCCGACACGAGACCTCTTATCTGCTATTGCTGCACGGCAGCGAACTTTTTCGCGTAGCAGCGAAGGAGCGTGAATGGATAGCCAAGAGGATCTCATAGGGCGCCGTGGTAGAGAAAAGTTGGCTAGCAACACCATCAGTAATTCGGAACATCGCATTGAAGAAGCAGACCTCAGTTCATTGGTCGAGATTCAAGACTTCGGGACCAATCCTGGCCACCTGCGCATGCTGCTGCGCGTCCCCACATCCTTTCATGCTCAGCCCGCGCTGATTGTCTGTCTACACGGCTGCGGTCAAACCGCATCAGCCTTTGACACAGGCGGTGGCTGGTCCGTTCTTGCAGAACAGTATGGCTTTCTTGCCTTGTTTCCTGAGCAGCAGTTGAACAACAATTCCGGTCGGTGCTTCAATTGGTTTCACCCCGAAGACACGCAACACGATGGTGGGGAAACTCTTTCGATCCGGCAGATGGTCGACTATGCCATTAGCTCTTACGACATCGATCCCGCACGCATTTTCATCACGGGATTGTCTGCAGGTGGTGCAATGACCTCAAGTCTTCTTGCCTCATTTCCCGAACTATTCAATGCCGGTGCAATAGTGGCTGGCTTGCCCCATGGCTCCGCAATAAATTTCAGCGAGGCGATCAAGGCCATGTCAACAGGCCGGGAGCGAACAGCTGAACAGTGGGGTGAGATCATAAGGTTGTCCTCAACAAACGCGGGCCCTTGGCCTCGTATATCCATCTGGCATGGCGGTCTCGACAGTACAGTTCATCCTGCCAATGCCAACGCCATCATTTCTCAGTGGCTCAACTTGCACGATTTAAAAATGCAACCGTGTCGCGACGAGGTTGTCGGCAATCATCGCGTTCAAGTCTGGAACGACAGTTCAGGTCGTGACATGGTCGAGTCGCATACTATCGCGGGTATGGGCCATGGAGTGCCCCTAGCGGTGACTGGGCAAAGTGATTACGGAATCGCCGGACCGTTCCATCTAGATGTGGGCGTTTCTTCGTCGCTAAGGATCTTGGGATTCTTCGGGCTTACAGATCAGCCGCAGGGTACTTGCAAAAAATCGAGCTAGATCAACCTGCAAAAAGTTGGGTTCGACTTTGAGCAGATAAGTTGATCGCCAGTCTTGCCATAGAGTCATGGAATAGAGCCTCGAGCAAATAGCGTCGCTGGTACGAGAAAAGGCTCGAGGCTCTAGATCAACCTGCGAAAAGTTGGCTCTGGCCGACCGTATTTTCTTCTCATCGCTATTAAATTTTGGAACTGCATCATAAAGCGTACACATTGAACTCCGCTGCGACTGGGAAGTCGGCAAAGAACGCTACTTAGTCCCTGAAGAGCAAAACGTCATAGGTTCAACTCTGGAGGAAGATCAAGGCGACTTTGCAGGCGATTAGGGACAATTGTGTCTTATCGCTCGGAGAGTTTCCACCCGTGGTTCTGATTTAGCTGGCATTCAATCTCTGAGAGTGCTAGAAACTAACAGTCGCTTCTTGGCACCTCAACTCAACTGTAAAACAGAGAATTGAGGTTTCGTATGAACGAGCGGTTCACTCACGATACAGTGACGTTTGCACCTCCGTTTCCGCTCCACCGCGTAGATGGCACGTTTCCACGTGGCCGCTATTCAATCGAGGCAACAGAGGGGCGGCTGGACGGTCTTTCTTCTGTGGCATACAGGCGGGTCAGTACGGCCTACGTTGCGTGGCAACGCGTTGATATAGGGCCTGCCAATTTGGCTTCTGCCAAGCAGCGCGGCGCAAATATAAATGCGTAGATTAAGCAGATTTGACCGCGGCTGTTTGTTCAAGTTGCAAAACAAGAGAGTGCGCACTGTGACCCCACCGGCGCGCAAAATAGCCTTGTTACCCACGATTTTAGATGGAAACGGACGGAGCCAAAATGGCAAAAGGCAACTCAAGATCGAATCGCGAGATCAGGAAGCCGAAAAAGTCTGCAGCAGAGCGGAGCGCGGCTAAAGTCGAGAACATCGACTCGTCAAAGTTGCTCAAATCGCCAAAATCTCATGGCAAACGCAAGCCGTGAGCCTATGGGCGCATGGAACACCTACTATCAAATTAAGGAAGCCAATGGAAAGCATTGAAACCAAATCGTCTGGCAGACTTGCCTCGCGAGGCACAAAAAGAACGTGCCTCGAAGATGACTGCGGAGAACGCTTTTATGATCTAAACAAAGATCCCATAGCTTGTCCCTATTGTAATGCCGTCTTCGTGCCCAAACCCGAGGTAATTTTCAATCCTAAGGAATACAGGAAAAGGCCGGTCTACAAACTTGAAAGACCAGCGCCGGTTGTCGACAAAACAGAAACATCGAATAATAACAGCACCCAAACTGCTGTTGCTGATGATATTGAGGAACAAGTGGTAGATTCGGCTGATGCAGCCTTACTCCTTGATAACGACGATGCCGTTGAAAAGGAGACTGCAAGCGAAAAGAAGGCAACGTCCGACGAACCATAATCTGATCTAAAGCATCGCGCCTTTTAGTTATGCACATAGCCTGCGTGTTTAAAGAAGTTCCAGCATTCTCGCGGGGGGAACAATTTGCAGATGTCGCCGACGGCATGCCAAAGGTCCTGCTATGTTCGCGCTGCTGCTTTTCTTCAAGATAGCTTTGAGTTTAGTAAACGCCATTTCGATGGGGTTGAGATCGGGAGCGTAAGGCGGCAGGAACAAGAACCAGGCACCGCGTTTGGCAAGTGCGGCTTTGGCGTTGGCAGAGTCGTGCACCTTGAGATTGTCGAGAATGACGACATCGCCGCGTGCCAGCGTCGGAGCGAGTTGCGTTTCGATATAGAGATCAAAGGCACTGCGGTGCATCGCACCTGGAATGATCCATGGTGCCGTCAAGCCCGAACACCTCAGACCGGCAATGAACATCTGGTTGGTCCAAACCCCCGTGCGGTACCGCACCCGGCAGCCGCTCACCTTTCAGCGCACGCCCTTGCAGCCGGGTAAACGTTGTGTTGGTCGAGGTTTCGTCAATGAACACCAGCCGGTGCGCCATCTGGCGCATGATCGGCTGACGAGCGTTAATCCAACCACGCCGTTTTCTGGAGACGTCGCTGCGTTGGCGTTCTGAGGCCAACAGCGTTTTTTTTTAGGGGCTGACGTAGCTAAGACCTGATATGGGGTCTAAAAAAGCTATCATGTATGCACGCAAAAGCAGGCTGACAGCGCGCCAGCAAAGCCGGTTGATTGAGCACTTTATTGCCGGCACCACGGCGCGCGATGAATTGTCCGGTGAGATTGAGGCTGATGAAAGTTATTTCGGCGGCAGACGAAAAGGAAAGCGTGGTGGCAAGGTTTATACGGCGATCATTCCGAACGCCAAAACAGAGACACTGCTACCGATCATTGCGGAAAATGTCCGGCCGGACAGCATTGTCTACACGGACACGTTTAAGGCCTACAATGTGCTTGATGTATCCGCCTTTCATCACATGCGGATCAATCATTCGGAGTTGTTCGCCGACAGACAAAATCACATCAACGGGATTGAGAACTTTTGGAACCAAGCCAAGCGGCCTATGCGCAAATTTAATGGTATCAAACAGGAGAACTTTTACTGGTTATTGAAGGCGTGCGAATGGCGCTTCAATGGAGGCAACCCCAATCAGCTGCGAAACCAGTTGAAACATTGGCATAAACACGCAAACCACTAACCCTTAGCTACTTCCAGCCCCTAGATTTATAACTAAAACCAGCGCGACATAAAAAACGAGACAGCCTTGACGCTTCAGCTTTCACACCATGGACAGCCAACAATTTGGCGGCCAGTTCCGGCATTGTGATGTCGGGTTTTGCTTCGACTTGTTTGATCAGAAAGTCTCGATACGCGGCCAGTTTGCCAGTTCCAGGCGGCCGGCCCATCCGCGATGGTTCAATTAGCCCGTCTGAGTGTGCCGCGCCATGAGCTTGATCGAAAAGCTGGCGCTGACATCAAGTTTGCTTGCTGCTGCCCGGCACGACTCCCCGCGTTCAATGCGCTCAATCACACGTTTATGAAGGTCTTCAGAATAAGGTTTGGCCATGATCCACCTCCTAAAACAGGTGAATCATATTCGAGCGGACTTGGGTGTCCGATGAGTCCAAATAATGCGCGAGCGCGCTAGGCTGTGCTTGGCGTAAATTCGCGCAAACCGCCATTGCATTTGGTAAGACCACTTTTTTCGCAGCCTCTCCTCAGTTGCTGCAATAATGGATCACAGATCGTTGCGATCTGTGATCCTTTTTTATGTTTGCTCGAAACGAGTAGTGCCTGCTTCGGTTTCAGTGGGGATGGTGACCGTCAAGAGACCGGTTGTTTGTTTGATTAGAGCCGACTCTTCTTTAGCGTTTTAAAGTGTCGAACTCAGAAACCGTCTTTCATACACCTAAGTTTTTGTTGGTTTTCGTGGCGTGCCTAGGTCCGCACCGCGCATTGGCTCAAAACGAGCATCGGGCTGACCCCTCCCATGGCTGTGGAAGTTCACTTTCCAAGTTGCGCAAAGGCTGTTCAGCGTGCTGCCAGCTGCACGTCAATTTCTGAATCTAGGTCGAATTTTGACTGGTCAAAATGCACAAAACTGGAATATAGCCTTCCAATATTGACTAAAACCGTCAATTATCATTGCAGTATAACAGCTCTGAATACCAAATTTTGGCCTGAATGTCGACAAGTTGTCGCGTTCCAGGAGTTGGCACAAGAGTTGCTTAACAAAATCTTAATAAAAAGAGTAAATCTGTTGGGAGGGCGTCAGGTTGGAAACGGATCCAAAGGTGTTGGTCCTTGGTATCGGCAACCTGCTTTGGGCAGATGAGGGCTTTGGTGTCCGTGCGGTGGAGGACTTTCATCGCCACTACGATGTGCCAGCCAATGTCAAAACAATGGATGGCGGTACACAGGGCATCTATTTGGTCCAACACGTTCGCGAAGCCGATATTCTTATTGTCTTCGATGCTGTCGACTACAGCCTACCACCTGGCACAATGAAATGCGTCGAAGACCGCGACGTTCCCAAATTTCTAGGCGTGAAAAAGATCAGCCTGCATCAGACGGGCTTCCAAGAAGTTCTGGCGATGGCCGACATGCTGGGTGATTACCCAAAGCATATCCTGCTAATTGGCGTGCAGCCGGTTGAGCTTGATGACTTTGGTGGCAGTCTACGGGATGAGGTCAAGGCACAGATTGCCCCTGCGATTGATGTTGCGCTGGGCTATTTGGAAAAATTCAATATTACAGCAACAAAGCGTGCCGCTCCACTCAGCGAAACGGACACGATTGCCTGCACAGTGATGCGGCTTCAAGCCTATGAAAACAATCGCCCGACAGTCGATGATGCGTGCCGCGCCGGTGATATGCGGGTCATTGGTGATGAGAGTTGGATTGGCCCTAAGGACTACGATCAAGAAATCGATCAAATTCTCTCTCAAGATCATGAGGATAGGCGTTAATGTGTGTCGGCGTGCCTATGAAGGTCATTAAAGCTGGGTTCGGCTTTGCATTGTGCGAGGGCATGGGCGCACGCCGTGAGATTGATACCAGACTGGTCGGAGATCAGCCTGAAGGCACGTGGTTGATGACATTTCTGGATTCAGCACGGGAGGTGCTGAGTGAAGATGAAGCGCAAAAAATATCTGATGCATTGCACGCCGTAAGCCTCACGTTTTCCGGCGTAACAGATATCGACCATCTGTTTGCAGACCTGATCGACCGCGAGCCAACGTTGCCTGAACATTTGCGCGACCAAACCAGCAAAGCTGAAGAAAAAGAGGGGAGTTCTTAGATGTTATCGCCACTTCTGGAATCCATCATTGAGAGGGAGAAAATTCCCGTCTTAGATGAACATAATGTTGATGAGTTTTTGGTTGGTAACAAAGAGGTTGCCTTGTTTTTCTCTGGCGACCATGACCGGCTTGTAGAGGCGGATGATGTCGCTGTCATCCTTCCTGAGCTGATTAAAGCATTCAAAGGGCGAATTACGCCTGCGGTTGTTGCTCACGAGAGCCAACGCAAGCTGCAACAGCGTTATTTGTTCAACGCATTTCCAACGATCGTCTTCCTTAGAGGTGGAGAGTATCTCGGCGTCATCTCCAGGGTCTTGGATTGGGGCGAGTATCTGATTGAGACCAGTCAAATTCTGTCAAATGAGGCAAGCAAACCTCCACCATTTAAATTCCCCGAAGGTTGTGAGGCGGCGAACGCAAAGTAAGTCGGCGTATGGCCTTTTGGGGGTGAGACATCTTTAGCTTTTTAACTGGTAGGATCCTATGAGTGATTTCAAGTCATCAATCGTTGGCCTAGGAAGCCAACCTGCAGAACCCGACATTGGCGAATTTGAGTATTTGGAAATGCCCAAGTCGATGGTGACATTCGCCATGCCGGATGTTCCTGAGCCTGAAGATACGAAAGGTATGGAGGCGGGCAAAGCTGTTTTTGATGAGGTCTTGAAAGCGTTACAGACCTACAAGGTTGGTGCACCTGCCGTTGTGTTTGAGTTAGGGTCCCTTGATCCCACTAATCTCGGTTTGATCAATCAGATTGTAGGCGAAGGCGAAGTTGCGATCATTTCCGGCTCAAATTTACAGGCTCAAGAATCCGTTCTTGCGGGAGTTTGGCGTGTTCACCATCTCAATGAAACAGGACAGCTGGTCCGAGACACCATCGAAGTCGGCGATTACCCAAGCTCAATTCGCGCACAAACGTTTGAAACAGCCAGACCACGTGTAACACCGATTGATGAGGTGTTGCCTGAGGGCGTCTTTAACGCGCCCCCGGTTCTTGTCGAGATTGATGACAAAGCCAATACCTACAAGGCCGGCACTGAGACCCACGCGATTAATCTTACATTGTTGCCGCAAACCGAAGCAGACCAGATTTATATTCAAGAAAAACTTGGGAGCGGCGCAACAACAATTCTATCGCGTGGCTATGGCAATTGCCGCATCTCAAGTACCGGCACAAAAAACGTCTGGTGGGTCCAATACTATAACTCGCAAGACTCATTAATTCTCAACTCTATTGAGATCGTCGATCTCCCCGAGGTCGCAATTGCGGCGCAGGAAGACATTGAGGAAAGCGCTGATCGGCTTCATGATATTCTGGAGGTCTATCGGTGAGTGAGAATTTTTTTGCCGGGTCGTATGGTGGCGACAACTCCAAGATTTCAGATGATACCCAACTGGAATGCAAGATTTGTTGGCTCATCTACGACCCTAAAGAGGGTGACGATTACTGGCAGATCCCAGCCGGGACTCCGTTTTCCAAGCTGCCAGACCATTGGACCTGTCCAAATTGTGATGCAGTAAAATCAGCTTTTATGGTGTTGGCGGAAAGCAAATGAGTGCACACGAAGACATTTCAAGAACGCTTGAAGTCCTATTCAATCGTATTCGCGAAGAGCGCATGCACGACGTTCCCATTCTCAATCCAACGCTTTCTGTCGAAGCGATTGGGTTTCAAAAATGGAACGGTTATTGGCTTGGTGTTCTTCTAACACCCTGGTTCATGAACCTTATGCTTCTTCCAACAGAAGATTGCGACGTGGACTGGTCGTCACAAGATATCGGCTCAAAACACATGCATGTGTTCCCGGCAGGCCAGTTCGAGTTTATCTTGGGCAATGAAAGTGCAATTGGCAGATTTCTTATGTGCTCGCTGTTCTCGCCTGTGTTTGAGTTTGGCGATCATGACACCGCGCGCATCGTTGCGAAGAGCGCGATTGAGGAAGTTTTTAGAAGTTCATCTGCTGAAGACATCGATCAACGCGATGTTGAGATGCAGCAAATCTGGGAAGGCAATGTGCCCGAGAAAACGATTGAGGGTGATCCCGCTTCGCCTGCGCAAGACGCGGCAGTGGATGGAACGATCTCGGCACCAGAACAGTCTGTCGAGCCGACACTTAGCCGCCGCGAACTGTTTTCTGGAACCCAAAAGCGTGAACAAGGGTCGGCATCATGAACTTCGACGGTCGATTAGATATTGATCTGAGATGCCACAATAACGCGGTGCGCGGTGTGACGATTGCATCGACACGGCAACGCCAACTGTCACGTCTCCTTATCGGCCGCACGCCTTCTGATACTGTGTCCATTGTCCGACAGGTGCACAGCGTATGTTCAAACGCGCAAGGCTATGCCGCCCTTACCGCTCTTGAAAATGCTTTGAGCTGCCAAGCAGCATCCGACCTGGATGCTGCGCGCATGTTTGGTGTGCTCACAGAAAATGCCCGCGAGCACCTTTTGCGGATCTTTCTTGATTGGCCTCGTTTTATGGATCTGCCGCCGCACCATGACAACGCCAAGGCGGTTCTGGATTGGTATCGTCAAACGTCAAAATCCTGCGCACATGCTGGTGATGCGTTTGTCTTGCAGAGCTCAGTTGATATTGCGCCGGACGTGCTTGAAGGCTGCCTTGCCGCACTGGCAAACTTGTTGCACGATGATGTCTACGGAGAAGACCTATCAACGTGGTCCCGCCACTCCGATTGGTTGAGTCTCGTTGCTTGGTTTCAGTCGTCACAGACGGTGCCCGCGCAGCTCCTCAATTGGGTGCATCGGTCTGACTGGGCGCAAACGGGCGTGGCAGAACCTTCATTTTTGCCGCCACTTTCTGATCAAGACATCCAGGAACAGTTGTTTGGGGAGGGCGGTGATGCATTTGTCGCCCGGCCAACGTGGCAAGGAATCCCACGTGAAACCAGCGCGCTGTCGCGTCAATCGGCGACACCAATTGTTAAATCAATCAAGCAAAAATTTGGCGCAGGGCTGATGGCCAGGCTTGTCGCGCGGTTGTGCGAGTTGTCAGATATTTTTAATGAGCTGCACGCGACGGTCAAATATCTGAAAACCGGGTGCGAACTAAAAACGCTGGGTCAGGGTTGCGATCAGGGACACAATACATGTCAGTCCGGGCATGGGGTTGGCACGATTGAAGCGGCCCGGGGACGGCTTATTCATGGCGTACGCGTCGAACAAGGTGTTGTTGCCGACTACAAAATCTTGGCGCCGACGGAATGGAATTTCCATCCCCTGGGCTCGGCGAAACAAGCCTTGGAACACCTTACTGCGCAATCTTTGTCCATGCTGCAACGTCAGGCAGAACTGACCATCACCGCCATCGACCCTTGTGTTGGCTATGAGCTGAGGGTGGTGTGATGCATGAGATGAGTTTGTGTGAAAGCATTATTTCAATTGTTGAGCAGCAATCCAAACTCAACAATTTTACTGAGGTTAAGGTCGTGTGCCTTGAAGTTGGTCAGTTCTCGGGCGTCGAGATGGAGGCGTTACGTTTTAGCTTTGACTGCGTCACACGAGGAACGTGTGCCGAGAATGCAAAATTGAAGATCATAGAGACAGAAGCTGAAGCATGGTGTCTGCCATGCGCCAACGCCGTCAGGGTCTCGCACAGATATGATGCCTGCCCCAAGTGCGGCAGTCACCAACTGCAACTCTCAGGTGGCGATGAGCTAAAGATTAAAGAATTGGAGGTGAATTAATGTGTGGCGTTTGCGGTTGCGGTGAAGGCGAGGCCCGTATTGAGGGCAAGAGTGTTCACAAACATCACCACCATCACCATGGCGAAGATGGTCACAGCCATCATCATGAGCCAAAGGCGGAGCATTCCCATGCGCCAGGCCTCAGTCAGGGCCGTATGGTGCAAATCGAGCAGGATATCCTGGCGAAGAACAACGAATATGCCAACGCCAATAGGCACTATTTTTCCGAACACGGTATTCTTGCGCTGAACTTCGTTTCCAGTCCGGGCTCTGGAAAAACCTCTCTTTTGGTGCGCACTATTGACGAGCTAAAAGACACATTGCAGATTGCAGTTGTTGAAGGCGACCAGCAAACGACCAACGATGCCGACCGGATCCGACAAACTGGCGCATCTGCCATACAAATTAACACCGGCAAAGGGTGCCACCTTGATGGCCACATGGTTGGCCATGCCGTTGAAGGTCTCGAGTTAGAGGACGGCGGCGTTCTGTTCATAGAAAATGTTGGAAATCTTGTTTGTCCTGCAAGCTTTGACCTCGGTGAAGCCCATAAGGTTGTCATCCTTTCGGTAACCGAAGGCGACGATAAACCAGCCAAATATCCAGATATGTTTCATGCAGCCGATCTCATGCTGATCAACAAAATGGATCTGTTGCCGCATGTCGATTTTGATATCGAAAAATGTATTGAACACGCCCAAAGCGTAAATCCATCGATCAGAGTTTTGCAGATTTCCGCAACGAGCGGCGAAGGTCTTGAGCAATTTTATCAATGGATAAAACTTGCCCGCGAAATGGCCCTAACCGGTCACCCGGCCCAACTTAAAAAACAAGCGGAAGGAAACAATAATGTGTCTCGCGCTGCCGGCTAAAATTATGTCCATGAGCGACGATCAACAAACTGCCACGGTTGCTCTTGAAGGCGTGAAAAAAGAAATCTCATTGGCGCTTGTCGATAATGTCAGTATTGGTGATTTTGTTCTCGTTCACGTCGGTTTTGCGCTGAATACAGTTAGCCCTGAAGAGGCAGAACGTACGCTTGCCATGATGTCCGAGGCAGGATTTCTGGCTGATGGGGCAGGGACGGAATCGGGTGACGGCAGAGAGGAGCTGCAGTCATGAAATATGTCGACGAATTTCGCGATAAAGATCTAGCGAAGCGGCTTTCAAACGCCATTGCAGCAGAGGCTGACCCCTCAAAGCCATATAATTTTATGGAATTCTGTGGCGGGCACACACATGCGATTTTTCGTTATGGCGTTCGGGATTTGATGCCCGACAATGTTAATTTTGTGCACGGTCCAGGGTGCCCTGTGTGTGTGCTTCCTATTCCGCGTATCGACAATGCAATTGAGCTTGCCGAGCGAGATGGCGCCATTGTTTGTTCTTATGGCGATATGATGCGCGTTCCTGCCAGCAAGAAGAGGAGCCTGTTAAAGGCAAAAGCATCTGGCGCTGATATCCGCATGGTGTATTCGACACAGGATGCTCTGAAGATTGCGCACGACAATCCCGACCGCCAGGTTATCTTTTTCGCCATCGGTTTTGAAACAACAACGCCGCCAACAGCCGTTGCAATCAAGGCAGCAGAAAAGCAAGGGCTGGAAAACTTTTCAGTTTTTTGCAATCACGTTCTGACACCTGCTGCCATTCAGCATATTCTCCAGTCGCCAGAAGTTCGCGACATTGGAACGGTGTCAATTGATGGGTTTCTTGGTCCATCGCACGTCAGTTCGATTATTGGCAGCGAACCCTATGAGTATTTCGCAGAAGAATTTCAAAAGCCAGTTGTGATTACAGGGTTTGAGCCTCTGGATGTCATGCAGGCGACGCTGATGCTGATCCGTCAGATTAATGCTGGTCGGTATGAAGTTGAAAATGAATATACCCGGGTCGTCACGCGTGAAGGAAACAGCAAGGCTCAGGATTTGGTGGCAGAGGTGTTTGAGCTGCGCCGCACTTTTGAATGGCGTGGGCTCGGTTTTGTGCCCTACAGCGCACTCAAAATTCGTGACGATTTTGCTGAATTCGACGCTGAAAAGCGGTTCACAGTGCAGGCTGGTAACGGCAGGGACGTAAAGGGGTGTGAATGCCCAGCGATCTTGCGCGGTGCCAAAAAGCCGACGGATTGCAAGTTGTTTGGAACGGTTTGTATACCAGACAATCCGCAAGGCTCGTGCATGGTGTCTTCGGAAGGCTCGTGTGCCGCCTATTGGAGCTACGGACGATTTCGTGCTAAAAAAGATAGCAGGGCTAAGGTCGCATGAACGAAATGCCAAAAAGATTTGGTGCTCGCATCAACCTGCGCAAAGGCCATGTAGACATGACTCATGGCAGCGGTGGTCGCGCCATGGCGCAGCTCATTGATGAACTGTTCGTTCGTCATTTTGACAATGAACTGTTGGATCAATCAAATGATCAGGCTGCTTTTCAGTCACCGGGTGGCCGCATGGTGATGAGCACCGATGGCCACGTCGTAACGCCATTGTTTTTCCCTGGCGGGGATATCGGCTCTTTGTCCGTTCACGGCACAATCAATGATGTGGCAATGTCCGGAGCCAAACCGCTTTATCTCTCAGCTGGTTTTATTTTGGAAGAAGGCTTTCCCCTGGCCGACCTTGAGAAAATTGTAGAGAGCATGGCCGCCGCCTCACGCGAAGCGAATGTTCCTATTGTTACGGGCGATACCAAGGTTGTTGAAAAGGGCAAGGGCGACGGTGTTTTCATAACGACGACAGGTGTTGGGGTTATTCCAGACGGAATTCATATTTCAGGTGACTTGGCAAAACCAGGCGATGCAATTCTTGTCAGCGGTCATATTGGCGATCATGGCGTCGCCTTGATGTCAAAACGAGACAATCTTGAATTTGAAACAGAGGTAGTGTCTGATACCGCAGCGCTTCATGGCTTAGTAGCAGCGATGATTGAGGCTGTTCCGGATGGCATTCACAGTCTCAGGGATCCGACACGCGGCGGGTTAGCTGCAACATTGAACGAGATTGCCAGCCAGTCAGGCGTTGGTATGCATCTACAGGCTGCAGACATCCCAATACGAAATGACGTGGCCGCTGCGTGCGAACTTCTTGGCCTCGATCCGCTTTACGTTGCCAATGAAGGCAAGCTCATTGCAATTTGTGCCCCCGAGTCTGCTGAACGTCTACGAGATGTTATGCACAAACATCCACTCGGCACGGATGCAGCCGTGATCGGTACCGTCAACGATGATGAGCATGGATTTATCACCATGGAAACGGAGTTTGGCGGCAGCCGTGTCGTTGATTGGCTCGCTGGCGAACAGTTGCCGAGGATATGTTGATCTGATGCGTATTCTCTTACTCGTTCATGCGTTTAATTCACTCAGCCAGAGGATGTTTGTCGAACTGCAAGACGCTGGGCATGAGGTTTCTGTTGAGTTTGACATTCACGGGTCTGTTCTCAAGGAAGCCGTCACACAATTTCGGCCAGACTTGGTGTTAGCCCCGTTTTTAAAGCGGGCAATAAGTGAAGATGTCTGGAAGGTGGTCCCTTGTTTGATTGTGCATCCGGGCATCGAGGGTGATCGTGGCCCCTCCGCCATCGACTGGGCAATCCTTGATGATCAACAACAATGGGGTGTTACTGTTTTACAGGCTGAGGCGGATATGGATGCCGGTCCGATCTGGGCGTCAGCATCGTTTCCGATGCGGGTGGGTGCAACAAAGTCAAGCCTGTATCGCAACGAAGTGACAGAGGCTGCATCCAAAGCCGTGCACCTCGCGCTCAAACGGTTTGCGTCCAAGTCATTCAATCCAAAACGTCTAGCCGGCGATAGCAGCGGCACACAAATTAGGTGCCGACCTTTGGCACGCCAATCGGATCGTAAAATAGATTGGCTTCTGGATGATACGCTAACAATCTTGCAAAAAATCAGAAGCAGTGATGGCGTTCCCGGTGTCAAGGATCACGTATTTGATCAAGACGTGTCACTGCATGACGTTCATGATGCTCCCGGTCAGTCTGGTGTGCCTGGTGCCGTTGTAGCCCGCAGTGGGCCGGCCATTTGTCGGGCAACCGTCGATGGAGCAATCTGGTTGGGCCATGTCAGATTGCTCAATGCACAAGAGGGTGAAACGCCAGCGATCAAATTGCCGGCAACGTTGGCACTGAAAAAACACCTTGATGATGTGCCGGAGGTTCCAGTCGATAGCCCCGAGGGCTATCAGGAAATTACCTATGAAGAGGCAGGCCAGGTCGGCGTTTTATATTTCAATTTCTATAATGGTGCGATGAGCACAAACCAGTGTAGGCGGTTACATGATGCATACCGGTTAGCAGTGGGTCGGTCCACCAATGTGGTGGTTCTTGCAGGTGGGCCAGATTTCTGGTCGAACGGCATGCATCTCAATGTGATCGAAGCAGCTCCCAACCCCGCCGATGAATCCTGGCAAAACATCAATGCCATTGACGACTTGGCGAAAGATATCATTACCACGACCAGTCATCTGACGATTTCTGCGTTACAGGGCAACGCTGGTGCGGGCGGTGTTTTTCTTGCACGTGCTGCAGACCATGTCTGGTTGCGCCGCGGCATTGTTCTCAATCCACACTACAAAGATATGGGCAACCTCTATGGTTCGGAATATTGGACCTATCTGTTGCCACGCTACGCCGGACAAGACAGCGCAAGGCGCATATCGAACGCGCGCTTACCCATGTCAACAGATGAGGCGGTGTCGCTTGGGCTAGGCGATGCCCATTTAGGTGAAAGCCATGCTTCATTTTTGGATGAAGTGCAAAGCCGTGCACAACATCTGTCACAGTCACCTGACTTTACGGGGCGTCTCAATTCCAAAGTTCTTCAACGCCAAAAGGATGAGGCAGAAAAACCTCTGGCTAGCTATCGCGCTGAAGAGCTCGCCAAGATGAAACGCAACTTTTATGGCTTTGACCCAAGCTATCACATCGCCAGGCATAACTTCGTTCATAAAATTCCAAAGTCACGCACGCCTGTGACCATCGCGCGTCATCGTGATCAAAAACAATATTCACCACTCACCCGGAGGGCCTCATAGTGTCGGGAAAGACAACTGTTTTGATCGTCGATGATGAAATTCGTTCATTGGAAGCGTTTGAGCGCAATCTCTCCGAGGATTTTGACATCAAGACGGCATCAAGCGCTGAGGAAGCTCAAAAGATTCTGGAACAAGAGTGGGTCCAGATCATTTTATGTGATCAACGCATGCCAGAAATGACAGGCATCGAATTCCTGAAGATTGTTCGTGAGAAATGGCCCGACATTGTACGCATTGTGATTTCCGGATACACGGATTCCGAAGACATTATTTCCGGAATAAATGATGCAGGAATTTTTCGCTACATCACAAAGCCCTGGCAGCCTTATGATCTCATCGTTACCTTGAAAAATGCTGCGCGGCTTTTTGAGCTTCAAAGGCAAAATGAGCTTTTGAGCCTAGAGTTAAAAATGTCTTCCTCACGGGCTGAGAAAGTCGTTGCCTCGCGCCGAGAAGAACTCAAACAGCACTATCAATTTGACGACGGCATCGTGCGTTCAGAAGAAAGCCCAATGAATGCTGTATGTGATACGCTAAGACAGATTGCAGGCTTTGATGTTTCCGTTTTGTTGACCGGGGAGTCTGGAACAGGAAAAGAGCTCGCCGCACGCGCCTTGCATTATTCTTCATTGCGCTGGAACAAGCCGTTTGTCGTTGAGAACTGCGGAGCGCTCCCGGATGAGCTGCTTGAAAGCGAGTTGTTCGGACATAAGCGCGGGGCATTTACTGGTGCTGTTGAAGACCATCAGGGGTTATTTGAGCGCGCTGACGGGGGTACGGTATTCCTGGATGAAATTGGTGAGGTGTCACCAGCATTTCAAGTCAAACTGTTGCGCGTACTGCAGGAGCGAGAAATTAGGCCGGTCGGTTCCAGCAAGACGAGAACAGTTGATGTGCGCGTTGTCGCCGCTACGAACAAGAACCTAGAAACTGAAGTGCGCGACGGGCGGTTTCGCAAAGACCTCTATTTTCGCCTCGCCACCGTGACGATTGATTTGCCACCCTTACGCGAGCGAATGATGGATATACCCGTCCTTGCTAACTTCCTGCTGGATAAGGCAGCAACGTCACTTGGTAAGTCAGCAGCTGGGTTGTCCGCTGAGGCGATGGAGTGTTTGAAGAGGTATCAATGGCCAGGCAACATTCGCGAGATGCAAAACGAAATACAACGTCTCCTTGTTATGACTCAAAAGGAGGGAGAGTTTGGTGCAGAGTTGCTATCGCCCAAAGTCCTCATTGCGGCGCAGCCTGAAGAAGAAGACGAACTAAAAATGCTCAGTGGATTTGTCGGCACGTTAAAAGAACGCATCGAGTCCCTGGAAGCCCGCATTCTTCGCGAAACTTTGATACGGCATCGATGGAATAAGAGTCGTGCGGCAAAAGAACTGGGACTGTCCCGGGTAGGATTGCGTGGAAAATTAGAGCGCTACGGGTTAGAAAAGGTTGAGGGCCTTCAAGAAAAAACACAACAAGCAACAGGATAGTAAATCAGTATGTCTGCCTCAAAAGAGCAACGCACCTCAGAGAACGCTGGCGTCATTCGCCAGGCGGTTGCTTCTCATCTACCAGGCGCACCGCTCGTTGAGGAAGAGGCTTGGATTGAAGTCATTCAAAAAATGGATGAGGTATACTCCGACCTTGTCCGCTCCCAAGTGGAGATCGAGAAAAAAAATGTTGAGCTAGAAGATGCTCAGACGTTTATCCGAAGCGTGCTGGCGGCAATGACTGATGTTCTCATTGTCTGTGATGTTACCGGCAAGATTCAACAAACAAATGCGGCGCTGGAGAAGCTCACCGGATTTCACAGTACGGAGTTTCTGGGTTGTTATTTTGATGATCTACTGACGCCGGAAAGCGTGGAACAGGTTCCACCTTTCGAAAATATGGTTGCGTCAAGTAAGATCTACAGTGACTGTGAAATCAATCTGGCGACTAAAGATGGCAACGATGTTGAACTCGCAGTCAATTTCTCGCCGAGATATAACAAACGTGGAAAATTAGTCGGCATGGTCTTGATTGGTCGCCCCGTTGGCGAACTGCGGCGTGCTTACGCCGATTTAGATCAAGCGCATCGCAAATTGCGCAACGCGCAACAACAGCTCGTCGCATCTGAAAAAATGGCTGCCCTCGGACGATTGGTGGCAGGGGTCGCGCACGAACTCAACAATCCAATCAGTTTTATTTTCGGAAACATGCATGCACTGAAGCGCTATGGATCCAGCATATCCGAGTATTTGAATGCTCTTGATAGTGCGCTAGAACCGAGCCAGCTTTATGCATTGCGGCGAAAACTCAAGATTGATTTGATCGCCAAAGATATTGTTCCTTTGGTTGAAGGCACTCTTGAAGGGTCAGAGCGTGTCCGCGATATCGTGCAAGACCTCAGGCGTTTTTCTAGCGGCCAAAAAGATGTTTCGGAACGGTTTGATATCACGTCCGTCATCCGCACCGCTGTAGACTGGGTCATGAAGACAACAAATAGCGCGCCTGCACTTGAATTCGATATGCCGAAATCTCTTGAGGTGATGGCACGCAAAGGCCACGTCCACCAAGTCATTGTGAACTTGGTGCAGAACGCCTTTGATATGATGTCCGGACAAGACACACAAAGATTGGTTCTAAGTTGCGGAAAAGACAAAAACAGCGTGTGGGTCACTGTGCGCGATTTTGGACCAGGCATTTCAGATGCCGACATGCCACATATTTTTGAGCCGTTCTTTACAACCAAGCCGATTGGAGAGGGTACCGGACTTGGGCTCTATATAAGTTATGGGCTTGTTGAAGAACATGGTGGTTCGATTACGGCGGAGAACCATCCCTGTGGCGGTGCTGTATTCAGGCTGACGCTTCCGGAGGCCGGCAACAATGATTGCTAACGGCTTAGCCAAAACGTCGATCAACATGCTCTGGTTACAATCCGGTGGCTGTGGAGGATGCACACTTTCAGCAATATGTGCTGAAGCTCCAGATCTGTTGACCGCATTTGAAGCGGCAAACATCAATTTGCTGTGGCACCCCACTTTAAGTGAAGAGACGGGGCAGAGCTTCACCGACATATTGGAAGCCGTGAGAGCCCGTGAAATCAAACTCGGCATCTTATGTCTGGAAGGTTCTGTCATTACGGGTCCGAATGGTACGGGCCGATTTCATATGATGTCCGGTGGTGAGGTCGCGATGATGGATGTCGTCGCAGAGCTGGCCGCACTCAGTGATCATGTCGTAGCCATGGGGAGTTGTGCAGCATTTGGTGGCGTGACGGCTGGTGGCTCTAATCCCTCAGGTGCGACCGGTCTTGCCTTTGATGTCAAAGACCCTGGCGGTCTCCTCAGTGAGAAATTTCGCGCCAAATCTGGCTTGCCAGTCATCAATATATCCGGTTGTCCTGTTCACCCAGCCTGGGTCACAGAAACACTGCTTCAAGTCACCGCCGGCGATTTCACCGAGCAGGATTTGGATGCGTGGAATCGACCAAAGGCCATTTCGGACAAGCTTGTCCATCATGGCTGTTCGCGAAACGAGTACTATGAATTCAAGGCCAGTGCTGAACAGCTTTGTGAACTCGGCTGCATGATGGAGCATTTGGGATGCAAGGGAACCCAGGCTTGTGGCGATTGCAACATGCGGTCGTGGAATGGCACTGGGTCATGCATTACAGGCGGATACCCCTGCATTGCCTGTACGGAGCCTGGGTTTGAAGAGCCAGGACACGCGTTTGTGGAAACACCAAAAATTGCTGGCATTCCAGTCGGCCTTCCAACCGACATGCCCAAGGCCTGGTTCGTCGCACTGGCATCGCTGTCAAAAGCCGCAACACCGAAACGTCTTAGAAAAAATGCAACCGCCGATCATATCGTCATTTCTCCCAACGATAACAAAAGGCGAGGCAAGAGATGACACGTCGAATAGTTGGACCGTTTAACCGCGTTGAAGGTGATCTTGAGGTGCGGCTCGAGATTAACGACTCGCGCGTCACAGAAGCATTTGTGACCTCAACGCTCTATAGGGGTTTTGAACAGATCCTGCAAGGAAAAGACCCGCGCGATGCTCTTGTCTACACGCCACGCATTTGTGGAATATGTTCAGTAAGCCAGCTCAGTGCGTCTGCCACAGCGCTGGCTGAAGCGCAGGGCATTAGCCCTCCTCCCAATGGACGCATAGTCTCCAATCTCATTTTGGCGACAGAGAATGTTGCTGACCACCTGACCCATTTTTATCTTTTCTTTATGCCAGACTTTGCCCGTTCGATTTATCAGGGCGAAGAGTGGTTTGATTGGGTCGAGGCACGATTCAAAGCCGTTCATGGCTCGGCGCATCGTGACATGCTGCCTGCGCGCGCAGAGTTTATGCATATTGCCGGTCTGTTGGCTGGCAAGTGGCCTCATACCCTCACAATTCAACCCGGCGGCTCAACAAGATCGGTCAACAAAGGTGAAACGGCGCGCTTGCGTGGATTGCTGTCCAACTTTCGCCGTTTCCTAGAGCGGATTGTCTTCAATGCGCCGCTCGAATCCTTTGTCGAACTCAAAACGAAAGCAGACCTTGACACCTGGCGGGAAAAACATGTGCCAACGGACGGAGATGTACGCTCGTTTCTTTTTCTATCCCGCGAATTGAACCTTGAAAACATGGGGGCCGCGTCTGGACGTTTTCTAAGCTATGGCGCCTATCTCAATGATGGCGTGGCGTCATTCAAGGGTGGTGTTCTTGAAAATGGAAAGATGTCTTCGTTTTCGCCAGACGATATTTTGGAAGATATTTCTCACGCCTGGCTCGAGGATCGTGACATGTCCTGTCATCCCTACAACGGCCGCACGGTGCCGGATGTTGAACAAAAGTCGGGCTACACGTGGTGCAAAGCGCCAAGGCTGCGCGGCAATGTTATGGAAGTGGGTGCACTTGCACGCCAACTCATCGATGGACATCCGTTGATTCAGGATTTGGTGAGTGTGGCAGGTGAAAGCGTTGAGGCTCGGGTCGTTGCACGTATTCTGGAGGTTGCCAGAACAGTACTGCTGATGGAACGTTGGATCGAAGACCTGCAATCTGGAGAACCGTTTCATGTCACTGCAAGCATACCAGACGAGGCACAAGGCGCAGGTCTCATCGAAGCGGCCCGCGGCTCTTTGGGACATTGGTTGAAGATCAAGAATGGGCGCATTGAAAACTACCAAGTCATTGCCCCAACAACTTGGAATTTTTCTCCACGGGATGCCAACGGTACGCCCGGTGCCTTGGAACAGGCACTCCAGAACGCACCCGTCCGTGCAGGCGAAGAAGACCCTATTTCAGTCCAACACATCGTCAGGTCTTTTGACCCCTGTATGGTTTGTACGGTTCATTGAGCAATAGAGAATGCAGCAGCGCACAAACACAAACACCAGCCAGGCGGCGCTTAAACTGCGTGTTCGCGGACTTGTGCAAGGTGTTGGGTTTCGACCGACTGTTTGGCGATTGGCCAATGAATGCTGTTTGACGGGTGACGTCTTAAATGATGGCGGCGGTGTCGTCGTAAGGGTGTGGGGGGAAAGCGATCAAGTTGAGCGCTTCGTGTCACGCCTGGAAACCGAAGCCCCATCGTTATCTCAAATCAGCAGCATTGAGCGCCATCCTATTGCAGATCACGCTCGGCGTCCCGACCACTTCCGCATCGAAAAAAGCGTTGGCAACACTGTCCAGACCGGTGTTGTTCCAGATGCCGCAACATGTCCCGCCTGCCTCAACGAAACATTTGACCCGGCTGAGCGGCGTTATCGCTACCCGTTCACAAATTGCACGCATTGTGGTCCACGCCTGTCTATCGTTCAGGAAATCCCCTATGATCGCGCACATACCTCGATGCGCGAGTTTGAGATGTGCCCGGATTGCGCGACAGATTATGATGATGCGCAGGATCGCCGGTTTCATGCCCAGCCCATCGCCTGTCCTCATTGCGGTCCACATGTTTGGTTGGAGGACACCGCAGAGGCCGGCATCGCCACCAGCGCTGAGCAAGATGTTTTGGCGTGTACAGCGCAACTGATTAAAGACGGGTCAATTATCGCTATTAAGGGGATTGGTGGTTTTCACCTGGCCTGTGACGCAACAAATCAGACATCTGTTGATCTGCTTCGCCAACGCAAACACCGCTACAACAAGCCATTTGCCCTCATGGCGCGTGATCTGGCGATGGTGAAGACATATGCCAATGTTAATTGCGATGAACACGCATTGCTTGCCAGTCCAGCGGCCCCGATTGTGGTGCTGCAACGGAAACATTCCGCCAATCAACTGGCGGCTTCAATTGCGCCTGGGCAGAGTGGCCTAGGCTTTTTACTGCCATATACACCGTTGCACAGCCTGCTTGTTGCCGATATAGACGCGCCGATTGTTATGACCTCCGGCAACATATCCAGCGTTCCTCAGGCCATCAACAATGATGATGCGCGCAAGGATTTAGCCGGTATCGCGGACTATTTTTTGATGCATGATCGCGACATTATCAATCGCGTGGACGATTCTGTTGTGCGTTTGGTTGCAGGAAAAAAACAGAGTCTCAGACGCGCGAGGGGTTATGCGCCAGCACCGATCAAGCTTCCTACTGGATTCGAGAATGCGAACGGCATCCTTGCCATGGGGCCAGAGCTTAAAAACACGTTTTGCCTGATCAAAGATGGTTCCGCAATTTTATCTCAGCATATCGGAGATTTGGAAAACGCATCATCTTATGGCGACTATCGATCGACGTTGGATCTCTTTCTTTCACTTTATAATTTCAAAGCGGATGTTATTGCTGTAGACGCCCATCCAAACTACCTCTCGACACAATGGGGGCACGAACTTTCACACCTTTCAGCCATTGAACCAGACATTGTGCAGCACCACCATGCGCACATCGCGGCGTGCATGGCGGACAATAACCTCCCTATGAACACCAAACCCGTTCTTGGCATTGCCCTGGACGGTCTCGGTTTAGGGGACGATGGTACACTTTGGGGTGGTGAGTTCCTGGTTGCAGATTATCGGCGCTTCCACCGCGTTGCACATTTCCAAGCGGTGCCGATGCCAGGTGGCGCTCAGGCGGTGATGCAGCCGTGGAGAAATACGTTTGTGCATCTTGACCAGTCGATGGGTTGGGAGCGCCTTGCTCAACGCTATCCAAACTTGGCAGCACTTGATGACCTCAAAAGCAAGCCGCTGGTCCAGCTTAAGACGATCATCAAAACGCGTACAAATACGCCTTTGACAACATCTGTGGGTCGGCTTTTTGATGCCGTTGCAGGCCTGCTTGGTATCTGCACGGACAGTGTCAGCTATGAAGGCCAGGCGGCAATCGAGCTTGAGACACTGGCCATGTCGGCAGGTGATGAACGGGCATCCTATGCAATACAGGTATCTGCCACACACCCGCTTGTCATAGATACTGCACCAATGTGGGAGCAGATTATCCTCGACCTTGAGGCCAAAGTGTCAGCGTCACGCATCGCTGCGCGCTTCCACAACACTATGGTGCAATCTGTTGTTCAAACCGCACTCTCACTTGCCGAGCAGAACGATCTTGACACCGTCGCACTGTCAGGTGGCGTCATGCAAAACCGCCTGCTTTTCATGGGCGTGCTCGAAGGGCTCAATCAAGGTGGTATTGGGCGCGTGTTGACACACGAGCGTGTGCCAACAAATGACGGTGGTTTATCGCTTGGCCAGGGGGTTATCGCGGCAGCACGCATGGCGGTTTCTGGCGCAAATGGGGACGGAACCACAGCATGATAACCATAGTGTTCGTCGGATTCTTGATTGGTATGCAGCATGCCCTGGAGGCCGATCATCTTGCTGCGGTGTCGAGCATGAGCGCTCAAAAAACTGGTGTGCGGGCCTTCACCCGACATGGTATGTTTTGGGGCATCGGTCATGCGTTGATGCTGGTTTTGATCGCCGGCAGTGCAATTCTATTGAAATTCACAATGAGTGATCAGTTCTCGAGCCTGCTCGAAGCTGGCGTGGGTGTCATGCTGCTCGCTCTCGGTGTCAACGTGCTGTTGCGTTTAAAACAGGATAAGATTCACTTTCATGTCCACGAACATGATAGTGCCAAGCCGCACATTCATGCGCATAGCCATGGTGGTGACCAGCATGTGCCACATCACCTAAACCCGCACACCCATTCCCACACCGAGGGCCTGCCTTGGCGGACATTTTCCGTTGGATTGATGCATGGCGTAGCCGGATCCGCGGCCTTGATTGTGTTGACTGCGGCGACACAGCAATCTCCGCTTTGGGGGATCTTTTACATTCTCCTTTTTGGGATTGGATCCATTGTCGGCATGGCACTTCTCAGCGTCGCCATTGCTCTTCCAATGACCTATGCGGCCCAGTCCGTTGATTGGGCGCATCGCGGCCTGCAACTCTGTGTCGGCATTGCAACCTTGGCGATTGGGATGCACTTGGTTTTTGTGTCTACGACCAGCATTTTTGGCTCCTAATTGACGGGTTGGGCGGCTAGGCGCTGGCTTATTTTGCATTCTTAAGAGTTGAAGTCGTACCGGTCAGATATGATGGTTTAGATTTCATGTGTGCTTTGCAACTCAATGGCGGAACTTCAGGTTGTCAGCATCCACGACCGCTTTCGGTATGACGTAGACAAAGTTAGGGGTCACGATTGTTGTCTCCCCCTGCCTCTAGCGGAGGTAGACGCGAAACGTGCGATTTGTCCGCTGTAAGCTGAAGAGGTGACACCACTAATGACAGCAGTCAATTTCTGCTTTCCCAGATTGAGCGGACAAGCCTGAATGAGACACGCTAGTCGCCAAGTTGAAACTAGTGCGGGAGTTTTGCGGGAGTGCGTGCTGCACTGTGCTGAACTATAGGGCCGATGTTGCAACGGGCGCCCCTGTAAGTCATTGAATTTACGTCGTTAGTTTTATTGTCTGCGTCCTCTTAATCAGCTGCTCTGCCAATGTCGGTCACGTCATTTTGTACGCATGATATTGCCAATCGGAATAGGGCCTTCAAATCTTTTGCTTTCAGATGAAATTGATGAGCCCTGTTTATCTGACTAATCTTTGGTCAGCTTTGGACTGTATCCAAGCGAGAATATCAGAGAGCAACCAAGCGACTCTGTTTTCGCCGATTTGAATGCGTTTCGGAAACTTGCCTTGCTTTTCAAGTCTCAAAACATGTTGCGGCGTATAGACGACCATTCGACGTAGTTCATGGCGGTCAATGAGGCGGTCATTGTTATCAAGTTCGCGCATTGCTATCTCCTGTGATCGTTCTTCGACACTTGAGATGGGCAGGGTGCAAAATGTTTCAATGATCTAAATTCATTATAGTTATATACGAAATTATTGCCGCTCTGTTTTCATTGTCCGTTGCGGTTCGAGAAAGGCTCGTAGCGTTCACTGCGAGGCCGTCAAAAAACGTCCTGCGATTGAAAGACTATATGGAACGGGTGGATATCAAATATCTTTGTGGAAAAACGCAATCTGCTTCCGTGGTGCTTCCGTGAGCCTAAAAACCCTTACAGCGAGACAGGCATGGTTTTGCTATCTCATTGAATGCAAAAAAGAAAAATGGCGATCCCGCCAGGACTCGAACCTGGGACCCTCTGCTTAGAAGGCAGATGCTCTATCCGGCTGAGCTACGGGACCTTTCCTTTTTTATCAGTGGGTTGAAGCGTTTTAAATGAGAACATTTTAAAAATGTTTTCAATTTACGTTCTCTGAATGTTTCAAATCTTGCAAGATGCTGTTCTAGTTCAGGTTGATATTTCCATCAAAGTAGCTCTTAAGCTATCGCTTTTTGTTAGGTGCAATCAAGCCCACAAGCGAGTGCTTTCAATATTGAAAATATTAGAAAACATGCTGGCAATAACAAGGACCTAGCGCGCTTGCGCATTATTTGGACTCATCGGACACCCAAGTCCGCTCGAATATGATTCACCTGTTTTAGGAGGTGGATCATGGCCAAACCTTATTCTGAAGACCTTCATAAACGTGTGATTGAGCGCATTGAACGCGGGGAGTCGTGCCGGGCAGCAGCAAGCAAACTTGATGTCAGCGCCAGCTTTTCGATCAATCTCAAGGTGCACGACTCTGCCAACGCCAAAGCCGCACTTGCCGAACGCGGGGCTTGGTTCTTGTTCCTGCCGCCTTACGCTCCCGATCTCAACCCCATCGAAATGGCGTTTACTAAACTCAAAGCTATCTTGAAGAAAAGCAGCAGCGCAAACATAGCAGGACCTTTGGCATGCCGTCGGCGACATCTGCAAATTGTTCCCCCCGCGAGAATGCTGGAACTTCTTTAAACACGCAGGCTATGTGCATAACTAAAAGGCGCGATGCTTTAGTTCTTGTTTTGACTGAGCGTGCAAAAGATTATGGTGAGGAACGCTGCCATCCCAATGGCAATGCTGCTTGTTAGGGCCAATGACAATGTCACGCCAATGCTGGCTGAAACCACATACGCCAGTGCCGTCCAGAACACAGATGGAAGAACTGCAACAACGATAAAACCTAGACACTGGTCAAAATCAAGGGCGAAAAACGCTGGATTTGAGGCTATTGGTGCAGCTTGAGCCATGGGGTCGTCCTCAATCCGTTGCCGGTGGGCCCGGGGAATAGTGGGCTTGGTTGAGGATGATAGCCAGGAGTTCATAAACGAAACCCTAATCTGAGTCGGGCATGATCCCGAATTATTCTCCGGTTCTAACAAAGTCCTTAAAACGCTCTATTTTGAAACAGCACCGGCCTGGTGTCTGCAACATTCACCGCAAAATCTTGGCCTAGACGTAATTATCCGCCACTATGACAGAGCACCAAACTAATGCCAATAAAGCTCGTTTTTGATGTCCATACCTGATGCACCCTCCTCACATGATGTGATTATTATTGGTGGCGGCCACAATGGCTTGGTGACAGCGGCCTACTTGGCGCGTGCCGGATTATCGGTGGTTGTGTTGGAAAAACACACCGTTGTTGGTGGTGCAGCGGTTACAGAAACGTTCCATCCCGGATTTAAGAACTCTGTTGCATCTTATACGGTTAGTCTGCTCAACCCGAAAATTATTGCTGATCTGGAATTGGCACGTCACGGGCTGAAGATTGTGGAACGTCCTGCCGCTAACTTTTGGCCGATAGACGAGACGCGTGCGCTGCTGCTGCCTTACGGGAGCGAAGCCCGTCAAGCCGCAATTGCTGAATTTTCAACGGCCGATGCTGCACGCTTGCCGGCTTTTGAAGCAATGCTTGAGCGCGCTGCAGATGTTCTGCGTGATCTTGTTTTGCAAACACCACCCAATGCTGGAGATGGACTGTCAGCGCTGTTTAACGGAGCCAAACTAGCGCGCCGGGTGATGCGCCACCCCATTGAAGAACAACGTCTGATTACCGACCTCTTCACGCAAAGCGCTTCAGATTTTCTTGATGGTTGGTTTGAAAACTCCGTCGTAAAAGCCGCCTTTGCCTTTGACGGCATTGTAGGGGCGTATGCTGCCCCTTCCACACCAGGTACAGCGTATGTTTTATTGCATCACTGCTTTGGGGAAGTGAATGGCAAACCTGGGGTCTGGGGCCATGCGCTGGGCGGCATGGGTGCGATCAGCAATGCCATTGCCAGATCTGCCCTGGAGGCTGGTGCTGAACTCAGAATAAACGCTGCCATCAGCAAAGTTATCGTCGAGAAGGGACGCGCCGTTGGTGTGCAGTTGGAAAATGGCAAGACAATAAAGGCGCGTGCTGTTGCCTCCGGTGTTGCCCCAAAATTGCTATTTCGAGACCTGCTGCCCAAGGGTGCGGTTGATGCACATGTGGCAAAGCGGTTTTTAAACATCAAATCCGGGTCAGGCACATTTCGCATGAATGTTGCGCTCTCTGAGCTACCTAATTTTCGCGCAAGACCGGGCACCAAGGTGGATGTGCACCACGGTGCTGGCATTATTATTGGCCCAACACTTGAGTATCTCGAGATGGCCTACCTCGATGCGCGTCGAGAGGGATGGTCAGCAAAGCCCATTGTTGAAATGGTGATCCCATCGACGTTGGACCCGTCTTTGGCACCCAAAGGCAATCATGTGGCGAGCCTGTTTGTGCAACATGTCGCTCCACAATTGCCTGCGCCACGGACATGGCAGAAGAAGGCAGAAAAAGAAACATTCGCCGATTTGGTCATTGATACCGTGACAGCGCATGCACCCAACTTTAAAGACAGCGTCTTGGCCCGGCAGGTTTTATCACCACTTGATCTGGAACGGCGGTTCGGGCTTGTTGATGGAGACATTTTCCATGGCCAGTTGTCGCTTAATCAACTGTTTTCATTGCGCCCTGTGCTTGGCCATGCCAACTACCGTCTGCCGTTGAAGGGACTTTATCTTTGCGGCTCGGGCGCACATCCAGGCGGTGGGGTAACGGGTGTTCCAGGACACAATGCGGCGCGTGAGATTGTGCGCGATCTCAAAAGACAGAAGCGCTGGCGGTAGGAAGGCTGGGCCATGTATATTACAGCTGACCTAGTTCTCAACGAGCGAGATATAGAAGAAAAGTTCATCCGTGCCTCAGGTCCGGGTGGTCAGAATGTCAATAAGGTTGCAACAGCCGTTGAGCTTAGATTTAACGCCGCCCACTCGACTGCCCTGTCTGAGGGTGTGCGCACCAGATTGTTGTCGCTTGCCGGTCAGCGCGCCAATCAAGACGGTGTCATTGTCATCCGCGCCGAACGATATCGCAGCCAAGATCGCAATCGTGCCGATGCCCGTCGACGCTTAGCGGACTTGGTGATCCGGGCCGCGCAAAAGCCAAAACGGCGCATTGCAACCAGGCCGTCGCGGGCCGTCGTTGCGCGCCGTCTTGATGCCAAAACCCGTCGTAGTTATACAAAGCGTTTGAGACGCACCAAGCCGGATTATGATTAAGTTCTTCGTCGACTGCGTCAGTTCAAGACTGAGACAGAATTCTACCACGTCTGTGTTCTTGCCAAGTCTGCATTAGAACGGATAAACACAATCAAGATGCCGAAATTCGCCGCTAATCTTTCAATGATGTTTACAGAGCATGCGTTTCTGGACCGCTTTGCTGCCGCAGCGGCAGTAGGTTTTGCGGCGGTTGAATTTCTGTTTCCCTACGACCACAAGCCAGAAGTCATCAAGCAGTGCCTTGAAGAGAACAACCTTGATCTTGTGCTGTTCAATCTATCTCCAGGCGATTGGCAAGCGGACATGCGCGGACTCACGGCTTTAAAGGGAAGAGAAACAGATTTCCAGGCCGCACTACGCAACGCCATTCATTACGCCCGTGCGCTTGGCTGTCGTCAGCTCCACGCCATGGCAGGATTGACCCCGCACGGTGCTGAACAAGAGACCTACATAACCAACCTCAAGACAGCGTGTGCCTGGGCCGCACCCTATGACATCTCCATCCTGATTGAGCCGATTAACACGATTGATATGCCGGATTATTTTCTGTCGCAACCTGATCGTGCTGCCGATGTAATCAAAACGGTTGGTGCAGACAACATTGGCCTGCAATTTGATCTCTACCATCGCCATAAGATGCAGGGCGATGTTCTGGCTGAGATTGCTGATTACGTCTCAATGACGCGCCACTACCAATGTGCGGCCCCTCGTGATCGTGGCGAACCGGATCGCCAGGATCTTGATTATAAAGCCGTTTTTCAGGCAATTGACGCAAGCGGTTTTGCTGGCTGGATAGGCTGCGAATATCACCCGCGCGGGCGGTCTGAGGACGGTCTTGTCTGGCGAGACGCGTTGCTGGGTTGAGCGGTCAGCCAAGTGAATTGATGATTTATGCAGTTTCGTTAATCATACTCTTGTAATCATACTCTTGTAGTAGTGTCACAAAAAGCAATACCTCAAAAACTAACGCTTTAGCCGGTTAGTTCTTGGCTCTCGGCGTAGATGCCCTAATTTGTAGCTTCAATGATAAACGCCCTGACAGCCAGCCCAATCGTGCCACCCAACACGCGCCTGTTTGAGGTCGCACTGATGGCTGTTCTGGCGTTGTTTCTAACGGTCTCGCCGTTTTTTCTTGAAAATATGGGTTGGGCCTACGGCGCGCCAGGTGGCAATCCGATTGAGAAAATTCACCCCGCATCCTGGTTGTTATTTGCCGTCTTGTTTTTGTCGGCAGCAACGCGCGTGAACCCGTTGTCTGCTGTGGTTCAGGCTGCGCACGCGCATTCGTCGGTGATGATCTACGTCGCCGCGGTGATTGTGCTCATCCTTCAGGCAGTCTTTATTTTGCGCCAACCATTCACGATATACATCGACACGTTTCTGGCACCGGCAGCCGCGTTCCTTTTGCTCTATCGATTGCCAGAGGCGCGCGGGCGGCGGCTAGCATTGCTGATCCACGCCTTGTTTTTCATCAATTCTGTCATTGGGATTAGTGAATTTTTGTTTGGGTTCCGGCTTACTCCGTTTGTTATTTCAGGGGTAGAATTTAGTCAGGAGTGGCGCTCTTCAGCGTTACTTGGTCATCCATTGTCCAACGCACTGATGACAGGATGTTATGTGTTGTCGCTCGCTGTCGGGGCAGGGCGAGAAATGCCACCCTTTGTTCGTCTTACCGTTTTTTCAGTGACCGCATTAAGTATGGTTGCATTTGGTGGCCGCGCTGCAACATTGGTTATGATTGTGTTTTTGACCCTTCTTGGTATCAAGAAGCTGTTTGAAATATTGGGCGGGCGCGCTTTTGACCTGCGCAGTGTTTGGTTTATCCTTGCGGCGATCCCGGTTGCGATCGTTGGTGTTTCTCTGATCTATGACGGTGGTTTTTTCGATCGATTTTTGAGCCGCATTTTTGATGACGATGGCAGTGCCGGAACCCGCCTTGCGATGCTGAATTTATTCCGCCATATGTCGTGGTATGATTTGTTAGTGGGCCCGGAGCCCAGCCATCTCAAAACCTATACAACTATCTATGGTCTTGAACTTGGCATCGAAAGTTTCTGGCTGGCGATGGTGATGGTCAACGGGTTGTTGATCGCGATTCCGTTTTTTGCAGCGCTGTTTCTATTTTGCGGCGCTGTTGCGGGGGCGGCCAAAAGGACCCCGTCGCTTTGGGTTTTTGCAAGCTTCTTCGCTGTTGCATCGGGGTCCTTGAGCCTGGCGGCCAAAACGCCAGACTTTGCAATTTTGGTGATGATGATTTTAATTTTATTCCGCATACCGTGGCCGGTCTATGGTGCTGCGCGTGCAAACGGAGTGCGCCATGATCGTGCGGTTTACGGCTAGAGCACGTCCACTGATTCAACCTAAGATAGACGTGGTTTAACGGAGCGGGTTGGAACCGTTTCAGGCTCAAAGATCTTTAACCGATTATACGTGCGGCCTATTCCGCAGCATTTTTTATGACATTCTGCGAGATGCTCAAACCGTTTTTGGTGTCCGTGCCATTGGCAAGTTCAGGCCCAAACGGGAGATCCAAATGGGCATGTCGGATCGCGCCTGCCGTGGCGCCTGAAATCAAGTTCCCGGTGATGAGAGTCGCTCCCCCAACCGGATCAGAACTTACCAAAATACCGACCTTGGCATTGCGGATTAGGTTTTGCGACGCAATAAGATCACGGCGATACGCGCCATACCCGAGGGCGAGGCCGGCACTTGGTGCGTTTTCTATGATGTTGTTGGAAACCACGCTGTCGGCTTCTACAGAAATACCAACGCCGCGTTTGTCGACGGTTTCATGCTCTCGTCGTTTGAGATTGCGAATGAGATTGCCGGTAATGGCCGCCAGGCGTCCACCTTGATTGAAGTTGGTGACAGAAATACCGGTCGCGGCGTCGCTGATCATATTGTTGGAGATCATAGCGCCTTCAAATTCAAATTCTGCGTAGAGTGCAACCTCTCCAATGTGTGCAACTGAATTTGAGAGAATTTGTAAGTTTGAGGCAGCGTTGCCTCTGACGGCAGAATATGCACAGTCGGAGATGTGATTGTCAGTGACGCTAACGTTGCCGGCGCGAAAGACATTGATGCCATTGCCATACTGGCCGCTACCGCCACTTTTTGCGGCAACCTGCTCTATGCGGTTTGCGCTGATACGGGTGCCGTCGGGGCCTGGCGTGCTACGCCAAACTTGGATGGCATTGTCACCACAGCGGCGCACAGTGTTGTGGACGATGTCGAGGCCGGTGGAATCGCGGGCGAGTAGGGCCGTTGAACGGACCTCTTCAACCGTTGTGTTTTGAACCCGTCCTGAACATCCCTGAAGCGTCAGTCCATTGAGTAAGCTGTGGTTGACCAAACACGCGTTGATCTCAATGTTGGAGCAGTTCTCAAACTTTAAGAGTGCGTCCGAGCGATGGGCATCAAGTGCCAGGTTTTGACCATCAAACCCCAGTCCTTGCAATAAAATATCTACCACGTTTTCCGCATGGACGAACGTTGACCCACCTACAAACTGCAATTGGGTTAGGCCGTGTGCACCGATGAGTTTGGTGCCCGTTCGCAGGATGATATCCGCAACTCGAAACGTGCCAGGTGGTAGATAGACCGGCAGGTTATGTTGCGCGTGCGTGTCAATGATGTGTTGCAACTGCTGAGACTGATCTGCGGTGCTTCCGGCTTTCAACGCAACCCATGCCTGATACTGGGCCTGGTGTCGGGCCCCTACGTCTCGTGGGCGCGCTCTTGAGCCCGCGTTAACGGTGGCACCAGCCACAGTCGTGATCCCTACACCGAGCCCCGCTGTCATTACAGTGCGCCTTGATGGATCCATTACCTTGCCTCGCCTTAAGATCTCAGTCTGAGATCAGAACACGCAACGCAAGGTGCGCGCCAAAGTGGGGTATCGGGGTCGACTTTGAGGATCGGTGTCGGCTTGGCCGACCGCGTTAAGATTAACGCGCATAATGTTGTCGGTGGCGAACAGCACTAAGAATGAGATGTGAGGCGGCGTCCACATAGGCGGGCCAAGCCGTTTCATCTTTGTGAAGTGATGCGGGCAGATGAACAAACAGGGCATCGCCTGGGGGGCGCTGGCGGGCTGCCAGCGACAATGACACGTAGTAGGCGGCGTTGCACAAATAACGCCCGGCATCATCGGACAGGGAGATGTCGACTGCCCCAGGTTTGGATTGAGCAATGATGTCAGCAACGGGTAGGCGTGTTTCAAGCACGTCTAACCCTCCAAGGTCTAGTGCCGACGTTGCTGGCCTACAGCCACGAGCATCAGGATCTGATGTGCAGGCGTTGTGGGCTTTGCGTTCAACAACGAGTCCATAAACCGTGCTGCAAACGCCAAAATGTATGGCAACTGTCGGGCGATGTTGTTCGTAGAGGTGCCTTAGTTGATCAGACACTGTCAGCCATTCGACTGATAGTCTGTTTGCGGTTGCACAGTTGGTTGAGTGGCGGCGGGCAAGGGACTGTTCATTCAGTCGGTCACACACAGCCACGGCGAGGTCGGAACTGCAGTTTTTGGCGATGCCTGGAAACGGTCCGAACCCGGTGATCAAGATGTTGCAACTTGAGTTATTGGTTTTCATGCAGGGAAGAAAACACTTTCATCGGTTGCTGAGCGCCACTGTAAATCGTGACCGTGTATCATTAATGATAGTGCCAAGATTCTACCTAACGCGGGCAGGTCAAGCAAAAATACGCCAAAAGTCCAACGTCTTAGGCCTAATTATCACACTCAGCAGTTTGACCCGGTCAGGTAAGTGTGTTGCATTGCAATGAGTTTTTCTAACGGCTGACTGGCTTTTGAATGCAATATCACGCATATGAATTGGCCCACGCGATGATTTCCCCGTTTCGTGCCATCGCGCGGACAAGTCGTCTCGGTCTAGAATCAGCCTTTAATCCCATGGCCGCCCATCCGATGACCAAGATGATGACGGCAAGCCTGCAAGTTTTTGAGCGTGCCACCCGTCGCTATGGCAAACCAGAATTTGGCATTGAGACTGTGCTGATTGATGGCCAAGAGATTGCGGTTGAAGAACATGTGACGCTGCGCAAGCCATTTTGTAATTTGCTTCACTTTGAGCGCAAGTTTGGCGGCGACGAGACGCGCGATGATCCCAAAGTTTTGTTGATTGCTCCGCTCTCTGGTCACTATGCAACGCTGTTGCGTGGCACAGTTGAGACCATGATCCAAGACCATGATGTTTACATAACAGATTGGATTGATGCGCGCTTGGTGCCGGTGTCACTTGGTCAATTTGACCTAGATGATTACATTGATTACATCATTGAATTTTTGCATCACCTTGGCCCTAACGTGCACATCGTTGCCGTCTGTCAACCGTCTGTTCCTGCTCTAGCGGCGACGGCGTTAATGGCAGCACGTGGTGATGACATGCAGCCCGCGTCATTGACGTTGATGGGTGGTCCAGTTGACACGCGAAACTCACCAACCGCTGTAAACAACTTGGCAGAAGAGTGCCCGCTGTCCTGGTTTGAGCAAAACGTTATTACTCATGTTCCATTCCCGAACCCGGGTTTCATGCGTCGCGTCTATCCCGGGTTCATCCAATTGTCTGGCTTTATGTCAATGAATCTGGAGCGTCATACCAATGCGCATTTCAAGTTTTTTGAACATCTCGTCGAGGGCGATTGTGATTCCGTGCGCCAGCATAAAGAGTTCTACAATGAGTATATGGCGGTTCTGGATTTGACCGCAGAATTCTACCTACAGACGATCTCGACCGTGTTCCAAGAGCACTTGCTACCCAAAGGTGAGATGATGCATCGTGGACAGCGCGTCGACTGCAGCAAGATTACGGAAACGGCCTTGATGACGGTTGAAGGCGAGCGCGATGATATTTCCGGCCGTTACCAGACTGAGGCCGCGCATGCTCTATGTCCGAACATCAAGGACGACGAACATTTTCCATACCTGCAAAAAGAGGTTGGCCATTACGGTATTTTCAATGGCACGCGTTGGCGCACTGAGGTCTACCCGCGGATTACACAGATGATCCGCTTTATTGACGCGCGCCGGACCGGCAAGGAACGCACTTCTATTGCGCAAAAGTTGCGTGTTTACACCAACAAAGCGGTCGGCGAATAAACGTCTAAAGCGGGTTTCGCTGCAGCCCGCCCGCGACCGACACTGGTTTCATCCATCGGCTTTGTATAATGGCCTGTTCGAGATGTGACGTGACGGCGCGCTTAAAAAATTTGGTCAGTCCTTAAAATCCTAACGGCCTGATCGCAGCCGCGCAAAACCAGCAGCCAAATCGCCTTTTAAATCTTCCACGTCTTCAAGCCCGATGTGCAGACGTAACGTCGGACCCTCTGGTGCCCATGTCGTTGCTGTGCGATAATTGCCCGGCAGGACCGGTATTATCAGGCTTTCAAAGCCACCCCAGGAATACCCCATTCCGAAATATTTGAGATCATCCAGAAAACGTCCAAGTGCTGCCGTTTCAACAGGCTTCAAAATTATTCCAAAGAGGCCTGAGGCGCCTTTGAAATCGCGCGCCCAAATGGTGTGGCCTGGATGGCTTTTAAGACCCGGGTGGATTACGCGTGCCACTTCATCGCGTGCCTCAAGCCACTGGGCGATGTGCAATGCCGATGCTTGATGGCGGTCGAGGCGAACTTGAAGTGTGCGCAGGCCTCTAAGCCCGAGATAGGTCTCTTCACTGCCGGGCGTCGTGCCAAGCGTTTCCTTGGCGTTGTCAATATATTTGGCCGCCCGCTGGTTGCTCGTAATCGCACCCAACATCGCATCGGCATGGCCGACAATGTATTTTGTGCAGGCTTGAATGGAAACATCGACACCGTGGGCCAGCGGTTGGAAATAAATTGGGCTTGCCCAGGTGTTGTCCATCAATAGCCAAAGGTTTTTGTCCTTGGCAACTTTGGCGATGGCGGGAATATCCTGGATTTCGAAGGTTTGCGAGCCGGGGCTTTCGGTGAAAATAAGCCGTGTATTGTCTCTAACAAGTGCGGCAATCCCACTGCCGATGGTTGGGTCATAGTATTCAGTTTCGATGCCAAGCTTTGCCAGCATGTAATCGCAAAACTTGCGAGTTGGATCATAGGCACTGTCCGTGACCAAGATATGATCGCCAGCTTTCACGAAAGCCAATATGGCTGTTGTGACGGCTTGATAACCAGAGCCAACCAGAATTGCTTCCGCGCCACCTTCAAGTTTGCAAAGTGCTTCTTCCAGCGCCTTGGTGGTTGGCGTTGCCCTACGCCCATAGGTGTAGGCTTGTTCGCGGCTGCGCAATTTTTCAAGCGTTGGGAACAGCACTGTTGAGCCGCGATAGACGGGCGGATTAACAAAGCCATGTTGTGCTCCAGGGTTGCGCCCGACATGGGCCACCTGAGTTGCTGGTTTGTCACTGTCGTAGTTGTCTTTTGATTTGGTCATTGGGGTTTTCTTTATCTCAAAGCTTGCCCCCTGTGGCCCATGTTGCGGGCAAGGTCAAGGCTTTGGCGTGCTGCCGGGGCATCAAGTACGTTATTGTGGGTAGGCAAGGCGTCCTGCCTTGCCACGTGACAGTGAACATGGCACCCATTCCAGTGTGTCGAAGCCCTGTGTCTGATACGTGAGGGTCGTGTTTCATGGATGCGTTGGAGTCCCTTCAAGGGTTGCCAGGTTGGGTTTACTTGGCATTGATTTTGAGTGGCGTAAGTGCGGTTCTGCTGCTGATCGTCCTGTTTTGGTTAAAACGGCGCGTGCAACGGAATAACAGTTCTGCCAGCCAGCATGTGGGTCTCATTTCCGAGGCTGTGGTAGAGGCACCAACTGCTGTTCTATCAGACGGCGAGCGGAAGATCATGCCGGGTGGTGAAGACCCGACGGCACCAGTTTCGCAGCCGCTGAAACACAGGAATGAAGCGACTATTTCAAAATATATGAAAATCGCTGAAATGGCGCGAGACCAAAAGGCCTTGGCGGCACTTTATTTGGAACGGGCTCGTTTGGACCTTTCAAATGGCGATAGCGTTGCAGCTGGCGACCATTTGCGAAAATCCATCATGCTGTCGACGACGCATAATCTCAAAAAAATCCACGCCGAGGCACGCTTGGAACTTGCAGATATTTCTCAAGCTGATGGCGATCCAACGACAGCGTGTGAACATTGGCAGATGGCGCGTGGGTTATTTCATGAACTTGATGCGCAAGACGATGTCAAGAAAACGGACCAACATATGCTTTCTAATGGCTGTCCGACCGATTGGGTGCTGACGGATTTTTGAAGAGCGTTGGTGTGCCCTCGCCGAGCAGGTATGCCTGCGTCATGCAAATGCAATATCGATACATCTGGTTGCTGATATTAACACCAACGTCGATGCAACGGGTGCGTGATTTCAGCAATGCCTGGGGCGTTAGCGCTTAAGAACTTCAACGTCGAGAATTTGCCCGTTGCTGACCGTAAACGTTTGCTCATAGGCTTGGTCGCCCGAAACGCCAACAACAGTATATGAGCCGGGGGCCAAAATGTGAGTTGGTAGAGCGCCAACACTGGTTTTCACAATATCGCCACTCGTCGTCTTTATGCGCCATTGTGTGTCTGGCAAAGCTTCACCACCGCTGCGGGCCACCAATTTAAAGCGGACCTTTGCAGCAGAATGGGTCACCGTTGCTTCGGTGAGTTTTCCAGGTTCGACCGTCACGTCACTGGCAACCGTTGCATTGGCATCTCCGTACTTGGAAACGATATGATAAATTCCAGCATTCAGCCGAATGATCAAACCCGGTTTGACGCTGGCTAACATGAGTTCTCGGTTATCGACCTGGTCCCGGTCTGTAAATATTGTATACCGAACGGACTTAGCTTCTGATGGCGAACCGGACTCCAAAAGCGCATTGACACGAAGCCCACCAGCATTGAGAACAAATTTTTTCTCAAGGTTGCGGGTGGTATTTGAAATTTTAAGTTCGCGCGTGATGTTGGCTCGGCCAAACGAGACGTTCGCAATATAGTGACCATTACTTAGATATATGGTCGGATTGGCGTTGCGCGATGTTTCAATCAATGCGCCGTTGCGATCCGGTGCTTCAAACTTGTAAACGCGCCAAATCAATCCTTTGTCGATACGTTGACCTTCGTTGGTCAGGTAAGCGGTCAGCTTAATCGCCTTTTTCGCGTCTGGATTTGTTTGTGCGGGTGGTGTTGCAGGCTTAGTTGGGACGATTGTTGTCGTGTTCGGATTAACACCCGTTTGCCAATCCTGGGCCACGGTGGGCGCAGTGAAGCCAACAAGGCCGGCCGCAAATGCCGCTACGACTGGATTGAACAAAAGGGACTCTACTAAGCGTCGTTGAACCGACCTGGCCAGTTGACACGAGGTGTGCGCTGCGCGGCCCATTTGTTCTCGTGATTGTTTGTTGCCAATGAAGTTCATTGCTTGATAGGTCCCGCATTTTGCGCGTTGTTAGCGAGGTGAGGTGTCAGGCCTTGAAAGGTTCAGCCCCCCCCACGTAGGATTGACACGGAAACACGATGGCTCACATTGAATCAAATGTAGACTAAACTGAACAGGAAACGATGGCTAGATTGTGAGAAGTTATCCTTAGTTCAAGCCACATTTTTTGCTTATTAAAGCGCCGCGTCAAGGTCCACCACAGTGGTCCCGCCGACGTTGACATCTATGTTCTGTGTTTGGCTGGGATTGCTGCGTGTTTCCAATACGTACCTGCCCGGGGTGAGCAGTGTTGAGGTTTTTTGACCTGGACGGCCACGCCATACAATGTCGCCTGCGGCATTGCGGATTTGGTAACGTGGTCGTCCGGTGCGTCCGGTGTTACCGCGCGTTTTAAATGACACTTGGCCAGCGTTGAGTGGAATGGAGAATTTGAGTGGGTCGCTAGATTGAATCTCAACGTCAGCACTCTGCCCGCGCACGTTACCCGCAACTTCGGCGATAAAGCGGTAGCGTCCCGTCGGCAAGATGAGATTTGGAGCACGTTTGCTGGTTGAGGCAATACGCTGGCGCGTACCTTGTGGCCCACTGCCTATCGAATAGGCTTTGAAAGTAACCGGTATTGTTTCTGCGAGAGGCTGGCTTCCCAGACGGACTTCAAGCCTCACGCGGGCCACATCAAAGCGAAATTGATGGCGCCACAATTTGACCACCGCCAATGGCAAAGCGGCGCATACGCCTGGCCTGTCCCGAGCCGTGCTTCGGCGTAAAATGTTCCAGGCTGAAGCAGGAACTTCGCATGCGGTGAGGCGGAGCGGCCAACTTCACGCCGCCCGCCAGGTGTTGATGGGTCATCGGTGCTGACCACATAGGCCACAGCCTCAAAATCTGATCGTGTCGCAGCAATTGGCGGGGGGTGCCTCTGAAGCGGGGGCTTCTCCAATTGCGCTATCAAGAATGAGAAGGCCGTCGTTCATGGACGTGTCAACGGCAGTTGCTTTTCCAGGTCTGACCGTAACGCCCACCGTTTTCTTTGCCGCGCCGCGCTCAACATCCAGTTCAAAATCACCATTTGGAACAATCAGTTGGTCTGAATTTTTTACCGCACCAATCCATAACGGTCGTGTGTCGTTGCGTGGCGTGCCATCAGTTTTGCGCCACAGAGACAGGAAGACGAGATCAGCGCCGTCTTTGATCTGTTGGTGCGGATTGGGATGGTTAAACGTAATCATGCCGGCATCAAATAGGATCCGAAGACGCGTCTCACCTCGCTCGCCGACCGTGATTTGTTGCTCGGTTTCGGCAAGCCCCGCTTTGGCGTAAACGATATAGCGGCCCGGTGGGATTGGCTCAGCAAGTTCTGTTGTGCGTTTTTCTATTAACGCATTTTGCGGACTAGAAGGTGAGGCAATGCGCCAAGTGACATTACGGATGCGTTGACCTGCATCGGCTTTATATCCCGCCACGAGGCGCAGTCGGGACGGACCGGTTTCAGAGGCTTTTTGACCACCTTCGTGTTGTGTTGTGCGATCCGTCAACCGCTCCGCGATTTTGGGCGGTTGGAGCATTGCGAGGGCCATTGCCGATTGGACCGCAGACTTAAATTCAGCCTCGCCGCGTACCACATAAGCTGTGCCGTTAGTTTTTTGGGATACACAGGACATTGCGGTTGCTGTGCTCGCAGGCAGATCCAAGCTGATCAAATGAATTACAAGTCTTGGATGTGACGTCGCGATCTCCTCTGCAGCTTTACACGGGTCCTGGCGGCAATTGTCGTAGCCATCATGAATAAGCACGACGGAACTTGCCCGGCTCGGATCAACACTCGCTGCGGTTTGGCGCAAGGTGAGCGACAACGGCCCTTTGCCACGCGGATTGAGTTTGCTGATTCGCTGAATGAGGGTCTCAGCATTGGCCGGGCCTGGTGGCACAATGACTTGGGCATCGGAACAGTTGCCAGCTCGACGATGCCCAAAGGAAGCAAAGCCGAGATTGACTTTCGGGTTTGGCGCGCTCAGCGCCTCTATCAGCAAGCTTTGCGACAAGCCAAATTTTGTCTTTTCGCCTGTGCCAAGCTTGCCCCACATTGAGCCGGACCCATCAAGAACAATCATCACTGTTGGTGCCGCATCTGCCGCCTGGGCATTGGCCGGGTTTGTTGCTGCCAAAGGGCCCACTAAGGCGGTGGCACCCAAGATCCAAAAGGCGGTTCGCAGGACCCAATGTTTTAGAATTTTCATAACCCCTCGTGGAACCCTATTTTGTCGTTATCATTGTAATTGAAATCATTGTAATTGAAGTTGAACTCCAGATAGCGAGGCGGAATTGTCTCTTTGGCAACGGAATTTCACATTATGACTGCAGCTCTCACCGATTTTCTCGCGCACCGACGCTCTGTCAAACCAGATCGGTTGGGCTGCACCTGCGCCAACGGACGAAGAAATTGTCCAGATTCTCACGATTGCCGCTCGTGTGCCGGACCATAAAAAACTGGTGCCTTGGCGATTTATTGTTTTCGACGGTGATGCCCGGGACACATTCGGTGAGATTATTGCCCGCGTTTGTTCAGAAGATGAGCAACCAGCACCCTCCAGGCAACGTATTGAAACGGAGCGGTGCCGATTTTTGCGTGCACCGCTTGTCATTGCCGTTATTGCTCGGCTGACAGACCAGCGTGGTGTGCCACATTGGGAGCAGACGTTGTCGGCAGGCGCTGCGGCCTACAGCTTGTGTTTGGCCGCCAATTCACTTGGATACGGCACGTCATGGCTGACCGAGTGGATGGGCCTACAATCCTAAAATTCATAGTGTGCTTGGATTAACAGACACGGAAAAGGTCGCTGGATTTGTGCATATTGGAACGGCAATCGAACCGCCTGCTGAGCGCGCCAGGCCGGACCTGGACGAGATTGTCAGTCGTTGGATTGCACCGCCGACATCAACACCTTAGCTGGCTACTTCGGTGAGTGCGAAGCGCAATGCACGCAAGATGGTGAGACGCCGTGCTGCATCTGGCTGCAGATACCCAGGTAAAGGCTGGCTTTAAGAGGACAGCAGGCCTGCGAGGCGGGCGCGAGATAGAACGCCTTTGGCACGTTTTAGATGTGGCCGGTCGAGCATTTCGCCGTCCATGGTCAAAACGCCAGTGGAGTCGCATTCTGCAAAGGCTTGAACAATTTCACCGGCTTTCGCGATTTCAGCAGGTGCTGGTGTAAAGGCATCATTGATCACTGAAACTTGGTCCGGGTGGATCGCGAGTTTGCCGGTGAACCCTATCACGTGCTGCATCCGCTGCTTCACGGGCAAGGCCTGGTTGAATCGCGCAGATCAATATAGATGGTATCAATAGCAGCGACATTGGCAGCAGCCGACGTGACCAAACACAAATCACGGGCAAAGCGGAAGGGTGAAGTGAGATTGCCGGTGGCGTCGCGTGTTGTCTTGGAGCCAATGTCAGCTGAAAGATCTTCTGAACCCCAGCTGAGCGCCGTCAGGCGGGGTGTACAGTCAATGAATGAATGCATGACCAGCAGCGCTTCGGCGACTTCGGTGGCCAGCACGGAAATTTCAGTCACACCGTCTTTTAATTTATTGGTCTTCTCAGCATCCGATAAGAGCGTGGCAAGGGTGGCGACATCTGCGCCTGAGCGCGCCTTTGGCAACAAGATGCCATCAGGTGCGGCCTGCATCACGGTCTCAATATCAGCTTTAGAAAATGGTGTTTGCAATGCATTGATGCGCACATAGACACGCCGCGAATTATCTCTGCGATCAAAGCCGCTAATAAAATCTTTCGAGAACGCGCGCGCATGTTCTTTTTCAGAAACAGCAACACTGTCTTCCAGATCAACGACGATGACGTCGGCTTCAGCGCCTTGAGCGCGCGTCAGTTTGCTTTCTGAATCCCCTGGGACAAACAAAACTGAGCGCATAAATGGTTCCTCTTGAGCCGTGGCTGATGGTCGTCGCGAAGATGACAAGTAAGATCAAAGATCAAGCCAGATTGCCGCCGCAGATGTGATCTGCAACTTACAAAAATCTTTGACATTCCAAATCTCGTACCCGCCTTTTGCTGTCAGAAGCGCGCAATAGCAAGCCTTGTTTGGCGATTTGTCTGTGAGATGTCTCGATTTGTTTCATTCTTTAACGGCTTCGTTACCATTTTTTTGTACGCTAGTGCGGCGTGTTCAGCCCCTATTTCGGGCTTTGATCTCAAGTTGTTGCTGCCGTCATCGTTTGCGGAGTGGAATTCTTGGGAAGCATATTCGACATACCTTCTGGCCTGCTGTTTGTGTTGTCACTTGTGACAACCAATCCTAGTGACGTAACAACAGCTGCGACAGGCCTAGCACTACCAAAGTCGGTCACTGCACTTAACCTCAGAAGCGCGCCGTGCCGCCACGGTGAGCAAGCCTGGTTTGCCGCGCTTAATGCAGGTGCTGGCGGGGCGGCTTTTTCTGGACTGGCAGGACGTATTTTCAAAACATCAAGCGGTCGTTTTTATGTGCCCGTTGCACAAGATCGCGCCCAAATTCTTGATTTACAACGCGACAACGCTGTGAGCTGCTTTATTGCGATGTCGTCAGCGGCACGCAATGCCCAACTACTGAAAGCCAACCTGAACCGTGACGCTACGTTGTCGGATCTGTATATTGCGCATGTCTTTGGTGTGGGGCAGGCCTTAAGAATTCTTAGAGCGGTGGCGGTAACGCCCAACAAACGCATGATCACGATGTTCCCAGCTCTGGATGCTATTGAGCCGGGTCTTTACGCAGGCCGGGCCAAGCGCATGACGCTTGGCGGTTTCGTAAAACGTCTCACGAAGGCGGTCCGGCAACAGGTTCACCGCGCGAGGGGCAAGATGCAACGACGTGCTCAGCGATCAGAGGGCCAAACACGAGACGCATCTTCACGCCCCTCAAACTCCGCGTCACAGCGCGCCAAGGCGCTTGTTCAAAAAACAAACCTCTCAGCACGAGACCTGCTGCAACGTGGCCTCAAGATGGACAGATCAGGGGCGGCATCAACGGACACACTTCGGTCTGTTCGCCGGTTTGGTTTTGGTGTCGGCTTAGCTGCGAGGCTGTCAAAGCCGGAGCGCAAATCGTCCCAAAAATCGCTCGTATTCTAAATCAATCTGCGAAAAGTTGGAACGCGACTTTGAGCAGATAAGTTGATCGCCAGTCTTAGGATAGAGTCTTGGAATAGAGTCATGAGATAGAGCATCGAGCAAACAGCTTCGCTGGTACGAGAAAACGCTCGACGGCCTAGTCCCTGAATTGTTCGATAATCACACGCTCATCTAAGCTGTGTCCAGGATCAAACATCATCAACAGATCGATGTGGCGCGCCTGCTCGATTTCCACACGTTGGATGTTGGGTACTTCAAAGTGGTCGGCCACAGCACTCACCGGACGCTTTTGAGATTCCAGGGCCGTTACAGTGATCTTTGCGTTGTTGGGTAGTAGCGCGCCACGCCAACGCCTGGGTCGAAAGGGACTGATGGGTGTTAAAGCCAGCAGGGATGAATCAATAGGCAGGATCGGACCCTGTGCGGATAGATTGTAAGCGGTCGAGCCAGCGGGCGTTGCAACCAGCACCCCGTCGCTGATAAGTTCCTCAAGCCTGGTTTTGTCATCAACAGAGATTTGCAATTTAGCCGCTTGGTGAGATTGGCGAAACAGGGATACTTCGTTGAAGGCAATGGCCTTATGTGCTTTGCCGTCGGTGTCGTGCGCAACCATCGACAGAGGATGAATAATTGACACTGTTGCATTGGCAAGCCGCTCAATGAGATTGTCTTCAGTGTATTCGTTCATCAAAAACCCAACAGAGCCACGATTCATTCCGTAGATCGGAATGCGGTCATTGGTGTAGGTGTGCAGCGTTTGCAGCATCAGCCCATCGCCGCCTAGTGCAACGATCGCGTCGGCCTCTTGGGCAGGTGCTGCGCCATAGCGTTTTTTCAAACGGCCCAATGCTGCGACAGCTTCTGCGACGTCGCTTGCGACGAACGCGATTTTTTTAAATTTGTTCTGAGAGGCGGCCATGGCTGATGTTTCTTTAATAGTGAAGTTTGGTGTGCAACGCCAGTCGGTATGGATTGATTTGAGTTTGCCCGATCTTGCATGGACAGCGCACTATTTTTTGCCCAAAATGTCCTGCTTCTATTTCCTGACGGTGAAGTGGTAACGATCGTATATCACGTCCTAGTTTGCAAATTGGCATCTATTTTTAAGCTATCATGGGGACTCGCTCAAAAGGTTGATCTAGGTTTATCGTCTTTGAAAACGACGCTTATAGTGTGGGGCAATGCTATGGGCCAAGCTAGATTAACCTGCGAAAAGTTGGAACGCGACTTTGAGCAGATAATTTGATCTACTGTCCAACACAAGCTTGCGCAGTGTTGGGGTACAACGGGTCCAACACAAGCTTGCGCAGTGTTGGGGTACAACGGGTCCAACACAAGCTTGCGCAGTGTTGGGGTACAACGGGTCCAACACAAGCTTGCGCAGTGTTGGGGTACAACGGGTCCAACACAAGCTTGCGCAGTGTTGGGGTACAACGGGTCCGGGTCCAACACAAGCTTGCGCAGTGTTGGGGTGAGTTAGAACAACTTGTCTGTGTTTAACTTAACGCCAGGCTTGCTCTAGGGGATTGGTTTGATGACACCAGAAGAACCCATTGTTGTTGTTTACACAACGGCGCCGGATGTGGCGTCGGCGAAAGCGATCGCTGAACAGCTCATCAACACACGTGTTGCCGCGTGCGTTAACATCTTACCCAGCATGATTTCTGTCTATCGATGGCAGGGCAAAGTGAACCACGATGATGAAGCGGTTTTGATCATCAAGACACGGCAGAGTTTGTCGCGAAGCGTTGTGCGCGAGGTCTCCGCAAGCCACCCCTATGATGTGCCGTCCATTATGGTTGTGCCAGTGACCTCTGGGACGACGGAATTTGCAAACTGGATCACGCTGGAAACAAAACCGCCCGATTCAGATGAGAGCTGAACCGGGCGGCAGTGTGATCAGTTTTTGTTGGTCGTACGAGAGCATCGAGCCTTTTGTTGTACACAGTAAAGCTGTTTGCGCGACGCTCTATCTCAGCGCTCTATCCCATGATTGGCGATCAACTTATCTGCTCAAAGTCGCGTTCCAACTTTTCACAAGGCCGATCTAGCGCCGACCGAGTGGATGGGTAAACAGCGACTGCACAGACCGGCGACGATAACGTCTGCGATAATAACGGCGCCGCTTTTTCTTTGCGTTGGCCTTGCGCAGCGCTGCTGCCCGGCGGGCTTTTGCAGCCGAGCGTCGATTGGCAACAAACGGATTGACCTGCCTTGAGTGTTTGGGATTGTTCACTTTTTTGACAGAGTCAACGTCATTGACGTGTGCCCGCTGGCCCTCAAGGTCAAGCTCGGGAGTTGGTTTTGTCAGCGCCGATATTTTTAGCCGCCGTTGGGGTGGCGAATTTGGCGTTGTGGTCGGCCGAGATGGCACATATGCGCGCCGTGTTTCCCGCGTTGGTTGCACCATAAGTTTTGGTGCTCCACTGAGCACGCCAACAGCCATTCGCCCAGGCAGTGGTGCTTGAGGCCGTTGCTGAGCCACTGCGACCTGCGTGTTTTTTGGCCGCGTGTTTTTTGGGACGTGTCCATTGGCTGGCAATGCATCTGTGACGACACGATACGCGCGGCTGCCACTTGTACTGTCGCTGGCGTGCGCGACTCTGGTGCGCCATTGCGGCTTCTGGCGTACTTTGGGTTTGATGTGTGCAGCAATCTGTTCACTGTTGTTGCCACGTCCGCAAATCTTGCTGTTATGCGATGAGATCAACTGCAACTGAATATAGTCGGGATCTTTCGTCGGCAGCGCCGCGTTGACGGAACGCATGAAGTCAGCCATCGCCCATTTTGATCGCTTGCCCCAGACACCATCTACTTTGCCCCAATAGCAGCCAACCCGTTTCAGTTCAGCCTGGAGTGACTTCACGAGCTTCCAGCGCTCGGCATAGGTCGATGGTTTGAGTGACCGACGGCGTTTGCCCGTCCTGGCAACGGGCGCGGCATCAACTTGAACAACCGCTGTGCGCCAGCCAGATGTATTGGCAGTGTAAGTGGATTGCTGCGGGCGGATTAATTTGGGCGGCTCTTCAATAGCCAACGCACGCGGTTTAGTCCTGTTGTTGGCTGCGATGCGTGTTGGTGGGGATATCAATTCAGGGTGTGCAGCGGTCTCGATATTCGAACCTTGTCGGGTAGCCAGAAGTTTTGAATTTGCAAACCAGCCGCGGCGTTGGAAGAAATCTCTTGGTTGTTTTTCCGCGCGTGTTGTGTGTGAGGCGCCGGTTTTGTTTCGACGCGCACGACCAGATTTTAATTCAGATGCATTGGCTGATCTGGCGAGAGAGCCAAGTTCACTAGGGGTGTGAATTGCACCGGTGACAATCTCGGTGAGTTCAGCAAGCGACGCCTCTCGATGCACCGGTCCTGGGTAGTGGGAATACCCACCAATGGATAGCCCTGTGAGAAGTAAGCATAGTCCGATAAACCCACGCATGCCGCCCCTCCCGAATCCTATTTGATTGCGCGCTCAACTGCCTGCGATGCAAGTATTCGGCGCTGTTGCTTCTCGTTAGTGCGCGTAACAACACCGTTCGCGCATGTCAGATTTCTTTGTTGATCCGATTACATCATGATTTTTAACCAAAAATCGTGCCGGTGCAACTCAAGAGTGTAGCTTTGCCGATTGAATCTGTGTTTACGGAATGGAAGCGCGGTCCGATGTGTCTGATGTGTCCTAGGCCCGTGTGAAATTAGCATCAATCAGACGTTTTTAGGCGCACGGGTTGCCTGCTGGGTTGTGGCTTGGTTGTGCATGTCTGGTTGGGGATGAGATGTTGATAAATTGGGTGTGGGTGTTGAAGAAGTTGGCTTCTCGAAGTGAATGCATGAGGAGTAAAAATCCTGCGGAATTTTTGGTGTTCTGCTAGCGCACTGAAAATCTTAACAAAAGGTTACGAATCACCTAGCTTGAATCAAATGGGGGCGTGTTGTGCGTATGTGAATACTAGTCCCACCAAGGAAAGCAAATCTTTTGCACAGAAGAGATCAAGCGGCGATTTCGAGCGTGGATAAAGGCTTTCTCAGGTAGGAACCAGCTCAAGCCGTGTTGTGGTGCTGATGTGTGACATCTGTCAACTGAGGTCTTTTGGGGAGAACTCAGGTGCTCAAGACAAGTGTCACCACGCAGCCGAAGAGCACGCAGTCTAGCTTTTGAGCTGGCCGGATCAGGCCGTTTCTCCAATTTCAGCCCCGAGGCCATCCGCAAGACCGCTTTAGGCCGGTTGTCATTCGTATTGATTGTACCGGCCCATCCGCAAAGGAGAGGGCAATGAGACATGCTCTAGGTGTACTAGGGATATTAGCGGCTGGCGTTTTGCTTGCCGTATCTGCCGCCATGAATTGGCGTTTTGGTGTGAGTTTAGGAAGAACTGAGTTTGACGGAATGATTTATGGCTCGGCCAGTGCCGCTGCCGATTGTTTGAAAGCGTTGATTCCGTTTTTCTTGTTTGCCGCCATACGAAGTAAGATGTGGAGCCAAGCGGCTGCCTCTGCTTTGGTTGGGGTCGTCGTGGTTTCGTATTCACTGACCTCAGCACTTGGCCACGCAGCCTTGAACCGACTTGATGTTTCAGGAAAGCGTCAAGCCGCAGCTTCTACATACAAGGATCTGAGAGCTGATCTTGCCCGCGCGCAAGAGCAGGCTGGTTGGATTCCGCAGCATCGTCCGATGCTCAGTGTGCAAGCTGATATTGATGCCGCAAAAATGCAACGTGCGTGGCGGTACACCAATGGCTGCTCCAAAGTCACTGGTCCCAAGGGACGCAGTTACTGTCAAACGTTCCATAACTTGCAGGCTGAGCTTGCAGCGGCGGATCAGGCGGCAACTTTGGAATCCAAAATCGCAGGTTTGACCGAAAAGCTCGGCCAGACCAAAGGCGGTTCGGTGATGTCAGAAGCAGACCCACAAGCGGCGGTTCTCGCCAAGCTTGCAGGTACGCTGACAGCTTGGGACCTGAAAGTCGAAGACGTGCAAACGGCGCTCACAGTGTTTGTGGCATTGTTGCTCGAAATCGGTTCAGGCCTTGGCATGTACATCGCCTTCAGCCAATGGCGTCTCTATGACCATCGCATGCCAACTCAATCTCGCAGCCGACGTGAAACGTTGCGTGATCTGGCAGAGGTCGAGCAGGCTCCAGTCCCGAGTGTCTTGCGTCCACCTGTTGAAGCACCAGTGGTCACCGAACCAAGCGTTGAAGAAGCGCCTGTTGTCGAGATCCCGGCTGTTGCAACGCCGCGTGTCGCAAGTAAACCAGAGCAAAATGGTGTTAAACCTCAAGTTGAAGCCAAGCCGAAGGTCGTTGTTGCGGCCAAAGCGGACATTGCTATTGCAAGCAAAGTCCAGGCGCAACCTGTCAAGGTTCAAAAACCAAGTGCCACCGCCAACGACAACAAGTCGAAGTCGGCAGCACAGCAACGGTTGCTCGCACCTGAGAGTGATATAGAACGTTTCTACCGTGAACAGGTTGAAACACAAGATGGGTCAAGCATGACCGCAACAGCACTTTACGAAGAGTATTGTGCGTGGTGTGAAGAACGCGGCAAGGAGCCGATGGCTCTGCCAACCTTTGGGCGCCAATTCGGCGAACTGGGTGTTCAAAAAGCCAAAGTTGCAGGACGTGTTCGGTATATCGGCATTGCGCTGAAATCCGCTGAAGCCTCCAGGGAGGATAAGAAGCGGCCGGCTTTCGACAGAAAAGCGGCCTAGATTATTAGGTAAAAATTAATTCGGAAAAGGGTCGCTTCTAGCGGCCCTTTTTTGTTGCGTGACGTTTTTTTTGATGACTTCTATATGGAAACTAAGTGCACGTGCCGGACTGACATTCGGTGCTCTCCTGACCTAGCCCAACGCAGAAATCCCGCATGCAGGTGCCGAGCTTAGTGTTATTTCTCAAAGCGCAACACAGTCCCAGCAAATGACCCCAACGGTCGTCCTGAAATGCGCTGCAAATAATAATAAGGAATGAGCGACATCTTGTGCGAACTCCTACCAATTCAATTAAAATTACACAGCTCAAAGCGTCTCAATGCTGCGATCTACCGTCCCCTATCTTGCCACATACCAAAGCGAAAGGAATGACATCATACGTCATTCCACTAGTGGCACACTCGCTCTCTTGGGCCTCTGCCTCACAGCAGCCGGTCCAATCGGGGCAGAAAAAGGATCAGCGGCGGGCTATGAATGTAACCAGGACTTAAGCCGCCTTAAACACAGAAGCAAAAATTTATTGGAATTTCTAACGATCTCATTCTTGAAGTGATGAAAACACTCCCAAGGAAAAAAGAAGGTAAACGCGCGTTGCGCAGCAACAGTGCTTGACCACTTACGTTTCGGTTTTTGTTACAACGTCTGCCTCCGGTGAGGGTCTTGAAAGAATAAAAGAAGCGGCACAGATGAGGACGAACCCTTGAATAATCAAGATTAGCCAGCTAGCGCCAAGTGCGAAGCTGAGTGCAAATGTTATGACCATCACAAAAACCGCTAGGTTCTTTGCTTTGCGGGAAATAGCTCGCTCGGTGTGCCAGTGATGGATCGGCGGGCCGAAACGTGGATGCTCGGTGAGCCAGGCATGCAGTCGCGGTGAGGAACGTGCAAAAGCGAAAGTTGCCACGAGCAGGAATGGTGTCGTTGGTAGTAGCGGTAGAACGGCGCCAACCAATCCGCACACTACAGCCAAACATCCCACGATAAACCAAAAGGTTCGGTTCATTTGCTGTCTTTTCGTTCCACTGGTCTCATAAACTATCCTGGCAGCGGGGTTACACCGACAAGGCTTTCATGCATCCAAAGCGCGCCGAAGAAGAGGGCCGCCGCGGCCGCTAAACGTTTGAATGTGTCAGCATCCTTAAGTGGCCACAGACTCGGCTTCCATCTTCCTGTGACAATTGATTGACCGGGCCAAAGTGAGGTGGCACGGGCAAGATTGCGCCAGCGCTTCGTGCCGAGCTGTCGTTGTTTGCGCTTGTCGATCATGACCATTCCAGACACAGAGAATAGAGCGAAAACAGCAAACAGAATGACATGCGCAACGTTGCCATTTGGAATGATATGCGCCACGGACCATACCGCAAATGCCCACAGTAAGCCATGCCGCACAAAGCCGACAAAACCTGGCCTTACCGGATCGAAACGTTGCCCATCGCCACCACCAAAACTCAAGGGATTGGGCACGCCAACCGAAAACGCAACCAGGAGGCAGGCAATCGGCATAGCGAAAAGTGGGATCCAGGCCTGCCACGGTTCAGGACTCCATAACTCAACATAGGGTGCACGCCCGGCGGCGACAATCAGCCAAGCGAGCGTGACCAACGACAAGAGTGCGTAGCCGACGAGGAAACCGCGTGCGCCGATCACAGCCACAAGCCGACCTCGAACTGTGGGGATCGTCGGCAAACGATGCGAGAGGAGGAATAAAAGTCCTGCTGAAATGAATTCAACCCAGTCCATGATCGGTAGATTAGCCTCTGTAATATATGATCGTGGACGTTGCCAGCCAGTAGCTGGCCAGGACGTTCGTTGAGTTGTCAAAAAAGAACCGTCGTTTGGCGGTTTTTGTTGGTCTGCGCTGGGTCAGGAGGCCTCGGGCTGCAGGTTTGCATTTTGGTCTCGTTCCGGTTCTGAAATTGTTTCAGTTTCCGGTTCTATGTCTTTGACACGATAGAACACAGCATAAAGGCATGGAACAACAACCAACGTCAGCAGCGTTCCGACAATGAGGCCGCCAGAAATAACCACCGCAAGATCATAGAAGAGAACATCACGCGACAGGATGATGGGCAACAGTCCCATGGCTGTTGTGCAGGTTGTCATGATGATCGGTTGCAGGCGGCGAACGCCAGCTTCAACAATGGAGTCGAGATCTGACCGTCCTGCTGCCTTCTCGATTTCAATTCGGTCAATCAAAACGATGGCGTTGTTGATGACGATGCCAGCAAGGGCCAAAAATCCAAGAATACCCATAAAGCTGAAATTTGCACCTGGCATCAAAAGCAAGGAAAGCGCGACGCCGGTAATGGACAACGGGATCGTCAACAAAACCATGGTTGGTTTTTTGAAGCTGTCAAATTGCCAGACAAGAACAAGGATCATAATTGCAAACGCCAGTGGGACGTTGCCAAATAGTGCAGATTGCGCATCGCTTGACCCTTCAATCTCGCCCCCTTTTTCAATCCGGTAGAGGGCAGGCAAGGATTGTTGTATAGCTTCGACATCTTTCGACATTTTTTTGTCTAGCTCAGCCGCCGTCAACCGGTTGCTCTTACCGGAAATTGTGATGACGCGCTCAAGGTCGCGGCGTCTGACTTGCGAAAATCCAAAACTCGGAGCCAGTGTGGCAACTTGTTCTAATGGAACAGGGCTGCTGCCAGAAACAGCAATATTAAGGGACCGTAGCCGTGACAGCTGGGTGCGCTCATCGACACCGGTGCGGAAAACTACGGGAATGGTGAGGTCGTCAATTCGGTAGTCGGTCACTTTAACGCCAGACAATTGATTGGACAACGAATTGGCGATGTCTTGTGACGTGATACCGACACGGTGGGCGGCATCTTGATTAATGATCACACGCAGCGTGACGGTTGGGTTCTTCCAATCGTCTGTAATGTTTACGGTTCCAGGAACACGTCGCAAAGCAAGTTGAAGTTGCTCTGCGCTTTTTTTGAGGATTTTTTCATCCGGACCTGCAATGCGGTATTCCACAAGGCCAGCCTCATTTGGTCCCATCGACATCGCTTTGGGGAATATTTCGGCTTCTGGAACCTGATCGACGGCATATCGCCTAATGCGTTGACGTAATTTGGCGACGTCTTGGGGCAGCTTCACGTTCACAAGCACATAGGCTGTGTTTGGCGTTCCATCGACGGGACTCAATGCCAGATAAAACCGCGGCCCACCATCGGCAATGTAGGTGACGACGCTGACAACGTTCGGGTTCTTCTTCTTGTCGAGTAGCCAGGTTTCGAGCCGTTTGGTGACGGCGCGGGTTGCGAGCGTGTTATGCCCTTGCGGCAATTCAACAATAACCTGAAGCTGTGTCCGCTCTGATCCTGGGAAAAAAGTTTTTGATACGTATCCAAAGAGGAAGACACCGATGAGTAACGTAGAAAACGCGGCGACAACGGACAAATATTTCCACTTGAGGCAGGATCGGATGAGGCCACGATAACGCTCATAATACCAAGCACTATAGGTTTTATCCTCATCGACAGTTTCACCAGCTTTGAGAAACCAGAGACAAAACAGGATCAACGCTGTAAGTGCAACGACCCAGCTGACGAGCAAGGCAATTGCAATCACCAATGAGATTGAACGTGTGTATTCGCCAGCGCCTCCAGGTGCCAACATGAGTGGCATAAAGGCAAGAATGGTTGTTAAAGAAGCAGCCAGCAAAGGTCTGGAGAGACTTTGACCCGTTTGCAACGCGGCAGTGATGCGGTCTTGGCCACGCAAAATACGATTTCCAAACTCCTCGGCGACAACGATGCCATTGTCGACGAGGAGACCCAGAGAAATGATGAGGGAGGCTAATGACATCCTCTCAAGCTCAATGCCGATCAAGCGCATCACGATTACTGTGATGACCATCACCAACGGAACCATTGCGCCAACGATCAGGCCTGTGCGAAAGCCAAGAAACGCCACCACAACCCCGAGCACAATTAATATGGTCTGCCAAAGATTATTGAAGACTCCAAAAATTGCCGTTTCAATTTCCTTCGGCTGCCAGGTGATGCGATCAAGTTGAAAACCGACTGGCAGCGTACCGTTAAATGCCGTCACGACTTTATTCAAAGCCTCGCCCATGACGAATGCATTAAATTGATCGACCATCGATACCGAAATAACAATGGCCTCTCTACCGTTCCAAAACACGGGCTTCGTGGGTGGGTCTTCATAGTCAAAGGAGATATTCGCAATATCCGACAGATAGACGGAGCTTTTGCTGTCCGGGATGGCAATCGAAATCTTTTTGATGTCATCGATTGAGCCGAGATCGCCACTTGGTTCAATCGTAAAAGATTTGCCATTCGCTTCAATCCGCCCACCTGGCAGAATGACATTTTGTTGTGAAATGGCCGATTGGATCGAATTGGCTGTGAGCCCCATGCGAGCCAGGCGAATATTATCAAACTCAATAAATACGCGCGGTTCGACTCGACCAAAGAATTCGACCTTTCGAACACCAGGAACGCGCGCATAGATGATCCGTCTAAGAGACTTAGAGGCTTCATACATTTCTACATTTGAGAAGCCTTCCGCTGTCATTGCGATGGTTGCCATCGCAACATTTCCTTCATCGTCAAAAACTTGAGGTCCAACTGTTCCTGACGGCAGTTTAGATTTCACGTCATCAACTTTGTTGCGCAGGTCTGCCCAAATTGGTGCCATATCCGTATAGACATCGGCGACTGTGATCTTGACCAAAGACTGGCCCACGGAAGAAATAGTTTCTAGCTTGTCAACTTCGGGCATTTCCCGAATTTTTTCTTCAAGCTTGGATGTGATGAGGTTTTCAACTCTATTCGCGGACATTCCTGGGAAGTTTGCGATAACTGATGCTGAACGAATTGTAATCGCAGGGTCTTCACGAGAGGGATGATTGAGAATGCTGATCGGCCCGATGATGAGCACGACAATTAAGAAGGCAACGGTCAGTGCACGATTGTTGAGTGCCAGGCGGGTCAGCATGGTTGCCTCCTAGAACGATTTTTCTGGTTCAAGAAGTCGAACTTTCATGCCGTCGTACATCTGTCCAACGCCAGCAACCGCAATGATATCACCTGGCTTAATGTCTCCGACGATCTCGGGCGTGTTTCCCCTAATGCCGACAACTTTGACTGCGGTTTGTCGAACCGTTTCCGTCTTGGGATCGTACACAAAAACGGTGCCGTGATTTTCAGCAATATCTGGCTTTAACGCGCCCACAGGAATTGAGTAAGCTTTTCCAGTGCCCTCGCCTTTAAACGCAATAATGACTTGCGCACTCATTCCCGGTCGCAATTCAGGTGGGGATGCTTCAAGTCGAACAGTGACAGGAAAAGCATTGGCATCTCCGGCTTGTGGTGAGACTTCAGTGACAATTGCCTTTGTTGAGGTGCCGTTCAAAGGAGATAGATTGACAACGACTTCGTCGCCAACTTTCACATTTCCGATCAAGGTCTCTGGAACCGAAACTTCGACTTCATTTTCACCCTGTGTTTGCAGCTTGTAAATGGCTTCGCCGGCTTTGACTTCTTCAAACACCTCTACGGGGCGTTCAGAAACCGTTCCAGAAAACGGTGCCTGTAGAGATGTTTTTTTGAGGTCTCTTTTTCTGAGGTCGAGCTGACTGCGGGCGATGCCAACCTGGCCCTCTGCATTTGCAAAATTTACTTTTGCCGTGTCGAGCGCTGTCTTGGTTGTGTACCGGCTCTTCCACAGTTGCTGTTTTTGAGACAGTTTGCTGCGCGCATCTTCAAGCGTTGCAATGGCCTGCTTCAAAGAGAACTCAGCTTGTTTTACTTCCAATTCGATGGATTTGGGATCGAGTTGTGCAATGATTTCCCCTTTTTTGACAACGTCTCCAATTTTCTTGGACATGACCGTAACGCTGCCATTGATCTCAAATGCGACGTTGGCGCTGGTGCCTGCTTTCACGACGCCTGCAAGCTGGCGGGTGGCGTTCTTCGCCAGCGTGTCTATTTTCATGTATTTTATTGAGCGAGGAGGCAGTTCTACATTTTTGACTTCAGGTTCGTTGCAACCTGTTAGATTAACACAAAGCAGGGGAATCAAGCCTAACCGCATTGGACGATTCATGATTTTGGACTCGTTTAAAAAAATTTCACAGAGAGTTGGACAGGCAAGTAAAACCATACAGCAAAAATCTAGAAGTGCGCGACGAAATTTACAGTGGGTCAACAGGAAGACAAGCAGCGATGACAACAATTACGCAAATTATTTGAGGCAGCGCTTTATTGGTTCTGTGCTCTCTTTTGCATGTCTTTATGCTTGTGCATCTCGCAGAACCCTTCAGCGTTATGTCCGGCATTGGGGCCACTTCAACGAATTTATACGTTGGTCTGTCCTCATATCGGTGGTATTTCTGGCCGTTGTCGTTGCCCATACGATTCAAGCCTGGGCGTGGGCAATCGCGTTTTATGGCATTGGCGCGTTGTCCGACATGAGCAGCTCGATTTATTTTTCCCTAATCACATACACCACTGTTGGATACGGCCCCACTGTTGGATACGGCCCCACTGTTGGATACGGCCCCACTGTTGGATACGGCGATGTAACACTGGAGCATAACTACCGTATTTTTGCAGCCATGGCGTCTGTGACGGGCCTATTGAATTTTGGCCTCAGCACAGCATTCCTGGTCGGGCTCTTTACAAGCATGTTGGAAAACGATGGCAATTATAGCTGATTGTTTGATTGGGTTGCCAATCTCAAGCCCTCAGTCATCAATATCCCTCGATGACGATTTTTCCTTTGGCGGTGCCGGTCTCAATGAGGCGATGTGCTTCGCGCAAGCTTGCTGCGTTGATTGGTGACAGGACCTCGCTGACAGTGGTGCGGATACGACCGGCGTCAATCTCGGACGCGACCCAGGTCAGCAGCTTGTGCTGTTCGATCATGTCCGGTGTCTGGTGCATGGCGCGCGCAAACATGAACTCCCAATGCAGACTTGCCGACTTCATTTTCATGCCGTCCATTGGCATTGGCAGGTTGGTGTCGTCAATGGTGACGATGCTGCCTTCGGGACGGATCAGTTCGACGGCCGTTGCCCAGTGGCGCATGTCATTGAAGATGGCGATGTGGTCGACATGCTGCATGCCAAGGGCACGGACCTGGGCCACCATGTCCTTGCGGTGATTGACAACATGATCAGCTCCGAGTTCTTTCACCCACGCCGTTGTCTCGGGCCGCGACGCGGTTGCAATGATCTCAAGGCCCGCATGTTTGGCAAGCTGAATGCCAATTGACCCAACCCCGCCGCCAGCTCCAATGATCAAGAGGCTCTGCCCTTTGGAGCCGCCATCGCGATCAATACCAAGGCGATCAAAGAAGGCTTCGTAGGCCGTAAGCGTTGTCAATGGAAGGGCGGCAGCTTCTGCATGGCTGAGGGACTTAGGTTTCAGTCCAACAATGCGCTCATCCACCAGTTGATATTCGGCGTTACTGCCGGAGCGTGTGATATCGCCCGCATACCAGACCGCCTCGCCCGGTTTGAAGAGTGTCACATCAGGACCCACCGCTTCAACGATACCGCTGGCGTCCCAACCAAGCACGCGTGGCGTTTCTTCAACTTGGTCTTTTGGCGCGCGCACCTTGGTGTCGACCGGATTGACGGAAACCGCTTTCACAGCAACGAGAATGTCGCGACCTGTCGCGGTGGGTATAGGTAGATCGACGTCCAGAAATGAATTGGGGTCTTCAATGGGTAGGTACAGCTTGAGTGCAACGGCTTTCATTGAGCTGGCCTTTTTTTGGGTTCGGAGTAAGTGGGCAATGGTGTGTTGAATTCACCTCTATCGCTATTTCTTGCCGACGGTGTCGCCACCAAGGGCGACGCGGATAAGGTCTGCCGTGCGCTCGAGGCCGAGTTTGTGTTTCATCTGCGTGCACGTGTTGGCGACCGTCTTGTAGGCAATGCCCAGAACATCAGCTATGGCGTTGAGACTTTCGCCACGACCTAGCAGGCGCAGGATTTCTAACTCGCGTGCCGTCAATTTGTCGAGTGGATCGCCATCGCTACCAGGGCCAAGCTTGGCTCTTAAATCCGCTTCAATGTAGCAGTTGCCAGAAAGTACTGTTTCAACAGCTGTAACGACTTCTTCAGCGTCGGCTGCCTTGCTGACATATCCATCGGCACCTGCTTTCAGAGCTTGGGAAATATAGGCGGGTTCTGTGTGCATACTCAACACAACAATACGCGGTGGGTTGCTATATTTTTTGACGCGTTGGATGACTTCGAGCCCGCCCATGCCACCAAGGTTGAGGTCAAGCAAGATGAGGTCGGGCTTATCTATTGCAGCCATGTCAATGGCTTTTTCACCGCTGCTGGCTTGTAAAATTTCAGCCTTAAGGCTGGTTTGCAACAAGCGGCGAACACCATCCAATACAACGGCATGATCATCAACTAATAGGATCTTCATGAGCGTAAACTACTTTCTTGCCCCTCGGCTTATGCGGCTGGCGTATCTTGGGGACGTTTGTCGCTTTGATGGCTGTCGATGTCAGGTGCCAAGGGATTGGGAATGTCGGCGCTCAGTCTGACACCGGTTCCAGACGGTGGTGTTTCGATCGTGAATGTTCCGTTGAGGCGCTTAATCCTTTCGGCCATACCGCGCACACCAAAACCTGGGGTGAGGCCATGAGCGTCAAGGCCCCGGCCATTGTCGTCAACGCTCAATTGGATCGTGTTGGGGGTTGGCGCGTGAACGCGAATTGAAATGGTGCTTGCTTCTGCGTGCCGCAACGCATTGGCGACGGCTTCGCGTACTACAAAAAAGATCACGCTCAAAGTGCTAAGTGGCGCGTCAACATCGCCAACGTCCTTTGAGAATGTCACATTTGGGTGGCGTTGTTGGTTTGTTGAAACCAGATTATCAATGGCGGTCGCCAGGCCTTGGTCCAGCAACACCGCTGGGCGCAGGCGACCTAAAATGAGTGTGACGGTTTTTTTGAGTTGCCTGAGTGCTGAACGGATCGCATCGGTTTGTTCAAGAATCGGTGCGTTGCCGTCGTCGCGGGCTAACTTTGATATCATCGCGGCGTCAACATCGGCGGCGAACAGCAAGGGGCTGACTTCATCGTGCAAGTCGCGGGCGAGATCAGCGCGCTCTTCGTCTTGTACGTCTTCCAGTTGTTGTGTCAGCCGCGAGTTGCGCGCGGCCATGCGTTCAAGTTCACCGCCCATTTCATTGAAGCCATGGCAGAGCCGTTCCAGTTCAGCTGAGCCCGATGGTGACACGCGTGCCTTAAGGTTGCCGGCACCAATTTTTCCGTAACCGGTGAGGAGGGATTGGATAGGGGCCATCGCGCGGGTCACGATCCATGATACCGAACCCAACACCAACAGACAGAAGAGAGCGAGCAGGCTTGCAAATGTGGAAAGGTCCTGCCACGCTTCGCCCACTTCATTGGTCGGGTCCGCTTCGATGACAACGGCGTGCAATGGCGGCAAAGGGTTTTGCAAGGGAAGGGTCGAGGTGAGCGGGTTGGCATTCAAAAAACGTTGAAACCATTTCGGCGCTATGTTGTCCGGTAGAGCAAGGCGTGAACTTGCAACAGCTCCACCGCTCGCCGTCACCAGTTTGGCCTTCAAATGGCGATCGCCATTAAAGTGGGCGACCATCAATTCAAGACGGCGGGATAGATCGCGGGAGGATTCACCCGACTGAATTTCAGTTTTAGCGACCTGCTCGCCGACTGCCAACGCTGCCTGCATCTCCGTCGCGACCTTTGATTTCGCATGCCAATAGATCGGTACCACGCTCAGGCACGTGGTGATCAGCAAGGCGGCCGCAACGGTTGCGATGAGGCGCAACTGCAAGGGCAGATGATGGAAGAAAGACACGCGCTTTTTAACTCCTGATTAGCTCCTGAATTCGGCCTGACTATAGCCCGTCACACAAGATCAATGCGATGGCGGAAATCAGGAAAAATTCCCTATGGTTTCCATGGTTAGCAGGAACAATTCCTATGATTTGAAACCCTTATGCAACACGTCGCTACCAAGTCTGGGATTAGGCGCTGATTTAGGCGTTACAGTATTGCGTTGGGCTCCATAGCTGCCTAATCGAAAAGTCACTCAAAATTTGAGGATAGCGTCCGAATCGTGGCGTTTGATGACAAAGGTCTAGGAAAACTTGATCGCACGGGGACTGACGGAGCGTTGGATGATAAAAATAGACCTACTGCGCACAACTGTTTTGGCTGTGGCTTTGACCGGCCTGACCGTGTCTGTCGCTCTGGCGCAGACGACAGATGATGCAGCCGGTGGCGCGAGCGACGCATCTGGTGCTGCCAGTGAGGCTGCTGGTGCGGCAAGTGATGCAGTAGGGACAGCCGCCGATGGTGCGGCAGATGCAGCAGGCACCGAACCTGATAGTGTAAACCTAGATGCTGGCAGTGCAGACCAGGCCCTGCCGGATGTTGATGTGGTGCAGGAGCAGGTGCAACAGCCCAAAAAACGCAAACCGCGCGCCAAAAAGAAAATCGCCAAAAAGAAAAAGCCTCAGCCACAACTTGACACGCAGTTTATTCCAGCCCCTGCGCCAGCACCAGCACCAGCACCAGATTTTGCAGAAGCGCCGATTGATCAATCCCTGTCCGAAGCGCGCGCCTCTGGGGAAGTGGCACAAACTTCGCCGTTTCCGGGTTCGGAAATCTCAGTTGACAAAATTCCGGGCAGCGTCAGCACGGTTTCTGCAGCGGACCTTGAGCGGGATCGTGATGCCAAGCCGATTGAAGCGCTGCAGAAGAATGTAGCAGGTGCCATCGTTACCGACACGGCGGGCTCAAGCTACCGCAGCCAGATCGAATTTCGCGGTTTTGCCTCGGGGCCTGTGACAGGTTTTTCGCAAGGCCTTGCTGTTTATCAAAACGGTGTCCGTATCAATGAAGTGTTTGGTGACGTTGTATATTGGGACGTGCTGCCATCTAACGCCATCAACGACATTACTGTCGTTACAGGCAGCCCCGCTTTTGGTTTGAATGCCATTGGTGGAGCGATCACGGTGCAAATGAAGGACGGATTTGATTTCCAAGGCGTTGAAATCGACTTTATGGCTGGCTCTTTCAGTCGCCGTCAGGTTGGTGCTCAGGTTGGTGCCAAGAGCGGCAACTTTGCGGCCTACTTTGCAGGTCAGTATATTGAAGATGATCAGTTCCGCGATTTCTCCGAAGTTGAAATTCGTCGTGGGTACGCCGATCTTGGCGCTAAGGGCTCCAAGGTCGAAGCCCACATCAACTTGACCTGGGCGGAAAACAAAATTGGCCAGGTCGCGTCGTCTCCGCGCCAAATTTTGGACCTGGGCATCAACCGCACATTTACAAATCCTCAAACGACGGCGATCGACGTCTTAATGCCATCGTTCAACCTGTCCGCTAAAGTCAATGATACCCTGACCGTTTCCGGTCTCGCCTACTATCGCCGCTTTACGTCGAACGTGGTCGACGGCAATTTGCTTGATGCTGAAGAGTGCACTGATGGCAACAATGACGGCGAAGGTGATTTGGACATCAATGGTGATCTGATTCCGGGCAATAATCTTTGTGATGAAGATGAGGCGGAACTTCTAGAGGATAGCGCGGGCAATCCTATCGATGTTGGTGGCGGTGGTCTCGACCTTGACGATCCGTTTGGCGTGATTGATCGCATCGATCAAAAGGCGCGCAGTTGGGGTTTTGGTTTGCAGCTGGTTGAGAAAGCCCGTCTGCTCGGCATGAAGAACCAGTTCACTGCGGGCATCAGCTATGATCGTGGTCGCGTC
>CBDFNK010000015.1:0-117597 GCA_965250205.1 Hyphomicrobiaceae bacterium
CCTATATTTATGCAGCCCTAGATCTCAAGCCGATGGCGTTCGATGGCGTTGCCTTTGATAGTCTGAGCGGGCGCAAGCTGGCGACTTATGTGCCAGGTGAAGGGCTCAAGGTGAGCGCGGAAAAGGCACCTCAAAGGATGCCAGTCGTTTCAGCGTCCGCCCTGAAGCAAGAGGCATTGGCGGTTGCCGCGCGACAGGTGCTCTATGTCGACAGTTATCCAGGCCTTGCTTTTGATCGACTGGATCATACGCGCCTGTCTCTTTTATTGGTTGGCCTTTATCACAGTGGCACCGGACATGCGCTCCAAGGCCAAGGGTCTTTACTGTCGTTTATGGAGCACATAGATCATAAGCCACAGGTGCTCGCTGCAACCTTCCCATCACCGCATATCAACGTGCCATATGAAAGCACCACCACGTTGATCAAGGCAGGTGTCAATGTCATCAAAGACGTGCCAGCACACGTTGTCTATGTCTACGTTGTGATGCAACTTGCAGCTGGTATGGCAGCGCGTGATGTTGTTGCCTCGTTGCAGCCGTGGTTGATGGGCGCACCTCAATCAACGGCCTAGATCAACCTGCGAAAAGTTAGGTTCGACTTTGAGCAGATAAGTTGATCTATTCTAAGAACCTAGAGCACTTTCATCTTTATACTTTTGCCGTCGCCAGATCACCGTTTATGACGTAGCGCAGGAGTGCCACGACTTGCTGTGGTGTTTCGGCAACCGCGAGCGCTGCGGCATCGACTTCCTTGAGTGCGTGGGTGTGCTCTTCTGGATGTAGGATGATCAATGGCGTATTGAGGGCGGCAGCGTAGCCAGCGTCAAAGGCTGCATTCCATTGGCGGTATTTTTCACCAAAGCGCACCACAACAATATCCGCATTTTCAATCAACGTGCGGGTGCGAATGGCATTGACCTTGGCACCCTTGTGATCCTTCCAAAAGCTTTTGTCCTCTTGGCCAAGGATCGTGACGCCACAGTCATCCGAATAAGAATGATTAGTGACCGGGGCGGCAAAAGCCACCGGCAGACCAGCGGCTTGCGCACCCGTTTCAATTTGCTCACGCCAATCGGTATGGATCTCGCCAGAAAGATAAATGTTCCATGTGTCCATCCCGCGCGTTCCCTTGTCCGTTTTCTGATCTTGAAGCGGCCCAGCAGTGCTGGCACGCCGTCGGCCGGTCCCTTAGATCATGTTCATAGTCCATGGTCTCACGAATACGATCTAACCTATTGATTTGGAGTATGTTCCGGGCGGAAAGCTGCATTCACTTTTCCCCAACATGCTGTAGCGGAAAGCGATACGCAAAATCAACTCGACCGCAATCATAGGTGGCTACAATGTGCGGCGGAACGCAATAAAACATTGAAATTAAACGGGAAATACAAAAACAAGCGTGTCTTTTCTGCGCTAGGCGATGATGGAATGAGAACAAGTGCCGTTGCCTGACGAAAAAACTAATTATACGCTCCGTTGAAGAATGAGAAAACACCGCAAACAAGGTGTGCCAGCAGTTTTTGCGCGACGTGGGGAGCGTTCAGGCAGCGGCACGAATAATCGTGAGGGTTCGTTGATGTCCCGCGTTGACCTCGGCCAATGCAAGCGCATGGTCGCGTGGTTTAGCCCGCCACTTCTGTTTCGTGCAGCTTTTCATTCGGTTATCGCAAGTCTTTTTGGCCGCTACGCCGACCAGCGCACGATCCACCAACTGGAAGATGCCATTCCAAGCGATCGGGTGGGGCAGGCTGAATTTTCAAAACGCTATGACTACTCGTCAGATGCGTCCGGTTTTGAACCCTATTGGGTCGACTATACCGCAGACCTCGGCGATGGTTTTGATTCAACCTATGCTGTCTCCTATTTGATGGCCGCAAACGCTTTAGGTGGGCGCGCCAATCCACAGCAACCGCATATCGCCGGTGTCGAAGGGCTGTCACCTGACGTTGAACTCAACGCAGGCAAGTTGCTCATTATGGGTGGCGACGAAGTCTATCCTTGGCCCAGCCGGGAAGCCTATGCCGAGAAATTGCAGCAGCCTTATTCGTGGGCCTTGCCACCAAAGCTGCAAACTGAGGCCGTTTTGGCAGGCGGCGGGCCCGATGCCGAACCTTCGACCGACCGCGATGTGTTCGCAATCCCAGGCAATCACGATTGGTATGACGGACTGAATGCGTTTGATGGTTTGTTCTGCCGGGCAAGAGGTGGACGCACACAAGACAATGTTGCCTCAATCGGCGGCTGGAAAACCAAACAACATCGCAGTTACTTTGCCATCAAGCTTCCGCACAACTGGTGGATTTGGGGGGCGGATATTTCGCTCAACCAGTATCTCGATGCAGGCCAGTTGCGTTACTTTAAAACTGTTTGTGACCACATGCAGGAAGGCGACCGTTTTATCTTGTGCACTGCGCAACCAACGTGGCTCTATTTCAATACACCGGGGGAACGTTATGCGCGCGCCAATCTTTTAAGCCTGATCAATGCGCCTATCCGGGAGAAGAACGCCAAGTTGTGTGGCATCTTCTCTGGCGATACGCACCATTACTCGCGCTACAATGAAAGCGAGGAGCTTGGTGATTTTAATTTATTCACCGCGGGTGGCGGTGGCGCATATTTCCACGGCACACATCATCTCAACAATTCAATTGCGTTTGACTGGTTGGGACGCAAGCTTTCGTTTTTATTGACAGACAATCGTAAACCACAGCCCGCAGCGCGCGGCGCACAACCGGCACCAAAACAAACTGAAACACGTGCCTGCTATCCCAATCGCGCGCAAAGTTGTTGGCGGGCGATGACCAACGTGTTGTTCCCATTGCGCAACCCCAGTTTTGCAATGGCAATGGGGCTGATCTATTGGCTGCTAACTTGGTCTCTGGCTGAACTTCAAGTGAAACCGCAGTTTCAAATGGAAGCGGGGACACAGAAACAAGTAATCGAGGAAACGCGAAGTTTCCGCCAGGAACGCCAGCAATCCATTGAGGATTTGCGCCGTGGCTTCGACATGTTGAAGAAGCGCCATGAGCGGAACATGCCCAGCAAGTGGCTACGTAAAGCGCCTGCGGGCACGCCAGTGCCGCCGCCGACGCCCAATGCAGCAGATCAGGCAAAAGAGGGGACCAATTCTCCGCGTCCAATTCGTGATCTCACGATGGGATTTTGGCGCCACTACCTGAAGAAGCAAAAACAGATCACCAGCGCCAATCCAGACTCTAAATGGTATGCCAGTGAGCGGCTCGCGCTGTTTGGCACCTTTATGCTTTATATGGCTGGGCTGTTAGTACTTGGGTTAGCCAGTAGTCCAGGGACCACAATCGCAGTATTTCTGGTTTGGTTGACATTTTTTGTCATTGCCGATTCCAAACGATTGGGGCGCACGGCTCAGATCAGTCGCTTTATATCTGGAAGCGCGCACTTCTTGCTGCATCTTTCTATGATGTGGGGCTTGTTCATTATTTTCACCTACATCAACGAGCAATATGTGTTTGACTTGTTCGCGGGCCTCAGTGACTGGCTGCGCCAGTACACAGGTGGCAAGGATGGCTTTTTATTCTTCCTGCCGATCGAGATTTGGCCGCGCATTGTCTACATTCCGGAAATGATCATCGTGGGTGGGCTTTTTGCTGGCCTCGCGTTTGGAATTTATCTGGCGCTCACCTACCTGCTTGTGCGCGTTAATAGTGACTGGGCATTTTCAGCCCAAGCCAGTCCCGATTTTCGCAATTTCCTGCGCTTGAAATTCGAAAAAGACAAACTGACCGTCTATCCGATTGGACTTGATCGCCCGCCACGTCACCAAAAGGGAATCATCACCGGGCAATTGTCTGGCTGGGTGCCAGAGGACAATCCAGCTTCAGGTGAGCCCCGTGTGCGCCCTCGTAGTCCCTTGCGACCGCGCCTGATTGAGGGGCCGATTGTGATTGACGCCAACAAGGTGCGCAATATTCCCCGCCCCTGAGGAGGAGGCCATCGAAACGCTGAGCCAACCGAGAGATCGCTTGAAGCTAAAATATGCTGTTTTGGTTGTTGGGTCCGGCTATGGCGGTGGCGTTGCAGCGTCTAGGTTGGTGCGCGCAGGCCAGCGTGTTTGCGTCATTGAGCGTGGCCGAGAAATTCCCATCGGTGGATTTCCAGATCGTGCAACCGAGTTGGCGCGTGACTTTCAAACGACAACATCCTCACGACACATTGGTTGTCACACCGCTCTGTTTGATTATCGGGTGAACCGTGAAATTGACATCCTGTTGGGATGCGGGCTTGGCGGCACGTCGTTGATCAACGCCAATGTCTGCCTGAAGCCGGACGCGCGCGTTTTTGAGGATGAGGTGTGGCCGGAAGACGTGCGCGCAGATGGTCTTCTTCAAGAGGGATTTGTGCGTGCCAGGGCGATGTTGGATCCGAAATCCACGCCGGAACAGCCAGCACTTCTAAAAATGGCGATGATGGAAAAGTCAGCCGCTGCGCTGGGTGCAAGGCTGGATCGGCCGCCGCTGCATATTGCCTTTAAGGACGGCGTCAACGCGGCCAATGTGTTGCAGTCAGCGTGCACGCTCTGTGGTGATTGTTGTGCAGGCTGTAATGTGGGTGCCAAAACCACGGTGCACCTGTCTTACATTGCCGATGCCCATCAACATGGTGCCGAAATTTTTACAGAGCTGACGGTGCGGTCGGTGACGCGCCAGGATGACGGGCTGTGGGCTGTGCGGCTGCGCCCAACAGAGACTGACAGCGACGCTGTGCTGAACGGTGATGAAGATTTCATTGTCCGCGCGTCAACAGTGATCCTGGCAGCGGGAACGCTCGGTACGACGGAAATTCTCCTGCGTTCTCGCCAAGAGGGTCTCGCTCTATCTGATCAACTGGGCCACCATTTCACGGGCAATGGTGATGCGCTCTGTGTTGGCTACAATTGCGACCAGCCCGCTAACAATGTTGGCGTCGGCTATCCGCCACGGACTGAAGTCGAACCCGTCGGCCCGGCAGTCGCAGGCCTCATCGATCTGCGCGGAACGGACTCTGTTGATGATGGCATTGCTCTTGTAGAAGCCGCGCTGCCAAGCGCGATGGCGCCTTTGTTGCCCGCAACACTTGCCTCTGGGCACCTGCCATTTGGTGAGGATACCGATGGTGGCCTTCAAGACGAACTCAATGAATTTGGCCGCGCATTACAAAGCCTTGTGTTGGGTGCTTATTCAGGTGCGGTGCGCAACAGCCAAGCTTATCTCGGGATTGGTCATGACAATCGATCTGGTGTCATGTCACTTGCCAATGACCAGATTGCGATTTCTTGGCCGGATGCAGGAGCGCAAAAAGTATTTAAAGACATTGATGAGGCATTTCGTTCCGCCATCGCAGCGGTCGGCGGCAGTGTTGTTAAAAATCCACTGTCAAAACCAAATTTTGGTGGCAAGTTGACAACTGTCCATCCACTCGGCGGCTGTGTGATGGCCGATGATCGCACCCGTGGTGTCATCAATCACAAAGGCCAGGTGTTTCATGGCGGCGCGGAACTTTCCCCAACCGCAATTTATAGCGGACTTTATGTCTGTGACGGTGCCGCGTTACCGCGCTCGGTTGGCATCCATCCTCTATTCACCATTACAGCGCTTGCTGAACGGACCATGATTCATTTGGCGCGTGATATGAATGTGTCATTCGATGTTTTGCCCGTCAAAAAAGACAAGCCTCTCGTCGCTCGACCCGTTGCGATTTACTCGCGCAGACCCTCTTGGCAGACCCGGTTGAAAGATCTGTTCGGATTGGCAGGCGCGCACTCTTAATGTGTGTGGTGTAGAAATGAAAAAACTTTCAAAGCCGATTGCAGAAATTAAAGTGCGCTACGATGTTGTCGTTGTGGGCTCCGGCTACGGCGGCGGTGTGGCAGCATCGCGCCTTGCACGTGCAGGAAAAAAAGTTTGCCTGTTGGAGCGGGGTCGCGAATTTGCGCTCGGCGAGTTTCCTGACCACCTGCTTGAAGCGCATCACGAATTTCAAGTCACAACGGATTTAGGTCATACGGGCTCGAAACTTGGCCTTTATGACTTGCGCATGGGCGATGATATCCATGTGTTTTTAGGGTGTGGGCTTGGTGGCACGTCGCTCGTGAATGCTAATGTTTCATTGCGTGCTGACCCCAGGGTTTGGGAAGACCCGCGATGGCCGGATGAAATCGTTGCCGACCCAAGCTTGGAGGTTGGCTATCAGCGCGCTGAACGCATGTTGCGGCCTGTCTCTTATCCCAATCGAACGCGACTTGATAAGTTGGAAGCGTTGAAGGCATCGGCCGTTGCATTGGGTGCCAAGGCAGTCACACCGCCGATCAATGTCACGTTTGAAGACCAAGACAATCATGCAGGTGTCCATCAGCCGGCTTGTACGCTGTGTGGAGATTGCTGTTCGGGATGCAATGTCGGTGCGAAGAATACTGTGCAGATGACATATCTTCCGGATGCGGCAAACGCTGGCGCTGAGATTTATACCGAGACCAGTGTGTCTCGTATCCGCAAAGAGGGTGGCAAGTGGCGGGTCTATTTCGAACTTGTCGGGGCGGACCGCGAAAAATTCGGAGGGCCCTTGCAATCAATTGTCGCTGATACGGTTATTTTGGCGGCGGGCACGCTTGGCTCGACGGAAATCCTGCTGCGCTCACGTGACGAGGGCTTGCAACTGTCGGAACGACTGGGGGAAAGCTTTACCGGCAATGGTGACGTGCTGGCCTTCGGTTATAATAATGAGACACGGATCAATGGCATTGGTTACGGCCACCCGAAACCAGATGATCGTGATGCGGTTGGCCCGTGCATATCAGGGCTGATTGATTTGCGCGGTTCTGATCGATTGGACGATGGCTTTGTCATTGAAGAAGGCTCCATTCCCTCAGGTCTAGCACCACTGCTGCCTGCCCTGTTTGTCGGCGGAGCAGGGGTGTTTGGCAGTGATACAGATTTCAGCCTTTCAGATGAGATTGGTGAAGCGGGCCGTGCTGCAAAATCTGTCTTGTTTGGTGCCTACAAGGGCGCGGTCAATCACACCCAAACGTATCTTGTGATGTCACATGATGACTCTGCAGGACGCATTGAGCTCAAAAACAACCGAGCAGACATTTCCTGGCCCGGTGTTGCCGACCAGGACATCTTTAGTCGGGTGGATGATGCCTTGTCGCGGGCAACTCAGATCCATGGCGGCAGCCATATCAAAAACCCAATGTCGCGCACAGTATTTGGAAAAAATCTGATCACAGTGCACCCGTTAGGCGGCTGCAGTATGGGCCGTGATCGCAGTTCTGGCGTGGTCAATCACAAGTGTCAGGTATTTGATGGCGCGGCTGATAGTGGCGCGGCCGGTGTGCACGAAGGTCTTTATGTCTGTGATGGTGCAGTGATGCCGCGCTCGCTGGGTGTCAATCCACTGCTGACCATTACCGCTGTCGCCGAGCGCGCCATGATCCATCTGGCCAAAGACCGCGGGTGGATGTTTGATGATTCACCTATTTTGAACGCGCCACGCATTATTGCAGGTGGCGATGATAACAAAGAGGGCGCACCGGCGGGCATTCAGTTCACCGAACGTATGGCAGGCTTTATTTCGTCGCGCAGGATGGACTCTTATGAAGCCGCAGGAGAAGCGGGCAAGAGTGATAAAGATGCGTTGAGTTTTACCAGTACCATCATTGTCGAAGACGTTGATCGCTTTGTTCGCGATGCCAGCCACGCAGGCCGCATTGTCGGCACGGTCGATTGCCAGTCTCTATCACCGGAACCATTGCTGATTTCAAACGGCACATTCAATTTAATGCATCGCGATGACGAAGCCGTTGAAACGCGCCGCTTTGATTACACGATGACACTGACTGACAGAGATGAAAAAAATTACCACCTAGCCGGTCATAAAATTGTTCGTCAGGATCAAGGCGTAGATATTTGGAGCGATACAACTCGATTGTTCGTCACCCTGCGCAAAGGCGGCAACGGTGATGGTCCGATCCTCGCCAAAGGTTTATTGACGATCGCGCTCTCAGATTTTCTGGCACAACTGCGCACGGTCAAAGGCATTGACGGAAAAAATGAACTGAGCCGCATGCACGCGGTGTCAAAATTTACCGGGCTGTTTGCCGACAGTCTGTTTGATGTCTATGGCGGCGTGTTCGTGCCAGCGGACCGATTTGATGCCTTCCTGCCGCGCAAAAAACGGGCGTTGCGGGTGCCTGTGCCTGAGATTGTGCCGGTCCCGACGTCTGATGGCAAAACATTGCGACTGACACGATTTAAGGGTGGCGAAAAAGGGCCGTTGATGTTCGCCCACGGGCTTGGTGTTTCATCCAAGATCTTTTCTATTGATACCATTGAGACCAATCTGCTCGAATACATGGTGGCAGCCGGATACGACTGTTGGCTATTGGATTTTCGCGCCAGTACGGATCTGCCCCACGCCCATGAACGATGGACGGGCGATGAGGTTGCAACCATTGATTACCCGGCAGCTGTTGACCGGGTGCGTGAAATCACCGGCAAACCCTCCGTTCAGATGATGGCCCATTGCTTTGGCTCAACAACCTTCTTTATGGCCATGCTGGCAGGCCTTAACGGCGTGCGCTCGGCGGTTTGTTCGCAAATTGCAACCGATGTTCTCATTCCATGGTGGCCGCAACGCCTATTGGCGCATCTGAGAACACCGAGCTTGCTAGATGCATTCGGTGTTGACACGGTCAATGCGCGCGCGACTAAGACAGATGGTGCGTTTATGAAAGCGCTCGACGGGTTGATCCGCATTGCGATTCCCTTCCAGCGCGAAGAGCGAACGCGCAACGCGACTTCCAACCGCATCACCGCACTCTACGGACAGCTCTATGAAATTGCGCAATTGAATGACATGACTATGCGCTCAGGCCTGCCAGAAATGTTTGGCGTTGCCAATATCGATGCCTTCAAACAGCTCGGTCGCATTGCGCGCAAAAAGATCATTGTCAACAAGGATGGCGATGACGTTTATCTGCCGAACATTGAACGGCTGGCAATTCCGATCCACTTTATTCACGGAGCGGAAAATGCGTGTTTCAAGCCTGAGAGTACGCTGAGAGCCTATGAGCGATTGTGCAAGGCCAATGGCACGAACCTATATGGTCGCACCGTCATTCCAGGGTATGGCCACATCGATTGCATTTTTGGCAAGCGTGCTGCCGAGGACGTGTTCCATCATATTCGTGCCCATTTTGACCAGACAGCCTAAGGGCCAGACAGCCTAAGGGCCAGACAGCCTAAGGGCCAGACAGCCTAAGGGCCAGACAGCCTAAGGGCCAGACAGCCTAAGGGTAAGATGTCCATCCTGCTCGGCCGACTTAATGTTGATACAAGTTCAGACCTCAGTTCTTTTGTCGGACAACGTCGCTAAATCCGCGATGCCGCTTGAATCGCCGCCAACCTTGCGATACGACGCGGATTGACACCCCAAGCACCAGACAGTCGGGGCTTGTAAGTGCGGTCATGGACAATGCAATCTCGGCGCAGACTTAGGTTGGCGCACAAATGAAGGAACTGAGACGTGGCAAACCCGGTCCAGAATTGGATTGTTGAAACCGACTGGCTGGCGGAGCATCTCACTGCGCCCGATATCGTTGTGTTTGATGGCTCTTGGCATTTGCCAGGCTCTGGGCGCAAGGCAAAGCAGGACTATCTTGATGAACATATTCCTGGCGCTCAGTTCTTTGACATTGATGACCTTGTCGATGAAACCTCACCACTCCCCCACATGTTGCCTTCAACGGTAAAATTCGCCTCCCGCATGAAAAAAATGGGCATCGGCGACGGCCAACGCATCGTGATCTATGACAGTGTCGGACTGTTCTCAGCGGCACGAGTTTGGTGGACCTTCCGTGTCATGGGGCATCAGGATGTTGCGGTGCTGAACGGCGGGCTCAAGAAATGGAAAGCAGAAGGGCGTGCCCTTGAAGATGGGCTGCCAATCACCCGTACACCGCGCCATTTTACGCCTTCTCTTAACGCCGAATTGCTGCGTGATCTCGAGGATATGCAAGGCTACGTTGCCAAAGGCAACATGCAGATCGTGGATGCACGACCTGCAGCCCGCTTTGAAGGCCGCGAGCCGGAGCCGCGTCCAGGGTTAAGAAACGGGCACATGCCAGGGTCCAAGAATGCGCCAGCAGGGCAACTCATTAATGACGACGGTACGCTGAAATCTGAACAAGAGCTGGCGGACATTTTTAAGGCCGCCGGGATCAACTGGCACAATCCTGTGGTGACGACGTGTGGATCGGGCGTTACAGCCTCCATTCTTTCGCTAGCACTCGCCGTGCTCGGGCAAACCAATGCGGCCGTTTATGATGGCTCGTGGGCTGAGTGGGGTGAAGAGGGCCGTGATACACCGATTGCGACAGGCAAGGCGTCGGGCTGACGTCACAATGATCTCCTGGAGTACGTTCATCTTTGATTGAACCCGTGGCCAGACCGGCTGCCACTTTTGGCTCTATCTCACGACTCTATCCCATGACTGGCGATCAACTTATCGGCTCAAAGTCGCGTTCCAACTTTTCGCAGGTTGCTCTAGTTGGTTGGATTCGAGAGGCCTTTCCCTGAAAGAGCTGCGCACTGGCGTGCTGGCATAGTCATTTTTGGGGTTTCATTGCGCGTGGCTCAGGCCACTGAAAAAAACATTGTTTTTCAATCTGTTGGCGGCGACCAAGAGGACGCGGAACGAGGCAGAAACGCGTATCTGTCACAAAATGAAACAGCGCTTAACCCGTCATTAACTCCGATCCTGCATCTTGGAAGCCTATTCCAAGGACACTCGGGGCCCAGGCCGTCGAGTGACTGCCATAAGAGGGTCTGAGACAATGAAATTTATTCTGAAGGCCGGGATCGCTTGCGCCGCAATCACTGTTGCAGCATCTGGCGCGACCGCAGCCGACTTTGGAGCGTATCACTCCGGTGGGTCCATCAAGGACACCTTTGCACCTGCCCCGATGCGTGCGGCACCTGGTAACTGCTACTTCCGTGGCGATGTTGGCTATTCCGGCTCGACCGATCCTGAAGTGGAGTGGCTTACGGCGACGACGAACGACGTTTCAGTCCTTGATTTTGAAGACGCCTGGTTTGCAGAAGGCGGCCTTGGCTGTGGCTCTGGTTCACGCGGGTTCCGCGGTGAAGTGGTCTTCGGTATTCACGGTGAGCGCGAGTTTGAAGGTGAGCCAGGCGTTGTTGGTATCCCCGATCCAATGTTTTTCAATGTTCAGTCCTACACCGCCATGTTCAATGTCTACAAAGACCTTGGCAATTTCAATGGTGTTACACCCTACCTCGGTGCTGGCCTCGGTATCGCCTACAACCGGATTGATGAAGTGTATTTCACGGGCAACCCGTTTCTCGTAAACACCATTGAGGGTGAAGACACCCTGTCCTTTGCCTGGTCCTTGATGGCTGGCCTTGGCTACCAAGTCACAGACAACCTGATCCTGGATGTTGGCTACCGCTTCCTCGATTTGGGTAAAGCGCAATCTGGTCGCGTCGATTCAGCTTTGTTTGCAAACCCTCGTGTCTTCGTTGACGACCTGCTCTCTCATGAGGTGAAGGTTGGTTTCCGCTACCACTTTGGCCAATCTGATTGCTGCAGCGGTTTTGCGCCATACAAATAAGCTCTCAACTGAGAGCTCTAAGACAAGCAAATGCCGGGTCCAAGAGGTCCGGCATTTGTGCTTTTTGAGGCCCGAAGGTGCTTTTAGGGGCTCGGCTCGTGATCAATTGACGCATGGAGCGGCCCTGCGTTTTTTAAACGCTGCCAAGCGGCTCTAAAACTCTGATTTCGATCAAAACCTCTGCACAAAATAGGAATTAATTTTGTTCGTTTTGATCTAGCCCTTGCGCCAAGACAGCGGATACCTGATATAGAACGCCGAATTCAGCGCGGGATAAGCGTGCGCCCTGGCGCTCGGCGATATCCCCTTAACTTAAGACAATGCTGTGACGATAGCGGGCCCTCGGGGCCGCTAGAGATGCGGGCGTGGTGGAATTGGTAGACACGCCAGATTTAGGTTCTGGTGGCTTCGGCTGTGGGGGTTCAAGTCCCTCCGCCCGCACCAACGCGGCATTTGCACTGAATTCAGGCGGCCACTTTTTGAGGTGACCGTCGTCCGACACGCAAACCAAGGCAGCGAAGGCCCACGCCCACATGCAAGTTACAGAATCTGAAAATACTGGTCTCAAACGCACCTTGAAGGTGGTGGTTGGAGCCGAGGAATTGGGCGCCAAGTTTTCGAGCCGCCTCGCAGATCTGAAGGGCAAGGTCCAGCTCAAAGGGTTTCGCAAAGGTAAAGTGCCTGAGGCGCATCTGAAGAAGGTCTATGGCCGCTCTGTGATGAGCGAGATCTTGCAAGAGACCATTCGCGAGTCGTCCTCTAATGCACTCAAAGAACGTAAAGAGCGTCCCGCCGGACAGCCTGACATCTCAATGACCGAAGATCAAAGCGAGATTGAGCAAGTCCTGAACGGCAAGGCGGATCTCACTTACTCAATGACGTTTGAAGTGATCCCGGATATCAAGGTGAGCAATCTCAACGCGGTGAAGGTTGAAAAGTTGGTGGCTGAGGTCACCGACGCCGACGTTGATGAGGCGCTTAGCAAAATTGCGGCACGTAACACATCCTATGATGTGGAAGAGGGCCGTGCGGCCCAAACAGACGATCAGGTGACGATTGATTACAAAGGCCTGATCAATGGTGAAGAGTTTGAGGGTGGCACAGGCCAAGACCTTGCACTTGTCATTGGCAACGCGAGTTTTATTCCAGGTTTTGAAGAAGGCCTGATCGGCATCAAGGCCGGGGATGAACGCACCATCAATTGCACGTTTCCAGAAGATTATCAGGCCGATCATTTGGCGGGTAAAGACGTGGTCTTCGAAGTCAACGCAAAGTCAGTTGGCGCGCCGGGTGAAGCAAAAATTGATGATGATTTTGCCAAGTCGCTCGGCATTGAAGAGGGCCTGGATAAACTGAAAGAGATAATCCGCGCCCAGGTTGAGCAGGAACACCAGTCTGCTTCCTACATGCGAACCAAGCGGGACGTATTAGATCAGCTAGAAAAAGCTCATGAATTTGAGCTGCCACCCGCATTGGTGCAACGCGAATTTGACGGCATCTGGAAAGAGGTCAACGAGCGGCTCAAACAATCTGGTAAAACGTTTGAGGATGAGGGCAAGAGCGAAGCTGAGCAACGCGAAGACTATCAAAAAATTGCTGAGCGCCGCATTCGTCTTGGCCTGGTCGTTGCCGAAATTGGCGATGCCAATAAAATTGACGTGACGCAGGATGAACTGCGCCAAGCGCTGGTCGAAGAGACCCGTCGCTATCCAGGTCAGGAAAAGCACGTCTATGAATATTTTGAGAAAACGCCAGGTGCCCTCGACCAACTTCGCGCGCCACTGTTTGAAGACAAAGTTATCGCCCACGTGCTGAGCAAGGCTGATGTCAAAGAAAAGAACGTTTCGCGTGAGGAGTTGTTGAAGGAAGCGCAAGACACCCAATAAGTGCGTTTGGCGCCGCACCTGATACCGCTCTAGAGCACGTCTATCTTAGGTTGATTCAGCGTGAGTGCTCTATCGTTTAGTTCTGGCCTTTTGTTTTGGATCATGTGTCCTGGCGCAAAACCGCGTACACTTTTGGCTCGAACATGATCTAGACCCGGGGTCCGAATCCCCCTTTAAACCAACGCCAACAAGCTTGTTATAGGTCGGGACCTACAACCAAGCGGAATTAAGAGAAGAGGCCAAGATGCGCGATCCAGTAGCAAATTTGACAGGTAGCTTTTGGCCAATGGTGGTCGAACAAACCGCGCGCGGTGAGCGTGGCTATGACTTGCCAAGCCGCCTTCTGAAAGAACGCATTGTTTTTGCCACCGGCCCCATTGAGGATCACATGGCGGCTTCGATCTGCATGCAGCTGCTATTTTTGGAATCTGAAAATCCAAAAAAAGAAATCTCCATGTACATCAATTCGCCAGGCGGCGTTGTGACGGCCGGCATGGCGATTTATGACACTATGCAGTTTGTGAAACCCGCGATTGCAACCCTGTGCATTGGTCAGGCAGCATCAATGGGCTCACTTTTATTGGGTGCTGGCGACAAAGACATGCGCTTTGCGCTGCCAAATGCCCGCATCATGGTTCACCAGCCATCTGGCGGATTTTCAGGCCAAGCCTCTGATATTGAACGCCACGCAGAAGACATCATCAAAATGAAGCGCCGCCTCAATGAAGTCTACGTCAAGCATACGGGTCAGACCTACGAGAAAATCGACCAAACGCTGGATCGCGATCACTTCATGACCGCTAAAGAAGCCCAGGAATTTGGCCTAATCGACAAGGTGTTGTCGACGCGGGATGAGATCGCCGATGCGATACCTGGCAGCGATGATTCGGCGAAATAGGTGCCTAATCCGCTGTTAAGCTATTTTTTTTGAGTTTTGCGCACGCTTGGTTTGGTCCGTAGTCTGGCCATGGGCGGCATATCGGCGTTCGCTTTACTGCTCAATCTGGCATGCGGGATGCATATCAAAGCAAGCCGATACTTGCCAAAGCCCCCATGTTTTGGGCCTAAATGGCGACATGATCACCAGTAATAGTGGTTGTTGCGTCGCGATATGGTGCAGAATTGGAGTTGTGGGCGGACCATGCCTTGTTGGCTGTTCCTGCAACTCACTGTGACATTCAGGACTCCGCCCTGTCTGCTCAAGCAGGCGGTATTAATCCATTCTTGATTTGCTAAAGGTTAGCGTGTTCAGATTGAGATAAACGAATGAGTGCCTCGCGGTGGGCTTTGCCGCGAAACATCAATGCGCCTGGCAGGCGTGCCTTTTCCGGCATCGTTTTTCAGCCACCGCATGTGATCCGAGAGAATTGAATGGCTCAGGAAAAAAATACACTTTACTGCTCATTCTGCGGCAAAAGCCAGCACGAGGTTCGCAAGCTGATCGCAGGACCAACCGTATTCATCTGTGATGAATGCGTTGAGCTGTGCATGGACATCATCCGTGAGGAAAACAAGAACACGCTTGTAAAGTCCCGTGATGGTGTGCCAGCGCCAGATGAGATCTGTAACGTATTGGATTCCTATGTCATTGGCCAAAGCCACGCCAAGCGCGTGCTTTCTGTTGCTGTTCACAATCACTACAAACGGCTCAACCACGCTGCCAAAAATGACGACGTCGAACTCGCCAAGTCCAACATCTTGCTCGTTGGTCCAACCGGTTGCGGTAAAACGCTTCTGGCTCAAACACTGGCCCGCATTCTTGATGTGCCGTTCACGATGGCAGACGCTACGACGTTGACCGAAGCCGGTTACGTTGGCGAAGATGTTGAGAATATTATTTTGAAGCTGCTGCAAAACGCGGACTACAACGTTGAGCGTGCTCAGCGTGGCATCGTCTATATCGATGAAGTTGATAAAATCAGCCGCAAGTCTGACAACCCATCCATCACGCGTGATGTGTCAGGTGAGGGCGTGCAGCAAGCGTTGCTGAAGATCATGGAAGGCACGGTTGCGTCCGTGCCACCACAAGGTGGACGCAAGCATCCGCAACAAGAATTTCTGCAAGTTGATACCACCAATATCCTGTTCATCTGCGGTGGTGCGTTTGCTGGACTTGAGAAGATTATTTCACGGCGCGGTCGTGGCAGCTCGATGGGATTTGGTGCGGCCGTAACTGGGCCGGATGAGCGGCGAATGGGCGAAGTCCTGCGCGGCGTTGAGCCGGAAGATTTGTTGAGCTTCGGTTTGATCCCAGAATTCATCGGTCGTCTGCCCGTGATTGCAACGCTGGAAGATCTTGATGAAGATGCATTGGTTGAGATTCTGGCTGAGCCAAAGAATGCGCTCGTCAAGCAGTACCAACGCCTGTTTGAGCTGGAAGATGTCAAATTGACCATCACCCGCGAGGCGTTGATTGCCGTTTCGCACAAAGCCATTGAACGCAAGACCGGTGCGCGTGGCCTCCGATCGATCATGGAAGGCATCCTGCTCGACACCATGTTTGATTTGCCATCGCTGAAGGGCGTGGAAGAGATCGTGATTGGCCCCGAAGTTGTCGAGGGTGGTGCGCGTCCGCTGCGAATTTATTCGGAACGCGGTGAAGAATCAGGATCTACTGCGTCTTAGGTGATGTTTGTCGCCGTTTACGCACGAACTAGGTCGTTATATAAGGCACCGTTGCGTTGGCGGTTATGCATGCAGATCCTGCGGTGTGTGGCAAACCCGCCAGGCTCTTGATCTATCGGTATCGATCTCCATTTGTTCAGCATGTAGGTGCTTTTGTCCCCAGAATCTGCAACATTGATGCGGGCCATTAGACACGGATTTGTTGCAAAACGCTGATCGTTCGCCACTGCGCCTTGATTGCGACGCCAAGAGGCATGAAGGTGGAAATAAGTGGTGCGCGATTTGGGTTGGCAGATGTGAATTCTCAACTGGCCCCAAGATTATGGAACGAAAAATGAGCGACGAAAAAAAAGTAGGCGAAACGGCATCGGATAAGACGGTGTTTCCAGTTTTGCCGTTGAGAGACATTGTGGTCTTTCCATACATGATCGTACCGCTCTTCGTAGGCCGCGAAAAGTCGATTTCTGCTTTGGAAGAAGTGATGCAGTCGGATAAGCAAATTCTGCTGGCTGCCCAAAAGAACGCTGGTGATGATGATCCAGCTTCAGATGCCATTTATGAAGTTGGTACGCTGGCTTCGGTTTTGCAGCTTTTGAAATTGCCAGACGGCACTGTGAAAGTGTTGGTTGAAGGCGCGGCGCGTGCGCGCATTTTGAGCTACACCGAGAATGATGATTTCTTTGAAGCCAAGATTGAGCGGATTCCGGAAGACGTCGGTGCTGAGGAAGAAATAGAAGCCCTGTCGCGCTCAACGGTCACGCAGTTTGAAAGCTATGTGAAGCTTAACAAAAAGATTTCGCCTGAGGTTCTAGGTACGGTTGCGCAAATTGAAGACTATTCAAAACTTGCTGATACCATTGCTTCTCACTTGGCAATCAAAATTGCTGATAAGCAGGATGTGCTCGAGAAGACCGTGATCTCTGAGCGTCTTGAGCGTGTCTTCACGCTTATGGAAAGCGAAATCTCTGTTCTCCAGGTTGAGAAAAAGATCCGGTCGCGAGTCAAGCGGCAGATGGAGAAGACGCAGCGCGAGTACTATCTGAACGAACAGATGAAGGCCATCCAGAAGGAACTGGGTGACACTGATGATCGTGATGACATCTCAGAGTTTGAAGAAAAAATTGAAAACACCAAGCTTTCGAAAGAAGCCCGCGACAAAGTCGTTGCTGAGCTGAAAAAGCTGAAGCAGATGAGTCCCATGTCAGCGGAAGCAACCGTTGTGCGCAACTATCTCGACTGGGTGTTGTCGATCCCCTGGGGTGTGCGTGGCAAGGTCAAAAAAGATATCGACGAAGCCCAGAAGGTTCTGGACGCGGAACACTATGGCCTGGAAAAGGTCAAGGAACGCATCCTTGAGTATCTGGCGGTTCAGGCCCGCACAAATAAACTTAAAGGCCCAATCCTGTGCCTCGTTGGACCTCCAGGTGTTGGTAAAACCTCGCTTGGAAAGTCTATCGCGAATGCAACGGGCCGTGAGTTCGTGCGCATGAGCTTGGGTGGCGTGAGAGATGAAGCAGAAATTCGCGGTCACCGGCGGACCTATATTGGCTCGATGCCTGGTAAAGTCATCCAGTCGATGAAAAAGGCCAAGCGGACCAATCCTTTGTTCTTGCTCGATGAGATCGACAAGATGGGACAGGATTTCCGTGGAGATCCCGCTGCTGCACTGCTTGAGGTACTTGATCCTGAGCAGAACAATTCGTTCAACGATCACTATCTGGAAGTCGATTATGACCTTTCAAACGTGATGTTTGTGACCACAGCCAACACGCTCAATATTCCGCCACCGCTGATGGACCGGATGGAGATCATCCGCTTAGAAGGCTACACGGAAGATGAAAAAGTCCAGATCGCAAAACGCCACTTGCTGAACAGTCAGCGTGAGGCCCACGGCCTGACGGAAGAGGAATGGAAGATCGAAGACTCTGCCATCCTCGAAATCATCCGTCTCTATACGCGTGAAGCGGGTGTGCGCTCGTTGGAACGTGAGATCGCAAAGCTTGCGCGCAAGGCGGTCAAGAAACTGCTGACCTCAGATGAGACCTCGGTCACCATCAATGGCGACAATGTTGGCGAGTACTTGGGTGTCACCAAGTATCGTTATGGGGAAGCAGAACTGGTAGACCAGGTTGGCATCGTTACGGGGCTTGCTTGGACGGAAGTTGGTGGTGAGTTGCTGACCATCGAAGGCGTCATGATGCCCGGTAAGGGTAAGATGAGCGTCACCGGCAACTTGCGCGATGTAATGAAGGAATCGATCCAGGCGGCGAGCGCTTATGTTCGCTCACGCTCGGTCGACTTCGGCATTCACCCTGAGCTGTTTGAGAAAAAAGACATCCACGTTCACGTGCCCGAAGGGGCAACGCCAAAGGATGGTCCATCTGCGGGTGTCGCTATGGTGACCGCGATCGTCTCTGTGTTGACCGCAATTCCGGTGCGCAAAGACGTTGCGATGACGGGTGAGATCACGCTGCGGGGCCGCGTGTTGCCAATTGGTGGCCTGAAAGAAAAACTGCTGGCGGCGCTGCGTGGCGGGCTGACGACGGTGTTGATCCCGGAAGAGAACGTCAAAGACCTGGCGGAGATCTCCGAGGAGGTCAAAACCAAGCTCACCATCGTGCCCGCGGCGCGCATGGATGATGTTCTCAAAGCAGCACTTGTCAGCGAGCCACAGGCGATCTCCTGGGATGATGTGGCGATTTCAGGTGACGACGATAAGGACAAAGACAAGCCGCACCTGACCGCGCACTAACAGCGTTTGTGAGACGGTAACGCTCCGGCGCTTGAGACAGGGCTAAATCCGCCCAAGACCTAAGATCGGTTTTGGGCGGATTTTCTTTTTGAGGAGGAAATTTGACCCATTTCTAGAGCATTGAGCCTTTTCTCGTACCAGCCAAGCTGTTTGCTCAACGCTCTATCTCATGGCTCCATTCCATGACTGGCGATCAACTTATCTGCTCAAAGTCATTTCCAACTTTTCGCAGGTTGATCTAGGTGGTTTTCCCTGTAAGCCGCGCCCGCTCCATGGGCCATGTGGACTTGCCCACGATTGGCTGGATTTTGGAAAAAGGTCTGTTTGTCCCGGCTTTTGGACGAAATGCCACGCGTTTTCCCGGTTTTTGGGCCCAAAACGCCGGGTTCAGGGCTTGACGAGCCCCGTTGTTTGGGCGCTTTCTGTGCCCCGCACTTGATTATTTGAGTGGTTGGACGATCCCTTCAGGCCCGGTTGGCGGGCTTTATTCAGGATCTGTTTCACTGAAATCACCCTAGCGCATCTTGCCTCACAGCGACGGTACATCAGTGCTGGAATGGTGCGTTAGATTTTGGAGCGATCTACTGAGCTGCAGGCAAATAAAAAGACGCGCTGCGCAGTGATCTAGTCATGAGGACCCGAGAAAATGAGCAAAAAAGATCTGATCGACTCTGTTGCCCAGAGCTGTGATCTGACCAAGGAAAAGGCCACATCTATTATTGATGCTACGCTGGAGCATATCCGTTCAACATTGCAGAACGGCGGCGAAGTGCGCATTCCGGATTTTGGCAGCTTCAAAGTGGTTGATCGCAAGGCACGCGAAGGGCGCAACCCAATGACCGGTAAAACCATTCAGATCCCGGCCTCTAAGGTTGCCAAATTCACACCTGCCAAAGGCCTTAAAGAAGCACTCAACAACAAGTAGTCTGCTTCTGATCCTGGCAAAGCTACCGTTGGTCTGAGCCGGTCTAACTGGCACCAGACCATGTGAGCGGTGAAAGCCCTCAAACGGGTTGCGCTGAAAAGCGATAATTTTCTCTGGATCAGGGTCTTGTTTCTCTGGGTCAGGGTCTTGGCTTTGCCATCAAAATTGGCGCATAAGACGAATTCGATTGCAGCGCTTCGGCGCTGTAATCCGTTGGCAAGCAGCTTGGCTGTCTAGATCAAATCGTCTTAAATCTGTAAAGATTTTGGGCGGATAATTTGATCTACATTCACCCAACATGCCTTTAAGCCATGTTGGGCTTTTAAATTAGCCAACACTGGGCTGCCCAGTGTTGGGTGTTAGAGCAACTCATCTGCGTTTAATGAAACGCTAGGCTTGCTCTAGCGGGCGATTAGCTCAGTGGTAGAGCGCCTCGTTTACACCGAGGATGTCGGGAGTTCGACCCTCTCATCGCCCACCATCTTCTTTGTGGCCCTATGGCGCGTTCTTGATGCTCGAGCTTGACTTGGGCTTGGCGAACACGTATTCGGTCGCTTCTCGTTTGACGGCTGTGAGCACCCGAATTTTGCTCCAGATGTCTGTTTTGGAATTGCGGGCGTAGCTCAGTTGGTTAGAGCGCCGGCCTGTCACGCCGGAGGCCGCGAGTTCAAGTCTCGTCGCTCGCGCCATTCCATAAACACCCGTCACGCAACGATCTCAAAAATGCTTGGTTGTCCAATGTGCTGTGGTATGTGCCCTCGGTCGTGCTACGTCATGCTGTGATTGCGGTGGGCAGTAGGGTGTGTTGCCCTATTGTGAAATAGGGGTAACCCGGGCGGGCTCCAGGCGGAGCCTTGCACCTAAGCCGGGGGTGCGATAACACCTCAATCAGCGTACGATTGTGCACCGCAACGCTAAAGCCGTTGAGACGCTCAGGAGAGCTGATGACCCAACTCATCAACGATTACTTGCCCTTGGTGATTTTTCTGGCCGTTTCAGCAGGCATTGCTGGTGCCTTGATGATCGCCCCATTTCTCATTGCCTACCGCAATCCAGATCCTGAAAAAGTCTCGGCCTATGAGTGCGGCTTTGAAGCCTTTGATGATGCGCGCATGAATTTTGACGTTCGGTTTTACCTGGTGGCGATCTTGTTCATCATCTTCGATTTGGAAATTGCCTTCCTGTTTCCTTGGGCGGTGGCTTTTAAGGAGGCAGGACTTTACGGCTTTTGGGCGGTAATGATTTTTCTTGGCATTCTCACCATTGGGTTTGTCTACGAATGGCGGAAGGGAGCCCTTGAATGGGATTAGAACGCGCGCACCCTCCGTTCCTTCTGGCACCGCAAACAGATCAGGGCGCTGCAGGCGTTGCGTCGCAACGCTCTGCGGGCGATCCATCATTCACCGCAATTTCCAATGAGCTTGCCGACAAAGGCTTCCTGGTCACCACGACCGACGATTTGATCAACTGGGCGCGTACCGGCTCACTGATGTGGATGACGTTTGGGTTGGCCTGCTGCGCCGTTGAAATGATGCAAGCCTCGATGCCGCGTTATGACCTAGAGCGCTTTGGCTTTGCGCCACGTGCCAGCCCACGCCAGTCTGATGTGATGATTGTGGCCGGCACATTGACAAATAAAATGGCGCCAGCGATGCGCAAAGTTTACGACCAGATGCCCGAACCACGTTATGTCATTTCGATGGGCTCATGTGCCAACGGCGGCGGCTATTACCACTACTCCTATTCGGTTGTGCGCGGTTGTGACCGCATCGTGCCGGTCGATATCTATGTGCCTGGCTGCCCACCAACTGCCGAAGCGTTGGTTTATGGTGTCCTGTTGCTACAACAAAAAATCCGCCGTACCGGCACAATCGAACGATGAGGTTTTGGCAGCAGGCCTCACCGCGCCCGCTTTTACCAAAAAGAAGACTAATATGACCGAAACACTCAGCGAATTAGATACCTATCTCGAACTCAAGCTAGGCGCTGGGCTTAAAGCTTCAAAGATCGCATTTGGTGAACTGACGATTGAAACCAGCGTTGATGAGATTGTCAAAATTCTCAAATTCCTGCGCGATGACGGCCGCTGCCGGTTTGAAGTTTTAATTGATCTGGCAGGCGTTGACTATCCAGGGCGTAGTCCACGTTTTGACGTGGTCTATCATCTGTTGTCACCGCGTTCCGGCCAGCGTATCCGCGTCCGCATAAAAACGGACGAGGCAACGCCGGTGCCGAGTGTGGTCGAAATATATTCGGCCGCCAATTGGTATGAACGCGAAGCCTTCGACATGTATGGCATTTTGTTCTCTGACCATCCCGATTTGCGACGCCTGCTCACTGACTATGGCTTCCAGGGCCACCCATTGAGGAAAGAGTTTCCGCTCACCGGCTATGTCGAAGTGCGCTACGACGATCAGCAAAAGCGTGTCGTCTATGAGCCGGTGAAGCTGACCCAGGAATTTCGCTCATTTGACTTTGAAAGCCCGTGGGAAGCGCCGAACTACGTCTTGCCTGGCGATGAGAAGGCTGAGGGGCAGGGGTGATGAGCGATACGAAGCCAACAAGAGAGCTCTCTGGACGCTGCTTGTGTGGCGCCGTTACTTTTAAAGCAAACATTGCATCCAACGAAGTTGGTATTTGCCATTGCAGCATGTGCCGACAGTGGTCGGGCGGTGTAATGATGGCTGTTGAGTACAAGGGCGAACTCAAGTTGGACAGCACTGATGCACTAGGCATCTATGAATCATCTGACTGGGGTGAACGCGGTTTTTGTAAGACTTGCGGCACTTCATTGTTCTGGCGCATGAAGGGGGGTGGCCACGGTGTGGTCTCACCACACGCGCTTGAGGATATGAAGGGGCAAACGCTTACCCATGAGATCTTCATCGATTCAAAGCCAGATTTCTACAACTTTGCCGAGCCAACCAAAAAGATGACCGGTGCGGAAATCATGGCCATGTTCGCACCGAAGTCGGACTAAACAGGGCGCCCAATGGCTGAAACCGAAATTAGACCGTTTAACATCAACTTTGGCCCGCAGCATCCTGCGGCCCACGGCGTGCTGCGCTTAGTGTTGGAACTGGATGGCGAAGTTGTCACCCGTGTTGACCCGCACATCGGGCTTTTGCATCGCGGCACTGAAAAGCTGATTGAGAACAAAACCTATTTGCAAGCCATTGGCTATTTTGACCGCCTTGATTACGTCGCCCCGATGAACCAGGAGCATGCCTTCTGCATGGCGGCTGAACGCCTTTTAGAGATTGAGATTCCGAAACGGGCACAGCTGATCCGCGTTTTGTTTTCTGAAATCGGCCGCCACCTGTCGCATCTCCTGAATGTCACCACGCAGGCGATGGATGTCGGTGCCTTGACGCCACCATTGTGGGGCTTTGAAGAACGCGAAAAGCTGATGGTATTTTATGAGCGCGCTTCAGGCAGCCGTATGCACGCCAAATATTTTCGCATCGGTGGTGTGCATCAGGATTTGCCAACCCAATTGATTGAGGATATTGCCGCCTGGTGCGACCCATTCCTCAACGTGCTTGATGACATTGACGGCCTGCTGACCAACAACCGTATTTTTAAGCAACGCAATGTTGATATCGGTGTTGTTAGCTTGAAGGAAGCATTTGACTGGGGTTTTTCCGGCGTCATGGTCAGAGGCTCAGGGGCAGCTTGGGATTTACGCCGCGCTGAACCTTATGAATGTTATTCCGAACTCGACTTTGACATTCCGATTGGTAAAAATGGCGACTGCTATGATCGCTATCTGGTGCGTATGGAAGAGATGCGCCAGTCAGTGAAGATCATGAAGCAGGTTTGCGATAAGCTGTTGTCGGAAGAGGGCGCTGGGCCGATCTCTTCTGCTGACAACCAAAAGGTTGTGCCGCCCAAGCGCGGTGACATGAAGCGTTCCATGGAAGCGCTGATCCATCACTTCAAGCTCTACACCGAAGGTTTTCATGTACCAGCAGGTGAGGTTTACGCTGCAGTGGAAGCACCGAAGGGCGAGTTTGGCGTTTACCTTGTTTCCGATGGCTCCAACAAACCGTATCGCTGCAAGATCCGCGCGCCAGGTTTTGCCCATCTCCAGGCCATGGATTTCATGAACAAGGGTCACATGCTGGCCGACGTTTCAGCGATTATCGGCTCTTTGGACGTGGTTTTTGGCGAGATTGATCGCTAAACCAGCTTACTCAGGCCTAAAACGACGAGATTTAACCTCTCTGTGAGCTGACACTGGCTCGATGGCCCAATCCCTGGCACAAATTGGCGGGATACTCAGGCGAACCGCTTGCTGGCCTTTTTGGCCGAGTGGGCAATCTACGCCACCGACGCTGATCCCTTGGAGAGCCAGACTGTGATGTTCAACTATCTGTTTTTGTTTGCAACGGGTGCCTTTGGTTGGGGCCTGTCGCTGGCCACCTACCGCTACTTTGCCAAACGCAACGGTTGGCCGATGGGTGCGCTGCATGTTGACCTACCGGCTGTACCCATTGCAATTGGGGCGTTTGCTGTTTTTGTCGGGCTGATCTATGCGGTCGCGGAAGGCGCTGCGGCAGGCGGATGGGCGATCATTCTGTTCGGCGCTTTGTTGGCGCTATTCTGGACCGGGTTCTTGCGCGTCGGCTCTCAGACGTCGTTGATCCTGGCGCCAATTGCGGCTGTTCTGCTGCTGTTCAGTTGGGCCAGCAGCACTGAGCCAAGCTATGTTTCTTTTTCAGCTGACCACCGCGGCGGCCAGGACAGCTTCGGCCGGGCTTCGCGATAGGTGGGCCCATCATCTTGCGTGTTGCGCTTCACATCGGTTAAGTCGCCCCGGGGCACATGCAACCACTCCATGCCCATTCTGCTCTCTCATTTAGACTTTGGTCTGAGGCGTGTTGCCTAAAGGGGTGTGGGCATCCTTCCCCACAGACTGCAGGTGGCGTGTGAAGATATGGCCGCCGGGCCACGCCAGGGTGTGACGGGTGTGCGCGCGTGCCTTTTTCAGGCCCGTTTTCCTTGCGTTCGCAGGTGCAACAACGTAGGGATTTGAGCGCGCGTTGTCGCTTCGCTCAGCCAATCCGGATCAGAGCTCAAGGGCAGCGCTGCAACTGGTCCCCTTTCAGGCGGCCAACCATCCAATCCTAGGCGGGAAGGATCGCGCGTTTCCATGGCTGTTCGACGTCTTCATCCGTTACAGGCTGGTGGCTTTGCCTTCAGCGATGAAAATCTTCGCTGGGCTAAAGAGACAATCGCCAAGTATCCAGAAGGCAAGCAAGCCTCGGCTATCATCCTGCTTCTATGGCGGGCACAGGAACAATCCGGTGGATGGTTGCCCGAGCCGGCCTTGCGTGTTGTTGCCGACATGTTGGGCATGGCCCACATCCGCGCGATGGAAATCGCCACCTTCTACACAATGTTTCAGCTGCAGCCGGTTGGCTTCAAAGCGCATGTTCAACTGTGTGGTACGACGCCGTGCATGTTGTGCGGATCCGAGGCTTTAATTGAAATCTGCAAAAAGCGTATTGCGCCGGCTTCGCACACCCTTTCGATTGATGGTGCGTTTTCTTGGGAAGAAGTTGAGTGTCTGGGCTGTTGTGCTAATGCGCCGATGGTTCAGATTGACAAAGACGTCTATGAAGACCTGACACCTGAGTTGTTTGAAAAAGTGCTCGATGGTTTTGCTGTCGGCAAACCACCAAAACCGGGTTCGCAAATTGGCAGAATAGCCTCTGCACCTGAACGCGGGCTGACGACGTTAAAAGGCAAAGCAACAGCAGGGGGCAAAAGCTAACCCATGCTGCTGAAAGACGAAGACCGCATTTTTAAAAACATCTACGGCCAGGGCGATAGCAGTCTTGCCGGTGCCAAAGCGCGTGGCGCTTGGGATGGCACAGTTAAGTTTATCGAAGGCGGTCCTGATCAGATCATCACCGAGATCAAAGGATCAGGTTTGCGTGGCCGTGGCGGGGCTGGGTTCCCAACTGGTCTGAAATGGTCATTCATGCCCAAGAATGACCCGCGCCCCTCTTACCTCGTGATCAATGCTGATGAATCCGAACCTGGATCGTGCAAAGACCGCGAGATCATGCGTCATGATCCCCAATTGCTGATCGAAGGGGCGTTGTTGTCCTCGTTCGCGATCCGCGCGCATACCTGTTACATCTACATCCGTGGCGAATTCATTCGCGAGCGCGAACAACTGCAAGCAGCGATTGATGAGGCCTATGCCGCCAAGCTGATTGGCAAAGACAACATCCATGGTTGGGACTTCGACTTTTATGTCCACCATGGTGCCGGGGCATATATCTGCGGCGAAGAAACAGCCCTGCTTGAAAGTTTGGAAGGCCGCAAAGGTCAGCCGCGCCTCAAGCCACCGTTCCCGGCCAACGTTGGCCTTTACGGGGCACCAACAACCGTCAACAATGTTGAAAGCATTGCCGTCGTGCCGGACATCTTGCGTCGTGGTGGAAAATGGTTTGCAAGCCTTGGTTTACCCAACAACACTGGCACCAAGTTGTTCCAAATTTCAGGACACGTTGAGAACCCGTGTGTTGTTGAAGAGGAAATGGGAATTTCGCTGAAGCAGTTGATCAATGATCATGGTGGGGGCGTGCGTGGTGGTTGGGATAATCTTCTGGCGGTTATTCCTGGTGGCTCATCGATGCCCCTGATCCCGGCTCATCTTTGTGATGAATTAACACTTGATTTCGACACCCTGACCAAGTTGAAAAGCGGCCTTGGCACCGCGGCCATTATTGTCATGGATAAGTCGACCGACCCGATCAAAGCCATTTGCCGCATTGCTTACTTTTATCGTCACGAATCGTGCGGCCAGTGTACGCCGTGTCGCGAAGGTACCGGTTGGATGTGGCGGGTGTTGCAACGCATGGAACGCGGCGAAGCAGAGCATCATGAGATTGATCTGTTGTGGGATGTCACCAAGCAGGTTGAGGGCCACACTATTTGCGCACTTGGTGATGCTGCAGCATGGCCCGTTCAAGGACTGATCCGACATTATCGCCACGTGATTGAAGAGCGCATTGACGCCCGCAAGGCCCGTGAAGATGAAGCAAAACCCGCAGATGCGGCTGAATAGAAGCAAGGCAGGGGAGGCAAGAGATGTCACGACAGTTGATTGTTGACGGCACGCTTGTCGAGGTTGCTGCTGATGAAACGTTGATGCACGCCTGCGAGAAAGTGGGCGCTGAGATACCGCGTTTTTGCTACCACGAGCGGCTATCGATTGCGGGAAACTGCCGGATGTGTCTCGTTGAAGTCGACGGCTCGCCAAAACCGATCGCGTCTTGCGCCATGATGGTGGGTGATCTGCCGCCTAACAGAGACGGTAGCCCCAAAGCCGTATCCACTCAAAGCGAGCTTGTTAAAAAGGCGCGCGAGGGGGTGATGGAATTTCTGCTCATCAACCATCCGCTTGATTGTCCGATTTGCGATCAGGGTGGGGAATGCGATCTGCAAGACCAAGCTATGGCGTTTGGTGTTGGAGGATCGCGCTTTGGCGAAAACAAACGTGCTGTTGAAGACAAACATATTGGCCCGCTGATCAAGACCGTGATGACGCGGTGCATTCATTGCACGCGCTGTGTGCGTTACATGACGGAAGTTGCCGGCGTTGAAGAGCTCGGTCTGATTGGTCGCGGTGAAGATGCTGAGGTCAGCACATATCTTGAAAAAGGCATTCTGTCAGAGATGAGTGCCAATGCGGTGGATTTGTGCCCGGTTGGTGCGCTGACGCACAAACCGTGGGCGCATAACGCCCGGCCCTGGGAACTCAACAAGACCGAAAGCATTGATGTCATGGATGCGCTTGGCTCGGCCATTCGCATTGACAGTCGTGGCAAAGAAGTGATGCGCGTGCTGCCGCGCAATAACGATGCCGTCAATGAAGAATGGATTTCTGACAAGACGCGCCACGCCATCGATGGCCTGAAAGTGCAACGGCTTGATCGCCCGTATGTGCGCAAAGATGGTAATCTGGTGCCGGTCACATGGTCCGAAGCCCTAGCAACCGTAGCTGACGCTTTTAAAAAAGCAGATCCCAAAAAGACGGGCGCGATTGTTGGTGACCTTGCAGGCGCTGAAGAAATGTTTGCCCTCAAGCAGTGGCTTGGTGGGCTGGGTGTTGCAAGCATCGATTGCCGCCAGGATGGTTCTGCTGTGGACCCAAAGTTTGGCCGTGGCAGCTATCTTTTTAATACAACCATTCAGGGCATTGAAGACGCTGACGCCATCTTATTGGTGGGCACCAACCCGCGTCTTGAGGCCCCGGTTCTTAATGCCCGCCTGCGCAAGGTTTGGCGCTCTGGTGACGCCACTATTGCTGCAATCGCGCCCGCTGATGACTTAGGCTATGACTATGACCACCTGGGTACGGGTGCTGACGTGCTGGCAGACCTGGTGGCTGGCAAGTCGACATTCGTTGACACACTTAAAAATGCCAAGCGCCCGATGGTGATTGTTGGTGCAGGTGCGGCAGCGCGTGGCGATGGTGCAGGCGTCCTGTCACTCGCAGCCCAGCTCGCAGATCAACTGGCTGGTGGCAAAGACCCCAATTGGCGCGTCTTAAATGTGCTGCACAGTGCGGCTTCGCGCGTTGCAGGACTTGATCTTGGGTTAGTGCCGTCGGCCGACGGTATGAATGTGGCGGCAATGTTCAAGGCGGCCTCACTTGGCCAACTCGATGTGCTATATCTGCTCGGAGCAGACGAACTTGATGTTTCCAAGCTTGGCGCAGCCTTTGTGATCTATCAGGGTAGTCATGGCGACCGGGGTGCCCACCGCGCTGACGTCATTCTTCCAGCTGCGGCCTATACGGAAAAGAGCGCGACCTATGTGAATACAGAGGGACGTGCGCAAATGACGACGCAAGCGGTCTTCCCGCCAGGTGAGGCAAAAGAAGATTGGAAGATTATTCGCGCGCTGTCAGAGGCAACCGGAAAGGCGCTGGCATTTAACACCCTCGAAGAGTTGCGTGCTAGAATGTATGAAGCCCATCCAACGTTGGCGGCACTTGATCAGGTGCAACGCGCATCGACGAACGATGTTGCAGCACTTGCAAAGCAAGGCGCATCGACGAACGATGTTGCAGCACTTGCAAAGCAAGGCGGCAGTGTCGCGGGTGACCCATTGGCGTCTCAAATTCACGACTTTTACTTCACAAACCCAATCGCGCGTGCCTCACGCATCATGGCTGAACTGAGTGCCCTCAGAAAAGCTGCAAACACCAGTCGCGCTTCAAGCGCGGCCTGATAGGAATTCAATGCGGTCTCATGTCAAACATTGACTGGCAGCAGGTTTGGACTTCAGCGCTTTGGACAGCCCAGATGGTCGGTTGGTCATTATTGGTGCTTGTCACATTGCTGATTATCATTGCCTTTCTGCTGTTGATGGACCGCAAGGTCTGGGCGGCTGTGCAAATGCGCCGTGGTCCCAACGTCGTTGGCCCGTTTGGTTTGTTCCAATCATTTGCCGACCTTTTGAAATTTGTATTCAAAGAGCCGATCATTCCATCCGGTGCTGATAAGGGCATCTTCCTGTTGGCCCCAGTTGCAATGGCAATGTGTGCACTGGCGGCGTGGGCGGTGATACCTGTCAATGAAGGTTGGTGGGGGCGTTGGGTAATCTCTGACCTCAATGTCGGGATTCTCTACATCTTGGCGATGTCATCGCTTGGCGTTTATGGCGTCATCATGGGTGGCTGGGCGTCAAACTCGAAGTATCCGTTCATGGGTTCTTTGAGGTCTGCGGCACAGATGATCTCCTATGAAGTATCGATTGGTCTTGTTATCATCTGCGTGTTGTTGTGCGTCGGCTCACTGAACATGACTGAGATCGTCAATGCGCAAAAGACAGGCCCTGGTACCACGCTCGGGCTGGCCAGCTCAGCGTTCGATTGGTACTGGTTGGCCCTGTTCCCAATGTTCGTGGTGTTCTTTATTTCGGCGTTGGCGGAGACCAACCGGCCACCGTTTGATTTGCCAGAGGCGGAATCTGAACTGGTGGCGGGCTTCATGGTAGAGTATTCCTCAACCCCTTATTTGCTGTTCATGCTCGGTGAATATGTTGCCATCACCACCATGTGTGCTTTGACCACCATCCTGTTTTTAGGCGGCTGGCTGCCACCTCTAGATATCTGGCCATTGAATGCACTGCCAGGGATCGTGTGGTTCCTGCTCAAGGTGATTGCGGTGTTCTTTATGTTCGCCATGGTGAAAGCGATGGTGCCACGGTATCGTTATGACCAATTGATGCGCCTTGGCTGGAAGGTATTTCTACCGCTGTCCTTGGGTATGGTTGTCGTGGTGGCGTCCGTCTTACAATTTGGAGGGCTGGCACCATGAACGTTGCACTGATTGGCGGCATGGTTGGCGCTGTGCTTGGCTTCGTCAATTTTGCAGTTTTGCAAAACGTTGCAAAGAAACTGGAACTGGAGGCTGACGCCCAGACGAATAGCCGCGGTGCAAAAGTTATGCGCATCGCGGCGTGGGCGGATCTCGTCATTTTTCCGCTGGTTGGTTTTTACGTCGGCTCGCTGCTCGGGTCATAATGAGGTGAAGGACGGCACGTAATGTCTATTGCACGCGGCGTGAAATCACTATTTCTAACGGAGTTCGTTTCGGCGTTCTTTCTCACCATGCGCTATTTCTTTGCGCCGAAGAAAACGTTGAATTATCCCTTTGAGAAGGGGCCACTGTCGCCACGCTTTCGCGGCGAACACGCGCTTCGCCGCTATCCCAATGGTGAAGAGCGCTGCATAGCCTGCAAATTGTGTGAAGCGATTTGTCCGGCACAGGCCATCACCATAGAGGCAGGCCCGCGCCGCAACGATGGCACCAGGCGCACAACCCGCTATGACATCGACATGACCAAGTGCATCTACTGTGGGCTGTGCCAGGAGGCGTGTCCGGTTGATGCAATCGTTGAAGGGCCAAACTTCGAATTCGCGACAGAGACGCGCGAAGAATTATTTTATGACAAAGATCGGTTGCTCGCCAATGGCGATCGCTGGGAACGCCAAATCGCACACAACATCGCTATCGATTCGGAGTTTCGCTGAACCATGAACGGGCAAGGACCACTAGGCGCAAGGACTGCTAGGCTATGAGTTTAATGCCGCTCTTCTTTTACCTGTTCTCCGTGTTCGCTGTCGCGAGCGCGGTGCTTGTGGTTGTGGCTAAGAACCCAGTGCATTCCGTGATGTTCCTTATCTTTGCATTCTTTAATGCGGCAGGCCTATTTATTCTGCTCGGCGCTGAATTTTTGGCGATGCTGTTGGTGATTGTCTACGTCGGCGCGGTGGCGGTGTTGTTCTTGTTCGTCGTCATGATGCTGGATGTGGATTTTGCGGAGCTGAAATCTGGTTTTGTGAAAAATGCCCCCGTCGGCTTGTTGGTTGGCGGCATTGTTTTGGCTGAACTGGCGCTGTTGTTCTTGGCTCAGGATCTCGGTGTATCGGGTGAAAGTGTTGAGGCGGCAACCGATGCCGTTGCGGGCGCAGCAGCGGCGGCGGCACCGGTGCCGGTTGATGGCGTCGTCGCGGGGTCTCCTATTAGTGAGGCACTCACCAGCAACAGCCTGACCAATACAGAGGCGTTGGGTCAGATCCTCTACACCAAGTACGCCTTCTTTTTTGAAGTGGCAGGCCTTGTTTTGTTGGTGGCTATGATCGGCGCAATTGTTTTGACGCTGCGTCACAAGGATGGGGTCAGACGACAATCCATTGCCGGGCAGGTTGCGCGCGATCCCAAAGACAGCCTTGAAGTGGTCAAGGTGGCGCCAGGTGGTGCGGTGTTGCCAACAAGCGATGATGCTTAACTAGTGCAGGCGCTGAGAATGAATTTGGCTAAAAGGGGCCAGCAAAAGAGATGATGGAAATTGGTATTGGCCACTATTTGACGGTTGCAGCGTGCCTGTTCACCATCGGCATGTTTGGCATCTTTCTCAATCGCAAGAACGTCATCATCATCTTGATGTCGATTGAGTTGATGCTGCTGGCCGTGAATATCAATTTTGTCGCCTTTTCGCATTTTCTGGGCGATTTGACGGGGCAGGTGTTCACGCTGTTCGTATTGACTGTTGCAGCCGCTGAGGCCGCGATTGGTCTTGCTATCGTTGTTGTCTACTACCGCAACCGAGGTTCGATTGCGGTTGAAGACGTCAATATGATGAAGGGCTAAGGGGGCATAAGGCGTGATCTTTAAAGCCATCGTTTTTCTACCACTCCTTGGTGCGCTCATCGCGGGCCTGTTTGGTCGGTATTTGGGCGCTAGGCCATCTGAAATCATCACAACGGCTTTGTTGTTGGTGGCAGCGGTGTTGTCTTGGGTTGTCTTTTCCCGCGTTGGCTTCAATCACGAGGTGGCACGCATCCCTGTGTTGCGCTGGATCACGTCTGGCGAATTGGATGCCGGTTGGGTGCTGCGCATTGACACCCTGACAGCCGTCATGCTTGTCGTTGTCACTACCGTCTCATCGTTGGTGCATGTTTATTCCATCGGCTACATGCACGATGATGACAGCAGGCCACGGTTCTTCGCATATCTGTCGTTGTTTACGTTTGCCATGTTGATGCTGGTAACCAGCGATAACCTTCTGCAAATGTTCTTTGGTTGGGAAGGTGTCGGCCTCGCGTCCTATTTGTTGATCGGCTTCTGGTACAAGAAGCCTGAGGCCAACGCGGCGGCCATTAAGGCCTTTGTCGTCAATCGGGTTGGTGACTTTGGCTTTGCGCTGGGCATCTTTGGAGTCTTTTATGTCTTCAAGACCATCAACTTTGACGCCATCTTTACCCTGGCGCTGGATGTCGCCAAGCCTAATCACGCAGATCACACCATGCACTTCCTTGGCGGGTCGTTCGACACGCTGACGGTGCTGTGCCTGCTGTTGTTTATGGGCGCGATGGGTAAGTCGGCCCAGTTCCTGCTCCACACCTGGCTTCCCGATGCGATGGAAGGGCCAACGCCGGTATCGGCCCTTATTCACGCCGCCACCATGGTGACAGCTGGCGTGTTTATGGTCGCCCGTCTCGGACCGCTCTTTGACTTGGCACCAACAGCACTTCTTGTGGTGACATTTGTCGGTGCCTTGACTGCGTTTTTTGCAGCGACCGTGGGCTTGGTACAGAACGATATCAAGCGGGTGATTGCCTACTCAACCTGTTCTCAGCTGGGCTACATGTTCGTGGCGTGTGGCGTTGGTGCTTATGGCGTTGCCATCTTCCATCTGTTCACACACGCGTTTTTCAAAGCGCTGCTGTTCTTAGGTGCGGGTTCGGTTATTCACGCCATGCATCATGAGCAGGACATGCGCAACATGGGCGGGCTGGCGCCAAAGATCCGCTTCACCTGGGTGATGATGTTGATCGGGACGTTGGCTTTGACCGGCGTTGGCATTCCGCACCTTGTTGGCTTTGCAGGTTTTCACTCCAAGGACGCGATTATTGAAACGGCGTATGTTGCCCACACGGCTTACAATTATGCCTTCTGGACTTTGGTCATCGCAGCCTTCATGACCTCGTTTTATTCGTGGCGACTGATGTTCATGACCTTCCATGGTAATACACGCGCCGCCCCTGATGTTTATAAGCATGCCCATGAAAGCCCGATGGTAATGTTGCTGCCATTGGCCGTACTCGCTTTGGGTGCAGTTGGGGCCGGTTTTGCCTTCACCCATTATTTTATTGGCAACGGGGCCGAAGCCTTCTGGGGCGCTGTCTTTGAAGGCAGTCCCGATAATGCAGGTGCGACCCACGGTGGCGGACACAGCTTCCCGGAATGGGTTGCCTGGTCACCCGCAATTGCCATGATGATGGGGTTAGGGCTTGCTTGGCTTTACTATGTGCGCAGTCCCTGGTTGCCAGAGGCGACGGCACGTACCTTCCAGCCGGTCTACAAGTTCCTGCTCAACAAATGGTACTTTGATGAGCTTTATGACTTTCTGTTTGTGCGCCCGGCCCATTGGCTTGGCAACCTGCTGTGGCGGGTCGGAGACGGGCGCATCATCGACGGCTTGATTGATGGCACTGCAGCGACTGTTGGCTGGGTCACAGGGCGTATTGTCAAACTGCAGACCGGCTATATCTACCACTATGCGTTTGCCATGCTGATTGGGGTCGCTTTGTTGATCACCTACTTCATGCTCGGTGGGGGGCTTGGCCAATGAACATTGTCTCTGCACCGATCCTTTCGATTGTGACCTTCCTGCCGCTTTTGGGCGTGTTGTTTATCGCGTTTTTGTCGCGCGAAGCCGACAATAATAATGCGCGCTTTGCAGCACTTTGGACCTCGCTCGTGACGTTTGGCGTGTCCTTATTGCTATGGATTAACTTTGACACTCAAAACCCGGATTTTCAGTTTGTTGAATCGGCTAATTGGTTGGGTCCCATTCGCTATAAAATGGGTGTCGATGGCATATCGATGTTGTTCATCATCCTGACAACGTTTTTGGTGCCGTTGTGCATTCTCTCCAGTTGGGACAGCATCAAAACGCGCGTCAAAGAGTACATGATTGCGTTTCTGGTTTTGGAAACGCTGATGATCGGCGTTTTTTCCGCTCTTGATCTGGTGCTGTTCTACCTCTTCTTTGAGGGTGGACTTATTCCGATGTTTTTGATCATTGGGATCTGGGGTGGCGAACGGCGCGTTTATGCCAGCTTCAAGTTCTTTCTTTATACGCTTCTCGGCAGTGTCTTGATGTTGCTCGCAGTGATGGCGATCTATGCCGCCACCGATACAACCGACATCCCGACACTTATGACAACCAAGCTATCAGGCGACATGCAGTGGTGGTTGTGGCTGGCATTCTTTGCCTCGTTCGCGGTCAAAATGCCGATGTGGCCAGTGCATACCTGGTTGCCAGACGCCCACGTTGAAGCGCCGACTGCGGGTTCTGTCATCCTGGCGGGCATCTTGCTCAAGATGGGCGGCTATGGATTCTTGCGCTTTTCATTGCCAATGTTTCCGCTTGCCACCGAAACGTTCGCGCCTTTGGTTTTCACGCTATCGGTGATCGCCATCATTTACACGTCGCTGGTGGCTTTGGCGCAAAAAGATATCAAAAAGCTGATCGCGTATTCTTCCGTGGCTCATATGGGCTTTGTAACGTTGGGCATTTTCACGGTGACCCAACAAGGTGTTGACGGTGCGATCTTCCAAATGCTGTCGCATGGACTTGTGTCGGCAGCGCTCTTTCTTTGCGTCGGCGTGATCTATGATCGCATGCATACGCGTGAAATTGCAGCCTTTGGCGGGCTTGCTGACACCATGCCAGTTTATGCCGCCTGCTTCATGGTGTTCACGATGGCCAATGTTGGCTTGCCCGGTACGTCTGGTTTCGTCGGCGAGTTTTTGATATTGCTGGCGGCGTTTAAGGTCAACACCTCGGTGGCCGCTCTGGCAACGACGGGGGTTGTGCTGTCTGCTGCCTATGCGCTTTGGCTTTATCGTCGGGTGATTTTTGGAGCGCTGGAGAAGCCGGCGCTTGCCAAACTCAAAGATCTCAATCTCAGAGAAATGGTCGTGCTGGTGCCATTGGTGCTGCTGGTCATCTTTTTTGGCGTCTATCCGGCACCTGTTTTAGATGTCACGGCACGCGCAGTGACGCAACTGGTTGAAAATTATCAATTGGCGATCGGTGCGGCTGCATCGGTGACGCCTTAAGAGCGATGAACAAGGAAGAGCAAGACGATGTTTGAGGGGCCCCAAAGTTACGCGCCCATTTTGCCGGAGATTGTGCTCGCTGTCGGGGCAATGGCGCTGTTGATGTACGGTGCTTTTCGCGCGGCATCGGAACATCTTGGCCGCGACGTTGGTTGGCTTGCCATTGCGTTGTTTGGGTTGGCTGTTGGGATCGTGGCGCTGCAACCGGCAGGTTCCGCGTTTCTTTTTGATGACGCGGTTGTAGTCGATCAATTTGCCCGCTTCATGAAAGTACTTGTGCTCGTTGGCGCTGGCATAGCCATACTTTTATCCTTTGACTATTTCGCGCGCGTCAAATTTATGTGGTTTGAAATTCCGGTGCTCATGATGCTGGCGGTCATTGGCATGTTGGTGATGATATCGGCCAACGATTTGATCACGCTTTACGTCGGCCTGGAGCTGCAAAGTCTGTCGCTTTACGTTTTGGCGGCCATCCGGCGTAATGATTTGCGCTCAAGCGAGGCAGGGCTCAAATACTTTGTATTGGGTGCCCTTTCGTCCGGCATGCTGCTTTATGGCATGTCGATGATTTATGGTTTTGCTGGCGCCACAGGGTTTCAAAAGATTGCAATGGCTGCTGCTGCCGGTGATGCAGGCGCGAATATTGGTCTGATCATTGGTCTTGTTTTTCTTCTGGTGGGTCTTGCCTTCAAAATTTCCGCCGTGCCATTCCACATGTGGACGCCGGATGTCTATGAGGGTGCACCAACGCCCGTTACCGCCTTTTTTGCAGGTGCGCCAAAGGTTGCAGCAATGGCATTGCTGATCCGCGTTCTTGTTCAGGCCTTTCCAGGCAACGTGTCTGAGTGGCAGCAGATCATCGTCTTCTTGTCGATCATGTCGATGTTGATTGGTGCATTTGCCGCCATTGGACAAACCAACATCAAACGCCTGATGGCCTATTCATCAATTGGGCACATCGGCTTTGCGCTTGTTGGGCTTGCAAGCGGCAGCAATGAAGGTGTGCAAGCGGTTGTTGTCTATCTTGCCATCTATTTGGTGATGACACTCGGTGCGTTTGCCTGCATCCTTTCGATGCGTCGCAAAGATGGCATGATTGAAGACATCAATCAGTTGTCAGGTCTGTCACAATCTAACCTGTCAATGGCTTTCTTGTTTGCCATGTTGCTGTTTTCAATGGCTGGCATTCCTCCACTTGCCGGTTTCTTTGCCAAGTTCTACGTCTTTGCTGCCGCTGTGGAAGCAGGACTTTATCCCCTTGCTGTGATTGGTGTTATCGCCAGTGTCGTTGCAGCGTTTTATTATCTGCGCATCATTAAAGTGATGTTTTTTGATGAGGCCCTAGAACCGTTTCAACCGGCAGAACCATATGTTCGGATTGTCATGTGGGCGGCAGGGTTGTTTGTGCTGGCCTTTGTTGTTTTGCCAGCGCCATTGGTTGATGCGGCAGCAGCTGCTGTCCGCTCGCTGCGTTTTGCGCCCTCGCTGTAATCTATTGTTGTGTGGCATGTGTCCGGGCGCAAAACCGTGCACACTTTTGGCTCGAACATGCTGTAAGCTAAGGGGCGTGCGTTTTTGACAGGATCTCAGACCCAACGGCGCATCTTTGACCAGTTGGATTCAACCAATGCAGAAGCACTACGTCTTGCCCAGGTAGGGGAGAGAGGCCCGGTTTGGATTGATGCAGCCCGCCAAACGTTGGGACGCGGGCGGTCCGGCCGACATTGGACTTCAGAACCTGGCAATTTACTGACCAGCTTTCTGTTTGCGCCCAAGGCACCGATGGCGGCTTTGCATCAGTTGTCGTTGCTGGCGGGTGTTGCTGTTTTCGACGCTATAGCACTCTTGGCGCAACACAACCGAGATCAGCTTCGCCTCAAGTGGCCCAATGATTTGATGCTTGGTCCCGCCAAGGCCGGTGGCATTCTGATTGAGAGTTCGGCCTTTGCGAACGATATCGTGGCCATCATTGGGGTTGGTGTGAACCTCGCCACCGCACCCGTTGTGTCGGGTGTTGCAACCGCAGACCTAAAGGGTACGCTTGGCGAAAATGCCAATTTGGACCGACTGCGCTTGAGCCTCGCCATGACCATGGAGGATTGGATTACCGCTTGGTCCAACGGCGATGGATTTTCTCAGATTCGCGCGGCTTGGCTAAAGCGTGGTCCAGAGCTCGGGACGCCATTGACAATAAAAGTCGGCAGTGATGTCCATGCGGGTCAATTTTCCGGTCTGGATGACCACGGTTCGCTGCGTATCACGGGCGCAAATGGTCAAATTCAATGCTATACGTTTGGCGACGTTACACTGCCGGGTCATGAAACCATTTAAATGGTGCACCAGCGCGCCGGAAACAGTTAAAATCTTAGAAAGATAGCGCCGATGGCGACAACAAAAACAAAAAAAAGAAACGGCGAAAACGAATTGGTATTTGGCGCTCTAGGTGGGCTCGGTGAGATTGGCATGAATGCTTATCTCTATGGCGTTGGTCCGCGCAAATCTCGTAAATGGTTGCTGGTGGATCTTGGTATAACCTTTCCAGAAGGTGAGAACGATCCGGGTGTCGATGTCATATTTCCTGACCTAAAGTTTTTGGAAGAACAGCGCAATGATTTGTGCGGTATCGTGATTACGCACGCCCATGAAGACCATATTGGCGCGGTGCTTGAGCTGTGGCCGCGTTTGCAGGGGCCTGTCTATTGTACGCCCTTTGCCACTGGCATGTTGAAAGCCAAGCGTGCGGGCTATGGCGGCTCAGATGACTTGCAAATCACCGAGGTTCCCGCCGACGGTCAGTTCAACGTCGGCCCGTTTGATGTTGAACTGGTGACCATGGCGCACTCGATCCCTGAGACCAGTGCGCTCGCCATTCGCACCGAGCATGGACTTGTCGTGCACACCTCTGATTGGAAGCTGGATGATGAACCGGTGGTTGGCTCATCGCGCACCAGAAGCCGCATGCCGGAACTTGGCGTAGAAGGTGTGACGGCGCTGATTTGCGATTCAACGAATGCGATGCGTGATGGTGTCTCGCCATCTGAATTGGATATCGCGAAGTCTCTTTCCAAACTCGTTGCCGAGGCCCCCAATCGCGTCATCATCACAACCTTTGCTTCCAACATCGCGCGCGTCAAAGCTATTGGCACTGCGGCACAGAAGGCAGACCGAAAGCTGGTGATCGCAGGGCTGGCGCTTCACCGCAACATTCAAGTCGCCATTGAAACTGGCTATCTGCCCGAAGGGTTCAATTATTCTGATCAGCAATCGTTCTCCGATTTTCGGCGTAGCGATGTTGTGTGTCTGGTAACGGGCAGTCAGGGCGAACAACGCGCGGCACTTGCGCGTATCGCAGCTGGCGAGCATCGCGACATCCATGTTGCCAAGGGTGACATGGTCATCTTTTCCTCGCGCACTATTCCCGGCAATGAGCGCGGCGTTGGGCGCATTCAAAATCAGTTGGTCAACCAGGGCTGTCAGCTGGTGACGGACAATGAAGCGTTGGTTCATGTCACCGGCCACCCGCGCCGTGATGAGTTGCGCCAGATGTTTGACTGGTTGAAACCGGATCTCTTGGTGCCGATGCATGGCGAAGCGCGCCACTTGGTGGCCAATGCCGCGCTGGCACGCGAAAACAACATCAAAGATGTCAGGTCGCCTGAAAATGGTACACTCATTCGCCTGGCGCCGGGGCCATCTCAAGTGGTCGATGAATTCCCGGTTGGACGTCTGTTTCGAGATGGCAAGCTGATCATTCCGGAAGATGATGGTACGGTGCGCGCGCGGCGCCAGCTTGCAGTGGCCGGCATTGTGTTGGTGAGCTTTGCCATTGAGCGCGACGGTGAGGTCATCACCGACCCTCAGATAGTGCTTGACGGTGTACCCGCTGAGAATAACGAGGGTGATACACTACAAGACGTCGCTCTTGAGGCCGTAGAGGGTGTGATCGCAAGCCTGCCCAAGCCCAAAAGGCGCGATCCAACACGCTTCGCCGAGGCGGTGCGGCGTGCCGTCCGCTCGGAAATTCGAGAAGTTTGGGGTAAAAAGCCTATTGTAAAAGTCCTCATCAATCTGGTTGAAGACGAGTAACGGCTGGCCCGCCGGTGAGAGATAGCGAGAGCGCTGCATTCACTTAAGATCTAGGAGACATGTTGGAAATGATTGGACGTCTCAATCACGTTGCCATTGCGGTTCAGGATATAGCAGCAGCGACGGCTGTTTATCGCGACACACTCGGTGCTGAAGTCACCAAAGCCGAGCCGCAGCCAGAGCACGGCGTTACGGTTGTGTTCATCAATCTGCCCAACACCAAGATTGAATTGCTGGAACCGTTGGGTGCGGACTCACCGATTGCAAAATTCCTGGAGAAGAATCCAAACGGCGGCATTCACCATGTCTGCTATGAGGTTGATGACATTATTGCAGCGCGTGACCAGATGAAAGCGCAAGGTGCGCGCGTTCTGGGCGACGGAGAACCGAAAATCGGCGCGCACGGCAAGCCGGTCTTGTTTTTGCACCCGAAAGACTTTTGCGGCACGCTGACCGAACTTGAACAGGCTTAGAGAAACCGCATTGGTTTTCTCTTGAGGAGCGCCGAGGCATGGACTGGACACTCGCCATCGCATTCTATTTCGTCACCTGGTGGATGACGTTGTTCCTGGTGCTGCCGTTTGGCGTGCGCACGCAAGGCGAGGACGGCACCGTCGTTCCCGGCACGCCTGAAAGTGCGCCGGCACGGTCTAGAATGTTGAAGGTGTTTTTAATCAACACACTGGTCGCTGCTGTTGTATTCGCTGTGATGTGGACGGCGTTTCAATCCAGCTGGCTCGCCCGCCCACCGGCTTTGCCGGTGCAATAAGATTTTGAGGCTGTCTTGGTCGGCGCAGGTATTCAGATCCTAGGGTGCCTATGCCCGCTGCAAAATTGATAGATTGATGAAATTGTTGCTCGTTGTGTCCGGCCATAGTCCACAAGCAGACCATCTGCGCGCTGCACCAAGACATCTGTAAAGGGGCAGAAACGGGTGATGTGCTATTTTTTGACTTAGTTTAAGGATTAGACACTGCAAACGTCTACAAAAAGTCAAACGCGAGATTAGAAACCTCTTTGCATCTACTTTTTGTCGTTCTCGAAATACATCTTGAGTTGGCGAAACAAAACTTCAAATTGCGTGCTCGCGCCCTGACAAAGAGGACATTCCTCGATGTGATTGTATAAATCCCTCTTTTCTTGTTCGGTGAGTTTTCTGTCACAGGAGTCTGAAACAAGCCATGTTGTATCTCTACATGTGACTTTTCTTTCGCTACCAGTCATTATTTTCTGTCCAATTTTTATCAAGGCACAGCCTCAATTGCATACGCGCGCGATAAAGCAATACTCTAAGGTTGCCAGACGTAATTGCCATCTTTTCGCAAATTTCACTTGACTCAAGGTCTAGCCATTCCCGCATCAAAAACACCCGCGCCGCGTTGTGTGGAAGTTTCGTGAGACATGCTTCAAGCACACAAAAGAACTCTTGCTGCTCATAATTTGTTTGTGGATCGGTCCAGATATCTTTTGTGGTTGTCCAGCAACCATTCTCTTCAAATAAGCCGTCAAACTCAGATATATCAAGTTCGTCTGTCAGTCCTGACATGTCGGCCATGGGCTTTAGCCGTTTTTGAGCGCGCAACGTATCAAGAACCTTAAAACGCAATATCGATATCAGCCACGTCTTGACAGATGAACGGCCCTCAAAACGATCACTGTTTTCCAAACCCGCAGTAATCGCTTCCTGAGCAGCATCCTCAGCGGCCGCATGGTTTTGCAGCTCCACGACAGCAAGGCGATACAGGAGCGGACGAAGCGCCGCGATTTCGTCAAAAATTTCAGTTGTTTGCGATTTCACCATGCTGGTGCAAAATTATTTGTTTTTTTGTGTAACGCAAGGCCCCTTTACTCCGACTAACGAATGTCACGCCGTTTTCCGAACGATTTAGGTCTACAAAACCTCCTGCGCGACAGCAGTTGGCATGCCAAGCGATATCTTTCGTCGTTTTCTTCGGTTGGGGAATTGAGCAAAGAAAAGATATGGAAGGAATATGTAATGTGGACCAAGGGACTCGTAGTGCTGGCAGTCATGCTTGCCGTCACAATTGGATCTTTCAGATCATATGCAGAGGCTGACCAGCCACGCATTGATTTTCCAGAGAACTATCGTGCTGAGCTGGTCAATTATCTCAGCCTTGACCGAACACAGAACAGTGACCAGATTATACGACTTTTTGCACCAAAGTCGGCGCTCGAAGCTACGCAAGCCGGAAAATCACTTCCCAATGGAACGGTCCTTGTCGCCGAGGTTTACAAGGCCAAAAAGGATGCGGACGGAGAGGTGATTGAAAGCTCTCTCGGTCGCCGCATTCGCGGAAAATTTGCAGCGGTTGCAGTTATGCAGAAAGAAAATGGTTGGGGTGACAAGTTTCCAGACGATTTGAAGAATGGCGATTGGGATTTTGCGATCTTTAAGCCAACCGGAGAACGCCTGGTCAAGAAGGACCTTAACAAATGCAGAGCGTGCCACGCACCTCTCAAAGGTACGCAACATCTGTTCTCGCTCGAACATATAGTGAATTAATTATCGCCTTACAACTGCGCACGCCATTGGCTTTAGAGTTCAGTGGCGTGCGCTCAAAACCCTTTTGTCCGTCGCCCCATCATCACACCGCCCCCTCGCTGCAAGCCTAAACGCAGCGGAATCACGCTTCGCAGGCAAATCTCAACAAGACTTTTGCAACACTATCGACCAGGAGCGGACCCTGGACCAGTTGCGCTTTTTTGCGACGTATCATCTTGATAGCTGCCATTGATCAAATTGACTGCACAGCGGTTGATGTCGAATGCAACCAAGACATTCCTGCGTAGAGGACTAGCGCGGAAAGCGCGCCGGAGGTCGCCTTACCGAGGCCAGAGTGCAGTTTGGGGATGGAATTGCGACCAGGCAAACCAGAACGCCTGATGGCTACCAAGATCAGAACCATCTGCATCTATAGCTTTTATACCACCAGCATCAAGTTCCAGACGGACGTTTTCATAAGCGATCACATCGCCTTTTTTTAATGCCACAAATGCCTTGCTTCGCTGAAACGCCACCGGCTTGCCCGACGCTGTGATAACGCCAATGATGTCCTCGTGAACCGGCAAACGTGGGTCGACATCACCGACCGGAAATATCGGACCATTGGCATCTCGGGTGTTGCTAAAATCAAAATCGCGACCAAGCGCTAGCGATTCGACCAGCACGGTTGTCTCAGGGTGAGCTTTCTTCCACGTACCCCAGTCGGTAGTCACTACACTGGCTTGCTTCAGTTGCAGATTCTTCTCCGCCAGCGGCCCCGTCACCGCTTTGCCCAGAAACGTATCAAACACCGAGTATGTATTGACGTCGTACATCACTTTATTGGACCGAATTAACAGTCCTGACGTGCGCAGTATTGGTCGGTCAATTCCCTCAGGCTGCTGATCAGTGTAATAGGCCTGCGCTGAACCGCACAAAGTGCAATATGGTATCCCAAGATGTCTTCCGCCTAACGTGTCGTTCACCATCTCGCGCACTTCCATAATGCGTCGCGGATAGGCCCGATATTCACCGTTTACCCCAATACCAAAAATAATATCCTCGTCCTTAAGCCACGTGGCGTCTTTTGAACTGCTCACTTTGGGGTTGTCGGCTGCGGGAATGCAATTGCACAATTCATCTGTCGTATCGTACTTCCGATCGTCGATCAGCACCCCTCCCCATGAGACGTGCCTCCAGTCGATATTGCCTTCAACAAAGATCTTGTCCCAGCCAGTCACAATACTCGTAAAAATGGCGCGCTTCGCCCGTAAATAATCAGGGGGCGCCGGAATATCCCATGCAATGAGATGATCAGTTATCACCCCCCATTGATTTTCATTTTGCAGCCTTTTGCCCAGCAACTTGGCGGCAGCATTGGCGAGTGCCGCGTGGAACCTGGGCTCAGTGACGAAGCGCATCAAATCACTGATAATCCAGACAATCCGAGGATCTTTTGACTGGACGATTTTGGCCAGAGCTATCGTCTGATCTCTCCCCCAGGTCGATTGATTTATACTGTCGATAAGGGCCACCTTCACAGCGGACTGCAACTCCTTGGACAGCGGGCCTTCCGGTACTGCTGGGGGTTTGCCGAATTCCTTAATCACGTAGTCTGGCAGCGGTGCCGCTTCCTGGGCCCGCAGAGCATCGAACCAGAATAGAGAAAGCGTTACCAACGAGGCAATTAAGAAGATGTGGGATTTAGAGCTAATTGCCGATGCCATAGAAGAACCTTTCGCGTGCCTATTTGATCCTCAGACGCACAAGTCGTCAAAGAGTTTGCCGTTGCAACCTGCGGCGCACTGTTCAGAAAGAGCGAGTCTCAAACGAGCAACAGAGCGCACCGCGTTATAATACATTGTGGCCTCAACTTTCTGCATCGCCAATCACGATACATCAGAATTTGGTGAACATTGGTGGCGGAATTTCTCGATGACGTGGCAGAGTGTTTTGCTGCGCATGATCGCTCTGAATGTCCGCTCCAAGTCGCGGAAATCTTCTATTTCGCAATTGCCGCGCAAGTCCACAGAATCAGGAGCAGACATTGAAACGCGTCGTTTGTTGTGCGTTGCTGTGGCTTGGAACATGTGAGCCAGCACAGGGCGCTGGGTCTCGCCCAAGCGCCATCTAAAACACATACCATCAGCCACACCATCAGCCACACTTTTGCTCCTGCTTTAGGGTTCTGCGATCGATAGGGGGTATTCTTGCCAGTGAAATGCCCTCAATACGCGGTTTATGGCCACGGGAGTGCGGGCAACCGGGGGCTTGATACCTGATCGCCATTGCCCTGACCCCCAATCCTCGGTATGAGCGCGATGGCTCAACAAGGGCTGGATTCGGGTTTTGGCTAAGGCGCGGCTCATGGCGAGCAGGCTTGACCAATTCGAACCGTTTTGTTTAACCAAAAATTGCTCAACGGCAGGCAACGCCCACCATGTATCTCACACGATTTTTTCTACCGGTTTTACGTGAGACGCCAAAGGAAGCTGAGATCATCTCGCATCAGTTGATGCTACGTGCTGGCATGATCAAGCAATCGGCAGCAGGCATCTATTCGTGGCTACCGCTTGGCCTCAAAGTTTTGAAAAAAATTGAGCAGATCGTACGCGAAGAACAAAACCGTGCGGGAGCTATTGAAGTGATGATGCCGACTATTCAATCGGCGGATCTGTGGCGTGAGAGCGGGCGCTATGAAGCCTATGGTAAAGAGATGCTGCGCATCACGGATCGCCATGATCGCGATATGCTGTTTGGGCCAACGGCTGAAGAGGTGATCACGTCGATCTTTCGTGATGGCGTGAAGAGCTATAAGGACCTGCCGAAGAACCTCTACAACATTCAATGGAAGTTTCGCGATGAAATCCGGCCGCGCTTTGGCGTCATGCGCGGGCGCGAATTCTTGATGAAGGATGCCTATTCGTTTGATCTCACCAAGGAGGCGGCGCGCGCATCCTATCAACGTATGTTTGTTGCCTATTTGCGCACGTATGCCCGCATCGGGCTGCGCTCCATCCCGATGAAGGCGGATACAGGTCCGATCGGGGGAGACCTAAGCCACGAATTTATTGTTCTGGCAGAGACCGGCGAAAGTGAAGTGTTTTGTCACCGTGATCTGATTGAAGGCGAGATCCCGCCAGCGGATACCGACTATGATAGTGACCTAAGCCCCATCATGGAGGCCTGGACGTCGAAGTACGCAGCGACAGAAGATATGCATGACGCGGACCGCTTTGCCAAAGAGGTGCCTGAAGCAGCGCAGGTTTCTGCGCGCGGGATTGAGGTCGGCCATATTTTCTTTTTTGGCACCAAATATTCAGAGCCTCTGGGCTGCCGGGTGCAAGGGCCGGATGGCCATATGGTAACACTTGAGATGGGCTCGTATGGTGTTGGCGTGTCCCGCCTTGTCGGTGCCATTATCGAGGCCAGTCATGACGACAGCGGTATCATCTGGCCGGTGCCGGTGGCGCCGTTTGAAGTTGCGGTGATCAACTTGAAAGCCGGTGATGGGGCAACCGATGCAGTTTGTTCTGACCTGCATGACAAATTACAAGCTGCCGGTATTGATGTGTTGGTTGATGACAGCAACGAGCGCGCCGGCGGTAAGTTTGCGACCATGGAGTTGATCGGCATTCCTTATCAGATTGTGGTTGGTCCGAAAGGCGTCATGAATAACGAAGTGGAAGTCAAAGCGCGCGCTGGTGGGGATCGCGAAACGATGTTGCCTGAGGCGGCAATGGCCCATGTGATAGATGAGATAAAAAACGCACGGGTTCTTGTCTAAGACTATTGCGCGCATGCACATGTTTACTTGAATGCCAATCTTGGTATCAACGGGGGTTACAGTATGACGGCAGCGGCTGATACCAAACCGTTTGCACCGTTTGAATGGATGCTCGCCGGGCGCTATTTGCGGGCCCGGCGCAAGGAAGGCTTTATTTCGGTTATTGCCGGATTTTCCTTTCTCGGCATTATGCTGGGTGTTGCAACCTTAATCATCGTCATGGCGGTGATGAATGGCTTTCGCAAAGACCTGTTTAACAAGATCCTCGGTCTCAACGGTCATGTCGTCGTCTATAAGATCGGTGATGATTTCACCGACTATGAGGACTACGTCAAGAAGGCCACGTCGGTTGCTGGCGTGAAACATGCGCTGCCGTTGATTGAAGGCCAGATCATGGTGTCGTCAAGTGTACAAGCACTCGGTGCCATTGTGCGCGGTATGCGCGAAGCCGATATTCGCAAACTTGACCTAGTGTCCGATAACATCCGTTTTGGCACTCTTGAGGGGTTTGATAGTCAGCGCGGCATCGCCATCGGCACACGATTGGCGCATACGTTACGCGTCAATGTCGGCAATCAGATTACATTGATCAGCCCACGCGGGGCGTCGACACCATTTGGTACCGCGCCACGCTCTAAGACGTACCCGATTGCTGCTGTCTTTGAGCTTGGCATGTCGGAATATGACAAGACCATGATCTTCATGCCGCTGAGAGAAGCGCAGCGCTATTTCTCCAAGCCAGAAGATGTCGACGTTTTGGAATTGTTTGTTGAGGACCCAGAAAAGGTCGATGCCTACACCAAGGACCTCAAAGCAGCCCTTGGTGAGCGCATGCACATTTCTGACTGGCGTCAACGCAACGAGACGTTTTTTACAGTGCTTGAAGTGGAACGCAATGTGATGTTCATCATCCTATCGTTGATTGTTCTTGTGGCGGCACTTAACATTATTTCCGGCCTCATTATGCTAGTCAAAGACAAGGGGCGCGACATTGCCGTGTTGCGCACAATGGGTGCCAGCAAAAGTGCGATCATGCGCGTATTTCTCATCACGGGCGCATCAATTGGGTTTGTTGGAACGCTTGCAGGGCTCATTCTTGGCGTTGTATTTTGTCGCTACATCGATGAAATTCGCCAGTTCGTGACCTGGGTCTCTGGAACGCCAGTGTTTGACCCTAATGTCTATTACCTGACGCGCCTACCTGCCGAAATTAATCCGATGGAGACGGGCATGATTGTTTTGATGGCGTTGGTGCTATCTGTTTTGGCGACGCTTTATCCCTCGTGGCGCGCCTCGCGCCTGGATCCCATTGAAGCCTTGCGTTACGAATAAGAGAGCCGCACTTTATGCAATACGCACCAGAAACCGATGCGGTCCTCAAACTTGAAGGGTTAGAACGCAGCTTCAAACAAGGCGGGCGCGAGATCCAAGTACTTACCGGCGCGTCTGCAGATATTTTTCCAGGTGAGTGTGTAGCCCTTGTTGGCCCCTCCGGCGCTGGTAAATCAACGCTGCTGCATATTGCAGGGTTGCTTGAAACACCAGACCGGGGACGCGTTGTTGTTGCGGGCGAAGATTGCGGTACGCTAGATGATGATAAACGTACCCGCGTACGCCGTAAAAAGATGGGCTTTATCTATCAGTTCCATCAGTTGCTGCCGGAATTCTCAGCCCTTGAAAATGTGATCATGCCGCAGTTGATTTTGGGGCGCAGGCGAGCGGAGGCAGAAGACCGCGCAGAGCACTTGTTGTCCAGTTTGGGTTTGAAAGACAGGCTCACACATCGCCCGGCAGAATTGTCAGGTGGCGAACAACAGCGCACCGCCATCTGTCGCGCACTTGCCAACAATCCGCGTTTTATTCTGGCGGATGAGCCAACGGGCAATCTGGACCCGAAAACCTCTGATCTGGTGTTTCATGAACTGATTGGTTTGTTTCGTAGCGAAGGCGTAGCGGCGCTGATTGCGACTCACAACCTGGAGCTTGCCGGGCGCATGGACCGTACGTTGACGCTTTCCAATGGACTGTTAGTTGAGACTGCGTGAGGCGCGTTCTCACGCTCTTCTTGCGGGCATCAGCCCAAAGAGCTGTGGCCAAACGGCGTTGGGGGCGTATTGAGAAATTGACTGCGCCTGCTCTCATCAGCCACCGTGGGACACCATGACTGCAGCGATTCGATCATCAAAACCGTCTTTAGCCGATCAAGGTCTTAAGACCTCGCCGGGCTTTGTGCATCTCAAAGTGCACTCGTCTTATTCGCTGCTGGAAGGGGCCTTGCCGATCAAAAAATTGGCGGACCTTGCGCTTGATCAAAATATGCCAGCTTTGGCACTGACAGACACCAACAACTTGTTTGGTGTATTGGAATTTTCAGAGACATTTGCCGAACAGGGCCTGCAACCCATTGCGGGCGTTTCGCTAGCGGTGAAGTTTCCAGAGGGGTCCGATGACGATGACCTGACGGTACACGCAGGCGGTGGTTCACCACAGCTCAAGGCGATAGACACCGGTCAGGTGGTATTGTTGGCTGCAACGGATGTGGGCTATGGCAATCTTTTAAAGATTGTTTCACGCGCACACCTTTCAGGCCCCAGCCAAGACCCCGAAATTCTTATCACAGATCTCGCAGACCTCGGCAGTGGTCTGATTGCGCTCACAGGTGGCAACGATGGGCCGATTGATCTGGCGCTCAAAGAAGGGCGTTTGCCTGTTGGTGATGATCGTCTCAATGCCCTCAAGGCTATTTTCGACGACCGGCTCTATGTTGAAATCCAACGTCATGGCACACGCGGCGCTGCGAGTACGGAAGCAGCGCTATTAAAGCTCGCCTATAAAGCTCAGTTGCCGATTGTTGCAACCAACGAAGTATATTTTGAATCACCTGACGACTATGAAGCCCACGATGCCTTGTTGTGCATCGCGGATGGTCGCTATGTGGTTGAGGATGATCGCCGTCGCGTAACGCCCGATCATCATTTCAAGTCGGTTGATGAGATGGTGGCATTGTTTGCAGATTTGCCAGAAGCCATCAACAATACCGTTGAGATTGCTCAACGCTGCCATGCGCGTTCGCCAGCGAGAAAACCGATTTTGCCGCGCTTTGTGGTTTCAAAAGCAGCAAAGCCGGCAAAGGCCAACAAAGATCAACTCGCTGTTGAAGCCGCGGAGCTGAAACGTCAGGCTGAGCAGGGGCTTAAGCAGCGCCTTAAAACGAACCCGCTCGCCGATGGGTTTACTAAGAAAGATTATTTAGACCGTTTGGCGTTTGAACTCGACATCATCGCGGGCATGAAATTCCCTGGCTACTTCTTGATCGTGGCCGACTTTATACAGTGGGCCAAGTCCCATGGTATTCCGGTTGGGCCCGGGCGCGGCTCTGGCGCCGGTTCTGTTGTTGCCTGGTCGTTGACTATAACGGACCTTGATCCGCTGCGCTTTGGCTTGCTGTTTGAACGCTTTCTCAACCCTGAACGTGTGTCGATGCCCGACTTCGATATCGATTTTTGTCAGGAGCGGCGTGATGAAGTGATCCAGTACGTCCAGGACAAATATGGCGCTGACCGCGTGGCGCAGATCATCACGCACGGCAAGCTGCAGGCGCGCGCCGTCCTCCGTGATGTTGGTCGCGTTTTGCAGATGCCGTATGGGCAGGTTGATCGGTTGTGCAAGTTAGTTCCGAATAATCCTGCAAACCCGGTCACGTTGCAGGAAGCAATTGAGGGCGAACCGAAGTTTCAGGAAGAAGCCGACCGCGAGCCGATCGTTGAACGTCTTCTTGAGATTTCCAACAAGCTTGAGGGCCTCTATCGCCACGCCTCAACCCATGCCGCAGGTATTGTGATCGGTGACCGTCCGCTTGACGAGTTAGTTCCACTTTACCGAGACCCAAAATCTGAGTCTCCCGTCACCCAGTTCAACTGGAAGATGGTTGAGCGCGCCGGTCTTGTAAAGTTTGATTTCCTTGGCCTGAAAACACTCACAGTTTTGCAAAAGGCCGTTGAACTCATCAAACAAGGCCACAACGTCGACATCAATTTAGCAACGATGCCTCTTGATGATCCGAAAACGTTTGAGCTGTTAGCCAAAGCTGACACCGTCGGTGTTTTCCAGTTGGAAAGCACCGGCATGCGAGAAAGCCTGAAACGGCTGAAGCCCGACCGGTTTGAGGATATCATCGCTATGGTGGCACTCTATCGTCCCGGTCCGATGGACAATATTCCAACCTACATCAATCGCAAACATGGCGAAGAGCCGGTAGATTGTCTGCACCCACTGTTAGAGCCGATCCTGAAAGAAACCTACGGCGTCATTATTTATCAGGAGCAGGTGATGCAGATTGCCCAGGTGATGGCAGGCTATTCGCTTGGTGAAGCTGATTTACTGCGCCGTGCGATGGGCAAAAAAGACAAGCGCGAGATGGCCAAGCAGCGCGCGCGTTTTGTTGACGGCGCGCATGAAAATAAAGTTCAAAAGAGAGATGCCCAGTTTATCTTTGATCTGGTCGACAAGTTTGCGGGCTATGGCTTCAATAAATCGCACGCGGCGGCCTATGCGCTAGTGAGCTATCACACAGCCTATCTCAAAGCGAATTACCGGGAAGAATTTTTGGCCGCTTCGATGACGCTGGATTCGCAAAACACAGATAAGCTGGCGCAGTTTTCTGCGGAAGCCAAACGCAGTGGGATTTCTGTTTTGCCACCTTCGGTAAATGCGTCAGGCGTCGACTTTGGTGCCGAACCTCCGAACGATGGCGCGGAGCGGGGTGCAATACGGTATTCACTGGCGGCATTGAAAAACATTGGGGCCTCAGCCGTTGAAACCATTGTGGCAGAGCGGGACGAGAATAGCGACTACACCTCGCTGACAGATTTTTCGCGCCGTCTCAAAACAAAATCCGTCAACAAGCGTGCACTTGAAGCGTTAGCCGCTGCGGGTGCCTTTGATGATCTCGAGCCCAGCCGTGCGTTGGTGTATGGCAATGTAGACTCGATCCTCGCTTTCGCTAATCGCTGTGAACGCAATGCAGCAGATGGCATGGTCGATCTATTTGGTGGTGACAGTGACGGCGGCGAAAGCCTGGTTCTCAGACAGCAGCCGACATGGACGGCGATGGAGCGCTTGCAAAAAGAATTCGACGCTGTTGGTTTGTTTCTCTCTGGCCATCCGCTCGATCAGTATGTTCGCGTGCTCGACAAATTACAGGTCAAGAAATACACTGACTTTGAAGCTGAAACAGAGGAAGGCACGACGTCGGCCCGTCTTGCAGGCATTGTCGTTTCAGCCCGAGAGCGGCGCTCGCAACGAGGAAACAAGTTTGCATTTGCGATGTTTTCAGATGTCAGCGGGCAATTTGAGGCCGTATTGTTTTCTGACACGTTGGCTGCGGCGGGCGATCTTCTTGAGCCGGGGACACCTGTCTTGCTGCGTGTTGAAGCAGAGCGTGATGGTGAAACGGTTAAGATGCGCGTGCAAAGTGTCGACTCGTTGGATGCAGCAGCAGCAGGTGCCGTCAACGGGCTCAGTGTCCGCCTTGATGTCGACGCGGTGAAGAAGGGCGGTCGCACTCTGGATGAACTGAAAGCTGCGTTAGATCAGCACCGCCTGCCAGATGGTCAGTCTGGTCCGGGCACAGGAGAAATTCTCCTCGTTTTGCCGCCAGCTGATGGTCATGACACGGTCGAATTTCACTTAAGCGGACGCTATGATGTTTCACCAACCCATCTTGGCCGCTTGGAAGCCGCGCAAGGTGTTGTCGATGTGACCGAGTTTTAGAGGTGGTGAGTGTGGTAGTGCGTAAAGCCCTTTGCGAGTTATCAGGGCCCATGTTGGCGGTGCTTGTGGTGCTCGTACTATCTGGCTGCGGTGAGCGTGCATTACCCAGAGCATGTGAAGACACTCTGAAAGATGTGACGCAACTGGTCGTCGTACTGACAGATGCAATGGATAGCGCTGACGCTACCATCGCTGTTCTGCAACGGCGCGAGACAAATCAATCCGCGCCGTGGACGTTGATTGAAAGCCCATACCCTGCTGTTGTAGGTCGCGCAGGACTTGGTTGGGGTAACGGGTTTGAGGGTTTTAGCGAGACGGGTGATGTCGTGAAGCGCGAAGGCGATGAACGCTCACCCGCCGGGATTTATCGTGTCGGCCCGACATTTGGATTTGATGACGCGCCATGGCCCGGTCACATAGCGCTTAAAGCCAGCCCCCAAGTTTGTGTTGATGATCTCAAATCCGCACATTATGGGAAAATCATCTCGCGCCGAATTGCAGGCGCTGAAACCAGTGCGGAAGACATGGCAGCGATATCGGTTTATAAGCGCGGCATCATTGTTGACTACCCACCAAGTGCGATGAAAAAATCTGGCTCCTGTATCTTCTTTCATATTTGGCAAGAGGCAGGCGCTGGCACGGCGGGCTGTATTGCTAGCGAGGAAGCGCGCATCGCCGATTTGCAAAATAACACAGCATCGGTCAAGACAGCCGTCGTGATATGGGCGAAGTCGGCAAGAGCACGCTTTGAAAAATGCCTACCTGAATTGCCCGTGACTTTGTTTGAATCCCAAAAAAGCAACAGCTAAATCAGGAACCGCAATGAGCGACAGCACGTTAAAACCAAATGCACGCGTTACGGTTGGCAGTGTCACGTTTTCCAATGATGCGCCGATTGCGGTGCTTGCGGGGCCCTGTCAGATGGAAAGCCGAGCCCACGCGCTCGAAATGGCAACGGCACTCAAAGAAATTTCTGAGCGCTTGGGCCTTGGTCTCATTTACAAGTCCTCGTTTGATAAAGCCAACCGGACATCGCTTTCAGGGCGTCGCGGTCTTGGGCTAGAGGCAGCACTTCCGGTGTTTGCAGAAATTCGTGAAAGCCTTGGACTGCCGATCGTAACGGACGTGCACGATGCTGCGCAGTGTGCACCTGTTGGTGAAGTGGTCGATGTGTTGCAAATTCCCGCATTCCTCTGCCGCCAAACAGACCTTCTGATTGCGGCTGCCAAAACCGGCAAAGTTGTCAAAATAAAAAAGGGGCAGTTCCTGGCACCGTGGGACATGAAAAATGTTGTTGCCAAAGTCACCGCATCTGGCAACGCGAACATTTTACTGACGGAACGGGGCGCCTCTTTTGGCTACAATACACTTGTCAGTGATATGCGCGCGCTGCCCATTATGGCGGAAACCGGTGCGCCCGTTATTTTTGATGCCACGCATTCGGTGCAGCAGCCCGGCGGGCAAGGCACATCATCGGGTGGCGACCGCCGCTTTGTGCCGGTGCTTGCGCGCGCGGCCGTTGCTGTTGGTGTGGCGGGCCTGTTTATTGAAACACATCAAGACCCCGATAATGCACCCTCGGATGGACCAAATATGGTTCCGCTGAAAGACTTTGAAGCGCTGATGCGCGAATTGATGGCGATAGACAAGGTTGTCAAAGCATCATCGTGATAGCGCGCCGAGTACTTTGTCTCCTTACGTTAGTGTTTTGGCATCATAAAGGTTCTGGTGGCCCAGAAGAATAACCAGTTGGGCATCAGCCGGCTCAGTTTCATCATCAAATTGGTTTGCCAGGGAAATGCGATTTCATATTTGCCTTTTTTGAGGCCTGCGATCATGCGGTTGGCGGCATCGTCCGAGGTGATGATGAATGGCATCGGAAACTCGTTGATCTTGGTCATTGGTGTGTCAACAAAACCGGGATTGATGACGCTGATCTTGACACCCATTCGGTCAAGCTCGTGGCGTAGGGTTTCTGCAAGAGAGATGACGGCGGCTTTGCTCGGCGCATAGGAGATACTTTTTGGCAGGCCGCGGTAACCCGCCACTGATGAGACCAGCGCCACGTGGCCGCTCTTTTGTTCAATCATGTTGGGAAGCACAGCATCGAGTGCATGGACGATGCCGTTGTAATTGACGTCCATTGAGTGCACGACTTTGTCAGCTGCAAACTCGCGCGCACCTAGGGGGTGCCAAACCCCTGCATTCAAAATCGCGAGGTCGATCACGCCAACACTGCTTTCAATGTGCTGGACCGCGGCCCGCATGGCATCAAGGTTTGTTACGTCAACTGGATGCGGGACGATGTTGGAATTGAAAGCGGCAAGCTCTCGTAGCGGCTCTTCAGATCGCGCTGAGGCCACGACTTTGATGCCGTCGTGTGCAAGTTTCAATGCGATGTCGCGGCCAATGCCGGAGCTTGCGCCGGTGATCCAAACAGTCTTCCAGGGTTGGGTTTTGCTCAATACGCTCTCTCCTCTACGATCCCGTCGGATGGACTGTACAATAGGCCATGTATACCTGAGTAGGGGACGCGCGGATTGCTCCTTTGCGTCTTAAATAGCGCATTGATCCCCAATTTTTTGAAATTCAAAGCCTTTGCGGCTTTTGAAGGCATAGACGGCGGCAGTATGGGTCGTTAAACCTCGCGTCAAAAGGCCGATTTGGCACCAACGAGACGGATACAAAGGACAAGCGACGATGGGTGGGGCTCAAGGCGACGATCAGGCCGCGAAAGTTGACAACCGAACAATGGCCAATGCCATCCGCGCACTGTCGATGGATGGTGTTGAGGCGGCAAAGTCCGGCCATCCCGGTATGCCGATGGGGATGGCGGATGTGGCTACCGTGCTGTTTCGCGAGCACCTGAAGTTCAAAGCGGACGACCCTGATTGGCCGGATCGTGATCGGTTTGTGCTGTCGGCTGGTCATGGTTCGATGCTGCTCTATTCACTTTTGCATCTCACCGGTTACCCGGGCATGGATATTGAGCAACTACGCAACTTCCGCCAACTCGGCTTTAAGACGGCAGGTCATCCTGAATTTGGTCACGCGCCTGGCATTGAAACAACAACCGGACCGCTTGGCCAAGGCATTGCCAACGCAGTTGGAATGGCGATCGCAGAACGAATGTTGAATGCCCGCACGGGTGATGATCTGGTTGACCACCACACTTATTGTATGGTCGGCGATGGCTGTTTGATGGAAGGCATCTCACATGAGGCCATTTCGCTTGCAGGACATTTAGGTCTCGGCAAGCTGATCGTTTTGTTTGATGACAACTCCATCACAATTGACGGCTCGACAGATCTTTCAGTGTCTGATGATCAGTTGGCACGGTTTACGGCATCGGGTTGGAACACGATAGCCATTGATGGCCACAACGCAGATGATATTTCTGCCGCCATTGCGAAGGCCAAAGCAGATGACAGCAAACCCTGGCTGATCGCGTGCAAAACCATCATTGGATTTGGTTCTCCAAACAAGCAAGGCACGTCGGCCACACATGGCGCGCCATTGGGTAAGGATGAAATTAAAGCCGCGCGTGCCGAACTGAATTGGCCGCATGCACCGTTTGAGATTCCCCAAGATGTGATGGCTGCCTGGCGTGCGCTGGGTCAGCGCAGCAATGGGGCTTATCAGGCATGGCAACAGGCCTACAATAATGCAGACGCTGATGGCAAATCGGCGTTCCGCTTGCCCACCGCCCGCAACCGTGCCGATGCCATGGTCAAAGCCATTGCAGCGGCCAAAGCGCAATTCGCCGATGATAGCGCGAGCCGTGCAACGCGGATCTGGTCGCAATTGACGCTTGATCATCTTGTGCCCGCAGTTCCAGAACTGATTGGCGGTTCAGCAGACCTCACAGGTTCCAATGGAACACGCACAAAAGAATATCACACGCCTGTCGCTTCAGGTGCCTTTGACGGCAACTACCTGAACTATGGTGTGCGCGAACACGGCATGGCTGGCACCATGAACGGCATGGCTTTGCACGGCGGCATCATTCCTTATGGTGCAACGTTCCTGGTTTTCACCGACTACTGCCGCCCATCGATCCGACTATCGGCGTTGATGGAACAGCGCGTCATCTATGTCATGACGCATGATTCTATCGGGCTTGGTGAAGATGGCCCAACGCATCAACCTGTTGAACACTTGTCAGCGTTGCGTGCGATGCCAAACGTGTTGGTGCTGCGCCCGGGTGATGCCATCGAAACAGCGGAATGTTGGCAGATTGCTCTTGAAAACGAAAAACAGCCAAGTGTCTTGGTTCTCACCCGACAATCGGTGCCAACGATGCTGCGTGCTGGCAGCCTGGATGAGAACTTATCTGCCAACGGTGCATATTTGATTGATGATGCTGGTGGCAATCGCGATGTAACGCTGTTGGCGACAGGGTCTGAAGTCGGGCTGGCAACGTCTGCGGCGTCGATGTTGGCAGGTGATGGCATTAACGCGGCCATTGTTTCGATGCCTTCGTTTGAGCTCTTCCGTCAGCAATCGGCGGCCTATCAAAAACAGGTGCTGGGCAGTGCGCCGCGCATCGCGATTGAAGCGGCGGTTAAGCAAAGCTGGCATGAGTGGTTGCGCCCTAGCGACACATTCGTGGGTATGACGGGTTATGGTGCCTCAGCACCAGCACCAAAGCTCTATGAGCACTTTGGAATTACGGCAGCAGCCATTGTCGATGCGGCCCAAGCCAGTATTAAGAGCTAAATCATGTTCGAGCCAAAAGTGTATGCGGTTTTGCGCCAGGACACATGATCCAAAACAAAAAAGTTAGAGCACGCCCACTGATGCAACTAAGACGGACGTGCTCTAGGCCCGACATCGCCTGTGCGTGACAAAGCGAAGTGAGAATTGGAATCAGATGGATTTTGCAAAACTGAAGTCGTCACGCGATGCGGACGTAAGTGGTAAGCGCGTGCTGGTACGTGTTGATATCAATGTGCCGTTACAAGGTGGCGTGGTGACAGATGACACCCGGATCCAGGCCATTGTGCCAACGGTAAAGAATATTCTCGCGCGCGGCGGTTTGCCGATTTTGATGTCCCACATCGGTCGTCCCAAAGGCCAGGTTATGCCGGATTTCTCACTGGCTGTTTTACAAAAACCTCTTGAAGAGGCCTTCGGTGTAGCCGTCATTTTTGCCCTTGATGAGGGTGGCAAGACCACAAAGGCGTTTTCCGAAGACTTGCAGCCCGGTCACGTATTGCTGCTCGAAAACCTGAGGTTTGATCCCGGTGAAGAAGCAAACACACCTGAGTTTGCCAGGGAATTGGCAGATCTTGGCGATATTTATGTCAACGATGCATTCTCAACAGCGCATCGCGCACATGCCTCCACCGTGGGCATCGCAGCGCACTTGCCAGCCTATGCCGGGCTTTCAATGCTTGCTGAAATTGAGGCGTTGCGCCGCGTGCTCGATAAACCTGAAAAGCCAACCGTTGCTGTTGTTGGTGGCGCAAAAGTTTCGACAAAAATTCCCGTTCTCAAAAACCTGGTGCAGCGTGTTGATAAGCTAATTGTCGGCGGCGGCATGGCCAACACGTTTCTGCAATCCATGGGCGTGATGACGGGGCAGTCTCTGGCAGAACCAGAATTCCACTATCAAGCCCGCGAGATCATGGCAGAAGCTAAAATACACGGCTGCGAAATTGTGCTGCCAATTGATGCCGTTATTGCGCGCGAATTCAAAGCAGGAGCCGCAGCGGAAACGGTACCGATCCATAAGGTGCCCATTGACTGTATGATTTTGGATGTTGGACCGCAATCGGTTGAAAAGCTGACGGGCGTTCTGGAAGGGTGCAAAACACTGTTGTGGAATGGCCCGATGGGCGCCTTTGAAATTGAGCCCTTTGGCGAAGGCACATTTGCCTTGGCGCGCGCCGCTGGTGCACTTACCAAGGCTGGCAAGTTGGTCTCTGTCGCTGGCGGTGGTGATACCGCGGCCGCTTTGAATGCGGCTGGCGCGACCGGGGACTTTACCTATTTATCGACGGCAGGCGGAGCGTTCCTCGAATGGCTAGAGGGCCGTGAGTTGCCAGGCGTTGCGGCGCTGTTGAGATAGCAGGTGTTGGTCGCAGCACTTGGTGCTCGTACAGTCGTCTAAACTGCACTTGCTAGATCAACCTGCGAAAAGTTGGGTTCGACTTTGAGCAGATAAGTTGATCGCCAGTTATGGGATAGAGCCATGAGATAGAGCGTCGCGCAAATAGCTTCAGTGTATACGAGAAAAGGCTCGACGCTCTAGAACACGGTCATATCAAGTTGAAGCAGTGGGCGTGCTCCAACCAATCGTTATGGATTATCTGTCCTGACGCAAAACCGCGTACACTTTTGGCTCGAACATGATCTAAGTTACCTTCATGATTGCGAACCCTCAACAGCCGGTGGCATTGACCATCGCAGGCTCAGACTCCTCTGGTGGCGCGGGGATTCAAGCCGACCTCAAAACCTTTGCCGCCCTTGGTGTCCACGGTGCCAGCGCGATTACAGCCGTGACGGCACAAAACACCGGAGGTGTCGCGGCCATTGAGTTGATGACACCAGGACTTGTCGAGAAACAGATTGAAGCCGTTGCGCAAAGCGCTCATATATCCGCAATTAAAACCGGAATGTTGGGCTATCATGACACCATCGCGACCGTTGCCACGACCATAAAAAAATTGCCAAAACATGTGCTCATTGTTGACCCTGTGATGGTGGCAACAAGCGGTGCGCGGTTGCTGAGCACTGATAGCATCCATGTTTTAAAACAGGCTTTACTCCCCATGGCAGCATTGATAACGCCCAACATTGATGAGGCGGCGGCGTTGCTCGATACGCCCGCGGCACGCGATGAAACCGAAATGGAACGTCACGCACGCGCGCTATCTGATGCGTTTCAGACGGCGGTGTTGGTAAAGGGGGGGCATCTGCGCGGCGGCGACGGGCAGCCCTCAAATGCTGTTGATGTGCTGGTGGCAAACGGTGCACTCAGATGGTACGAGGCACCGCGTGTTGACGGGGCTGACACACATGGAACAGGTTGCACACTCTCGGCGGCGATCACGGCGCACTGTGCTCATGGTCGAGACCTTGAAGCAGCAATCGCTGAGGCCAAGGCGTTTGTGACCCAGGTACTTAAGGCGTCTCGTGGTTAGTGTCGTCACACGCTTAGGGCGCGTTGCAGCGGGGCGGGGTAACGCATGTTACTGAAATGCCCGTTCGCTCCAGCTTTTGGTCTTGTGTGCCCATCCGTGCTTGCCTCCCTGACACGTGTTTGCGACGGTATGCGGGTTAGCACGATCGGGGGGTGGTGCTGACGAGGGATGGTGGTAACGCTTGTAACCCGTTGCCACCGAATTCAAAAAAGCCGGTCTTGGCGCCCATTCTGGCAGCCTTGGCCGGTTTTTTTGTTTGGGGCGCTGACCCGTTTTTGCTGTGTAGAGCCGAAAACGTTGAACTCTAGCGAGGTTTCCCTCTGGGTCTGCATTATCGCGCCGCAACAAACATGGCAACTTCGTGTCATCAAAAGCACACCCGTTGCGGATTCAATTCGCGCCGCCTCCTAAGACGGCGGGATTAAGTTGTGTCCATTACGTCAACAGGGCTAGGTTTCATCGGAATGGCAAGGGGTGGTGTGTGAGTCGCCCGAGCCTGGCTCAGACCAGGAAGCTTGGCCCAGAGCCAGGAAAAATGAGCACACACCGAGGTCCATTGGGCCAAGTGTCCGTCCTTTGTTTGGGCACGGGATTTAGATTTTTAAGGGGGTTGGTATGCGCCGTTTAACAGCATCCAAGACAGTTAAGATTTTCGCAGCGACCGCTGCACTCGGGTTTTCCGCTTCAAGTGCCTTGGCTGGTGGCTTTGAAGTGCGCGAACAATCAACGTTCTTCCAAGGTATGTCGTTTGCGGGTGCCGCTGCGCAAGGCGATAGCCTGTCATCAATGTTTTGGAACCCTGCTGCAGCTGCGATGGCTGGCCCAGGCGTGACAACCGAATCTAACTTCGCATTCATTTTGCCGAAGTCGGATCTAACATTAGAGGCAATAAACGGTGTTCCTGCTGGTGTATTCGGTGGCGATAATACTGTTGATGTTGGTCGCGATGCAATTGTTCCAGCGAGCTACCTTGCATGGCGCTACAACGAAAAAGTCGTGTTTGCACTCGGTATGAATTCTCAATTTGGACTGGGGACTAAGCCCGATAATTCACGTTGGGCTGGTGACTCAGTGTCTCGGTCGGCTAAATTATTCAGTCTTAATATTACGCCAACCGTCGCTTACGAGGTCATGCCAGGCGTAACAATCGGCGCGGGTGTTCAGATTCAATATCTGTCGGTGAAGCGTCTCAAATCAGATTTCAATCCAAATCCAGCAGCTGTAGGTAATTCCACCAATTTGACAGGTTCTGATTTAGCAGTCGGGTTTACCCTTGGTGTGAATTTCAAGCCAACGGCGACGACCTCGATTGGTATTGGTTATCGTTCAAGTATCGATCACGAACTTGAGGGCAGTCTGAGGTTGCCTCTCGGTCCAGGGGTAATCCTTCCGATTACTGCAGATGTTGAAACGCCGGATAAGGTCACGGCGAGTTTCCGTCAGGAAATCGGTTCGAGCATGCGTTTGCTTGGTACCGTTGAGTGGACCAACTGGAGCAAGTTGACGAAATCACCGGTTAGTGGCACAGGCGCGATTGGCGGTGTGACACTTGAATTTGATTGGGATGACGGTTGGTTCTTTGCCCTTGGCGGTGAATACGACGTCAACGATAAGCTGACCCTTCGTGCAGGTGGTGCTTACGAAATCTCACCCATTCAGGACGCAACCTCACGTCTGACACAACTTCCCGATGCTGACCGAATTTGGGCGAGCATCGGTGGCAGCTATAAGTGGAACGAAGCGATGACCTTGGACTTCGCTTATAGCCACGTGTTTGTTGAGGATGCACGTTTCGCGAGGACTCCATCGGCTAATGCTAACGCCACCTTGTTCACTGGTAGTGCGGAATCCTCTGTCGATATCATTTCCATTGGTGCGACGATGCGTTTGCCACCTCTTTAATAGACAACTAAATATACGGTTCTCTCTCTCAAAACGAACCTCAGAAATAGGACCCGGCGGCTCTAGCCCAGAGCCGCCGGTCTTTTTTTGACACTTCGTGTCTGAGTTTTTTTTGAATGCACGCCTTCGCGCAGATCCTTGATCAGCCGGTAGTACTCTTCTCTTCTGGGACGAACCTTGGGGATGAGGCTAAGCGCCTGATGCCGCCAGCTCTCAGAGCATGTTAAATGCGGCCTAGAGACATTCCGTTTTTCGTTGAACCGCGGAATGTCTCTAGGGTCTTGTTTTGCGTGCTTCTTATCGGAAAACCGCGTCGCACTTTATCCAGAAGCACTCGAAGCTATGATCAAATCCACACCATCACATCAACACGCTGACACAGGGCGCTTGCAAACACCTTCTGCAGTGCGTGTCGGTGCGTTTTTTGCCGCCTTGTTTTTGATCCTTGGCCTGCATCTGCCCTATTTGCCTATCTGGTTAGATTGGGCTGGGCTGACAGCAACCGAGATTGCAATTATCACCGCGACGCCTCTTTTTCTGCGACTTGGCTTTGCACCGCTGCTTGCCGTTTACGCCGATCGCCACCAGGCGCATCGCCGTGTCATCCTCATCCTCGCGACTTTGGCGATTGCCGCCGGGCTCTTACTGATTGGCATGCGCGGGTTCTGGCCGATCTTTCTGGTGTCGCTAGCGTTTACACTGTGTGTTGCCACCATCATGCCGCTGATTGAAACCATCGCAGTGGCAAGCGTGAAGTCGGACGGTGCCGACTATGGCCGCATGCGGTTGTGGGGCTCTCTCGCCTTCATTGGTGTTGGTTTTATCGGCGGTTGGATGGTCGACTGGCAAGGCGCAGTTGTCATTGTGCCGATGTTGGTGATGGCCTCAGTTGCAACGCTAGTTGCCGGATGGAGATTGCCACGCGCAACAAACCTGACAGCATCTGATGAGCCTTCCCAATTGGCATCTGTTGCAGCACGTGATGTGCACACTCGTGATGCCAAGCGTCTCGGCTACAGCGGGCTTTTTTTGCTGTTTCTTTTGGCGTGCAGCGCCGTTCAGGGCGCGCATGGGCTGTTCTACACGTTTGGGGCGCTGCAGTGGAAAGCGCAAGGGTTGTCAACGGCGTGGATCGGGGCGCTGTGGGCGATCGGTGTCATGGCTGAAGTTGCCTTGTTTGCTTATTCAGGCGCAGTTGTTGCGCGACTTGGTCCGGTAAAATTGCTGATCCTTGGCGGGCTTGCAGGCGTTCTCAGATGGCTGGTGATGAGTTTTGATCCAGGCCTTGCCATCCTCATCCCGCTGCAAATTCTGCACGGTGCAACCTATGGCGCCACGCATCTCGGCGCCATCTACTTTATGGCGCGCAGTGTGCCGGAACGCGCGGCTGGCACTGCGCAAGCGCTTTATGGTGCGTGTGCCGCGGGTGTTGCAACGGGTGCCGCCACGCTGGCCTCTGGTCCCCTTTATGGGGCGATGCAGGGGCGGGGTTATCTTGTGATGGCCGCAGTTGCAGGCGTTGGCATGATAGCCGCACTGGTGCTGCATGCGCGCTGGACGGGCGGGCTGCTCTGGGAGGGTGCACCTTTGAAAGACACAGCGCGCGAAGCCGAGATCGGTCCCAAACTTCCTGTCGGCCCAAATCTCTAAGACGCTCGATTATGTTCACTTTTTATGGACACACGCACACGATCTATCCATTTGTTTTGGAGCCTGTTCCGGGCGAAAACCGCGGCCACTTTTGGCTCGAACATGCTCTAATTCTATGGCGTACCCCATAGCCCCGTTTTGGGTGCGCGCAGTTGGCCATGATCAAAAACAAACCCGCCGACACGATCTTTAGCCATCAACAACGGACCATCAAGGTCCAGCCAGCGCGCGTCACCGGCCAAGAGAAAGGCGGGCGCAACTGCAAGTGACGTTGCAACCATAGAACCAATCATAATCTCAAATCCACGCGCGCGCGCCTCTCGGAGTGCGAGACGCGCGGCGGTCAGACCGCCTGCCTTATCCAATTTGATATTCACGGCATCATATTTGCCAATCAAGCTTTCAAGATCGTCGGCCGTGTGGTGGCTTTCATCAGCGCACACGGCAATCGGCCTCGTAATTTTTGTGAGCGCGGCGTCTTGGTTGGTGGGCAAAGGCTGTTCGATGGTTTCGAAACCCAGATCTGCAGCGGTTTGTAAAAGGCACCCGAGATCTTCGACCGTCCAGCCTTCATTGGCATCGCCTATCAAGCGGGCATCCTTGCGGGCTGAGCGCACGGCAACCATGCGTGCATGATCGTCATGTGTTCTGCCACCAAGTTTCAGTTTGAGCAGGCGGTGCGAAGACGCTTGTTGCGCGGCAGCGGCCATGGCGTCTGGCGTATCAAGGCTGATCGTTAAAGCTGTTTCAAAACCGTTGTAAGGGCTCAAATTGAGGCGCTCTGCCACTGGTTGACCCGACTGCTTGGCCTCTAAGTCCCACAGGGCACAATCGATGGCATTGCGGGCTGCGCCGGCGGGCAGCATGGATATGAGGACATTTCGATTTTGTGTTGGCTGCCATTTTGAAATCGTGTCGGCAACGCCTTCTGGCGTTTCCCCATAGCGGGCATAGGGCACACATTCGCCGCGACCGGTGTTCCCGTTTGTGTCCGACACGTTGGCAACGACAACGCAGGCTCCGGATTTTGCGCCACGTGCAATGACAAAGGGATTTGCAAGGGGCCAGGTTTCAATCGCAACGTCAACGTTCAAGGATGGATCAGCCGTCATGAGGGATGTGTGATCTTGAGTTGCGTGGGGTGACCTGTAGGACGGGTATCCGCGATGCGCCAGGGTACCATGTGCTGCAAATAGAACTTCGACTACAGCACCATTGAGTTTGCGGCTCAATGGGCGGGCGTCAACTGATCGATTGTCCAACACAAGCTTGCGCAGTGTTGGGGTTCTGTCCAACACAAGCTTGCGCAGTGTTGGGGTGAATTAGAGCATCTTATCTGCGTTTGAGTAAACACTAGGCGTGCTCTAGCGAATGCGCCCGCGCGCATGGGCCAGGAACAAATATACGCGACCTGTATCAGACAACAATTGGCTTTTGCCCATTGCGCCTGTGGGGTCGCTGGCTTCTGTGTCTCTGCGGATGCGGTCAAAGTCTGTCAGGAAGCGATCAACGGTTTGTTGCAGCCCAATGTCTGTACGCAAGCGGGTGGCAAACTGGTCAAACAAAACTTGGCCTTCACCGCTATAGAAGGCGCGCGACATGACGTTGGTTTGACCACTGCGTAAACGCGCCCAGATTGATGCCGCCGCCGCAGGCTCAAGGGCGCCCGCCATCGCTTGAATGTTCAACGTAAAGTCATCGCTATTTGCGACCGGTTGAGCAGCCTGTGGGCGCTGTTCATCTTGACTGGCACGGGCCAGCAAATCACCGAACGACCAATTATCACTGTCGCTCGCAATGCGTGAAGCACCGCGTTGAGCTTGCGGTCGGGGTGCTGCGCCTGCATGGGTTGGTGCGGGCGCACGCACGCTGGCTGCGGTGCCTTCATATGCGCCTGTCAGAGATGTTGTCGTTCTTTGTGGCGCGGCTGCGCCGCCTTTACTTGCAAGTCCGGCGAGCTGTGCAAGGCTGCGCAATTGATTGCGCATCGCAGTGCGCAGACCATCAGCATCGATTTGTTGTGTCCCGGGCAGTCGGTTGATCGCTTCGCGCAAGCGCTCTTGTTCGTTTGCAATATCGCGTGCCGCGGTCCCCGCGCGCTGGCGCATATCTTCAGAAGCGCCTGAGAACCGGTGGCGCATATTGCCAAGTTCTGTTTCAACGGCGTTGGTGACTTTGGAAAATTCATTTTGCAATTCGCTGATGATCCGGTCGCGTTTTTGTGCTTCCGTTTCCCGCTTCAGCCGGTCGAGGTCTGCCAACGCCCGGCTTTTGCTCTGCTCGGTGCCAACCAGCAGTTGTTCTGTCACTTCACGTGCGCGTTGCTCGGCATCGCTTAAAGAACCCTCGATCGTCGAAGAGTAACCTTGCACAAAGCGGCCGAATTCATCGGCCTTGCCGGTCAGATGCTCCAGCGTTTGGGAAAGATCTGAGTGGCGCGCTTTCAAGGTGACGTCGATTTTGTGGTTGGCAGATTCCAGAGAATTGGCCGCTGACATGATGGATTGGCTTTGGTTTTCGAAGCGACCCGTTACAGAGTTAATCTGGCCAAGCAGGTTTTCTGAAACGTTTTTGAGCATTTCAGATTGGCCGGAAAGTCCTTCAATTGCTTTGAGGGATTGGCGCGTAATATTTTCACTGGTACGGCGTACCGCACTGATGCCCTGGGTTAGGGACTCATCCAGCTCATTTGATTGGTGGGTGATGTCTTCTTTGAAGGTTTTGGCGTGGGTATCGAGCGCCGTCGTTAGTGCGCGCGCGCGCTGGCCGACAGCTTCGTCAATCGCTGATGTTGATTTCTTGATTGAGTCGTCAAACAATTGCAGGCGTTCGTTGAAGGCAAGGTCAAGCGCCTTTGTGCGTTCAATCAACTGCACATCAAGTGTTTTGGCGCGGTTGGCGAGTGTCGTGTCAAGCGCGCGTGCATATTCTTCAAACACCGTTTGCAACGTATCGGTGCGCGCACCGAGCGTGCTATCAAGCGTTTTGAGATAGCCGTCAAAGGCCACGCGCATTTGTTCTGAGCGATTGCCAAGTGCAGAGGCAAGACCTGTTGTGTAGCCTTCAAGAAGGACCTGAAGTTCTTCGGTGCGTCCGCCGAGCGATGTCTCAAGCTTGTTGACGTTGGTGCCGATGGAGGATTCAAGCGTCGTCAGGTTGTCACCAGCTTGTTGAATGATTTGTGCCAGTCGGATCTGCTGGTGTGACAGTTTTTCAATGAGCGAGGGCACCTCGCTGCCAAGTTGGCGTAGTGTGCCGGCAACCCGGTCTGAGGTATTGGAAAGCGCATTGCGCTCGCCGGACAGTTCCTGGATCAGTCCGCGAATTTTGCGTTCGTTGTCTTCATACGAGTTTTCAAGGGCTGAAACTTCATTGTGCACCAGCGCTTCAAGTTCTCCAGCGCGGCCCAAAGCACGCGACACGGCGTCATTCATGAACGCAACTTGGCGGCGCACGGCTTGGCCGAGTGAGGCGATGGATTGTTCTGCCATCCGGTCAGGTTCTGCAAGGCGTACAGCAACTTCAGCCATCGTTGATGAACGCAGCCGAAGCTCTTCCGTGCGCCACGCCAGCAACGCCAGGAACCATATAATCGCAATTGGTACGACGATGGCGGTCAGGGCGAAGAATGTGGTCGGCCGACCTATTATGCTGAGCAATGATGCGCCTGCGCCAAATTCTTGCCAGGTCATGACGGCGGCAAAACTTAGCCCGGCCAATGCCCAAACGGCGCTGGCGATGGCAGCAAATACAAACGGACGATTGGATGGCTTTTGTTCCAGCGCATAAATCAGACCGCCGATAGAGGGCGCGTCGTCATTGGCGGCAATGGTGCCTTTGACGGGACCGGCGGGGCGTCTGCGCGAAACACGGCGCTGAGGCGCTTCGATGTCCACGTCACGCGCCCGTTCACCACTCATTTTTGCACCAGCATCCTGTGCGGAGTCAGTGGCAGTCCCGCTACCTTTCCCGCCATCTTTGCTTTTACGAGCCTCGGGGAGTGGCGGTGGTGAAGCCGTTGTTTGTTTTTGATCGGCGAGCGACATGGACAGCGATGGAGTGGCAGGTTGTGCCTCACCGCTGGCTGATGTGTTTTGGTTGATGTTCGTGGTAGACCGAACCACGTTGCGTTGGTCTTGAGCCATGCACCCGCCCAGAAATTATTTCTCTGCCCCTGTCGGCAGTTGATAGCGATTCAGACTATCGCATCCAAAACGGGCAGAGGTCTGAATTTTCTTAGCTCTGCCCGTAGTTTTCCACGACGAGCTGAACGCCAGGGACGATCCAAAAACCGGCCTTTTGAGACGCTCGGTGAGGCCCCATCCCTATTCCTACTGCTAAGCCGGGTTTAGGGCAAAAAAAAGATGAAATACAACCCTTTACCGCCATTCGCGCTGTGTGCGCGATAGTTGAGAAAAGGTTGCCAATTTAGGTTCAATTTAGGGGCTCAGTTTTATCAAGCTTTGGCGAGGTCCATGCGACACTCTCTCATGTCACCAGTTTGCTGCCCTTGGGTGGGTGAGAGCGCTGGCGATGGATTGAGTCTAGGGGACCCTGGTGCATGGCGCGTTATCAGCTACAAAACAACGTTCAATTGGCAGACAAGTCACTTTCGCAGGCACCTGAGGAGCCAGTGGCGCCTGCGCCCCTCGATCACGCGCATTTGAGCCGTTACACGCTCAGCGATAAAGGCCTTGAACTTGAGATTCTGAGGCTGTTTCTGGCCCAGATTCCGCTCACAATTGAATCCTTGAAATTTGCCTCAATGGACAAGGATTGGGAGATTGCCGCCCATACCTTAAAGGGCTCGGCACGCTCTGTTGGCCTTGGGCGGTTGGCAGAATTAGGCCTCGAAGCTGAACAGCTTGGCGGGATTGGTGACAGGGAAGCGTGTTCGTGCCTGATCACCAAAATTGAAGGTGCGGCCATAGAGGCCGAGGCGTATATCAAAATTCACTATGCGGCTTAACGAACAGGCCAGGCCCGAGGATAGGCAGTCTCAGGCCGTAGAAGCGCAATTCGCTGTCGCTTGATCGCCCTTAAATAAATCAGCCGAGACATCATGGCCGCCCCAACTCGGCTTGAATTTACGCCGTTGCACGTCTAAGTGTCACGCCATCCGACGTTGACCCACAAGACTGCTGGCGATGGACACGAAGGCAATCCCTCTTGCCCCCATGTTAGCCGCTGGTGATCAGGAGATAAGCGCGCCGCCATGGCAAAAATAAAGTTTATACAACCAGATGGAACTGAGCAGGTCGTTGAAGCCGCAAACGGCCTGACGGTGATGGAAGTTGCCAAAATGAATGATGTGCCGGGCATTGAAGCCGAATGTGGCGGTGCCTGTGCTTGTGCGACGTGCCATGTGTATGTTGACGAAGCTTGGCGCGACAAAACAGGTAAACGCGCGAGCATGGAAGAAGACATGCTCGATTTTGCATTCAACGTGCGCGATGAGAGCCGTCTTTGTTGTCAGGTCACCGTGTCTGACGCGTTTGATGGTCTGGTACTTCGCGTTCCGGAAAAACAATTCTAATCCATTGGCTTTGTGAGGCGCTGGAGTGGTGTAGGCACCAAAGTGCCATATCTTGAGAAGAAAGCGCAGGCATTGCTTTGACGAGTGCAGCAATTGGAGATCAAAACGATGTTGATCAACCGGCACCAACGACCATTGAAACCGATGTTATAATCATTGGGGCAGGGCCAGTTGGTTTGTTCGCCGTGTTTGAACTTGGCCTTGTTGATATCAAGTGCCAGGTTATTGATATTCTAGATAAAGTTGGCGGGCAATGCTCCGAGCTTTATCCAGAAAAACCGATCTACGATATCCCGGCGTTGCCTGTCGTTACAGGTCAGGAGTTGACCGATCGGTTGATGGAACAAATTAAACCGTTTGGTGCAGAGTTTCATTTGGGGCAACGCATTGATCAACTTGGGCACCAGCCGGACGGTCAATTTTTACTCACCACTGATATCGGCAACCGCTTTTTGGCCAAGGTGGTCGTGATCGCTGCTGGTGGTGGTTCGTTCACTCCAAAACGGCCGCCTCTTGCTGGCATTGAAACGTTCGAGGGCACATCTGTGCACTATTCAGTGCGCCGCATTGCCGACTTCGCAGACCATGATGTGGTCATTGTCGGTGGTGGCGATTCCGCCTTGGATTGGACGCTCGCTCTCGAGCCAGTTGCAAAGCGTGTGACCCTGGTCCATCGCCGCGATGAGTTTCGCGCCGCTCCGCATTCCGTTGAGCAAATGCGGGCTCTGGTCGCGAGTGAAAAAGTTGATCTGAAAATAGGGCAAGTCAAAGAACTAGAAGGTAGGGGTGCTCAACTCGAGCGCGTAACCTTGAAGCTGAAAGATAGCACAGAGACAGATGTTGCCTGTTCCGCTTTTCTTCCGTTTTTTGGCTTGACGATGAAGCTCGGTCCAGTTGCTGAATGGGGCCTCAACCTGGAAGAAAACTTGATTCCCGTCGACACTGAAAAGTTTGCCACCAGCGAACCTGGAATTTTTGCAATTGGCGACATCAATACCTATCCAGGCAAACTTAAATTGATTTTGTCGGGCTTTCATGAAGCCGCACTGATGGCGCAAGACGCCCATCAGATTATCTACCCTGACAAAAAACTGCGCTTTCAATACACGACGTCTTCATCAAACCTGCAAAAGAAGCTTGGTGTGAAGTAGCACGATTTACAGCGCATTGCACTTAGTAGGCTTCACGCATCCGCTGCAACCTTTTGTTTTCGCGTATCGTTTTTCCCAAAACAGGTTCCCACTTTTGGGCGATACGCATTAGCGGGTGCGGGCAAAGCCACGATGGAGCATTTGCCGGATAGGCAGCGGCAGCGCTTGTATTATCGCCTTTATGGTGCCCGGCAACTTGTTAAAGCCCAGAGCATGATAGACGCGTCCCAGTGGGCTCAGGGGCAGACACCAATCGCAGACATCAACTGCACCATCCGCCCAGTCGAGTTTGTAATTGTCACCTGGCGCTAACAAGTCAAAGGTCTTCACGCCTGCCGCGATCGCGCTTTTAATTCCTTCTTCCATCAGCAACACACCGGCACCGGCTTTTTCATAATCCATATGATAGACGATGATGTGGACGGAGCAGTGCCCTTTGGAGACGAAGGAGACCTCTATTGCTGCAATCTCATCACCAATTTTGAGCGCCGTTGTGCGACACCCCGTGGAATGGTTTGAGGACGCCGCTGCGGCTTGGAAAAACAGCCGGGTACGTTCGTCCTGGATCGCAGGTGAAACAAGACCCCGCGCTTTGAGCCAGATACGCTTCATGGTGACGGCTTGGCTGGCAACCGTTGCGCGTTCGTCGCCATCGACGTGTGTTTTGACAGATAATTCAGCGCGCTCCTCAACGCGGCGACGCAAGCGGCGGCGGTTCCTACGAGCCTTACCGTTATAGCGTTTCTGATAGTCGTCAAACGATTGTGATTGTGACAGATCGAGATAGGGTGCGGTTTTTTGCGCTTGCGGGGTGATGCACACAGCGTGCATGAGGTCTGCAACAACAGCATCTGCCCGCACTTTGCGCAGGTGCACCACATCGGCTGAAATATTTTTTGTCAGAAAGTCCCATGAATCGCGCACATCTTGCGCGCAAACCGCTGTCTGATCGACTAATGCATCGCCATATTGGCTGACGGGATGGCCCATCCATGTGAGATGCTTCATACCGCCCGTGCGTTGTACAATGAGCGGCCACACCATGACAAGTTTGCCGGCTCGATACCCTGTGACAATCGCCAGGCTATTTTGCGCGCCACCTTCTATCAAAAAGGGGTTGCACCAGTGCCAGAGCCAATGGAAACTTTGAAACACCTGCGGACCTGTGCTGGCTCGGTCAAACAGTTCACACCAGTCCGCCTCAAGCGCATCAAAGTCTGCACGTGTGGTGATGATAGAAAAGGTGCATTGGGCCCGAGGTGGGGCAGAGTTCAGCGATTTGCGACGATGTTCTCTGGTTGCCGTGGCCGGTGGGCCAGGCGCTAGAGGGGGGCGGTCAGCTAAAAGATATTCACGTTGTCGGGACATGGCCGGCCAAATCTGGGACAGGGTGTAAAATTGCTCATATATCTGAGCAAGTATATTTGAGCAAGGCCCGTGCCAAAATGCTCTGTTAACCATTACAGCGTGTTGCCCAAAAGTGGGTCCAAGTTATGCCAACACAGCGCAAGCTCATGCCTATCCCTTTAGCTCCGGAAAGCGCTGTATGGCAGGGTTTGATCGATGATTTGGCGCATGGTTTTTGCGGGTCTGTCGATAAGGCCTTCGATGGTACGCGCTGCGATGCGTGCAACGCCGTTGGTGTTGCGGCGATTGGTGCGAAAAACGAATTCGTCGAAATAGGCTTGCAGGTGTTTCGAGCGAACAGCACCGCCATGCGTGCCAAGCAACCATCGTTTCAACTGTGACATCACCCAGTGGACGCTTTGCAGCGCATCCGCCTTGCGCCGTTGATCTGGTTTCTGCACAATCATCTCATGACGACGCGCGCCGAGACTGCGCCGATTGTAACTGGCCAGTCCATCGGTGGTTACCAACGCGTCCGCAGTAACATTATCGTCGGCAAACCGTTGCAGGGTCTTTTCATCGTTATTTTCTGCGTGTGCCAGCCGCACGCGACCTGCGCGCTGTGCCGCGACCAGCACCATGTGCTTTCCCGCTCGTTTGCCACCGATCAATCCTTCATCGATTTCAACATCTTGGCCCAGACGCGTACGATCAGGCCGCACCATCGAACCACGCAGCTTGTGCAGCCAGGCCCACGCCGTTTTGTAAGAACCAAAGCCCATGATCCGCTGCAGTTCCTTGGCTGAAATGCCGTTCTTGCGCGATGAAATTTCAAACACGGCACGGAACCACATCTTTAAAGGCTTGCGGGTTTTCTCAAGCACCGTGCCCGAGGTCAGAGAGGTCTGGTGACCACAGTCAGCACACTCAAAGCGCGTGCCGCCGTTCTCTTCCCAAACACGTTTGGAATGGCAACGTGCACAGGCCGGTTTGCCGCCCCAACGCACCGCAATCCAGTAAGCTCGGCAGTCTTCTTCCGTTGCAAACCGCTGTTCAAACTCAATCGCTGTCTTTGGAAAATTCCGCCAAAGGTTATCTGTTCTTTTGCTCATATGCTGCCTCCTGTCAGGCTGCAACATCAGCTGAAATTACGCCGGTTTTAAGGGGAAGCTTGTGTTGGATTTTGGGACAAACAACACGCTCAATCATAGGGTTAAAGCATGTTGGGTGAATCCAATTTCGCGCGACATGCCCCAGCGTTAACGAAGCAATAGTTCTGCTATGGCGAGTACTGAAAGGGCAAGCCCTAGAAAACCCAGGAGTGATCGACCGCGATGTCTGGATGAATGGGCGGGCCCCCAATAGCTGGCGAACAGTAGTGATGCAGCGCTCAGATTGAGGGTTGCCAACCCGGTAAGTCCAATACCATCGTCGATCAACTTGGCGCCGCTCATAAAAATGACACCCGCCAATCCAAGAAGCAGCGCGCCAATGAGGCGTGGCCAGAACGCCGCGCTCGCGTCCGGCAAAGCAAACAGGCGGATGATCATTTTTGGAGACAGAAGCAAGCAGAGTCCAATCGCACCTTTGATCAAAGTTTCAAACCAAAGGAGTTGTTCCATGGCACCTGTCTATAGAGTGTCGCTGCTTCGGTCACACTGAGCTGCGACATCAATCGAGAAGCGGGTCCATTTTTTTTAAGGTTGTGATGTGAACCAGCTCGCGAAACCATTACTGCTCGGTTCTGCTTTGACGACTTTACGGCCAGAGGAGGTATAGTCTCCTGCAAGATGGCGGCGCAAATCAGATTGAATTTGTTGTGTGCGCTTTGCGGAGCAGTAGCCTTTTTGAGCAGCGACGCCTTTCCAAACACCATTGTAGGCAACATCGTAAATTTTGTCGGCGCGGGAGATCAAATCAGGCGTTGTGCCTTGGCTGGCTTCGGCTGCGAGAAATTTGGCTTTGAGGGCTGGAGCGTCAAAGTTATAGCCGCATTTGACGGCCCTTGCGGAAACCGAGCCAACTTGAAAGGCGCGACTGGTTGCATCGCCGGTCAGCGCTGCAGGTGCCTCCGTCTTGGCAGCCTCTGACGAGCCACCGCCACCGAACAAGGATCCGGTGGTCAAAGAACTTGCCGACCCGGAACAGCCCGCCAAAACGAGAGCCAATAGGCAGGGAACGGCACGTATATAAAAAGTCATTATGGTTGGGTCCGAATCTCTTCTCAATTCGCTAAAATGGGCTTTCAGTCACCCCTCGTCAACGATCTGCTCGACGAAGCCCTGGGGATATGTCGAGATGATGGCCTGTTTGGCTTCAGCGGTCCGTTGGTATCATTCAGGTCACAGGCGAGCCAGCTGAATTTTCTCTAAAACATGAATAAGTTAGCGGTATGGTTGCCGGTGACCTGCACCGGGGTGAGAACATCAGCACTCTGGTGGGCTTAATTGAGTAACTCGCGCATCGCCCGGTCTAATCCATCAAGCGTCATTGGGTACATGTGCCCCTCCAAAAGTCGGCGCATAATCTCAATTGATGGTGTCCACTGCCAGTGTTCTTCCGGCACGGGATTAAGCCAAACGCAGTTGGCGAAGCGCTCTGTCACGCGCGACATCCACACCGCACCTGCTTCTTTGTTCATGTGTTCAACAGCGCCGCCAGCATGGCTTATTTCGTAGGGGCTCATTGAGGCATCTCCGACAAAGATGACTTTGTAGTCGTTTGGGTAAGTATTGATGACGTCCCAGGTCGGTTTCACTTCGCTATGGCGACGTTTGTTGTCGGTCCACACACCCTCGTAGAGGCAGTTGTGAAAGTAGACGTATCGCAAGTGTTTGAATTCGCTGCGGGCGGCTGAAAACAACTGTTCCGCCGTCTGCACATGCCAATCCATCGAGCCGCCAACGTCAAAAAACATCAGCACCTTGACAGCGTTGCGCCGTTCCGGCCGCATTGCGATGTCGAGATATCCTTTGTGCGCTGTGCCGGAGATCGTTTGATCCAAATCCAATTCGTCGGCGGCACCCTGGCGGGCAAACTTTCGCAACCGGCGCAGCGCCATCTTAATGTTGCGCACGCCAAGCTCAACATCATCTGCAAGGTCTTTAAACTCACGCCTGTCCCAGACTTTGATTGCACGGCGGTGGCGACTTTCCTGTTGCCCAATGCGTATGCCTGCGGGGTTGTAGCCATAAGCCCCAAAGGGGGACGTGCCGCCGGTTCCAATCCATTTGTTACCGCCCTCGTGGCGCCCTTGTTGCTCAGATAAGCGCTTTTTAAGCTCCTCCATAATTTTTTTCCAACCCCCGAGTTCCTCGATGCGCTGCTTTTCGTCTTCCGACAGATAGAGCTCGCTCATGCGTTGCAGCCATTCATCCGGTATTTCTGTTTCGAGATCGGCAGCCTCAGAAAGCGCCTCAAGACCTTTGAAAACATGACCGAAGACCTGATCGAAACGGTCAATATGGCGCTCATCTTTGACCAATGTCGCGCGTGCTAAATAGTAGAAATCCTCAACCTTGCCGTTGGCACAATTGGCGTCCAACGCTTCCATCAAGGTCAGATATTCCTTGAGCGTAACCGGGACTTTTGCCGAGCGCAGCTGATCAAAGAAGGTGAGAAACATAGGCTAAGACCCTAAACAAACGGGACGATATCGGTGTCGAGATCATGGGCGCTGTAACAGGCTGCCGCAAGCAGCCGATGGCCGCATTTGAGGCGAGGTGTGCGGTGGGGCTTGGATGGTGGTGGCGGCATTTTCCGGAACGCAGGTGTGATTTCACGGTGGGGGTATTGATCGGCCCGACTTGGACACCCACAAACAACAATGAAGCCGCCGGGTTGCCCCAGCGGCTTCATTTGATTTCGTTGTCTTAAAGCCTAAATGGCCATCAACTTTTTGTCGCTCGATTTATCCCAAAACCGTCTTTAAGCCAACATTTCCTAAAGTCATGTTGGGTCACTTTTGGGAAACGCGCACTAGAAGTTGATCAACGCACCGGCTTTGATCAGGTCGAACTCTTCGAGGTTTGCTGAACCTGCTGCACCGAAGCAAGCTGCACCAGCTGCGGCACAGGTGAATTCACCTTCATAGTGACGCCAGGACAACCAAACAGACATCGCGGCTGCATCGATTTCCTGGACAACACCAAGACCATAACGCTTGAGTTCAGATGACGTTGCTCCAGCTGCAAACGCTGCTTGAGACATCTTGTCATCGTCAACGCCGTATTCGCCGTAAAGAACGGTCGAACCAAGTGGCAGCCAACGCTGGCGGATACCAGCCTTGATGTACCACATGTCGCCTTCAGGCTTCAGGTTGCCCGTAATGTTGATGTACTCTTCAGCATAAGCACCGTAGATCCACAGACCCGTTGCAACATGCTCCAAGTAACCACCAACCTGGAAGGCTGCTGCGTCCTGACCACCGACGACGCCAACACCGTTGGCAAGAACACCGCCAGGACCATTTTCATCTTTGGTTGCATTGTAGGCAGCCGCTACAGCGATCTTGATGCCGGAGAATTCACCGGAATAACGACCGGAAACAGCCCAATCGTCATCTTCACCCCAAGAGGCCGATGCCGAAAAACCAGCAAAGGTTGGCGTGTCATAACGCACAACGTTCTTCGGATAGCCGTCACAGTCACCTGCAACACCGCCGCCACCGTTCAACGGAGCACACGATGCAAGATCACCGTAGACGAAGCCGTTGAAAGCGCCCGCTGCGTTACGCAGCAAGAAGCCGTTGACGTCATACAAAACGTAGTTGGCTTGAACCAGCGAACCAGACCCATCTGGCAAGATGGCTTGGTTGTCAGCTGCAGACGACTGCAGACCAACGCTTAAGCGACCGTGCTTTTCGCTCTTCACGAACCAGTATGAGCTTTCAATGCCGACGTTGCTTCTAGCACCGTTACCAACGAAAGCCTGAGCATTGGCGTTGAAGCCTAGGACGTTGGCTTCATCAGAACCTTGGCTCACAAGCAGTGAGTCATCATGGATGAACTCAACTTTCAGAACATAACCAGCCGTCCAGCCTGGTGCGATGGTGGCCTGACCGGTGAAGGCCACGTGCGTACCAATCGAAACAGAACCTGTATCGGTGATGTAGGTGTTGGATTCAAAGCCATCGTCCCAGTAGAGCAACTGCTTGGCGACGAAGCCTGAAATGGTCAGAGAAACCTTGCGGTTGCCCTTGCGTGCGGTCGTTGCTTCTAGTTCTGCAATGCGTTCTTCCAAGTCTGCACAGCAGTTGCCGCCTAAGTCAGCGGCACTGGCACTGGTCGCAAAACTACCAGCCATAAGGCCAGCGGCTGCAAGAGCGCCAAAGCTCAATCTTTTCATCACTTTCTCCCAAATCTGCGTTGGTAATCGATGTCGCGGAACGAGGCACAAACGCAAAACTGGGCCGCATAACTTCGAGGTCGACGGCTAAGAGCCCCCTTTGGACCCGCCGTTGGCCGGAAGACTCATGTGATTCGGGGGGTTGCAACAATCGTTGTGGGGCCCAAAGGCGCTGTTACACCCCGAAGGTGTGGCGCGCTCGCCACGAAAAATGCCCAGGAAGCCCGTTTTTCAAGGGTTTGGACGCGGGTGTGCGCCTTCAGTATGGTCTGTGGAAAGTGTTGATGTAGCACGCCAGGTTCCGTGTTTAGGCAGCCATTTTGGATGTCTTGGCCCATTTTCAGCTTTGTAAACGCCAAATTGGTGCTGAATTTAGGGTGGTTCCTGGGGTCGCGCTCAGGGCACTTGAACAGCCCGCGTATAAACAAAGAAGCCGCCGGGTTGCCCCAGCGGCTTCATTTAATTTTGTTGTCTTTAGCTTAGTGAGTAACCAACTTAGAAGTTGATCAGCGCACCGGCTTTGATCAGGTCGAACTCTTCGAAGCTGTTTGCACCAACAGCGCCGATGCCGCCTGCACAACCCGCGACAGCACACGTTGCTGAAGCTTCGTAGTGGCGCCAAGCAAGCCAGACAGACATTGCAGCCGCGTCGATTTCCTGAACAACACCCAGACCATAACGTTCCAGTTCAGAGGATGTCATGCCAGCATTAAACGAACCGTTGTCCATCTTGTCGCTGTCTTCACCGTATTCACCGTAAAGAACGGTGTGGCCAAGCGGAACCCATTTCTGACGGATACCAGCTTTAAAGTACCACATGTCACCTTCAGGCTTCAGGTTGCCTGGGGTGTCGACGTACTCTTCAGCATAAGCACCGTAGACGAACAGACCCGTGGCAACGTGCATCACGAAACCACCAACCTGGAAGGCCGCGGCTTCAAAGCCTTGGGCCCGGGCTGTCGGAGCACCAACCAGCAAATTCAGACCACCAGCGGCGCCAAAACCACCTGGGTTTGTTTCGTCATTGGTATGGTTGTAAGCTGCAGCAACAGCGATCTTGATGCCGGAGAACTCACCAGCATAACGACCAGATACTGCCCAATCGTCATCTTCACCCCAAGAGGCCGATGCCGAGAAACCAGCAAGGGTTGGCGTGTCATAACGAACAACGTTCTTTGGATAGCCGTCACAGTCACCTGCAACACCGCCGCCACCATCGAGAGGCGCACAGCTGGCGAGACTGCCATAGCCGCCGCCCAAGTTGCCAGCAGAGTCACGCAGGCTAAAGCCGTTGATGTCATACAAAACGTAGTTGGCTTGTACCAGCGAACCAGACCCATCTGGCAGGATGGCTTGGTTGTCAGCAGCTGACGACTGCTGGCCGACACTTAAGCGACCGTATTGTTCGCTTTTCACAAACCAGTACGCGCTTTCAATCGCAACGGAACCTAATTGACCGTTAGCAACGAGGCCATGTGCATTAAAGCCAGGGTTCTGAGAGGCCTGATTGACCAGCAATGAGTCATCATGGATGAGCTCAAGCTTTAAAACATAACCAGCTGACCAGCCTGGTGCGATGGAGGCCTGACCGGTGAAGGCCACGTGCGTACCAATCGAAACAGAACCTGTATCGGTGATGTAGGTGTTGGATTCAAAGCCATCGTCCCAGTAGAGCAACTGTTTGGCGACGAAGCCTGAGATTGTCAGAGAAACCTTGCGGTTGCCCTTACGTGCCGTGGTGGCTTCAAGCTCAGCGATCCGTTCTTCCAGATCGGCGCAGCAGTTGCCCCCAAAATCGGCTGCAGAAGCGCTTGTTGCCAATCCACCGGCCAACAGGCCAGCAGCAGCGACAGCACCTAGTGTCGATTTAATCATTTACTTTCTCCCGTCTACTAACTTGATGAACGGGTACGCCTGACGAAAGCAACTCAACTCAACGCATACAAACGCCAACGCACTCAACATCTCTCTCAGCGGCACCGGACACAGATCCGAATCACCGCTTCAGGGAGGGACAATACTGTTAAGAAGCTCTGTTGAAAATGTTTAGTTGGCCTGTGGGCGGCGAATCAAAGGCCAATGTGGCGTCTTTGCAACGTGCAGCATTCCTGCCACCAAGCACTTGATAATACACATGAAATAAGAGCGACCAGCAAGCTTTTTATGGCCGATAGGACGGTTTTTAATGCTCATCGTGCAGAGAATGCAACAGACAGCTTGTGGATAGGGTGTCTCAGACCCAGTGGCGGCGACACGCTCAAGGTCGGGCTTATGAAATAAGGCGTGCTGCCCCGAATATAGGCCTACCAGACGGCTGTGTTTGGATCGCCTCGCCCAACATGCCTTTAGGCAATGTTGGCATTAAAGTTTCCAACACTGGGTAAACCCGTGTTGGCCCAACATGCCTTTAGGCAATGTTGGCATTAAAGTTTCCAACACTGGGTAAACCCGTGTTGGCCCAACATGCCTTTAGGCAATGTTGGCATTAAAGTTTCCAACACTGGGTAAACCCGTGTTGGCCCAACATGCCTTTAGGCAATGTTGGCATTAAAGTTTCCAACACTGGGTAAACCCGTGTTGGCCCAACATGCCTTTAGGCAATGTTGGCATTAAAGTTTCCAACACTGGGTAAACCCGTGTTGGTCCAACATGCCTTTAGGCAATGTTGGCATTAAAGTTTCCAACACTGGGTAAACCCGTGTTGGTCCAACACGCCTTTAGGCAATGTTGGTTTTTAGTTCACCAACACTGGGTAAACCCGTGTTGGGATTCTTTAACGTAGCCAACACTGGGTAAACCCGTGTTGGGATTCTTTAACGTAGCCAACACTGGGTAAACCCGTGTTGGCCCAACATGCCTTTAGGCAATGTTGGCTATTTAGTTCACCAACACTGCGCAAGCGCGTGTTGGGATTCTTTAACGTAGCCAACACTGCGCAAGCGCGTGTTGGGCTAACGCTGACGCTGGCGAATGAAGCGGATCGACAGCAAAGACAAGATGACGACCGCAAACGCCATTCCATGCGTGACGTTGACCATCATCGGTCGGTCCGAGAACGTAGCCTGCACAAAATGTTGAAAAAAGTCGGGTTGAAAGCGTTTTGCTGAGCCATAGAGCGTGCGGTACTGGTCATGACTTGAATCAAGCAGGTAATAAGAGCCTTTAAGAGCATTGCCGTTGATCCAATCAAACAAGGCAATGCCTGCGATTGATAATGTGCGCGCCACAAAATTCAAATTTTCAACGGCGTCATTATAAATGAACAGCAGTGCAAATACCGCAATGTGCACCGTGATAAAAAACTGCCACAGGAAATCCACCTGAGAGCGTGCGTGCAAAATCATTCCAATTAAGGCTTGTTCTTCGATCATTGCGTGTCGGCCCTTTTGTGATGTCTTGCTACGGGGGGAGGGGTGTTGTTTTGCGCGTATCCTAACGCGCGCTGTGAGCGTGGCAAGGACATTGAATGCCGCGACACAATAGGAGTGCAACATATACACGTTGAACATATACGTATTGTATGTGTGCCCGACCGCGGTTTAGGTCTTTGTTTTTACCGTATTGCGTGCGAGTTCGCGCATGATGTCGCGCAGGCGCAACGGTTCAGCATCGAGGAAGGGAAGTGGGCGCGTGACGGCGACAGCAGCTGTGCCGACACGTGCTGTCAACGCACCATTGAAAACGCCTTCGCCAAGGCGTCGCGACAAGCGGCGTAGCAAATCTTGGCCCAAAAATTGGCCGAGGAGATCGTCGGTGAGCGCAAGTCCACCCGTTGCCAGAATATGCGTAAATACCATGCGGCCTAGTTTAAGTGCACCAACTCCGCCAGGGCGCGCGCCATAAAGTGTGGCCAGACCTTTGATGAGCCGCACATTTTCAGCAACGACATACAACATGGCCATCCACACCATCGGTGAAATGGCGGTGGCGACCGTGACCCGCTTGGCGGATTTGAGGATCAGGCCGCGTGCTTTGATGTCGAGCGGGGCCATCACTTCGCGATCGGCTAAACGCAACAGTTCGCCAGCATCACGAATATCACTTTGGTGGTCTTTTAAGCGTGCCAATGACCATTTGAGGTCACCGCGGTCTTCGTAAAGTGCATTTAGTCGTTTGACGACGACGCGTTCTTGATCAAGATCAGCCTCGCGCAATGCTTTGGTGATGGCTTTGCGCAAACGGGACAGGCGTGACAGTCGGACCAAGCCAAACAGTTCGCGTATGGCGATGACCGCGAATGCAATTCCTGCAATCGCGGCAAGCCCAAGCCCGAGCCAACCGATCCAATCATCGCGTGCAAGGACATGCGATACAAAGCTTGCAAAGCTCGCCGACGCGGCAAGTGCGGCCAAGCCCGCCATGGCGGACACGAGAAGTGCGCCCCATTTAAACCCGCCTTTCAGCGCTTGGCCGGGCTTTAAGCTGTTGGGTGTTTGAACCTGTGGTTCGCCGGTTTCATGCGCTGATGTTTCGTCTCCCGGATCCTCTGATTCGAATTCGACAGATGGATCATCGGCGGCAACAACGTGAGGTTTGCGCTGGGGGGCTTTGGGTGAGGTCATGAGAGCCAATCTCCGATCAGGAAATCGAGGGCGCGATCGATGCGAATATGTGGCCACGCTTGTTTGTTGAGTTCACCAGTGTCGCTCTCATCCGTGCAGGGGGGCAGCACAGGTGGCGCAAAGCGTACGAAGCTTGGCTGCTCTGTATCTAGATTTCGTGACGCAACATTGAGTGCAGCAACAGGATCAGCCGGCAGATCACCTGGGAATACAGCCGCCTCGCGCTGACCGTCGAAAAGAGTGTCACCGATGCGCTCACCGGCAAGGGGGATGCCGACAATGCACGGCAAATCGGTATCACTGTTTTTGATTTTGCCTTCGCGCGTGGCGCGCAATGCTGCGATGGCCGATACCTCAACATTAGTGCCGGTATTTTCTGCCTTCTCCAACGCTTGTTCGACCATCACCCGTAATATGGCTTCCAGTCGGTCATAGCTGGAGTGTGGCAAGTGATCGGCTTTGGTGGCAGCAAACAATACGCGGTCAGTGCGCCGACCGAGCAAAGGTGCAAGCCAGCTATTGGCGCCTGGGCGAAATGCTGCCAGAACTTGGCCCAACGCGACTTGCAGATCGGTCACAGCGTCCCCGCCTGCGTTGATGGCATTCAACACATCAACCAACACAATCTGGCGGTCGATACGGCGAAAGTGATTGCGAAAAAATGGCCGCACCACATGTTCGCGATAGCTCTCATAGCGCCGGGCCATCATGGCGGCGAGCGAACCTCTGGGAGAGGTGCCAAGGCCACGCAGATCCAGTGGGAAAAAGGTCAGGAGTGGTGACCCTTCCAGATCGCCCGGCATCAAAAACCGGCCAGGTCCAAGCGTCGCCAGTGCATTGGGAATGGTGCGCGCAGCTTTCAAATAGTCTTTAAAAATCTTTGTGCCTTGGCGGGCCGCGTTTTCATCTTCTGGTGCGTAAGGGTCGATGTCGCGGGCATAGTCGAGCCAGGCTCGGGCGACGTCTCGATGGCGCTTGTCGCGGGCAACATCAATTGCTTCGGCGGACCAAGCTGCAAAACTTTGTTGCAACATCGACAAATCGATCAACCATTCGCCAGGATAGTCGATGATATCAAGGTTGAGTTTACGGGGGCCGAGGGCACCCCGTAGCGTACCCTCAGGTTGATAGGTGAGCACCAGTCTGAGCTGTGAGATGCGCCGCGTGCCCTCGGGCCACTGAGGAGGGGCACCGGTCAATGTTGCGCGATGACGCTCAAAATCAAATCGCGGCAGGTGATCATCAGGTTGGGGTTCTAGGTGCGTTGCGAGCAGGCGCCCGTCTGCAAGAGGCGCAAAAAACGGCAGACGTCCCCCATCCACTAAGTTGTGCACCAGAGCTGTGACAAAAACAGTTTTGCCCGACCGTGATAAGCCGGTCACTCCGAGACGCAATGTCGGTGTGAGGAGGTCTCGGACGACCTCGCCAACACCGTGCAAGCTCATTATGGAAGGTTTCGGGGTGCGCGTCACAGTTAGCAAGGGACCTCGTCAAGAGAACCCGAGTAGATGACCGCAATTGGCTGTGACCCGCAATAGCTGATCACCACAAGGAGGCCATTTCAAGAGTAAAAAGAACGAATTAGCTTACCAAGATAACAAATAGACCAGCAGCGACCACTGTGAGGGCCATCGCAACAATGCTTCCAGAGCGAAAGAATTCGACCATTTCGGTTTCCAGTTCGGAGATAACCTGAAGATCAGAGCGCGATACTAGCAAGAGACTATGAACCAGAACTGAATAACTGCGCCGCTCAGTGGTTTTTTTTGGAGGCTTGTGGTGTTGTGCGCCCCGCACCTTTGTCGGATAGGGATGCGATGCGCGCGCAGGAGGCAAGCTGTTGTTTTGCCCGGGTCGCCATGGTCAATCTGGGTGGTATCTCGTATTTTGGGTCAGGTTTCCGAACGCCGTTGCGCCATGAAAGCAAGGCGCTCAAACAGGTGGATGTCTTGTTCGTTCTTGAGCAATGCACCGTGCAACGGCGGAATCAGTTTGCGGCCATCGGTTTCACGTAGCGTTTCCGGAGAAATGTCTTCATTGAGTAGAAGTTTGATCCAATCCAGCAGCTCTGACGTCGACGGCTTTTTCTTCAGGCCTGGGACATCGCGCATTTGATAGAAGACACGCATCGCCTCACTAACCAAACGGTTTTTCAGGCCCGGGAAATGCACCTCGACAATATCTTGCATGGTTTCGGTATCTGGAAATTGAATGTAATGGAAAAAGCAGCGCCGTAAAAAGGCGTCAGGAAGCTCTTTTTCGTTGTTTGAGGTGATGATCACAATCGGGCGTTTTTTGGCAGATACCACCTCGCCCGTCTCATAAACATTGAATTCCATGCGGTCGAGTTCTTGCAACAGATCATTGGGAAACTCAATGTCGGCCTTATCAATTTCGTCAATCAAAAGCACAGGGCGCTCTGGCATTTCAAACGCCTGCCACAGCTTGCCTTTTTTGATGTAGTTGGAAATGTCCTTGACGCGCTCATCGCCAAGTTGGCTGTCGCGCAATCGGGAAACGGCGTCGTATTCGTAAAGCCCTTGCTGGGCTTTTGTTGATGACTTGATATGCCATTCAAGAATCGGCACGCCGAGCGCTTTGGCAACCTCTATTGCGAGCACCGTTTTACCAGTGCCGGGCTCCCCTTTAACCAAAAGGGGGCGCTCAAGAGTGATCGCGGCATTGACTGCAATGGTGAGGTCACTCGTTGCAACGTAGTTTTTCGTGCCAGCGAACTTTTTTGGCGTGTCAATGGTCATTGGTTTTCTTAATCCAGGATTGAAGTGACGGTAACTTAAGCAGTGCGGTCAAGCCCAGCAAGCCGAGTTGCAGGTTTCGTAGCTGGTTTATTGCATGCAGTTTTGGTGTCTATCGTCGCAGGCGTATGCCCTGAGCGCGAGAAAGGGCAGGCACAAAAAAGACGCCGTGTCCTCTCATGGAAAAGAGAAGGACACGGCGCTTGAGACACGCCTGAAATTTCTTGGCGTGGAGAACAACCGTTTGGGGACCAATGGGTTCGGTCTCAAATGCGGCACACGGAGTCTAGGGGACCTGGGTGGGAGGGGCCCGGAAGTGAACGCATCTGCAACGCTATTGGCGTGGCTGTCATCATGCGGCCTTGAGGTTGGGTGGAAACGAGGTTCGCCCCATGCCGCTTTTTCGTGCTGTTCGGATGGGGGGGGGGATAAGGGATTACATCCAATCAACACAACTATAAGTAGCTGTTATCAGTTAAAAGCACGTTAAGGATGAAGTCGGTGGTCAGTTTGTTGCTTCTGGCATGCTACTATGCACCCGGCACCCAACCAAAAAGACGGGATTTCCTCACGTTTTTCAGCTTGTTGGCCGGATTTCCTTGACTTGATCACATGCGCCCTTCAAGAGGGGCTCGCCCAGCCCGTCAAATTTTCAAACAGTCAGAATGGCGTGCTCTAAATTTAGGGGCGACTTGGAGGCGAATTTGAGCAAGCAGACCACCAAGAAAAAACCGGCGACCAAAGCCAAAACTGCAGCCAAGTCAGCTGCCAAAAAAGCTGCGCCTGCGGCCAAATCGAAAAAGCCCGCCAGCAAAGCGAAACCGGCCGCAAAGGTCAGCGCAAAAAAGGCACCAGCCAAGAAAGCAGTAGCGCAGAAGGCGGTGACGAAGAAAGCCGCCAAGAAACCTACTGCCAGCAAAGCGAAACCGGCCGCAAAGGTCAGCGCAAAAAAGGCACCAGCCAAGAAAGCAGTAGCGCAGAAGGCGGCACCTGCAGCTGCAAAGCCAACTCCAAAACCCGTACGTTTGCGCTTGAAGAAACGCAAACGTGTTGCGCTTCCCGCAGGCTATCAGCCGAGTGAAGACGAGACCTTCATGGATGATCGCCAGGTTCAGTATTTCCACGATAAGCTTGTTAATTGGAAGAATGATATTATCCGTGACACTAAGGAAACCCTTGCAGGGCTGACGGAAGATTCCATCCAGCATGCTGACATCGCAGACCGGGCGACGTCTGAAACAGATCGCGCGTTTGAATTGCGCGCACGTGATCGTCAGCGCAAGTTGGTTGCCAAAATTGACGCGGCTCTGGCACGTATCGAGGATGGTTCATACGGGTTTTGTGAAGACACTGGTGAGCCGATTGGTTTAAAGCGACTTGAAGCGCGCCCCATCGCAACCTTGTCGGTGGAAGCCCAAGAACGCCACGAACGCCGTGAGCGGGTCTACCGCGAAGACTAAGTTAAGCTGCGTGTTCTCATTTGTGGTGGCGAGAAGTGTACCCTTATGTGTAGTAGTTCCGACTTGATCTGACACCGCTCCCTTTCCAGCGAACTGGATTAGGAGCGGCACATCTCTTGATTGAGATGATGGTTTCCCGTTTTGATGGTGGTGCAAACCAAACCACAAAACGAGGACATCACAATGTTGAACACTACAGACAAGATCATCAAACACAAGGCCAGCCTGCTCAATCTAAAGCATCGCGCCTTTTAGTTATGCACATAGCCTGCGTGTTTAAAGAAGTTCCAGCATTCTCGCGGGGGGAACAATTTGCAGATGTCGCCGACGGCATGCCAAAGGTCCTGCTATGTTCGCGCTGCTGCTTTTCTTCAAGATAGCTTTGAGTTTAGTAAACGCCATTTCGATGGGGTTGAGATCTGGAGCGTAAGGCGGCAGGAACAAGAACCAAGCCCCGCGTTCGGCAAGTGCGGCTTTGGCGTTGACAGAGTCGTGCGCCTTGAGATTGCTCGAAAAGCTGGCGCTGACATCAAGTTTGCTTGCCGCTGCCCGGCACGACTCCCCGCGTTCAATGCGCTCAATTACACGTTTATGAAGGTCTTCAGAATAAGGTTTGGCCATGATCCACCTCCTAAAACAGGTGAATCATATTCGAGCAGACTTGGGTATCCCATGAGTCCAAATAATGCGCGAGGCGCTAGCTCCTCGCGCCCTTTTTTGTACACAGTGAAACTATTTGCGCGACGCTCTATCTCATGGGCTCTATCTCAAGACTCTAATCCCATGGTTGGCGATCAACTTATCTGCTCAAAGTCGTGTTCCAACGTTTCGCAGGTTGATCTAGTTCGCCGTTTCTTGCGCCGTTGCATTGGGGTAGAACATCTGCTGGTCGTCAACCTTGAAAGCTGCAATCGCGTCTTGGCCGGCCTTTGACAAGATCCAGTCAATGAGCTGGGCGGCACCCTTGGCATTGACGCGCGGATGGCGGGCCGGGTTCACCTGTATGATACCATATTGGTTGAACAGTTGCGGTTTACCCTCAAACACAACTTTATGCTCTGCTTTGTTTTGATAACTGATCCAGGTAGCACGGTCAGTAAGCAGGTAAGCGCGCATGCCAATGGCGGTGTTGATGGTGGCGCCCATGCCGGAGCCAGCTTCGCGGTACCAGGCGCCTGATGCTGGTGTCGGATCAATGTCGGCGGCAGTCCATAGGCGGCGCTCAGCTTTGTGCGTGCCGCTATCATCCCCGCGTGAGAGAAACTGGGCTTTTTTGTCTGCGATCAATTTTAAGGCCTCAGCAACACTTTTGGCGTTTCCAAGACCCGCTGGGTCTTCTTTGGGGCCGACAATGACAAAGTCGTTAGACATCACGTCAAAGCGTTCGACACCCCAACCTTCTTTGACGAATTTTTCTTCCGCTGCCTTGGCATGCACGAGCAGAACATCGCCATCCCCATTGCGGGCATTCTTCAAAGCTTGTCCTGTGCCAACCGCCACAACGCGGACTGCAATACCTGTTTTGTCGGTAAATTTTGGCAATATAAAACGCAGCAAACCAGAGTTTTCCGTCGAGGTTGTGGACTGCAAAGTCAACACTTTGTCATTTGCTTGCACCGTTAAAGAGCTAAGGGTGGTGATCGTTGCAAAGAGCGTGAGGAGGGATGCAAGGCGCACGAAAATACGAGATAGCATAAAGTCAGACCTTTTCTTTTCTGTATTATGTGCGGCGTTATATCACCAGGTCGCCCGCTACAAAAGCCTGTGCAGCTTTCGTCTTTGGACCGGCAAAAAAGGTCTTAGCACTGCCACGCTCGACCAATTTACCCAAGTGTAGAAATACGATGTCATCTGCAAGGCGCTTTGCTTGACCTAAATCATGGGTGACATGAATGATGCGTGTGCTGCGGGCTTTGGCATCAAGGATCATTTTTTCAATAATGGCGGTTGAGGCCGGGTCAAGGTGTGCGGTTGGTTCATCAAGAAACAGAATTTCTGGATTGATGGCGCGGGCGCGGGCAATCGCAACACGTTGTTGTTCTCCGCCTGATAATCTGCGTGCTGGTGCATCAGCTAGATGCATTAAATCAGCATCGGTAAGGGCTTGCTGTGCGTGCATGTGTGCATCGTCTTTTGAAAGCCCGGATTGGCTGAGCACAAAGATCATATTTTCGAGCACGCTACGGCGGAACAACACTGGCTTTTGGAACACAAATCCAATGCGGCGCACATTGGCCTCAAGATTGGTTTGACCGGCCCAGCTTATTTTGCCGTTTGTGATCGGTACCAGTCCGGTCAATACGCGCAGGAGTAGGCTCTTACCGGCCCCGTTCGGACCCATGACGATCAAGATGCCGGAGCCTGCAATCGTCAGATCAACCCCATCCAACAAACGTTGACCCTCAGTACCCATAAACGTTGCCCCTTCCGCCACAATTGGCAGAACTTGGCGTTCATGTGTGTGAAGGTCTCGGTTAAGCTGCTGCATGATTTGTCAGGCCTCGCGCTCAAACATAGGACAAACGGGTTTCGGAACGGCGAACAGCCATCAGCACACCGTTTATGATGATGGCAAGGGCGATCAAAACCATACCAAGGCCCAGTGCAAGGGAGAGATTTCCGCGTGACGTTTCAAGGGCAATGGCCGTTGTCATCGTACGTGTCAGGTGTGCAATATTTCCGCCAACAATCATCACCGCGCCAACCTCGGCGATAGCGCGACCAAATCCTGCAAGCAAGACAACCAACAAGCTGTGGCGGGCTTCATAGATTAACGTGCGAATCGAGGCCCATGTTGACAGACCCATAATGGCAAGCTGTTCATGATATTCGCTTGCATAGCCCTCGATAACCTGGCGCGATAGAGCCGCTATGATCGGTAATACCAAAATGGTTTGCGCAATGATCATCGCCGCGGGTGTGTACAGCAGTCCTAATACGCCAAGCGGTCCAACGTTGGAGAGCGCAAGATAAACAAGTAGGCCAACAACAACCGGCGGCAGGCCCATTAATGCACTCAGTAAAATGAGGATGGCGTTGCGGCCTCGAAATCGTTTGAAGGCCAAAATGGCCCCAATCGGCAATCCGATCAGTGTCGCGATCGCCACGGCTGCGCCTGTGACCTGCAACGATAACAAGACAATATTCCAAAGCTCAGCGTTGCCGGACGCCAGCAGGCGGAAGGCATCAAAAAAAGTGGATTGGCCGTCGTTCATGGAAGTTCCGAGTGACGCTCTACATGTTAGGCATTTGAATTAACCGCTTCGCCTTACCGCCAGTTGGCGTCAGGTGCGGCGGCATTTCGGGCCCGCTGTTAAGTTCTACTGCCTTAGCCGCGCGCCCGATAGGGGGCAACGCCCTGATCAGGCAGCCAAACCTCGTCTGGGCAGCTGCCGGTTTGCCAAAAAACATCTATCGGCATGCCTCCGCGTGGATACCAATAGCCACCAATGCGCAGGTAATGTGGCTCTAAGCAGTCCGCCAGTCGTTTGCCAATGGCAACGGTACAGTCCTCGTGGAAAGCACCGTGATTGCGAAACGAAGTGAGATAGAGTTTCAGAGACTTACTTTCGACCAGATAGGCATTGGGCACATAATCAATCACCAGATGCGCAAAATCCGGCTGTCCAGTGACGGGGCAGAGAGCGGTAAATTCTGGTGTCGTAAATCGTGCGGTATACAGGGCATCGGGATGTGGGTTGGGCACACGGTCCAAGGTCGCGGACCCCGGATCCGATGGGCTGTCGACCGCTTTGCCAAGCACGGTGCGATCTGATGTGTCTGAGCGATTTGAAGCCATGTCGTTTGACTACCTTGTGCATTTACTCGGCGGCCATCGGTGTTTGGCCAGCACGCCCATCGTGTGGCCCACGATAGATACATCCTTCTGCACAACTGTCGCGTGCGATTTCTATTTCGGCAAGGCCTGGCACGCGATTAGAGAGCTTGTTCCAGACCCAGCCTGCGATGCGTTCTAAAGTCGGCACGCCAAGGCCTTCCACTTCATTGAGAAGGCGGTGATCCAGAGCATTTTGCACGTCTTGCATCGCAGATTTTAGGTCCGACAAATTCATGATGAGGCCGGTCTTGGGATCCGGTTGGCCTTCAATCGTCACACGCGCGCGAAACGAATGGCCATGAATGCGGGCATTCGGATGGCCTTCCGGCGCTGAGGGTAGGAAGTGGGCTGCCTCAAAAAGGAATTCTTTGTAGATACGCATGAGGAAACGCCATAGGAGATTTTTTGACATCTGACCAGTCCCTCAAGCGTCGCTGGGCGCGCCTGAGAAGCTTCTAACGTAGGAGTTCTGGGTCTCAAGCTATACCGATCAGTTTATGGGTTTGCAGTGAAAGCCGCCAATTCGGGTGTGCTTTGCAGAAAGCAACGGCGTCGGCAGTGTTTGCCGTGGCGTCAGGCCCGTCCATGGGCTGCAAGTACTGATGGCGGAAGTCTAGCTTGGGTAGATCGTCCGGCATTAACCTTTTTTGAGGATATACAAGTTTGAGCTCATCACCAGAAGTTTGGACCAAAGCAGCTCCAGCTTTTGGGCTGACGCAGATCCAGTCAATGGCACGCGGTACCGCCAATGTTCCATTGGTCTCAATGGCAATTTCAAAGGCAGTGCTATGGAGTGCGTCAATCAACGATGAATTGACCTGAAGCATCGGCTCGCCGCCTGTGAGGACAATCAAGCCAGGCTGACTTTCCCCGCAAGCCGCACGGCACGCACCAGCGAGCGCAGCAGCGGTTTCAAATTGGCCGCCTCCAACACCATCGGTTCCGACAAAATCTGTATCGCAAAATGTGCATAGTGCGCTTGCACGGTCTTGTTCGCGACCCGACCACAAATTGCACCCCGAAAAGCGACAAAACACAGCCGGGCGCCCGGCGTTCGTGCCTTCTCCTTGCAGGGTGTAAAAGATTTCTTTGATGGAATACATGCGTGTTTGATGTGACCCGAGTCTTAGATTTGTTCAGTCCTGAGGTTGCGTTGTATCTTGCGCCTGCCCGGCACGCCAACGTTGATAACCCGCTTGGCGTAACTGACACGCCGGACAGGACCCGCACCCGTAGCCCCAGTCGTGTCGTCTCGTGCGCTCACCAAGGTAGCAGGTGTGTGTGTCTTCAATAATGAGATCAACTAGTCGATCATCACCAAGGTCTTTGATCATGGCCCAAGTGGCCGCTTTGTCCAAAAACATCAGTGGTGTAATGAGTGAAAAGTCGGTGCCCATGCCAAGTGATAGCGTTGTTTCCAGCGATCGGATTGTGTCGTTACGGCAATCAGGATAGCCCGAAAAATCTGTTTCACACATGCCACCGATAAGGGTTTTGACGTTGCGTCGATGGCCAATCGCAGCGGCATAGGTAAAGAACAACAGATTGCGCCCGGGCACAAACGTTGTGGGCAGACCCGCGTCGGTCATTTCAATCGCCACGTCGTGGGTTAGCGCCGTCTCACCAATTTTGGAAAGCTCAGTTAGTTTTATGGAGTGATCCGCGCCAAGCCTACCCGCCCACTTTGGATACTCTGATCTCAAGCGCGCAAGAACACGCAGGCGTTGGGTTAATTCGACCGCGTGGCGTTGGCCGAAATCAAACCCGAGCGTTTCAACACAGGCATAGCGCTCTAAAGCCCAGGCCAAGCAAGCGCTTGAATCCTGGCCACCAGAAAAAAGCACTAATGCAGAATTTTTTGTGTTCGTCACGCGCGGCTCTGTCACAAATTTTTACCGTCAAACGGTGTTGGCTTAAAATCATCAAGATCGACATCATCAAGGCAGCGCACATTGATGGCGATAACTTCTGAACCATCAGCTGCAGCTCCTCGGGCAAAAGAACTGACGCCACATTTCGAGCAGAAAAGATGGTGAATTTTCTTCTGTGCAAACTGGTAGTCTGTCAGATCATTGTCACCCGATTTAAGCTCAAAATCGCTGCCTGGAATGAATGAAAACAGTGCGCCACGCTTCATACAGATTGAGCAGTTGCATGAAATGACGTTGGACAGATCGACGGTGGCCATGTAGCTGACCGCACCGCAGTGGCAGCCCCCGTTATGTGATTTCGTCGCAGCCATGGCTTGTCCCTTCTTGACTGGCGAGATCATACATTCGCCCTGCACGTTCGGGTCGCACCGGAGGAGACCCTCAATTTTGACTTTCACCCCTACCCCATGGGGTCTTTGCGCCGCTTCTAAGACCGGCTAGAACCGTTGCAAATGTTTCACGCCCGGCCGATGACGGCAAGGCTTTCGATTGAAGGACACCACTCATGACCGCTATTGTCGATATTCAGGCTCGCGAAATTCTGGATAGCCGCGGCAACCCAACTGTTGAGGTTGATGTGCATCTTGAAGACGGCGCCATGGGTCGCGCGGCCGTGCCGTCAGGTGCCTCGACCGGTGCCCACGAAGCAGTGGAACTACGTGACGGTGACAAGGCCCGCTATCTCGGCAAAGGAGTCACGCTGGCCGTCGACGCAGTCAACACTGAAATTTTCGACACTCTTGCAGGCATGGACGCAGAAGATCAGCGCGGCATTGACGCAGTGATGATTGCGCTTGATGGCACCAAAAACAAAGCTCGTCTTGGTGCCAATGCGATTTTGGGTGTTTCGCTTGCAGTGGCAAAGGCTGCGGCGCAAACCGCAGGACTGCCGCTCTACCGCTACGTCGGTGGAGCCAGTGCCTATGTTCTGCCGGTACCAATGATGAACATCATCAACGGTGGTGAACACGCCGACAACCCAATTGATTTTCAAGAATTCATGATCATGCCGGTGAGTGCAGAATCGCTCGCTGAGGCGGTGCGTATGGGAGCGGAAATTTTTCATACCTTGAAAAAAGATCTCAAAGCAGCCGGTCACAACACAGGAATTGGTGATGAAGGTGGCTTTGCCCCCAACCTCAAAAGTGCGGATGAAGCGCTAAACTTTATTATGAAGTCGGTCCAGGGTGCCGGTTACAAGCCCGGTGACGATGTGATGCTCGCTCTCGATTGTGCATCAACAGAATTCTACAAAGATGGATCGTACGACCTTGCTGGCGAAGGCAAAAAGTTAGACGCCACTGGCATGGTCAAATTCCTTGAAGACCTCGTCAATCGCTATCCGATTATCTCAATTGAAGATGGCATGGCGGAAGATGACTGGGATGGCTGGAAGGCGCTGACTACCGCTATCGGTGACCGTTGCCAGTTGGTCGGCGATGATTTGTTCGTCACTAACACCGAGCGGTTGTCGAAGGGCATATCTGAGGACATTGGCAATTCAATTCTGGTCAAGGTCAATCAGATTGGATCACTGACAGAAACCTTGGAGGCTGTTTCGATGGCCCAGCGCGCTGGTTTTACTGCGGTCATGTCGCATCGCTCTGGTGAAACGGAAGATGCAACCATTGCTGACCTGGCAGTGGCGACCAATTGCGGGCAGATCAAGACCGGTTCGCTCAGCCGATCAGACCGTCTTGCGAAATATAATCAACTTATTCGCATCGAATCTGAGTTGGGTGACACTGCAACTTATGCTGGTAAGAGCATTCTTAAATCTCAGAAAAAACCCACATTGCGTGTGATTAGTTCGTAATCGAACAGTATTTTACCACGTCTTAACTCGTCTAGGTTTAGATTGGGATCTGTTCTCAAGTTTCTTATCGCGTATGAAGAACATAATTGTGCTGCGTAAACCCATTCATGATTGGCGAAAGCTCTCCAGGCAATTCATTGTTTTGCTTATTTGCTCGGGGTTTGCATCATATTTCGCTTATCACGCAATCAATGGCCGGCACGGCCTCGAGGCTAAACGCCAATTCATCGAGCGACTAACGCTCCTGGAATTTGAGATTAAAAGCCTCGAGGCCGCCCGAGCTCGCTACACTCAGGATGTTGCCTTGTTAACACCAGAGCTGCCCAACGCGGATTTGGTTGAAGAGATTGCGCGTGATGTATTGGGCTTTGTCCACCCAGACGACAGGGTCATTTTGACCGAGTCCTTTAGCGCTGTCCGCCAAAACTGACCACAAGCACGAGTGCGGCCTGATTTGCCACGTCATTGCCCCCATTGCAGGATAGGTGCCTGACCACTTTAGTCTGGTTGACGTCACCGGGCTCTGCGTTTAATGGCGGACTTGTCATCACATGGGATTGGCAGATGGGGGCTCCCATAGAGAGCGTTTTGTTGAGTGCACACGATAATGATGGGTGCCAAGCTGAAAACGCAGCTTCGGCTTATCGATTGCTGCTGCTTATTCGCCGCTTTGAAGAAAAGGCTGGCCAACTTTATGCTCTCGGCCTGATCCCAGATGAGATCAAATTGTGTATTGGCCGTGAGGCCCTGATTGCAGGCGTGATCGCAGCACGTCAGGACACAGATCGTGTTATTTTCGGCCCCAGATGTCATGGTGCGCTGTTAGCACTTGGTCTGGCTCCATCCGTGGTGATGAATGAACTTGCAAACCCAATGACGGGACTGCTTCAGCCGCACTCGGATGTATCATCAGGCGGCAAAATGTGTCCGAGGGGGTTTTATCGATGCACCCTCGACAGCGCAGGATGTGCTGGATGGGCAATCAGCCTTGGCATGGCCCATGCGCTCAAACGGGATCGCAATGTCGTGTTCGTTGTCCTTGACGGGGATAGCGGCGTTCCCGATCAACTAACGCGCGCCATTTCGTTCGCAAAGCGGCTTCGATTGCCGATTGTGTTTATTGTTGATCACGCAGCACCGGAGCCAGAACCTGCCAAAAACACAGGTCCAGGAGGCAAGTTACAAAGCGCGTTAATGGCCAGCGCGGTCAGCTTCATGCTCATTGATGGCATTGATCTGGAAAAGGTGAGGGCAGCCTCCCGTTTGGCAGGCGATCGGGCGCGTTCCGATGGTGGTCCTCAGGGCCTGTTGATCTCCACTCAGGCGTTTCGCGGCCACGCTAGCCAACCGACCTCAGCCCCGACCGCATATTCCCAGCCTGTTCATGATCCCGTTCTCATAGCCCGTAAACGCCTTTTGGAGACCGTAGAGGGCGGCCAGGACGCTGCCATTGCGATAGAAAGCGATATCAGGACCACTCTGACCGCAATTGGTCAGGAGATCCGGGCCAGCAGACTGCTTTAGGTCCATATCTAGCAAATCCGGGCTAACCGGTTTGACGTGCAATCTAAATTAGCGGTGGTTATTGACCCACAGCGGTTAAGTCGCCACATACGGTTAAGGCCACCAACAAACAGGTGGCAGACCCCATGGCCCCCAACCCAGGGCCTGCAACGTTGAGAAAAAGAACAGATACAGATGAGCCAAGACACAGAACGCGAGCTGGATGTGCCAGATGGCATCGAGAATGCTGAGCAAGCCCTTGAGGTGCTTCGGGCGTGGATTGCCGATGGTGCCCTGCACGTCATTTTTGACCCCAACACCTTTGGCAATGACTTTGCTGAATGGGGTCGGCTGTTATCGGAGATCAGCCACCATATTGCGCAGGCCACTGCCATGGACGGTGAAATCGATGAAGATGAGGCACTAAGCGCTATTCGCGATGGTTATTTGAGCGGGCTTGAGAGTTGGGAAGGCATGCGGGATGGCCAAATTAGGGGCCGCACAACCCACTGAACACCATTTTTCCCGTTGTATAATGGCGTTAGGCGCTGAATTCGCCAGAATCACGCCACTTTTGGCACCCAACTTCGCTTAGGCGTTTTCAGCCCTTGACAAGAGTCCTTTCCGTTTTTCCACAGATTCGCTAGAGTCAAGCCGATTTCATACCCGTTGCCCACAGCTTGCTATCTTGCTGGTTGTTCCGCACAGGCCTAAGACCGAGACCAAGTAGGGGTGAATTTTATTGAGTTGGGGACGAACGAATGTTGAGATCTTTTAAAACGGCATTGCTGCTGGTTCTTTGTATTGGTGCTTTAACCGCCTGTTCCAATACAGGGGGCTTTCCAGGCACAAGCATGACAACGTCATCAATTGACACGCAGAAGATGGCAAAGCAACCAAGCATTGACCCTGCGTGTGTCACTTTAGTTTCAAAAATTGACAGCTTGCGCAAGGACGGCATTACAGATCGTGTTGCTAAAGCTGGCGCAGGCAAATCCAAAACCGTTCCAGTATATCGTTCATCGCTCGCACGCATGGCAGAACTTGATCGCGCAAATGCTGACTATCAGCGTCGCTGTGGCACGCTGAAGCCTGCAACGGCTTCGTTAAGCAGCCAGACTAGGCCAGCTGCTGCGACGGTGTCTTCAGCAACAAAAACAGCGGCTGTGAATGCTACAAAGAAAGCGGCCACAAAGGTGGTGACAACAAAGGCTGCAGCCAAAGCGACGGCTGCCGTTGCACCTATTAAAACCGCTGCAACAGCTGCGGTTACAGAGGCTGCAAAGAAGGCTGCCGTTGAAGCTGCGAAAAAGGCAGCACTCGAAGCTGCTAAAAAAGAGGCCATCAAAGCAGCAGCAACAACGATCCCATAAATAAGATTATACGTCTTAGGAGTGTTTTCTAAGGTGACGGGCAGATAATGCAAAACGCAGGTGTTTTCTCACCTGCTTTTTTTTGCTGTGCGTTTGACTAAGATGAGATGGGGCTGGAATTTGTCGGCAGACTTCGGGCAGGCTGAAAGATACCTTCACCCTTGCGTTCGCGACACCTCGGGGCCTTGCCACCGTCCCAATGCTGTGGTGAAACACCCTCAAAAATTGGGAGGGCGGTGTCGGTGTCAAAGTCTCGCGTCATGAAAACAATAAAAATTAGTCTTGCCTTAAGTGCCGTAACCGGTATTGCCGCCTGCGGTGGCCCAGCACCTGGGGGACCTGCGCCTGGTGCCAATCCGAGCGGCTGCAAAGCTCTACGAAAAGAGCTTCAGAGATATGAACGCAAGGGCATTGCAGGTTGGGCTGAAGCCAAGAATGCGGGCAAGAAACTATCCAAGTCCAGAGAATCCGACCTCAGGATTTATAATGAATTGCTGAACAAGTATCTTGGTGGCAAGTGCCATCTCTAAAGAAGCACGGTCGACTGACTGAGCAGAGCTCTTGTTGTCAGCCCCGGAAGCATTAGACCCGAGTGGCATTGGCCGGGCGCACATGGTAGCGAAATCACTATGGTGACGGTTATTTCAAATGGCAGGCGCGCGCATGGTGGTGGGCGAAAGGGCGCTGGGCCCAAAGCTTCCCGTCCACGTCACCCTGAAAAAGCCTGGCGCGCAGATACGCCACGACTGCCACGCCCAAATTGGATTCGGGTGCGTGCACCATCCTCGTGCGTTTTTTCTGAAACCGAAGATCTCATCAAAACGCATGGACTTGTCACGGTTTGCCAGGAAGCTTCCTGCCCCAACATTGGCGAGTGTTGGTCAAAGCGACATGCGACGATGATGATCTTAGGCGATATCTGCACACGCGGTTGCGCATTTTGCAATGTTGCGACAGGCAAGCCCGACGCAGTTGATGCAGGTGAACCCAGTCGTATCGCCGCCGCGGTTCAAAAGCTTGCTTTGCGCCACGTCGTGATTACGTCCGTTGATCGTGATGACCTGGATGATGGCGGTGCCGATCATTTTGTACGTGTAATTTCGGCCATTCGTGACACCAACACAAAGACGACAATCGAAATACTAACACCCGATTTTCGTGGCAAGGCCGGGGCTTTGGAAACGGTGGTTGCGGCGCGTCCAGATGTCTACAATCACAACCTAGAAACAGTGCCCGTGCTCTACCCCACCATTCGACCCGGGGCACGCTATGATCACTCACTTGCACTCTTGGCACGAGTAAAAGCACTGGCACCGGGCAGCATTACGAAGTCGGGTGTCATGGTTGGTCTTGGCGAAACCATGCCTGATGTGCTGGCGGTGATGGATGACTTACGTTTGGCAGGTGTCGATTGCCTAACCATTGGCCAATATCTGCAACCCACACCAAAGCATGCCGAAGTGAAAAGCTATATTCGCCCCGAGGTGTTTGACGAGTTGAAGGCGGCTGCACGTGCGAAAGGTTTTTTGTCTGTCGCTTCGAGCCCACTGACACGTTCCTCTCATCATGCTGAGGATGATTTTCTAGCCATTAAATCAGCACGACAAGCTATCGTAAAATCGCAAAGGTGAGGCAGGTGCCAGAATTTCAAACCAAACAACGTGTCGGACACAGTGCGCAAAATATGTTTGAGCTGGTTGCAGACATCGAACGCTATCCGGAATTTCTGCCTTTGTGCACGTCGCTTGTCGTAACACAACGCAATGCCATACCAGAAGGCAAGGAGGAGTTGATCGCGACCATGGGTGTCGGGCACCAGGCGCTGACGGATAGCTTTACCACGCGGGTGCTACTCAATGAACAAGCGCATAAAATTAGTGCCAGCTATATCGATGGACCCTTTGAATATCTTGAAAACCGTTGGCAATTCGCGGAAAACTCAGCAGTTGGCTGCGATGTTGATTTCTATATTTCTTATGCGTTCCGGTCTATGTTGATGGGTATTGCGCTCGGGCCGATGTTCGAAACAGCTTTTCGCCGTTTCACCACTGCGTTCGAAGAACGTGCAGATGAAATCTACGGCACGCCTAAGCCACACTCCACCAAGACAAGTGTGTAAAAAAAAGCGCCAATACTTAGAGCACGCGCATCTTAGATCCACTTGCGAAAAGTTGGGTTCGACTTTGAGCAGATAAGTTGATCGCCAGTGATGAGATAGAGTCATGGGATAGAGCGTCGAGCAAATAGATTCACTGTGTACAACAAAAGGCTCGGACGCTTTAGGATAAATCAGTGGGCGTGCTCTATCGTTTAGTTTTGGCCTTTGGTTTTGGATCATGTGTCCTGGCGCAAAACCACCCAACACAAGCTTGCGCAGTGTTGGAAACATAAATGCCAACATTGCCTAAAGGCATGTTGGACCAACACGGGTTTACCCAGTGTTGGCTACGTTAAAGAATCCCAACACAAGCTTGCGCAGTGTTGGAAACATAAATGCCAACATTGCCTAAAGGCATGTTGGGCCAACACGGGTTTACCCAGTGTTGGCTACGTTAAAGAATCCCAACACGGGTTTACCCAGTGTTGGAAACTTTAATGCCAACATTGCCTAAAGGCATGTTGGACACAAGCTTGCGCAGTGTTGGAGACATAAATGCCAACACTTCCTAAAGTCGTGTTGGACCAACACGGGTTTACCCAGTGTTGGAGACTTTAATGCCAACACTTCCTAAAGTCGTGTTGGACCAACACGGGTTTACCCAGTGTTGGAAACTTTAATGCCAACACTTCCTAAAGTCGTGTTGGCCAGACCGGCCACCACTTTTAGCTCGAACATGATCCAGGGTGCGAACCGCGCGTTAGAACAAAGCTTTAGAGCGGTTAAAGGCTTGGGCCAAACCACGCGCGGTGTCGATACCCTTGGCTCCTCTGAAATCTGATTGATCAAGGTCAGCACCTGTAAAATCTGCGTTACTCAAATCCGCACCCATAAAGTTGGCTAGCGAAAGGTCGGCATTCTTGAAAATCACATTGCGCAAGTTAGCGTTTTTAAAGTTGGCATAGCGTGCTGAGACGTAGGTCAGATCTCCATCTTCAAGGTTGACGTCTTCGAGATTTGCGCTTTCGAGTTTGGTACGCCAAATGTGCTCGATAAACCCTGTTTCGTTGAACGGGGAGAAATTAACACCGCGCAAATTCGAGCCTTTGAAATTAAATCCATTGAATTGGCCAAAGGCTTTGGCCCCAGCCATTTGAACTCCGATAAAACTAGAGGCTTCGTGCAGTTGTTCGTTGAGTGTTGAAAAGGATGTCGGACGCAGAAGTGTTGCGCCGGTCAAGTCTGCACCGTCAAATTTCGATCGGATCAACGTAACACGGTCGAGACGAGCTGATTTGAGATTTGCGCCGGATAGGTTGGCGCCTGTTAAATCGCTGCCAAACAGGTCTGTCTTAGCAAGGCTGGCCTTCTTAAAATTAAGTTCGGCAAGATCAAGGTTCTGCAAATTGAGGCCTGAAAGATCAGGCGGCAACTTTACATCGGCTTGAAAAAGAAGCTCGGTGACTTGACGCGCTGTCATGTCCGCCGCCACACACAAACTATAGCTCATCGCAAGAGCAAGCAGCGCAACGACAGAGCTTTTGGCCTGGGTGATCACACGACGGTTCAACAACAAGTATCTCCTATCAGTGTTTTAAAGCCCCGCACGCGTCAGCTCGAAAGGCTAACACAGCGTGTTCACACGAAAGCAGATGATATCAGCTTGGGATCATGGGATCATAAAGCCCAGTGCACTTTTACCAAACAAACCGACCCCGACAAAGCCACCAGGGGAGTGGTGAGCATAACCCAGGTGGGCTGGACGGACGGGCCGCATACGGGTTGATTGGATCACCTTCATGTCAGCGAGGTGTCGGAGGGTGGTTTAGATGGTGCCGATTGCTTCGCTGAGTGCTGCCAGGCTGGCGGTGACCGCCGCATTCCGAATTCCAGCACGTCCTGTGTCTTCAAACACGTGCCGGCAGGCAACACACGGGCCACCCCGTTTGGCAACGGCAATAAACACCAAGCCAATGGGTTTGTCTGCGCTGCCACCGCTTGGTCCGGCAATGCCTGTAATCGAGACCGCGATATCCGCAGCTGAATTTTGCAATGCCCCATCGGCCATGGCGCGCGCAACTTCAGAACTGACAGCGCCAAAGCGGTCAATCAACGGGGCTGATACCCCCAACAATTCTGTTTTGGCGCGATTGGAATAGGTTATGAAACCGCGATCAAAAACCTCGGAGGCGCCTGCAATATCAGTCACAGCCGCGGATACTAGTCCGCCGGTACAACTTTCAGCCGTGGCGAGTGTGAAGTCCTGCAAGCGTAGTTGGCTAACCAGTTGAACCGCCAGTTCAGATGTAGCCCGATCAGATGATGATTGGTTGGGTGTCATCACTTAGTCTCACATTACATGCCACAAGTCGTTTCATCCATTTTGACATGAAATACAAAAAAAAGCGCACCAGATGTTGGCACGCCTTTATTTGATGTCTTCGAATTGATGAGCAGGTTTGCGAGTAGTTCGCTTAATCCGCAATCAACTTTTCTGCATGCGACAGAAGTGTATCTAACGTGTCGCGCGTATCTTTGCCCATTGCAGCAAGGGCACGATTTTGCGCCGCCTGCCAGATTGGATGGGCTTCGATCAGAATCGCTTTGCCCTTCGGTGTTAGGTGTAAACCACGACCTCGACGGCCGGCAGGTGGGTCCATCAAAATGTGATCAAGAGCCAATAACCGCTTGAGATTGCGAGAAAGGGTTGACTTTTCAATGTCCAACTCATGTCCGATTTCAACGGCTGTGATGCCGTCACGGGACGCAAGCTGGGCCAACAACGTATATTGGCTCGCGGTTATGCCAAGTGGGCGCACCGCGTCATCATAAACGCGCGTAATAATACGTGACAATTGGCGAACGCGTGTCGCCAAGCAGTTTGCTGCTGTCATTTCAGCAATGTCAGTAATTTCAACTGTAGTTTCCGGAGCGCGATCAAGCGCTTGAGTCATCATGTTCATATTGCGGGTCTCCCGCTTGAATTTCGTCATACAACTTCAATTTTGTTGATGCAGCGATTCTGGCGAGAGGGTCAACGAAAAGGCCGATGCCTTCGCGTTCCAAGCTCAAAAGCGTGGCCATTTGGTCGTCACTAGGTCTCTAAGGTGAGGGCAGGCGAAGGGTTGCAGACGCCATCGCGGCGATGCCCTCACCCCGGCCGGTAAAGCCAAGACCCTCGGTGGTGGTTGCCTTAACAGATACCCGATCCAAGGCGAGGTCCAGTATTCTGGCCACTTCTGTGCGCATGGCGTCGCGATGAGGCCCGATCTTCGGTGATTCGCAAATGACAGTGATGTCGACGTTGCTAATAGCGCCGCCGTGTTCAAGGACCCGCTGTGCGGCGTGGGCCAAAAAGATGTGAGAGGCCGCATCTTTCCATTGTGGGTCAGACGGCGGGAAGTGGCTTCCGATATCACCATCGCCCAGCGCGCCAAGGATCGCATCTGTCAGCGCATGGAGCGCAACATCTGCATCAGAGTGACCAGACAAAGAGAAGGGTGCCGCAACCTTGATGCCACATAGCCAGACGTGATCGCCTGAGGCTGCGCGATGCACATCGAATCCGGAGCCTGTGCGGATTTGTAAATCTGGCCCTGCCATCGTCTCGTTGGCGTTTTTTGAGACCATATTTTCCGCCATCGCAAGATCCTTGGGCGTTGTTATTTTATGATTTTGTTCAGCGCCTTCGACAACGTGTACGTTGCCGCCAGCCCACGTGAAGAGCGCTGCATCGTCGGTAAAATCATCGCGCCCGGCGTCGGCTGCTTTGCGATGGGCTTGTAAAAGTGGCTTAAATGCAAACCCTTGTGGGGTCTGCGCCCGCCATAACCCATCACGGTTGAGCGTTTCACGGATCAGTCCGGATGCATCAGCCCGTTGCAGGGTATCAGCCAACGGCACTGCTGCAATGGCTGCCGACATCGTTTGAAGGGCCTCTGTGACCCTTGTAATGACAGCGCTGGGCAGGAACGGGCGGGCGCCATCGTGGATCAAGACAGCATCAGGAGGACTTTCGCTGGCCAGCCTACTGAGCCCTGCAAAAACACTCTCCTGGCGTGTTGCTCCACCCAAGACGGGATGAAGCAGTTTTTCGGGTGCCCCGTCCCTTTTCAGGGTGTCGGTGTAGATATCCTGGTCCGCTTCATGGATTATGACCAAGACCTGGTCAATCTCTTCGGCATCCGCCAGGGCGGAAATAGCGTGGCTGAGGATCGAGCGTCCGCCAATCTGCACGTACTGTTTGGGTGGTGTGCCATGAGCTTTAGCTCGCGAGCCCCGCCCTGCGGCGGCGATGACAGCGCTGACATTCACAGGTCGAAATCCTTCCGCTCGTGACTTTATGTGCTGGCGTGTGGGGCCAGAGATTAGCCTGGTCGCTTCAGCACACTTTAAAGACGCCTGATTACGTGGCTGGAGCGGCGATCGCAATCGTTTGGTGGCCTGTGCCGCACAGCCCTTGCGGTCGACCATCATCTGATCTACATTGCACAAATGATAGGCAGAAAGTCCATACGCTCAAAAATTATGCACAATCAGGCATCTTGAAGATGCCGGTCCACGCAAGCCGTCGGGCAGGACCTGCAACGACTGAGTAGTACATTTATGCAAATCGGCCAGCACAATTTAAAGAACCCGGTGTTCTTGGCGCCGATGACGGGCGTGTCTGATCTGCCCTTCCGCTGGCTTGCCGACACGCTTGATGCTGGCCTCGTGGTTTCTGAGATGGTCGCCAGTTCAGAATTGGTGCAGCAGCGCAAAGATGTGGTGCGTCGCGCGCGCGGTGAGGCGCTGCGCCCATATGTTGTTCAGCTGGTTGGTTGTGAAGCGCGCTGGATGGCGGCGGGTGCACGCATTGCTGAGGGGCTTGGTGCAGACATCATTGACATCAATATGGGCTGTCCGCGCCGTGAGGTGACGGGGAAACTATCGGGCAGTGCCCTGATGCGGGATCTTGATCATGCGCTTGCATTGATCAAGGCCATCGTACAAGCGGTATCGGTTCCGGTAACGCTCAAAATGCGGCTCGGTTGGGACGACAAAGACATCAATGCACCAGAGCTTGCCCGCCGCGCTGAAGCTGAAGGCGTGCAGATGGTGACCGTGCACGCACGCACACGCTGTCAGTTTTTTAAGGGTAAAGCTGATTGGACGCGTGTTGCACCTGTGTCAGGCGCTGTCTCAATCCCTGTGATTGTCAATGGTGACATCACAACCGTTGAGGACGCGCGTGATGCCCTCGCACAATCTGGTAGCGATGGCGTCATGATTGGCCGTGGCGCCTATGGTGCACCATGGCTACCAGGCCAAATTGCGCGCGCTCTTGAAATGGGATCTGATGTTCCCGCGCCAACGCTTGATGCACAAGGCAACATCGCACATGCGCACGTCGAAAGTATGTTGTCGTTTTATGGTGAGCGGGTTGGACTTCGCAATGCGCGCAAACACATGGGCTGGTATTTGGAAACAACCGGTCGCGATGCAGCGTCGGTCAAGAATTGGCGCCGCCGATTGTGTACCGACGAAGATGCACCACGCGTTCTGAAAAATTTGGCGGAATTCTACGACGAAACGATCGCTTTGCAGCCAGTGGAGGCGTTGGGTTAGGTGGCAAAGGTTGTCCAACTTAAAGGCAATTCCACAACGGATTCGACAGACGTTGAAAGCAAGCTATTGCTCGCGACTGTACCCCACCCCGTGATTGTTGTTGGCGAGCAAAACGCAATTCTCTATGTCAACGCTGCTGCCGAGGCCTTTTTGTCAGCCAGCCAGCCGATGCTCTGTCGCACAACGCTTAATTCTGTGGTGACATTTGGGTGTCCATTGCTGGCCTTGATCGAACAGGTGCGCCATGCGGGCTCAACCGTCAATGAATATGCCATTGAAATTGCAGCGCCCCGGTTTTCAGCACCAAAGCTCGTAGATATTCACGCAGGCCCAGTGTCTGACAGGCCTGGTCAAATATTGATCATGCTGCAACAGCGTTCAATGGCGCAGATGATTGAACGCCAACTAACCCACCGTGCGGCGGCCAGATCTGTGTCTGGCATGGCTGCCATGCTGGCCCATGAAATCAAAAATCCGCTTTCAGGCATTCGCGGATCTGCCCAGCTCTTGGAGCAGAATGCTAGTGATGACGACCGTGAGTTAACGCAGCTCATCTGCATCGAGACCGATCGTATTCGCAATCTTGTCGACCGCATGGAAGTATTTGGCGATGAACGCCCGCTCGAAGCTGAAGGCGTCAACGTTCACAATGTTCTCGATCATGTGCGCAAAATTTCTGAAGCAGGTTTTGCGGCACATATCGAATTCAATGAACTTTACGATCCTTCACTGCCTTTGGCGCGTGGGAACAAAGACAAATTGGTGCAAGTCTTTCTCAACCTCGTCAAAAATGCCTCAGAAGCGATTGGGCAAAATGCAACTCAACGCCGAATCATGTTGCGGACAGCGTTTCGTCCTGGCGTACGGTTGTCAGTTCCAGGCTCAGATGCGCGCTTCAGTCTGCCGCTTATGATTGAGGTCGAAGACAATGGGCCGGGCATTCCTGAAGCCATAAAAACACACCTGTTTGAGCCGTTTGTGTCCACCAAGCCATCAGGGTCGGGTCTCGGCCTCGCGTTGGTTGCAAAAATCATTGGCGATCATGGCGGCGTGATTGAACTCGATGGCATGTCCACGAATACGGTGTTTCGGGTGCTGCTTCCGGTTGAAGAAACGTCCACGATTTCTGACAGCCAACACGCAACAGTTTTAAAAGTCGGAAAAAGCAAGAAGGGATCACAGCAATGAGCCAGGGCTCAATATTAATTGCTGATGACGACAGCGCTATTCGCACGGTACTCAATCAGGCGTTGGCGCGAGCGGGTTATGCGCCACGCGCGACCAGTAATGCGGCTACGTTGTGGCGCTGGGCCAGCCAGGGTGAAGGCGAAATTATTATAACTGATGTTGTGTTGCCGGATGAAAATGGATTTGACCTGATCCCGCGCATCAAAAAAGCTCGACCTGAAATGCCAATCATTGTGATGAGCGCTCAAAACACATTGATGACAGCGCTGACGGCGGCTGAAAAAGGGGCTTTTGAATATCTACCGAAGCCGTTTGATATCTCCGAAGTCGTCGCAGTGGTGGCCCGTGCCATTGAAGTGGCGCGCAAAAAAGAACCCCAACGCGCCAAGCCAAAATTTGAAAGTGATGAACTGCCGTTGATTGGCCGCTCCCCGGCCATGCAGGACATTTATCGGGCACTGGCGCGTCTCACCCAAACTGATTTGACGGTGATGATCTCAGGTGAAAGCGGCACCGGCAAAGAATTGGTTGCGCGCGTCCTGCACGATCATGGCAAGAGGCGCAACGGACCCTTTGTTGCAATCAATGTTGCGGCAATTCCGCGAGACCTCATCGAAAGCGAGCTTTTCGGTCACGAGAAGGGGGCATTTACGGGCGCACAAGGACGGACGCAGGGCCGTTTTGAACAGGCTGAAGGTGGCACTCTGTTCTTAGATGAAATTGGTGACATGCCACTTGAAGCCCAGACGCGCCTTTTGCGTGTCTTGCAGCAAGGTGAGTACACGACAGTTGGTGGCCGCACGCCGATTAAGACCAACGTACGTATCGTTGCCGCCACGCACCGAGATCTTAAGGTTCAAATTCAGCAGGGTGTGTTTCGTGAAGATCTTTACTATCGGCTCAATGTCGTGCCGATGCGTTTGCCAGCTTTGCGGGACCGCATTGAAGATATCGGTGATCTCACACGCTATTTCCTACGGCGCGTGGTTGATGAAGGTTTGAGTGAGAAGTTGATAGAAAAGGCCGCTGTAGAACGTTTGAAGCAATATCCTTGGCCTGGCAATGTCCGTGAGCTTGAAAATTTTGTTCGCCGCGTGTCCGCGCTTCACGCTGTCGATACGTTGACCTATCAGATTGTTGATCAAGAGATGGCTGAATCGGCCCTTTCAGATCTCGGTCCCGTTGATGTGGGTACCAAAGATCTCTCTGAGTTGGTCGAGGCCCACTTGAACGGATACTTTTCTAGCTTTGGCACAGAGTTGCCGCCAGCAGGCCTTTATGATCGCGTGTTGCGCCAGATTGAAGTGCCGCTTTTGACCGCAGCTCTGTCAGCAACGCGCGGCAATCAAATCCGTGCAGCGGAATTACTTGGCCTCAACCGCAATACGTTGCGCAGCCGGATTAAAAATCTCGATATCAAGGTGATTAAGTAGCCAACATTTTAAAAAAAACACCGTCTCAGGTGGCGGGGAGGGTTAACAGCTTGGGCCTATGAGCCGTAATCGTTTCTGGTCACATGAAAAATGACCCTATGGGTTGCGATTCTAACTTTTCGCAGGTGGATCTAGGGGTGTTCTAGGGTCGTCATGGCACCCTAGAACAGGACCAAGGCATGCATATTCAACTTGGAATAGTGCATGAACTTCGGAAAGACATTGAAATTGTCGCGATAATGTCACAGTTTGCAGATTGCTTGCGTTTTGGTGATGCAGCTCGGTTCGAGCATCGTGGCTAGCTCGCCACAAACGGCGTCTTTGAGGGCTGGTTCGCGCTGTTGAGGCAACAGCGTTGACAACTTTGGCCACACCAAGGGTTTTGGAGCAAAAGCGGTAGCACGTGAGCGGGTGTATTTGCGTAGGAAGGCGAATTTTTAAAGCATGACCAGCGATCCTGTCAGCGATGATGGTGAAGCGGGCGTGACATCCCAGATGTCCGCACGGCCACACAGTCCTGTGGCGCCCAGTGAGCGCGCATTTTGGATTGGCTTCACGATTGTTGTGTTGTCGCTGGTGTCAGCCCTTGCAACCTTTCTCATCTTGACCGGCCTGACGCCGATCGCACCCTCCAACTCGGTGGTTGTCAGCGTCCTCTTTCTCAATGTTGTTTTGATTGTTGCCATGATCGCCGTGATTGCATGGCAAGTCAGACAAATTTGGCAGGCATGGCGCGCACGCGTTCCAGGTGCACGCCTTCATGCTCGCATCGTGGCACTGTTCTCAGTGATCGCAGCGCTACCTGCAATTCTATTGGCGGTTGCTGCGACGACAACCTTTTCTCGTTCCATTGACGGTTGGTTTTCCAAGCGCACGCGCGTCGTCATCGAAAATTCTCATGAGGTTGCCAAAGCGTATTTGAGAGAGCATGGCAGTGTGATCCGCACAGATGTCGACAACATGGTGCGTGACCTTGATGCCTCCGCTGAAATGTCAGCAGAGAATAGACCGGCATTTTCTCAATTGGTGATTGCTCAGGCGGCGCTACGGGATTTGCCAGCTGTTTATATTATCGATGGTCTGGGCCATCAGATCTCTAACCCGGTCGTGAGCAGTGAATTGCCGTTTGTCGTGCCTGACGACGATGTGATGCAGGTTGCACGCGCTGGCAAAGTGCCGGTGCTAACACCCAAGACAGGGTACTCGATTGCGGCCATCGGCAAATTAAAGAGTAAAGCCAATCGTTTCATCTATGTGTTGCGCAATGTCAGTCCAACGGTGATCCGCCAGCTGACCGCAACTGAGAAAAGTGTGTCAGCCTATAATCAATTACGCAAAGCACGCGGTGGCCTCAAGCTGGCCCATGGCTTGATGTACACCATGATTTCGATGACTGCGCTGTTGGCCGCAATTTGGGCTGGGCTCTGGTTTGCAGGACGCTTTGTGGCGCCGATCCGGCGCTTGATAGGAGCTGCAGAAGAGGTTTCAGGTGGCAATCTTTCCGTTGAACTACCTGAGCGGCGCGGTGAAGGTGATCTCAGGCGATTGTCACAAACTTTCAATCGCATGACCCGGGAACTCAAATCCCAGCATGACGCGCTCGTCACCGCCAACGACCAACTGACCGACCGGCGGCGTTTTATCGAAGCTGTTTTGTCGGGTGTTTCTGCCGGTATTATCGGTATGGACAGCAATGAGCGCATCACACTTGTATCGCGCTCAGCGCAATTTTTGTTGAACATTGATGAAGACAAGGTGGTTGGCAAAAAGCTTGGCGAAGCTTTGCCGGTGTTGGCACCGATTTTGGAAAAACAGGAGCGCCATGGCTTCAAAGCCAAAGCCCGCGATGAGATTTCTATTTCGCTTGGCGATGAAGAGCGGACATTTGCAGTTCGCGTCACCCAGGAGGAAGCCGAAACAGGTAATGTTGGCTTGGTTGTCACATTGGATGATATCACCGAACTCGTCTCAGCGCAACGAACCTCGGCATGGGCAGATGTTGCGCGCCGTATTGCCCACGAGATCAAAAACCCGTTGACACCAATTATTCTGTCCGTTGAGCGGCTCAGAAGAAAGTATGCCAATGTGTTGGAGGAAGACCAGCGCGCGACTTTTGAAAAATTGACAGAAACTATCGAGCGCCAGGCTGGTGACATTAAAAGTATGGTCGACGAATTTGCCTCGTTTGCACGCATTCCAAAACCGGTGATGGAAGACGGTGATTTTCGTGACGTCGTACAAGAACCTGTGATTTTATTTCGGGAAGGTCATCCAGGTGTGGCGTTCCGATTGGACCTGCCGGATAGGAAGACCAGTGGTTCTTTCGACCGCAGGCTTATGACCCAGGCCGTGACCAACCTTGTTAAGAACGCGACCGAGGCCGTCGAAAGTGCAGCTGAGAAAAACCATGAGGGCTTTAAACCACATGTCATTGCAGCGCTTCGCCAGGAGCCGGATCAACTCGTTATCGAAGTAACTGACAATGGTATCGGCTTGCCTAAGTCCAATCGTAACCGCTTGTTGGAACCCTACGTGACGACGAAAGGCTCCAAAGGTACGGGGCTTGGATTGGCAATAGTTCAAAAAATTGTTGAACAGCATGGTGGAAGATTGGTGCTTGAGGACGTTAGTCGGCCAGCGCTACAAAACGGTGGCGCGGGTGATCTAGCGACCGACACGACAATAAATCTCAATGGCGCGCGCGTGCGACTTATATTGCCGCTGCGTGCAGGCGACAGACCGAAGAGCGACCGAGATCCAGGTGATTCGCATGATCGTGCTGATGCAGCGCTGGCATCGCAATCAAAGGCGAAAAAACCAAACGATACAAATTCCAACGCCCCTAAACGGGCTCCGAAAACCGCGCCGCAAGAGCGCACCTTGACCCAAGAAGCTAAGGAGTAATCGATGGCTGCTGACATCCTGATCGTAGATGATGAAGCTGACATTCGTGAATTGGTTGCAGGTATTCTGGAGGACGAAGGCCACCAAACGCGCCTTGCCAGAGACAGTGATGAGGCGCTGCGCGCAATCGAAGAGCGACGACCGCAACTCGTCATTCTCGACATCTGGCTGCAAGGCAGCCGCCTTGATGGCCTTGAGGTCCTCAGTGTGATCAAGCGCACCTATCCAGAGTTGCCAGTTGTCATCATCTCAGGCCACGGCAATATTGAAACAGCTGTGACCGCGATCCGGCGTGGTGCTTACGACTATATAGAGAAGCCCTTCAAGAGTGACCGACTGTTGTTGGTCACCATGCGCGCACTAGAAACCTCACAGCTGAAGCGCGAAGTGGAACAATTGCGCGGCAAGGCGATGGTATCGGCTGATATGATTGGCAAGTCCGCAGCCATTAATCATCTAAAAACGGCGATTGAACGGGTTGCTCCAACCAACAGCCGCGTTCTCATTCGTGGTCCATCAGGTGCAGGTAAAGAGCTTGCAGCACGCATGCTGCATGCCCAATCACACCGCAGTGATCGCACGTTTGTGGTTCTTAATGCTGCCGCTATGGTGCCAGACCGCGTTGAAGAAGAAATGTTTGGCACAGAAGATCAAGAAGGTGGTCCACGCAAAGTGGGGGCCTTGGAAGAGGCCCACGGGGGCACGCTTTACATCGATGAAATCGGTGATATGCCGCTTGAAACGCAAGGCAAAATTCTGCGCGTCCTGGTTGAGCAAAAGTTTCAACGTATCGGGGGCACGCAAAAAGTGTCAGTTGACGTGCGCATCGTCTCATCGACTAGTCATGACCTTGAGCGTGCCATGGCAGAAGGGCGTTTTCGCGAGGACCTCTATCACCGTTTGAATGTTGTACCGCTGCGTGTGCCAAGCCTGGCTGAACGGCGCGAAGACATTCCAGAATTGGTCGAGTTCTTTGTTGGCAACATCACCGAGACGTCAGGTCTTTCGCCGCGCCGTATTGGCGAAGATGCGATTGCTGTTTTGCAAGCCCATGACTGGCCCGGCAACGTGCGCGAATTGCGCAACAATATCGAACGGTTGATGATTTTGTCCGGCGGGGAAGGTAATTCGGTCATTACTGCTGAAATGCTGCCCAATGAAATTGGGTCTAATGTGCCATTACCTATAAACGGTGGAGCAGAACACCTGATGTCGCTACCGTTGCGGGAGGCCAGGGAAATATTCGAGCGGGAGTATTTGTTGGCACAAATCAATCGCTTTGGTGGCAATATCTCGCGCACGGCTGAGTTTGTCGGCATGGAGCGTTCGGCGCTGCATCGTAAACTGAGAGCACTGGGCGTTACCTCAGACCAACGAGCCGCAGAGCAACGCCAGCAAACTTAACCAGATTTGAATATCCATGGGCGTAATCTCTACGCGTGCAGAGGCAACTTAGTATGCGTCTGGGGAAAGTTAAGGGCGCTCCGTGATCGCAGCTCTTTGCGTTTGATATAAATTCAGCAGATCAACATCTGAGCTTAAGGACCCGAGATTTATGAAGGTCATCATTTGCGGTGCAGGACAGGTTGGCTCTGGCATTGCTGAGCGGCTCGCTGCAGAAGGCAATGACATCTCGATCATTGATGCCAATGTTGAACTTGTTGAGCGCGCCAATGACGTGCTGGAGGTGCGCGCGCTGCGAGGTAATGCGGCGCATCCCGATGTTCTTGAACGGGCGGATGCGCACGAAGCTGATATGTTGATCGCGGTGACGCTGCACGACGAAGTCAATATGGTCGCCTGTCAGGTGGCCCACACGTTATTTGACATTCCAACAAAAATTGCACGCGTCAGGGCGCAAAGCTATTTGTCGGAACCATGGTCCAAGTTGTTCTCGCGCGACAGCATGGCGATCGACTTTATTATTTCGCCAGAAATTGAAGTCGGCAATATGGTGATGCGGCGCCTGGAAACGCCGGGCGCTTTCGAAACGGCAAGTTTCGGTGAGGGTCGCATTACGTTACTGGGCATCTCTTGCGATGCAGATTGCCCGCTGGTCGATACTCCATTGTCACAACTGTCTGAACTTTTCCCTGATCTCCCGGCAACGATTGTTTCAATTGTGCGCGGCGATAGACTGTTGGTGCCACATGCGAGTGATGAAATCCATGAAGGCGATGGTGTCTATGTCGTGACCCCATCAGATCAAACCAATCGCGTTTTGCATGTCTTCGGACACGAAGAAATCCAGGCACGTCGTATCGTCATTGCCGGTGGCGGTAACATTGGGTTTTATCTTGCCAAATCCTTTGAAGCCGCAGACCCTAACCAACGGCTCAAGGTGATCGAGCTTAACCATAATCGGGCAACGGAAATTGCTGAGCAGCTTCAGTCATCGGTTGTCTTGAATGGCTCAGCGTTGGATGAAGAGCTGTTGCGAGAAGCCGACATCTCAACGGCGGATACCCTGGTTGCGGTGACCAATGATGATCAAGTCAATCTGCTGACGTCGGCTCTGGCAAAGCAGCTCGGCTGCACATCAAGCTTTTGTCTGATCAATTCGCCGAATTATCTCAGCATGGTGCGGTCGCTCAATATTGATGCCTACATTAATCCACGCGCTGTCACCGTTTCACGGGTACTGCAACACGTGCGGCGCGGCCGAATAAGGGGCGTGCACTCTGTGCAAAACGGCGCAGGCGAGGTGATAGAAGCCGAAATTCTGGACACTGCACCTATTGTAGGAAAAAAGATCAGGGAAATCGAAATTGGCGATGGTGTGCGGTTCGGATGTATTTTGCGTAACAACGAGACCGTGATCCCAAGGGGCGAAACCGAGCTTCATGTCAAAGACCGGGTGGTCCTGTTTTCACGCGCAGATCGTGTGCGCGATGTGGAACTCATGTTCCGCGTTAGTCCCGATTATTTCTAGATCATGTTCGAGCCAAAAGTGTGCGCGGTTTTCGCCCGGAATATGATCTAAAATAAAAGGTTAGAGCACGCCCACTGATTCAAGCTAAGATGGACGCGCTCGAGCGCACCTATCCTTTGCGTCTGGTCGACTATCTTATCTTTTATGATAGCTCAATAAAAAAGACCGCCTTGCTGATGCGCTGCCCGCCACTCTTGCTGGCAAACCTGAGGACAGCCCATGACACGGCAAGTCTACGTTAATGGCCGGTATCTTCCTTACAACCGTGCGCACGTGCATGTTGAAGACCGCGGCTTTCAATTTGCTGACGCCGTTTATGAAGTCTGCGAAATCAACGGCGGTTATCTTGTCGACGTCAGCCGCCATTTGGCGCGCCTGAGACGCTCGCTCGACGATCTCAAAATTGAATTTACGATGTCAGATCGTGCGGTGCGCCACATCATGCACCAAACCGTCAAGCGCAATCTTGTGCGAACGGGTACGCTTTACATGCAGGTGAGCCGCGGTCAGGCGCACCGTGATTTTCCCTTTCCAAAACCGCAAGGCCCGCCAACATTTGTCTGCCTTGCACGCTCTGGCGTGCCGGGCGCAATGGCAAAACTTGCGCACGACGGTATTGGCGTAATCACGCAGCCTGACCCACGTTGGCAGCGCTGTGATATTAAAACTGTAATGCTATTGCCCGCAGTGCTTGCGAAAGAAAGTGCCCTTCAAACTGGTGATCGAGAGGTCTGGTTCGTGGACTCAGATGGCAACATCACCGAAGGCGCTTCATCGACGGCCTGGATCATCACGGGCGACAATCGTGTCGTGACCCGGCCACTAAGCCAGGAGATTTTGCCCGGGGTTACCCGCGCAACGGCACTCGATGAATTGGCCGGATTGGGTCTTGATCTTGACCAACGCGCATTTTCGGTTGGCGAAGCTGAAGCGGCCCAAGAGGCCTTCACAACGGCGGCGTCAGGCACGGTTTTACCCGTCGTGCGTATCAATCAAAAGGTCCTGGGCACAGGAAGGCCTGGCCCTGTGAGTGTGCGTCTTCGACAAAAATTTCATGAGTTTTCAGAGCTTAGTTGAGGCAACCAGAGTGATCTCGGTCAGTATTTTTCGTGTTGTGAGCCAAAAATTACGCACAACATCAATAAAAGTCTCAGTTTGCGTCTCGGAATTATGGCCAAATAATGCTATGACAGGTACATAATAAGTCCGGCAAAATCATAACCGCGGAATAAGAACAATGGCCGCAGATAAAATTCAAAGCCTTCAGGACACGTTTCTCAATCATGTTCGGAAGCAAAAAATCCCACTGACAATTTTTCTGATTAATGGCGTCAAACTGCAGGGCATCGTCACCTGGTTTGATAATTTCTGTGTCTTGTTGCGCCGTGATGGTCATTCCCAGCTTGTTTACAAGCATGCGATTTCGACCATCATGCCAGGCGCGCCTGTACAACTGCTGGACGAAGACCCAGCCGATGATGGCGCTGAATAGGGATGTCGATCAGCCATTTCTCATTCTAAGGACTCAAACGCTGGTGGAATTGGCGCTGGTGAGCAGCCGCGCGACACCGTTGGGCCATCAGATAGGACGCGATGTCTTGTCATGCTTCCCCATTTAAAACGGGCAAGCTCTGCTACAGCATTATCAACACTGCAACATGCACCAGATCAAAGTCTCGCTGAAGCCGTTGGTCTCGCTGAAGCGATTAATCTCGATGTTATCGATCACTTCTTGGTTCCCCTTGTTGCACTTCGCCCTGCAACTCTTTTTGGCACCGGCAAAGTCACCGAACTTGGCAAATTGGCAGAAAGATTGGATGTCACAGTTGTGATCATCGATCATGCTGTGACGCCCATTCAGCAACGCAACCTGGAAAAGGCGTGGAACGTCAAAGTGCTTGATCGCACTGGGCTTATCCTGGAGATATTTGGCAGGCGGGCGCAGACGCGTGAAGGTCGATTGCAAGTCGAACTTGCCCATCTCACCTACCAAAAGGGTCGCCTTGTCCGTGCCTGGACTCACCTTGAACGTCAGCGCGGCGGCGGCGGCACGGTGGGTGGTCCGGGTGAAGCGCAGATCGAGTTGGATCGGCGCATGATTGGTGATCGCATTGCAAGTCTGCGCCGCGAGTTGAAGGCCGTTGTTAAAACGCGTGAGCTGCACAGGGCAGGGCGCAAGAAAGTGCCGTATCCAGTTGTTGCAATTGTTGGCTACACCAATGCTGGCAAATCAACTCTATTCAACAACCTGACAGGCGCCGATGTGTATGCCAAGCAGCAGGTGTTTGCGACGCTGGACCCAACCATGCGCGAAGTGAAACTCGCCAGCGGTCGCCGGGTGATCTTGTCGGATACCGTTGGCTTCATTTCTGACCTGCCAACGATGCTGGTCGCCGCCTTTCGCGCAACGCTGGAAGAAGTGATCTCCGCTGATCTTATTTTGCATGTGCGCGATATCTCGCACCCAGAAACCACGGCGCAGGCAGCCGACGTAGATAAGGTTCTTGATGACCTTGGCGTGGATACAGACAGCGATAAAACCCGTGTGCTTGAAGTTTGGAACAAGATTGATCTGTTAGATGAAGAGCCGCGCCAGTACGTTTCATTAACATCCAGGTTTGAGGCGTTACACCCAGTCCCTGTCTCATCCCTAACTGGTGACGGTATGCAAGACTTGCTTGCAACGATTGATCGACGCCTCGGCCGTGATGATAAAATCTATCAGCTTTCTGTTCCCGCGACAGAGGGCCGCCTTGTTCATTGGCTGCACGCCAACGCCGATATACTCACCCATGAGACCCACGATGATGGCAGCGCGACCTTCAAAATACGTGTCGCATCTGAAAAACAAGGTGTCTTCGTAAATGTCGTCGCCAATGCCGGTGTCGTGGCAGAAGATGTGCTAATCTAAAATCAGTTCATCACGACCCGCGATTGGGGTGCCGCGCTGAGGCGCTCAAAGTTTTCGGATGTCTTGCGTTATGCACCACCCATTCGGGAGGGGTCCAATGACAGAGAAAACCCACACATGTCAGTGCTGTATTGCAGGCGGTGGCCCTGCAGGCATGATGCTCGGCCTGTTACTCGCGCGCGCTGGTGTGGAGGTCATCGTTCTTGAAAAACACGCTGACTTCCTGCGCGATTTTCGCGGCGATACTATTCATCCTTCAACGCTTGAAGTGATGCATGAACTGGGCTTGCTTGAACGGTTTCTACAACTCCCCCATCAACGTGCTGAAACATTCAATGTGTTTGTCGGTGGTCAAAAAGTGCAGATGATGAGTTTTTCGCATTTGCCGGTTCAGTGCAAATTCGTCGCCATGATGCCGCAATGGGATTTTCTCAACTTTTTAGCAGCGGAAGGCAAAGCCTATTCTGGTTTTCAGGTGTTGATGTCTACTGAGGCGAACGATCTCATCACGGAGGGTGATCGGGTGACAGGCCTCACGGCAACATCTGAAGGCGCATCGATGAGTGTCAAAGCACCATTGGTTGTTGCCGCAGATGGACGTTGGTCAGTGTTGCGTGACAAGTCTGGCCTCAAGGTGCGCGAGCTTGGTGCTCCCATCGACGTTCTTTGGTTTCGCGTACCGCGTTTGCCAAGCGATGGCGAAGAGATGGGGGTCAACATGCACCCCGGCGAACTCTTGGTACGGCTTAACCGTGCCGACTATTGGCAAGCTGCCTACATCATCCCGAAGGGCGGACTGGATGAGATCAAACAACAGGGCCTCGCATCATTCCGCAAACGCGTTGCACGGGCGATGAACTTTGACATTAAGCGTGTGGAGTGTCTGGCGACGTGGGATGATGTGAAACTTTTGAGCGTGGCCGTCAATAGGCTAGACACGTGGTACAAAAAGGGGTTTCTCGTCATCGGTGATGCCGCCCATGCCATGTCGCCTGCTGGTGGCGTGGGCGTCAATCTGGCCATACAGGATGCAGTGGTGGCGGCCAATCACCTTCATGACGCCTTACGTAAAAACCAACAGATCTCACCTGGGAGGTTGGCGGCGATACAAAAGCGGCGTCTGTGGCCAACGCGTTTACTGCAAAAAATGCAAGTGGCCGCCCATAAGACGATCATCGAAAAAGCGCTGACAGCGTCAGTAGACGATCCGGATTTTGTGCCAACACCGGTAAAGATCATGCAACGGTTCCCGTTTCTTCAACGTATCCCAGCGCGCATGGTCGGCCTAGGTGTGCGTATGGAGCACGTCGCGCCCGCAATAAGATCACCATCACCTACAATAAGATCACCATCACCTACTTAGTTTGCTCACCGTTCTGTGACTTCACATCTCGGTAAGGTCGCTGATTAGAAACAAAATGATGCGTATGGTGCTGCGCACAATAGAATAGTCAAACAAGAAATTCGCTCCGTTTTCAGGTGGCAATCGGCATATTTGTCTCGGTCAACCCAACTCAATCTATTTGCAATAAATGCTGAATATGGCAACCTAATATAGGGGATTTAGCAAACGCTCTCTGCAAAGACGAGACTTCTGCTAACGAGATGTTTTAATAATTGAGTGATTATTGCGGGGTGAGTTCAGTGTTTTCTTTATTTGCGCCGCGTGCTTGCAAACTCTACTACGTTTTGTTTTCTGCTTTGCTTCTTGCAAGCTGTGCATCAGAACCTGGAGTATCCATAATAGAGGGATCTCATAGTAGTGAAACACTCATCACCCCGTTAGACGTAATGGAGCATTGGCAAGAAGAAAAAAACGTAACGACGAAGGTGACGACTGAATTTGTAGACAGCGGTAAGCCTATAACAAAACAATTACATCTAACGTTCGGCTCCAATGAGCATTCTGGAATAGGCGGAAAAATTCAGCGCACATTAGAACAGCAGCAAATTGAACAAACGCAAACAATAACCGAGCATGATGTGCGCTTAGTGAATAAAACCACGGGAGTTCTCACTACAGTGACTCTTCTGGCCGGAACAACAAAAAATCCATGGGAGCGGCGAACTAAAAAATCCACACCAATACCAACCGGTAGGTTCCGCACACAAGTTAAAGACGTTAGCTATTCCGGCCCTATTGCCGTTAGCGCGTTGATGACCGCGCCGGGTGCCAAAAAAACCGTAAACACAACACTGCAATCAAAGAATGGGTCGTTTCAAATCCAATTGAGTAGTTTGGTGCAACAGTTTGGTCAGGTGCCGCATAAGACAAAGTTAGCCGTCGTTGTGGAGGACGGTGGCCTTAAGCGCCAAGCCAAGGTTACACTCAACCGGGCAAAAATTCGATATATTGTTCAACGTGAAAAAGAGTTATCCATCGAACGACAATACGCCGCTGCCGAGCGCAAACTGAAAGAAGAACAAAGAGAAGCAGAGCGCAAAGCGGAACGTGAACAAGAGCGTCAGGAAGAAGAGATAGAACGCGCAGAACGGGAATTGGAGCGCAGCCGATACGCGTCCAATAACGACAGTAGCAACGACAACTCCAGCCATTGGGTGCATGCTGCCAATGCAGCGATCAACCAAGCGGCAGACGAAACCATGGCTGCCAGACAGCGCGCCCACGACGCGACTATGGCAGCGCGGCGTGCCAGTCAAGCAGAGAATGAGCGCCGCGCTGCGGCAAACCGCGAACAGCAGCAGCGTTTCCTGGACGAAAAACGCCAACGGCTCGCCAACAACAATCGCCGCCGCAAAGAAACGCTTGCTAAAAAACAGAAAGAGTTTCGTGAGCGTATGGCGCGCCTCAAGGCCGAGAGTGAACGCAAACGCGCTGAGTTAGCCAAGAAACGCTACAAGCAAGCGACCGCCAATTTTGGCGGCGCGGCCTCAAAACCAACCGGATCAATTGCGCCATCTCAAAATGCGGCATTACCAAAAAAATGGGCTGGAGTGACGATTGGCGGAAAAGGTGGTGCCAAACCGAGCGCGGCCACTCCACAAAAAACGGCAGCAGCATCTGCAACGCAAAAGATTGCCAAACAACGTGAAGGCACTTGGGTGCCAGAAGCCTTGGCCTTTTGCTGGCAAACAAAATTCAAAAAATGGATATGCGAGGGGCCAACACAACGGACATTTCCCGACGACAGCTATGAAACGGCAAGGACTCAGGCTGGTTGCAAGACAATTCGACATTCTATCCCGTTCAGAAATGCGGTGATCAAAGGAAGTACAAAATGGGGTGTGTTGCTATTCTGCGATTATGGAGCAGGGATCAGGAAGCGCCAAAGCTGGAACAGAGATATTGCAGCAATGTATGGCTTTTCAAACGAGATCGCGGACACGCGTCAGGCGTATCTGTGTCCAGGTAAAGAACCATGGTGCGCGAAGAGCAAGGCACTTAAAGTCGCGCGCTATTCTGACCATAGCCAAGTCGTAATTGATCGGAGAGCGCAATGATATTCCGGACCATGACAGTTGTGGCTCTGCTTTTCTATTCCTTGACACCTGCAACAGCCAACGAGTGCTTGAAAAAGTGGACCTACGAGCATGAAGGC
>CBDFNK010000016.1:0-112404 GCA_965250205.1 Hyphomicrobiaceae bacterium
GTGCCCTCACATTCACGGGCTCAATTATCGCGTTCGCCAAACTGGCAGGCAAAATGTCGGGTTCTCCGATCATGCTTCCGGCGCGTCATGTCATCAATGGTGCTCTGTTCTTAGGGCTGATTTGGCTGATCTATCAATTCTGCATGTCGGGTGGCGATGAATGGTATTTCTGGGCCATCGTTGCAGTATCTCTGGTGCTGGGTGTGTTGATCATCATCCCAATCGGTGGTGCAGATATGCCGGTTGTGGTGTCGATGCTCAACTCCTATTCGGGTTGGGCAGCAGCTGGCATCGGTTTCACACTTGGCAACATCGCGCTCATTATCACAGGCGCTCTTGTTGGTTCGTCTGGTGCAATCCTGTCCTACATCATGTGTAAGGGCATGAACCGCTCCTTTATTTCTGTGATCCTCGGTGGCTTTGGCGGTGAGACGGCAGGTCCTGCAGGTGGCGACGGCGAACAAAGGCCTGTCAAGCTTGGGGCTGCAGAAGATGCTGCCTACATGATGAAGAACGCTTCTAGCGTGATCATCGTTCCAGGCTATGGCATGGCGGTTGCGCAAGCTCAGCACGCGTTGCGGGAAATGGCCGATACGCTCAAAAAGGAAGGCATAGAAGTTAAGTATGCCATCCACCCTGTGGCTGGTCGTATGCCAGGCCATATGAATGTGCTGCTGGCTGAAGCCAACGTGCCATATGATGAAGTGTTCGAGCTTGAAGATATCAATTCTGATTTCTCGCAAACCGATGTTGTCTATGTGATTGGTGCCAACGATGTCACCAATCCAGCTGCAGAAGATGATCCAACCTCGCCGATCTACGGCATGCCCGTGTTGCAGGTTTGGAAGTCGGCAACGGTGCTGTTTAACAAGCGCTCACTTGCGTCCGGTTATGCCGGTATCGACAACCCATTATTCTACCGCGAGAACACGGTGATGGTGCTTGGCGATGCGAAAAAGATGACTGAAGGAATCGCTAAGTCATTGTCGGATTAGAGCTGACACCGGGCCGGTCTCAACGCAGTTGGAGAGACGCCCCAATTATGACCTTTGTGCTCAACGAACGTCTTGAGGCGGACACGGTTGAGGTCCTCAAGCTTGATCTGTGTACCGTCCGGTTAATGCAGGATCAGCGCTTTGGCTGGCTTATCTTGGTGCCGCGCCGTGCTGGACTTGTTGAGCTGACCGATCTCAGGCCTGCTGACAGGCACCTATTGATGGATGAAGTGGCATGCTGTTCCGCCCTGCTGCAATCAGTATTTTCTGACACCCATAAAATGAACATCGGCGCGCTTGGTAACATGGTGCGTCAACTCCATGTCCATGTAATTGCACGGCGCACGTCAGATGCGGCATGGCCAAATCCCGTGTGGGGCGTTGGAGCGGCGGAACCTTACCGGCAAGATGTCTTGGAGACGATGCTGGCGCGATTGCGCGGCGCATTTAATGACAGCGCCTCAAAATTAAAGTTGGACTGAGACATGAAAAAGTTTCTCGCAGTTCTTTTTTTTGTACTGTGCGGTGCGTTCCTTTTGTGGGAGACCGGTCGGATTATTATGTCCTGGCTGGCCCCATGGATGGGCGCTGATTCCATGTTCTTTGACGGCCAAGATGGTAAACTGTTTCTGTTTTGGGCGATTTTGTTTTTGGCTCTAGTGTCGTGGTTTGTGTGGCCTAGCCTGTGGCGCACGCAACCAGGGCGGCAGTTAGAAATAAAATGGGGCCAGGCGCTGTCGATAGGGCTTACCGTTTCCGGGCTATTGGCACTTTTTAAAGTCCTGTTCTCCGGTGGGTATCTTGAAAATGCCCGACACTACGGAGAAGCGCGAGGTTATGTGCTCTGTGATGCGACGCGTTATAAATATTTCGGAGAACTTCGCATGGTCAAAAACCCAGATGACTGTGAGAAGAAGTAATCATTCAGCGCTTGCCTGGCAGCTTGCGCCTGGCATCGGATTTCATAAAAATTTATGCCCGCTGCTTGGCAGGGCCATAGAGTCAGTGCATTCTATGTATCGTGCTTGAGAAAATAGGCCCTCGGCCTAGCCTCAGATCCGAGACAGGCGAGGGACATGCATGCGCTTGTGGTTGATGATGACGTTTGCTTTTTGCCTGGTTGGGGCTGTGCCCAGTCAGGGCGCAGAGGTTATGCGCTCGCATTTTCCTGTTCGAACAGACAATCAGCAATGTCATGATGTGCGCGGCGCGCGCGTTTCCAGCATTCGATTTGATAACCTTCGTGACGTCGCCCATGCTGTAATTATGAACCACGTGCCCTACATCGTGCTCAATCCAACGCGCCTTAAGACCTTGCCACCAAAGCTGCAAGCGTTCTTCTATGAGCATGAATGTGCGCATCACATTTTGGGCCACAACTACAATCCAACATTAGCAAGCGAGGCGGAGGCAGACTGCTTGGCGGTTAAGGTGGGGCGCGACAAAGGTTTACTTGCGCGTGCGGATGTTGTGGCGTTTCGACCTTGGATTGAACCCCTGAAGGGCAGTCTGCGCGGTCACCTTCCTGGCAGGCAGCGTCAGCGGCTAATGACGCTTTGTTTTGATGATGCCGAACCCGATCCCTTAATGGCAGAGCGGATGGCGGCAGCCCGGGCGGCTGCAACGCGGTTTAGAGAAGCTGTACGTCGCAGGGCGTCGGACTGAGCGCGCCCTCCACCTCCAGTTTGCACCCAAATTGGACCCCTGCGACAGGGCCGCCGTCCCCGTTTTGATTTGCCGTGACGTGATATACAGTTGGAGCGCGGTTGGCTAGGCCAAGCAGGCTCGCGGTTTCTGCATAATGGACGGCGGTTATAAGTGCGTGTTGGAGGGGTTACATGACAGTGGTTGTGAAGATTGCACTCACACTCGGTGTGCTCTGCGCGTTCTTGCTTTTGGGGGCTTGGGTGCTGCAACGCCACCTGATGTATTTTCCTGACACAGTGCGCGCGCCACCGGAATTGTTTGGTCTTAAAAATGTTGAAGAGGTGACCTTCAAGACGCCGGGCGGGGAGACTATTGTATCGTGGTGGACGAAGGCCAAGCCCGGCAAGCCGACGTTGCTTTATTTTCATGGCAATGCAGGCACGCTTGCAACGCGCGGTGAGCGCGTGCGCAAATACCAGGATAAAGGCTATGGCCTGTTTATGATGACGTACCGGGGGTATGGTGGGTCAACGGGAAGCCCGTCAGAGCGGGCCAACGTTCGTGATGCCAAACAAGCCTATGATGTGCTGATCAAGAGCGGTGTAAAGCCGAGCGACATAGTGCTTTACGGCGAGTCGTTGGGCTCCGGAGTTGCAACGCAGGTGGCGGTGGCAAAAGACGTTGCCGGGCTCATCTTGGACGCACCCTATACCACCATGACTGCTGTCGCCGCACTGCATTATCCCTATCTGCCAGCGCGATGGTTGATGACAGATAGTTATCTTACCAAGAAATATATTGGGCGCATCAATGCACCGATTTTGATCGTACATGGCGAGGAGGACCAGATTATACCGGTTGAAATGGGGCGCGCGCTTTTTGAGATGGCCAAAGAGCCGAAAGAGATCGCAACCTTTAAAGGTGCAGGCCATGCTGACCATCACGCTTTTGGTTCTTATGAAAAGATCTGGCAGTGGCTCGAACGCGTGCCTATTGCGCGCCGTAGCTCACAACAATACCCCGATCAGCCAGTTCGGCCAGCAGCCCGCGTACTGTGACATCGCCATCGGGCGCGCTGATCCGGGCATGCAGCCAATCGCGTTCATCGGCCAGGATCGCGCGTCGATGCCCGCCCATCCGTTTTGCGTCAGCGCTCCCCGTTGCCCGATATCGCCCTGACCATTTCGAGACAGCCGACGTGCTGACACCGAACAGAGCTGCGATTGCGCGGTTGGATTTTCCCTTGCCGGCGGCAGCAGCCACACGGGAACGAAGATCATTGGAATATGATTTAGCCATGCATGCATGCCTGCATGCATGCCTCCTCACCAGCACGTATGATGAATCATATTCGCACAGCTTTGTGAATCCCAATACGATTCTATCTAAGATGATCGTGCTCTAGAGCCTTTCAGGTTTAGGTTCGTCCATATCCAACATGTCGGATATAATTTCTACACTCGTCTTCAGAGATTGTGGCAACGACGTCAGCGACACGATTTGAGATGGTATTGAGCGTGCGCTCCTCAGCCATGCGCATCCAGTGTTTGATCTTCGAGAACACCTGCTCAATCGGATTGAGATCTGGTGAGTAGGGTGGCAGGAATGCCAGCGTCGCGCCGACAGCGCGGACAGCTTCTCGGACGGCGTGGCTTCGGTGACTACCGAGATTATCAAGGATCACAATGTCACCAGGCTTGAGTGTTTGCACGAGTATGTCCTGAACGTAAAGCTGGAACAGTTTGCCATTGATTGGCCCATCCATCACACACGGCGCTGTCAGCGCGTTGACGCGCAGAGCTGCAAGAAACGTGTACGTGCGCCAACGTCCGTCGGGAGCAAAGCCTTTTAACCTCTGCCCACGTTGGCCCCAGCCGCGGATCGGTGCCATATCTGTCTTGATCCAAGTCTCATCAATAAAAACCAGGCGTTGCGCATCGAGCTTGTCCATGGCACCACGCCACCGCGTCCGACGGCGCACCACATCAAAACGAAACTGCTCAATTGCCAGCAGCGTTTTTTTTAAAGCTCAAGCCTTCTCGGCGCAGAAAACGCCACACCGTATCATGTGAAACGAAAACGCCGCGTGCGGCCAACACGTCTTTCAAGCGATGCAGGGTGAGGTGCGGTGTGGCTTCGATCAACGTCAGGATTGTAGAGCGATGCGGTTCCAGCTGACACTTTTTATATCCACCGAACTTGTCTGGATCAATGCTTCCCGTCTCGCGGACCCGCTTTGCCCAGGTAATCACTGTCGATGGTGCAAGTTCAAATCGTTCAGCAATGGACCGCAAACTATCGCCCTCATTAATCGCAGTCTGCACGCGTGCCCGAAGATCGTCAGAATATGGTTTCCCCATGAATACTGGCCGCCTCATCCAGTACTCATCTTGAATCAGAAATAAACTGATTTGGGAATCCCTCGATTCAACCTAATCCTGAAAGGCTCTAGATCAACCTGCGAAAATTTGGAACGCGACGTTGAGCAGATAAGTTGGTCGCCAGTCTTGGGATAGGGTCATGAGATCGAGCGTCGCGCAAATAGCTTCTACTTGTGCACAACAAAAGGCTCGACGCTTTAGGGACGTGGAGTTTGCACCCTAAATTTTTTGATTGTAGGCACCAACCTCTGGGTGCGCTGCAATCTGTCCATCAAGGTCTACAAAAATGGCCTTCATGTTGGCTTCTGATGTTGGGCTTTCTACCACAACAACCAATTCAGGCTTGTTCGAAGAGGCACGCACCAGGCCCCACGTACCGTCTTCCAACACAACACGCACGCCGTTGACCGTGATTAATTCACGAATAGTTTGACCGGCGATCTTTTCGTTACGATCAGCAGCGCCTTGGTAGTGCGCAACAATCTTGTCGACGACACCGTATTTCGTTTCATCATCGCAGTGTGGCGACATGGTTGGCGATTGGTATGTTATCGGCAATGCCCGGCGCAGATCCGCCATCGACTTGTCCGGGTTGCGCGCTAGCATGTCACAAACTGCAAGGGCTGCAACAATGCCATCATCATAACCGCGCCCAAGGGGTGGGTTGAAGAAGAAGTGGCCGGATTTTTCAAAACCAACCAGTGCCTTGGTTTCATGACTGAAGCGCTTGATATAGGAATGGCCTGTTTTCCAATAGGTGGTCGTTGCACCATTGGCATTGAGCACCGGGTCCGTCATGAACAGGCCTGTTGACTTCACATCAGCAACAAATTTTGCACCATTGTGGAGCGCAGAGATGTCACGTGCCAGCATTACACCGACTTTGTCGGCAAAGATTTCATGGCCTTCGTTATCGACAACACCACAGCGGTCGCCATCGCCGTCAAATGCAAGGCCGACATCGGCACCGGTTTCCTTCACCTTGGCTGCCACTGCATTGAGCATGGCGAGGTCTTCTGGGTTCGGGTTGTGGTTTGGGAAGGAGTGGTCAAGGTCTGCATGAAGTGGGATCACCTCACAGCCAACTGATGCTAAAACATCCGGTGCAAACACACCCGCTGTGCCATTGCCACAGGCGGCTACAACCTTCAAAGGACGGGTCAATTTTTGGCGCGCGGTGAGGTCTGTTTTGTAACGTTCAGCCATCTCGGCAATAAAGTGATAGCGCCCGCCACCTGACTCATTAAATGTTCCGCCAAGGACAATTTCTTTGAGGCGGCTCATCTCATCTGGACCAAACGTGAGCGGTCGAGAGAGGCCCATTTTGATTCCGGTCCAACCATTGTCATTGTGGCTCGCCGTGACCATGGCAACACCTTCGACGTCAAGATCAAATTGTGCGAAGTAGGCCATGGGTGACAGTGCCAAGCCAATATCAAAAACCTCGCAGCCGCCAGCCAATAGTCCGGTCATCAAGGCCTGTTTGACGGATGCAGAATACCAACGATAGTCATGACCAACGACAATCCGCTTGGCAACGTTGCGCTCGGCAAACAACGTTGCCATGCCAAGGCCAACAGCGTTAAGCCCCATCAGGTTTATTTCTTCAGGAAACAACCAGCGCGCATCATATTCGCGAAACCCTGTTGGCTTGACTTGCGGCAGACGTTCAAAGTCGGCGCTGTTTGGTGACAGTTTGGCAACGGGTTTTGGCAGCATGGGGTTTTCGTTCCAATTTATGCGTACGCAAGCGAGGGCGCATCTGGTACGTATTATGTGTCAGTGTTTGAATAGATGATGGCCAGCAGGAATAACAGTGACGTTTTCTCAATCTTGAAGAATGAGCTCTCCTGAGCGCATGTCAACGCGATCCAGGCGAGACAGAAAAGTCATGCCAAGAAGTGTCGTTTTTAGACGGCCCTGTTCTGACACAGCTGCGCGAACATTGCGTACCTTTATGCCGCCAATACTGACAGAGTGAAGCGTGACAGGTGCAACGCGGGCAACGCCATTGGCTGTATTCACGCGGTGGGTAAAGTCGGAATGGTTGAGGTAGATGCCGGCGCGCGCTGCATCTTCATAGGTCATCGCGACCATACTGGCCCCGGTGTCGACCATGACTTTAACTGAGCGGCCATTGATATCGGCATCGGTGATGAAGTGACCATAGTGGCTGGCTTTGAGGCGCACTTGATCGCCAGAATATTCTGGCTTGGGTTGTTCTTGCATAGTTGCTTGTTGTGGGATGGTACGGTCGGAGGCAGCAGGCGGCCCGAGCGCAATGGCGGCGTAGGCCTTAAGCTCGTCGTAGTTGGCCAGCGCGAATGCGAGCAAGCATGCGGCGCAAAACCAACTTGCAACTTCAAACATCAGGCTTCGGGTACCGCTAGACAGTGACATGAATTCTCAGACTCGGAACTAATTGAAACCATGTCAGGATGCTGCCACGGGTTGGCAGTTACCCCTTCAGGGTCAGAAACTCACCGGAGAATTCATATGACTGCAAACGCCTTAAGAAACTCATACCGAGCAGGCTATTGGAGAGCGCTCCAGGTTTGGTCACCAGGGCTTCAATATCGTTAACGTGTATTGAACCAATTGAGACCGAACGCAGCTTTACGGGGGCCGCAAAAGCGGTTCCATTGGCCGTATTTACGGCCACGGTATAGTTAAGGGACCTGACGTCGATGCCAGCTCGTTGGGCATCTTTTGGGTTAAGGACAACCGTTGATGCGCCGGTGTCCACAAGCAAGTTCATGGAGGCTTTGTTAACCTTGCCACGCGCTGAAAAGTGTCCATCACTGCGACGGCGAATACGCACTGCGTTGCGGCCGGCCTCTTCGACGGGAAAGGTAACGCCCACTCCGGGTGGCAGCGTTTCAACTGCAACGCGGCGTGCGGCATTTGAAAGATCGTTGCGAAATGTATAGCCGACTGTCAAAGCCACCAGCACACCGATCCAGATCACAGCATGTCTGAGTGCAGTCCCAACACGACCACGATAATCAGACAGCAATGATATCAGATAGACCAACAGGACAACACCGATCACAGAAAAGATGATCAATTCTGTTGCCCCGTAGTTTGAAAGGTCAAATCCTAGGTAGGAAAACAGAAAGATGCCGATGAGTACCAGTACGGCTGCTGTGATCAGATGCCCCAAAGGTGTTTCCTTACTTAGTCTCAGCGCTCAATTTACGTGTTTTGAGCTGCTTCATAATTTGGCGACGCTGTTCGTCGGAAAAAGACCCCCAGCGAGCGATTTCTTCAAGGCTGCGACCACACCCTTTACATAGGCTGGTGTCCTTATCGATGACACAGATTTCAATGCACGGCGATTCAATCATAAACGAATGGGTCTTTGCAATTGTTGTATTAGGGGCAAGCCGTCATGATCCTGGTGGTTCGGAGGGGTGTGACCTTGGGCGTGCTTTTAGGCGTCCGGAAGGCAAAACACAACTGAGGCGGTAGCTTGAGATCTCGTTGCTCGGACTAGGAACGAGAGCATCGAGCCTTTTGTTGTACACAGTAAAGCTATTTGCGCGACGCGCTATCTCATGATCCTATCCCATGACTGGCGATCAACTGATCTGCTCAAAGTCGCGATTCCAACTTTTCACAAGGTTGATCTAGTCAGCTGTCGCCAAAAGCGCTGTTGATGAGCCAGGGGCCGCAATCAGACGTGGTTTGCGCCGAGATACTTGATTGTTGGGTGGAGGAGTTGCCTGCCCGGGTGTTGTGAAATCTGGGAGCGCAGGGGTAGCGCCTGTGTCACCCAATGCACCGTCATCAACGTCGCAATTAATAGGCTGCTTCTTCATGTTCCGCGAACTTGGCAATTGCACAATCGCTTCGGTGCCTTTGCGCAACTCAGATTTCAACTCGAACGTGCCTTGATGAAGTTCGACAAGGCTCTGCACGATTGGTAGACCAAGTCCAGTGCCGCCTTCCGCGGTTTCATGGGCAAGCGAGCCCTGACCAAAGGCCTGCATGACTTTTGGCAATTCATCGGCTGGGATGCCCGGCCCATCATCGCTCACGACAAGCGTTTGGCCGCCTGTTTCCGACGCCTTGATTGAGACGACGACAGATCCACCCTTAGGCGTGAACTTCAGCGCATTCGACATCAGATTGAGACAGATCTGACGAATAGAGCGCTGGTCGACCCAGACTTGCGGCAGGTTGTTGGCATAATCTTCAATCAGTGAGACGCCTTTGTTTTGCGCTCTGAGACGCAGAAGGCGATGACAATCGTCAGCGATATCTGCAAGGTTAACGCCTTCTTCGTGCAGGTCATAGCGTCCCGCCTCAATGCGTGACAAGTCAAGAATTTCATTGATCAGGTTCAGCAGATGCTTACCACTATCGTGAATGTTGTCGGCATAGTCGCGGTAAGTAGGATTGGAGTGCTTGCCGAGCAGCTCTGCTTTCATCACTTCGGCAAAGCCCATTACAGCATTGAGTGGAGTTCTCAGTTCATGGCTCATTGTTGCCAGAAAACGTGATTTTGCCTTGTTGGCACTTTCCGCTCGCCGCCGCGCTTCATCCGAGACCAGTTTTTCTTCTTCCAGTGCTGCGATTAGCGTATCTTTTTGGGCGCGAAACTCGAGCATCGCGAGCGCCGTTGAGTGTAGGCCCTTAGCCAGGAAGATGAAATAGATGTGGACGCCAATTGCCATCGACGCGAGGGCAAAATAGAACGGGTCCCCGAGCATGAACAGGCGACCAACCACTGCCAGTGTCATCGGTATTGTACCGGCACATAAGATCATCATGGTGGTCGAAGTAAACGTCATGCGGATCGCCAGCAACACGATCAAGGTTGCAAACAAGAACACATGCGAGGAAAAGGCCACCGTGTTGTTGACGACAGGGGCTACAGCGTAGATACCAACCATTGCAAAACCAGCCCAGGTCAGTCCGTTGACAAACTCTACAAAAACAAATCTGCGTCGCCAGACATAGATATCAATAGTTTCGCGATCCGCCGCCATGAACCGGCGGCACAATTCCAGCAGCAGAACTTTTGCGCTGATGACCAGCAGCAGCCAAGCGATAGCGTGATGGGCTGGTGCCCAGAACATGGACGCCAGCGAAAAGATAATTGTGAGTGCTGGCATCGTGACAGCGGCTGCAAGTTCGTTGCGCACGAACATCGACAGCAACTCATAGTCGAAGGCTGGTTGGTTGGTGGCGGCATTGCTGAGTTGGGTGCGCGCAGCTTTCAGCTGTTTGGCGGCGCGCAGTTTTCTTTCCCGATGCCCCCGTAGTTGGGCAAACTGGTCAGCATTTGTGCTGGTTTTCATTAATACTGCCGCACTGTTGCGCCCGTCGGCGCAAGCTCCATGACCTAGGAAAAACACTAGCCCCAGGTTGCTAGTGGATTGAACCTAGTTCGAAAGAGGTTAATGTCGTGCCAAATGCCTAATACAGCGTTTAAATTGCCCGATATTTATAAATGGAGAGGTGCATGCAACTCAGCTCTTTGGTCCGAGCGGCGGGCTGGCGGCGCACAATCGGGCTCGTGGGATTGTTGGTGGCGGTCCTTCTTGCTGAGCGTTTTTTGGGCACAGCGGATGTCTCAGAGGTCAGCGGCTACCCCCGACTGGTCGATGGCGACAGCTTCAAACTAAATGGACATGAAGTGCGTATGGTTGGCATTGATGCGCCGGAAGGGCGCCAAAACTGCCAGAAGAATGGCAAAGACTGGGCGTGTGGACGGGAGGCTAAGAAAGCACTCTCTCGGATGATAGGGGGGCGTAAAATTGTGTGTCGGTTTGAGGGCCGTGACAAACATCAACGCCTTCTCGGAACATGCGAGGTAGGTGGCAAAAACCTTAACCAAGCGATGGTTGAACAGGGCCACGCCGTTGCCTTTGGCCGCCGCTACACAAGAGAAGAGCGGGCTGCCAAAGCCGCCCGGCGGGGTCTATGGGCTGGTACCTTCGACCGTCCGCAAGACTGGCGGCGTATGAACTTCGGCTCAGCGGATGGGTGAGGGCTTGCGATGAAAATTATACAAACAGAGCCAGCCCCCAATCCGCGTCGGGTCCGGATCTTTCTCGCCGAAAAATACATCAAGGTTGCGTTTGAAGAACGTGACCTGATGGAGAATACGCTTAAGACCGACGCCTTCACCAAACTCAATCCTATGCAGCGCGTGCCGGTGTTGGTGCTGGACGACGGCACGACGATTTCAGAAACCGTTGCCATCTGCCGTTACTTCGAAGCGTTGCACCCTGAGCCCTCGTTGTTTGGCAAAACACCATTGCAGCAAGCCACGATCGAGATGTGGCAGCGCCGGGTCGAGCTGGGGTTGTTTTTTTACGTGGCACAAGTATTTCGCCATCTCAATCCAAAGATGAGCCACCTTGAGGTGCCGCAAGTCGCCGCTTGGGGGCAAGCCAATAAGCCGAAGGTGGAGGAGGCGCTTTGCATTCTGGATCATCAGTTGTCATCGAACCAATGTGTAGCTGGCGACGACTATTCTATCGCCGACATTACAGCTCTGGTGGCCATTGACTTTATGAAGCCAGCTAAATTGCAGCTTTCCGAAGCCCATCAACATGTTTTACGCTGGCATCAGTATGTCTCGGCCAGACCGAGCGCGCTGGCCTGATGGAAAAGGTTCGAAAACACAGTAAAAACAGACCATTGCTGTGGGCCGAAAGCCCTGTTCCCTAGGGAACAGGCAAGTCCTCTAAGCAAGTTAGGGTAGTTGATCTGGGGAAGGGGATGGTCAAGGGTGGAACGATGAAGCTGACAGTCATTGGGTGTAGTGATGCCTTTGGATCAGGCGCCAGACTGCAAACATGTTTTCATGTTGCCAATCAAGACACGCACTTTCTCATCGATTGTGGTGCAACGACGCTCATTGGTATGGAGCGCGAAGGGCTCAATCCCAATGATGTCTCGGTCATTTTTATCTCACATCTCCATGGCGATCATTTTTCCGGTCTTGTGTGGTGGCTGATTCATGCGCGCCATGTGGCCAAGCGCACGGTACCGCTCACAATTGTGGGACCTGACGGCATTGAGCAACGTCTCAAGGCGGCTTCAGAAGCCTTGTTCCCGGGAACGACTGACAAATATTACGATTTCGATTTGAGGTTTTTCACCTATCACGAACCTGAGCCACTGACCGTTGGCGGCGTCACCGCAACTCCGTTCGTAGTCAGCCACCCCTCGGGTGCAACATCGTACGCCTTGCGGTTTGAAACGGATGGCAAAACGATTGCATTTTCAGGCGATACTGAATGGGTTGAAACGCTTGTGTCTGCGGCCAAAGACGTGGATCTGTTTATCTGTGAGTGTTTTGCTTACGATGAGGATGCAGGCTACCATATGAACTGGACCATAATCTCTCAAAATCTGCCGCGCCTGACAGCCAAACAGATTATGCTGACCCACATGGGCCCTGAGATGCTGGCCCAAAAAGCATCGATTACAGCACCACGTGTTTTGTGTGCTGAAGATGGTCAGGTCATTGACGTTTAAAAGGATCGCGCACCGGATGATGTCCTTAAAGCTCCTTCTCAACGATATTTCAAACTGTCAAATCTGTGTAGAAAACCCGCGCGGGAAAGCCTTGCCGCACACACCACGTCCTGTATTGCGGGTTAGCAAATCGGCGCGGTTGGCCATTGCGGGACAAGCCCCTGGTACGCGCGTGCACGCGTCTGGAAAACCGTTTACTGATCCATCAGGCGATCGCTTGCGCGATTGGATGGGCGTAACAGAACGCCAGTTTTACAACACGCGTCGGGTTGCGATCATTCCGATGGGTTTTTGTTTTCCAGGGCTAGACGCAAAAGGGGGCGATCTGCCACCGCGCAAGGAATGCGCTGCTGCATGGCGTTCCCCCTTGCTTGATCTGCTTTCCAATCTGGATTTGATAGTGCTCGTTGGGGTCTACGCGCAGCGCTGGCATCTTGGCGCACGGGCAAAGTCGTCGTTGACAGACACGGTTGCCAATTGGCGTCAGTATATGACGCCGACGCGTGCAGGCCGACGGTATTTGCCGCTGCCCCACCCCTCGTGGCGCAACAATTATTGGCTCAAAAAGAACCCATGGTTTAACGAAGACGTGCTGCCAGTTTTGCGCCGTGAAGTGCGAAAATCAATCAAGCCTCGAACGCCGCCGACCAAGACTAACTCCAAATCCAAAGTGTGAGCCAGGCTTCGTTCAACCGGCATGCTAGCCTGCGTTAGAGATGCCTCAGGGGCAATATCATTCCATAAATGTCCGCTTGACTTAATGAATTGAGAAAACGATTGTCGTGTTCAGGTGATCTTAGATCAATTATTCCTGAAAGGCGGCCTCGTGCTTGACGATATGGATATCAAGATCTTGCGCATTCTCCAGCAGGATTGCACACGCCCCGTTGCCGATATTGGCAAAGAGGTCGGCCTTTCAACAACACCATGCTGGCGGCGTATTCAAAAGTTGGAAGAAGCAGGCGTAATCCAAAAACGCGTTGCGTTATTAGACCCAGCCAAGGTCAATGCAGGTGTCGCCGTCTTTGTATCAATCAAAACAGATCAGCATAGTTTGGCCTGGCTTGAAAAATTTCATGCCTCAGTGCGCGATTTTCCAGAAGTGATGGGTTTTTACCGTATGTCTGGCGAGATTGATTATCTCTTGCACGTCGTGGTGCCAAATATTGAAGCTTATGATGCCTTCTATAAAAAACTGATCAGCCATGTTGAGATTGCTAAGGTTTCATCAGCCTTTGCCATGGAGCAAATCAAATACTCAACCGCCGTCCCCCTGACCTTTGCGCAAAGTGGCACTGAGTCTAGCTAGGCAACATTGGCCACGATCTTGAAGCGCGCGCCGTTAAATAAAGGCGTTGAGAATAGCGAGACAAAAGGCAGTGAGTGCTGCGATCGCAATTGATGCGAACGTCAACATTATGCCAACGATGCGTAATTTAATTTTATTAGGATTGAGCGACAAGCCAACCCCATGAACGAAACGCCCCGACAGTAATAGCAATCCTATGATGTGTAACAGGAGATGTGGTGCGTCGAGGGCTTCTGCAAGCATCATGATGATGAGGGCAAAGGGCGTGTATTCAGCGAAATTGGCATGAATGCGCATGCGCTGGAGGAGGCCGCGATCCTCACCTGGTCCATAGGGAATGAGGGCGCCGCGCCGATGTGTAATTACGCGAAAAGACAGCCATATAAAAAGTGCAGCGAGCGGTGCGGCATAAAGAGCGGTGATGGCGAGCATCGTGGTCTCCTAGTCAATCAAGTTGGACCTGTCTCTAGCGTTGGCAGATCATGAGTGTGAAACGACAAAGATATATGTTTTCAGGACGGTCGGTGCTGACTCCAATTTCCGATCTATGATGGTGCGTTGACACTATAGTCTTCTTTCGGTCAGGTGGGACATGTACGCATGGGAAACTGCCGTTGTCGTCGGCTTGATCAACCTTCGAAAAGTTGGAACTGACTTTGAGCAGATAAGTTGACCGCCAGCCATGGGATGGAGTCATGGGATAGAGTCTTGAGATAGAGCGTCGCGCAAATAGCTTCACTGTCTACAAGAAAAGGCGCTAGGTTCTAGCTTACTTATTTGTACAATTTCAACATTATCGATTCTGATCCTAGGCGGATTAAACTAACCAGATCGAGTTGGTTTGTTGAGGCGCGCAATCAGGCTTGAGGTGTCCCAACGTCCACCGCCCATGGCTTGGACTTGTGCGTAGTATTCATCAACGCATTTTGTCACCTCAAGCTTAGCGCCATTGCGCTCGGCTTCGGCAAGGCAGATGGCAAAGTCTTTGCGCATCCAATCAACCGCAAAGCCAAAGTCAAACTCACCGTTTGCCATGGTCGGCCAGCGGTTTTCCATCTGCCAGGATTGTGCCGCCCCTTTGGAAAGGGTCCCCATGACCGGTTCGAGGTCGAGGCCTGCGCGTTGGGCAAAGTGAATGGCTTCAGAGAGACCTTGCAACAAACCACCAATTGCAATTTGATTGACCATTTTGGTCAGTTGGCCGGACCCTGATGGTCCAATCAGGGTCGCCATACGGGCAAAACAATCGATCACGGGTTTGGCCGCGTCAAAAGCGTTGCTGTTGCCACCCACCATGACGGTCAATGCACCAGACTCTGCGCCCGCCTGACCACCAGAGACTGGTGCATCAAGAAATTCAAAGTCTTGGCCTTGGGCTTTCTCAGATAGCTCGCGTGCGACTTCGGCCGAGGCTGTGGTGTGGTCAACGAAAACCGCACCCGGCTTCGTGGTTTGAAAGGCGCCCTCAGGGCCTATGGTAACTGCACGCAAATCATCATCGTTGCCGACGCACGTGAAAACGAAGTCAGCACCTTCAGCCGCAGCAGATGGTGTTGCAGCGTGATGGCCGTCAGGAAATGCTTGAATCCAGTTCTCAGCTTTCGCTGTGCTGCGATTGTAAACCGTGACCGCGTGGCCGCCCTTTTTTAAAAGGTGCCCGGCCATTGGGTAGCCCATCACACCAAGCCCGATAAATGCCACGTTAGCCATTAGGTTGTTCTCCCTTGTACGGCACGGATGCTCATCTCGCCTGAATTGGTAAACGGCCAGGTAGCTAAAAGACAAGGGACAATAAATATAGGGCCGGAAATATAGGGCAGGCCAAAAGAAAACCCCTCTCGGAGCAGGAGAGGGGTTTTTAAGTTTTAACCGCGATGGGATAGGCGGCTATTGGGATGTTAGGAGCACGTGGGAGTTGGGAGTAAAGGCTTTTGCAGGTTGGCTATTCGTAAGGGAGACGATGAGGATCGCGACAGTGATAGCAAAGCAGACCAGCGCACCAATTCTCGTCCAGTGCCATCGAGGCGTTTTGAACAATGGGTGGGCGGTGAGGTCCATTAGGGTTCTTTTCTGGTGTTGCGTTGCTTCGATGTTCGATCAATTTCGTTATGTTTTTTGTAACCGATAACGCTCTGTTAGGCTAGTTCGAACTCTTCGTATGATGAACTCGTATTTCATGAAATTAAGGTCTTGTTTAGATGTCTTAACATCGGCCGCGCTAGGGGCCGGAATTACGCACGTTAGCCAGCGTTTCTTCTGGTGTGATGGCATCAGGATCAATTAATAATTCAATTAAGGCGGGCTTGTTGCTCTCCAAGGCGTACTGAAACGCAGGAGCAAAGTCTTCCGTTTTTTTTACTTGTTGGCCGAAAGCGCCGAAGCTGTCCGCTAATTTTGCAAAATTTGGATTGGTCAACGTTGTCGCGATGACGCGGTCGGGAAAGCGCTGTTCTTGATGCATGCGGATCGTGCCAAGGATACCGTTGTTGGCCACAATGACGATGATATTCGCACCGTATTGTACTGCTGTCGCGAGTTCCTGCACCGTCATCATTAAGCAGCCATCGCCAGCAAAGGCAACGACGGTGCGTCTGGGTTTAGCGAGTTTGGCGGCAATGGCGGCGGGTAGGCCGTAGCCCATCGACCCTGCCGCTGGAGCCAGACACGTCCGGAACCCTTTGTAGCAAAAGTAGCGATGAACGAATTGGGCGTAGTTTCCAGCGCCATTGGTCACGATTGCAGTTTCGGGAAGCAGTTCGGAAAGCGTTTGCACGACTTTCTCCAATTGCACGCGTCCCGGAGTTGGCTTTGGCTTGAGGCTTGTGGTGTAGGCTTGTCTCAGGTCTTTGCGCCATCGGGCCCAGCGGCTTTTTCTTGGTGCTCTCAGCTTTGCTATCGCTTTGAGAAATTTCTCAGGTGCACAGACAATGGGCTGGTCTGCCGTGATGGTTTTGGACAGGTCGTCAGCGCTTGGCATGATGTGAATAAGCGTTTGGTCAGGCTGCGGTGACTTGATCAACGTGTAGCCGCCGGTCGTGACATCGCCGAGATTAGCCCCAATCGCCAATACCAAATCTGCGTCACGCACGGCCGTTGCCAACGTGGGGTCAAGTGCAATGCCCATATGTCCGACATAACAGTGATGTCGATTGTCAATGAAATCCTGACAACGAAACGCGGCAGCGACCGGAATGTTAAACCGCTCAGCAAATGCTTCGATGCGTTTCTGCGATTTTTTATTCCATGGTCCACCACCGACCAGGATCAGCGGTGCCTCAGCCGACTTCAACGCGTGGGCAACGTCTGTTATTTGCTTGTTTGTTGGTTTGCTCGATGATGGCTGCTGCGGCTTGATTGTCTCAGCACCGCATAGCGAATTGAGGCAGTCCTCAGGCAGGCCAACGGCAACAGGTCCCGGTCGACCAGAGCGTGCTTGAAGAAATGCGCGAGCCAATACTTCGGGAATACGATCTGGATCCCGCACCAGCGATACCGACTTTGTAAGCGCACTCATAATGTTTTCAAATTCGGATATTTGAAGATCACCACGATTTTCTACGTGGGTTTTTGGTAAACCAACGAGCAACACGAGTGGGCTGTGATCCTGGCGCGCCACGACAAGTCCGCTGATCGTATTGGCGAGCCCTGGTGCACGCGTCACAAAAACGACGCCGGGTCTTCCAGTTAGCTTGGCATGTGCTTCCGCCATCATTGCTGCCCCGCCTTCATTGCGGCAAACGATGGTTTGTATCTTGGGCTGATCGTAAAGTCCGTCGAGCGCTGAGATAAAGGTTTCACCCGGCACCGTGAAGATGCGGGCAATACCAAGCGCGGACAATTGTTCGGCCGCAACCGCGCCTCCGGTCCGGGGTTTAAGTTCTGTTTTTGACGTTTTCTTTTGCACAACCATTCTCAGAGATACGAAAGAGGCAGGCCGGACTTGGTCTGCCAGATGAGTTAGCCAGACCAAGTCAGCCAGTCTTGATTGACCAGCTGCGGCCAACCCCTGCCGGATATACAACCTTTGCCAAGCATTGTTCTAGGTCATGTCGTCTGGGTGCGTGATTGTCACGGGGCATCTGGCGGCAAGGTGAACGCCAGTCATTGCAGTCTGTGGGCGTGTTTTAGGGGATGACTAGGCCAAAGGGGTACAGCCAGGTCGGGTTGTTCGCTTATTCTCACGCATGATTCGGCTGCCGCGACAGCGTTGGCCCATAGGGCGTGCTGTTGAAGCAGAAGGTATAGGGCGCACTTCAGTTTTGGTGATAACGGACAACACTCAGCACTTCAGAGGCAACGCTGTCACATTAGATGACCGCGCATTCGCATTCGTGCTCGTGCGCGCGATTGTGCTGTTAGCCTCTATGGGTTTGGTCCTGGGATCTGCCGTACAATGCCAAGCTGAAACGCGGCGCGCCCTTGTCATGGGCAATGCAGATTATAAGACAGCACCGCTATCGAACCCGGCCAATGATGCACGCCTGATGGCCAAAGTTCTAAAAACCGTCGGCTTTGACGTCACCACTGTGATCAATGCCAATCAAAGTCAAATGCGGCGTGCCATTGTCACGTTTGGCCGACAGCTTGCCAAAGGCGATAGCGTCGGTTTGGTCTACTATGCGGGTCATGGCGTTCAGGTCGCCGGAGAAAACTATCTCATTCCACTTGGCGCGGACATTAAGCGCGATGATGAGGTTGCACTCGCCAGTATCAATCTGACCGACCTGTTGCGCACCATGGCGCACGCTAAGAGCCGATTGAATATCGCCATTCTTGATGCGTGTCGCGACAATCCATTTTCAAGCGCAACGCGCGGGCTTGCGACGCGTGGTCTTGCTCCTGTCGAAGCGCCGAGCGGGACACTGATTGCTTACGCCACGGCGCCAGGAAAAGTGGCCTATGATGGTGTTGGCAAGAACAGCCCCTATAGTGCAGCACTCGGTGCCGCCATTCCAACCGTCGGTGTGCCCATAGAAGAGGTGTTTCGCCAGACCCGTCGTAACGTGCTTGCTGCAACGCGTGGCAAACAAACGCCGTGGGAACATTCCTCTCTAACCGGTGCGTTTTATTTTGATGCCAAGTCAGCAGATCCTGATGCCTCGGCACGGCGTGATCGTGATGATACGCTGAGCAAAGATCAACGGCTGGCCGAGTTGGCCGCTTGGGATGCGATTAAAGACAGCCAACGCGCCGGCGATTTTCGCAAACATATGAAGCGCTATCCAGACGGGCTGTTTGTCGAACTTGCGGCCCTGAGAGCAGAACGGTTTAAATCCAAGTTCTCACCTTGGACATGGATTATCACGGGCAGCACCGGGCGCACGACATCCAAAAGCGCGTCTGAGCTTTACGAACAGGCGCTGAAGTTGGAGTCTGCCGCGACCGATGGGTCAACCAGAACGGAAAACCTAAAGACAGCATTCTCGCTGTACAAACAGGCCGCCGAATTAGGCCTAACCGCCGCTATGGTTCAATTGGCGCGGTCTTATGACAAAGGCCTTGGCACAGATCAAAATATGCAACAGGCCGCACATTGGTACACGCGTGCAAGTAATGAGGGCAACGTTAAGGCCATGAGTGCCCTTGGCACCATGTATGAGTTTGGTGAAGGTAAGGACAAAAGTTTGCTTGAGGCTTTGCGTCTCTACCGACTGGCTGCCGATGCCGGTGAAGCACATGCGATGACCAGCCTTGGCTTTTTATTTGCTGAAGGCAAGGGCGTTGCCAAAAATTCAAAACGCGCCAAGTTCTGGTATGGTAAGGCAGCGACGGCTGGCAATACGCGGGCAATGTTTAACCTCGCCTTGCTGCAGTTGAAGGAAAAGCGCAATCGCAGGGCGTGGCGCAGTGCTGTTTCTTGGCTCCAAAAGGCTTCTGATAGCGGTCATACCGGTGCCAAGCGTGAGCTGGCCGTTCTCTATGATGAGGGTTCTCGGGTGCGGCGCAATTCGCGTCTTTCTGCTCGATATCTACTTGAGGCTTTTGCAGCAGGTTCTGACCGCGCAGCGTTCGATATTCGCGTGCGCCCAGACACGTGGAGTTATTGGACCCGTCGGCAGATCCAAAAACGGTTGAGGCGGCTAGGGTTTTACGATGGCCACTCACATGGGTTTTTCGATGCCCGCACTAAGGTCGCTTTGGAAGCGTTTGTTGGCGGCGCAAAAAAGTCTGGTTCGTGAGCGCTGCGCCTGGTCCAAAGGCCCGTCGAGCTAACGCATCATCATTTTGAGCGCAACGATCGCGCCTGCAATGATTGCGGTCACCGACACGAGTGAGCCAAGGGATAACGTCGACAACCCGCTGACGCCCTGACCAATGGTACAACCGAGCGCAAACACACCGCCTATCCCCATTAGGCTCGCGCCGATCATATGGCGGACAGTGTCATCGACATCCACAAAGGTCTGCAATTGAAAGCGGCCACTGGTTTTGGCGCCGATAAAGCTACCTATAAGAGTGCCAAATACGGTTGCGGCTGCAAAACCTGGAAGGCCAATGGCGGTTGCGCGTTCAAACCAATCAAGGGCACTACCTAAAGGGGCAACAAATGACAGGCCTTCGATTGCCACAGGTCGGTCCGCAAACTCATCTTGGGCCAACCCAGTAAGAGCCCACGCGGCGATGACGGCGAGGCCAACTCCGGCACCTGATATGATGTGGCGCGGTGATGCGCGAAACGTCTTGTCGGAAAAGACAAAGATTACCATTGCGAGCGCCACGCAGCCAACGACACTGAGCCGTATCGTCGTCGCCGGTGCCGTGCTTGCAGCGGCAATGATGTCGCCCAGGCGTTGGCTGGGACTGCCAAGTGATGTCGTATTAAGCGCTGTTGCTTCGCTCACGTTGACGCGCATCTGGCCAAAGGCACCGGCAATAGCGGCAAAGGCGAAACTTGCAATCACCAACAAGATCAGTAGGGCGCGTAGATCGCCACTTCCCGCGCGGACTAGATTGCGACTGGCACATCCCCCCGCCAACACCATGCCAATGCCAAACACAAAGCCGCCAGCAACAGCGCCCAGCCAGTTGATGCGTGATCCCAGATACCGTGTGCGGTCGAGGTCAACGATGCCCTGCGCTTCAAGCAGCTGAGCGCCGACAAGTGCCACAGCAGCAGCAAGTACCCACGAGCGAAAGCGTCGCCAGTCGCCAAACATTACGATGTCAGAAACACTACCCATGGCGCAGAACTGGGTGCGTTGCAAAAGAAAGCCAAAGCCGAACCCGATTGCGAGCCCGCCAACAAGCAAACTCAGCGCTGGGTTGGATTGGATGAGGGTGTGCATGGTGTTGGATCTCTCGACATTATGAAAGGTCGCTGTGGTAGGTCACCACCACATTGGCGAACCAAGTCACTTTGTGACCGTTGCTATGTTAGATCCTGTAGGCTGACAAGCCTCGTGTTGGTCGAATAAAGCGCGTCGTTTGTGCCCAGCCTATTTTAAAAGAAAAAAAGCATAAAACATTGTGCAAACACAGAAAACACAAGATTTAAACGACTCTCGTTCGCATTTTCTTTGTTGCCTACTGGCGCTTACTCAGGATGAGCACGGCGCAGGCGATGGATGAGGCGCGCAATGCCAACGGGGCGCAACAGCAACCACAGGCCTGCAACGAGTGACACAACACCGGAGGTAACTTGACCTGTATAACCTGTATTCCAGAAAGAAGGTGTTTGGCTCAAGCCTTGGCCATAGCTTTGCGTCATGTAGACGGCCCAGAAACTCGCAAGTGACGCCAACGCCTTGATGCCATCGACAAGAAAATAGAGACCCGCCGCAATGATGATCAGATGTGTCAGTGCGTCGGCTGGAATGTCATCTTGGTTTAGTGTTTTCGGTGGCGCGGCGGGTACTAAATTGCCTGCAATGCGTGATGGGAAAAGTAGAAACAAAACACCAGCGGTCAGCCACATTACGTGAAACGTCAAAAAGGCCACAAAGCCTGGCTGACCTGCAATGTTGGTGGCACCCGCCATTGCCAACCCGACAACCGTTTCAATTGATTTCAAAATCAAAACGAGGCCGGTAATCCTGATCAGGACTGCTGCAAGGTGATAAACATTCATGGGGAGGGGTGTTCCGAATGAGAATTCGAATGAGGCTAGGCCGTTGTCTTAAAAGAAGTCGCCGCTAAAGGCACGCTTGATGTAGTCGATAGGTCGTGTGCCACGTTTTCTTGCGCGCGCAGCATGGGCTTTGCCGCGGCCGCGGCCTGCAATGGGTTGGGGCGGTGCCAAATGATTGCGTCCTTTGGCAATGCGCGACCATCGTCCCGCAAGTGCTTGGCGCACGCGTTTTTCATGGCCATAGATATCTGAGAACGTCTTTACCTTGCCATTTTCATCAGCCCACGCCGTGAAGTAGGCGAGGTGAATGGGAACGCGTGTTTCCATTTTGACGGCATTGCGGTGGGGTCCGGTTGCAATCAAGTCATTGACGTGGTCTCGATCCCAGCCTTTTTCTTCCCGGAGCAAAATTTCCGCCATTCTAACAGGGTTACGCAGGCGCAAACAGCCGTGCGAGAATGTGCGCCGCTTTGAGCGGAACATGTTTTTGTCCTGCGTGTCGTGAATGTAAATCGTGTGCTGGGACGGGAAGGAGAACTTTACCTTGCCCATGACGCTGTAGCGCCCTGAGGGCTGCACAACCTCATAGTTGCGAATGTCCTCTTTATACCAGTTTTTGCGTCGCCAATTGACGGGCTTGCCGTCTTTGGTTTCCATTTTTAGACCGTGCTGACGCATCAAGCCGCCACCGCGCTTTAGGCTTGGCCAAAGCTCGCGCACTTTAATTGACTCTGGAACGCGCCACATTGGTTTAAGTACAATGTGTTTGAGCGTGCGTGTAAAGATTGAGGATTGCTTGGAGACCTGGCCAACAACAACGCGTTCACGGAACAGCGTCTCGCCGTTTTTTTTGAGTGTCAGCATGAATTCTGGAATATTGGCCAACACATGCAAATCGCCTAGGTCTTCCCACATCCAGCGCCACATCTCCATGTTTGCCACCAGCGTCTTGGCCGACCCCTTGGCGCGTTTGTTCAGCGCATTGGCGGTATCATAGTCAACGCTGCCATCGGCGGGTGTTATTCCGGCGTGTTCCTGAAAGGCGCGGACGGCGGCTTCAAGTTCTGCATCGAACAAGTTGGCATCTTTCGGGTTGTTTGGTGATTTAACGCCAAGGCGTCTGCGCAGTTTTGCAACGCGCTTGTCGGATTGACCCTTCTCCAGGGTTTTGGAAGACTTGAACCGTATTCGGGTTTGGTTGGGCGCACGCACACTTAAATAGGCGAGACGCAGTCTTTGGAATTGTTCATGGTGGGGATGCAAGGTCGTGAGCTGGTGAGCTGGATCTTGTGCGGCTGCCAAACCGTTCAACACATCTGCAGGTGGAAGTAATTGTGGTGATCGGTTGAGATGTGAGTTGAGCATTTTTGACGGAGACATGATGCGACCACCTCGGGCGTGGCGGGCATAAAGAAGCGCAGCGCGTGACAGCTTGACTTCGAGTGCAGCTTGCTCAGCCTCGGTCAGAGGTGATTTTGTTGGCCGTAGGCTCGGCAACGCAAATGCTTTGGGATCCAGGCCCCAGGCGGCCCCATTTTTAATCTCTGCGACGAGGATATGGGCATTAGCATTCAATCCGCTGTCCGTCGTCCACAACAGGTCACCTGTACGCGTGCCGTAAAAAGCCTTTAACGCCGCTTCGTCTGCAGCGTCTTCATCTGTTGTGCCTTGAGGCGTTGCGTCGAGCACCTGACTGACCGCGATAACGATAGGGGAGGGGGATGGATCAATCGCACCCGTTATGATTTGGCGCGTCGTGTTCTCACCTGTCCCGTTTTCAATTGTGTCGTCACCGTCCGACGCCGGTCCCTGCACAACCGGCCAGGAGAAACCGTGCTCGGTTTGTGCGCGTACAGTTTCAGCACCGCTAACGGCCACTATCAGCAGCATGACAAAAATAGAGTGCTTCATAGAGTGTCTCCGTCCCACGTCCTGCCGCACCGGTATGCGCGGAGTGTGGCATGCATCTTCTAGGCCCTGTTTTCGCGTGATTCGTCATATGGGTGTGGGGTCTTTCCCCAACTCAAATAGGCCTGTGGTCAGAGCCTAATGCTCGGGAATGAGTCAAGAACCTGCCCAAAACGTGTATGAGGTCACCATGGGTATGAGTGGGGCACCCGTTGCTATTAGCACGTAGACGTGTCCGAATTTGAACAGAAGACCAAGGTGAGGGCGGTACCCACCATGTGGTATTTCAGCTGGATGTGGCATTTTTACTAGTCTCAGGGTGCCAGGCTAGGGCTATAGATGTTGTCCTCGGCATGGAGGTTTTTGTAGACGTGCGATGGTTTCGTCGACAGCGTAGATATGTGTCCGTGATTGCTTTGAGCTTAGTGCTCAAATTGATCATTGTGGGACTACATGTGCCAATGGCCGTAGCAGCGGTAGGTGTCGGCATAGATGGTGATGCGAACGCTGCGTCAACCCAGGCACCAAGCTTTACGCAATTCATTATTTGCACGCCGCGCGGTGTTAAAACGCTCACACTTGATGAGAATGGCGCGCCGATTGATGTGCCGAACGCACCACAAGCCACAACGGATTGTGGCTTGTGTTCCGTGTTACATGCCGGGCTTGCTGCCCTTGCACCTGAAGCGGTGTCCGTCGCCTCACCGTACAATACGTCACCAGCTTTGCTTGCTGCCCATGAAGCGCCCTGCACCCCAAGCGCGCCACGATTGGCGCTGGGACACGATCCTCCTCGTCTTTGATTGCACTCAAAATCGTAGATCTTTGACAAACCCATTTCCTGTGGCCGCATCACGCGCTTCGAAATGTGTTCGTTAAGGTCCAAAATTGCAATCACCAAGGCTTGGAGCCATGACCCCAATGAATATTCGCCGCTTCGCCCAACATTTAGTTGCGCTCAGACCAAGCCGCATAGTGTCCACATTCGGACCTGCTGCAATTGGCCTTTGCGCCGGTACATTTTTCTCAACCACATCACTCACGGCTGGCGAACACGATCACCACGCCCATCATAAAGATCACAGCGCACATCAGGCCGCCACGACAGGTAAAGCGCCAGCACCAGAGACAACGCAGGACGAGCACGAAAAGCATGAACCTGATCACGGTCAAAAGGTGCCTGACATGGACCATTCTGGTAGTCACCACAGTGCATCGCATCATGACGGGGCTCACGACGATGGTGCCCATGGCGATGGGGTTGGCGAGGGACATCACGATCACACCCGCCATGCCAGAGCCCCGATTGGTGTGATGGGTGATCACATTCATCCCAAAGGTCAGTTCATGATGTCATATCGCTTTATGCGTATGCACATGGAAGGCAGTCGCATTGGCACGCGAAATGTTTCACCACAAACCATTGTTACGACAGTGCCAAACCGCTTTTTGGGACAGCCTATGCAGCCGCCAACGCTTCGGGTTGTGCCAACAAAAATGACCACGGATATGCATATGTTTGGCGCGATGTATGCGCCAACCAATAATCTAACCCTTATGGGAATGGTGAACTACATCGAAAAGGAGATGGATCACCTGACATTCATGGGGCGAGCAGGGACTGCAATTCGCGGTGGATTCACAACACGGTCAGAAGGTTTTGGTGATGTGAAGCTAACCGGTCTGTACAGGCTTTATGATGATCCCGTTCACCATCTGCATCTCAATCTTGGTCTCAGCATTCCAACTGGCGACATCACTAAGCGGGATACCGTTTTAGCGCCAACAGGTATGCGTCCCAATTTGCGTTTGCCCTATGCCATGCAATTGGGCACCGGCACATTCGATTTGTTGCCAGGGCTGACGTATGCTGGGAGTGTTGGTGATGTGTCATGGGGTGCACAGTATCGCGCCGAGATTCGCCTCGAAGATGAAAACAATGAGGGCTATGCGTGGGGCGATAAGCATGCGGTTACGGCTTGGGTGGCCTACCAATGGGCACCATGGATCTCAACCTCGCTGCGACTGGATGCCATGACACAAGACAGTATTGACGGGTTCGACGCCAACATCGTTGCGCCCGTGCAAACGGCTGATCCAGACAACTATGGTGGCGAGCGCGTTGATGCATTCATCGGCGTCACGCTGTCTGGCCAGTCAGGTGCCTTTAAAGGACATCGCCTAGCGTTGGAAGTGGGCACGCCGATCTTTCAGGATCTCAACGGCCCGCAATTGGAAACCGACTGGACGGTGACACTGGGTTGGCAAAAGCTGTTTTAGGATCAGGCTTTCATGCCGAGCAAAAAAAGGCGGTGCTGATTGCACCGCCTTTTGTATTCTGATGACTTGTCATTGCGTCGCTGTGCGATCCACTAGAGCGTCGAGCCTTTTCTTGTACACAGTGAAGCTATTTTCTCGGCGCTTAATCTCATGAACTGGCGATCAACTTTTCGCTGGTTGATCTAAGTCCGCTTGATCAGGCGCAGTATAAAGATCAACAAGCATGCACCAATGACGGCGTTGATAATCGTTCCAAGTAAGCCACCGCCGATGTAGATGCCAAGCTTGGGTAGGATAATGCCCGCCAGTGCAGCACCGACGATGCCAACGACGATGTCGCCAACAAGGCCAAATCCGCCACCCTTCATGATTTGTCCTGCGAGCCAACCGGCGATTGCACCAATCGCAAGCCATATGAGTAAGGAAACAGGATCCATGGTTTGTATCTCCTGGTTGAGGAATAGCTAAATCGAATCGATCTAGCTCTCGTAGTATTGACTAGTATTGACCGACTTGCACCTATGGATCAATTGCGCTCTGCAACACCCAAAGCATAAGTGTTTTGCCTGTAGTGATTGACCGCGCCGCGCCAGGCCCCTAGACACTGGTATTTGAACAAGCTTCGGTGGACAGACGGCTCCGCATTCGGTTGAGCGATCGTGAGCTAAAAAAGGGGGGATATGCGCACAATAAGCCTCGCGCTTGCGTTGTTCGCATTCTGGCTCGGGCTATCGGGACATTACACCGAGTTCCTTCTCGCTGTTGGTGCAGGCGCGGTGCTTGTCACAGCCTGGATGGCGCATCGGATGGGACTTGTTGATGCCGAAGGCCATCCGATTGCAATGCTTCCGCGCACGGCAACGTATTTCCCCTGGCTGCTTTGGGAGATATTCACGTCTTCGCTGACTGTGGCAAAGATCATTTTGTCTCCCAGCCTACCGATCACACCAACGATGACGCTAATTAAGGCGCGCCAAAAGACCCCTGCGGGCATTGCAACATTTGGCAACTCGATCACGTTGACGCCGGGTACACTGACGACAGGTATTGCCGGAGATGAAGTGACGGTTCATGCCCTCACCCGCGATGGCGCCAATGACATTCAGTCTGGTCGCATGAACCAACGCGTTGCAAAATTCGAAGGGAGTGCGTGATGTTTCTTATGGCGACAGTTGCAATTTTAATTGCGATGGCTTTGGTCGTAGCGCGCGCGATTAGTGGGCCAACCGTTTTTGATCGCGTGCTGGCGGGCAATGTGATTGGCACGCTGGCGATTTTATTGCTGGCCGTCGTTGGCTTTTTGATGGGGCGACCGGAATGGCTTGATATTGCGTTGACCTATGGGCTGTTGAACCTGATCTCGACGTTGGCAGTGTTGAAATTCTTCCGTCATGGTGATCTGGCGTTTGTACCAAAGGAGGCGCCAAAGACATGATAGTTGATATGGCAGTGTGTGGTCTAAGCTGGGTGCTGTTGACGATCGGCAGCGTGTTTGTTGTCATCGGTGCACTTGGCATCGTGCGCATGCCGGATGTGTTTACCCGATTACATGCCGCCAGTTTGATTGAGACACTGGGTGGAGGCGCTATTTTTCTAGGCCTGATGCTGCAGGCAGGATTCACACTGGTCACGCTCAAACTTATTATGATCTTTCTGGTGTTCTTGTTCACTGCGCCTGTAGCAACGCATGCGGTTGCGCAAGCCGCCATGCATCAAGACATTAAGCCAAAGCTTGCCAGTGACCGTCGCCCCCACCAAGTTGGCGTTAAACCTTCGGAGGCCAGTTAATGGAAGCCTATATCTTGATGGCGCTTTTATTGCTGCTGACCATCGTCACCATCGCCATTGTCTTTCAGCGCAGCTTGTTCGCGGTTGTTATTCTGGCAGGTATTTATTCTTTCCTGATGGCGACAGCGATGCTTGTCCTCGATGCGGTCGATGTCGCGATGACAGAGGCAGCAGTTGGTGCCGGTGTTTCTACAGTTTTCTTCCTTGCCAGCCTTCATTTGACCCGTGCGCGCGAATATCCACGTCCACGTTCAGTGTGGTTGCCGTTGTTTGTGGCAGGTGTTGTTGGCGCTGCGTTGATTGGCGGCACGGTTGATTTGCCACGTTTCGGGACTGCTGACACGCCAATTCACAAGCACACTGCTCCCCATTATCTCAATGAGGCCAAGCGAGAAACGGGCGTGCCAAATGTAGTCACCGCCGTGCTCGCTGATTATCGAAGCTTTGATACGTTGGGTGAAACCACAGTTATCTTTACAGCTGGCATTGGCATCATGGTGTTGCTTCTCGGGCGTCGCCGTCGGCGTGGCGAAGATAACGAATCCGTTGAGCCAGGAGCGCGTGAGGTATGAAATTTGATGTGATATTGCGCATCGGTGTCAAGCTGGTGTTGCCGCTGATCCTGCTGTTTGCATTTTATGTGCAGTTCCATGGGGACTATGGTCCTGGAGGTGGCTTTCAGGCTGGCGTGATGACGGCGGGCATGCTGATTCTCTACGCTATAGTGTTTGGCAATGAGGCCTTGAAAAGCGTTGCGTCCAAAGGGCTAGTCGAACGCTGCATGCCGCTTGGGGCATTGCTGTTTGCTTCTGTCGGCCTTGTCGGTCCCTATTTCGGATTTCGTTATCTCGATTACGCGCCGCTGAGTGCAGATCCCGTCCATGCGCGAGAATGGGGTATACTCCTCGTTGAGCTTGGCGTGTTGATCACTGTTGCGGCAACGATGACGGCCATCTATTACGCGTTCACAGAGCGGGGGCGGCCATGAGCGTAATTGAAGAGCTTGTCAGCCATCACAATTATTTTGTCACCATTCTGTTGATGGTGGCCGGACTTTATATTGTGATTGCCAGTGGCAACATGATCAAAAAACTCGTCGGGCTCAGTTTGTTCCAGACATCGGTTTACTTGCTCTATCTGACGCCGGCAAAAATCATTGGTGGTACGGCGCCCATTCTGGATGACAAGTTTCAGGTTTATTCCAACCCGCTACCGCATGTTCTCATACTGACAGCTATCGTTGTCGGCATCGCGACCATTGCCTTGGGGCTGGCCATCGTCGTGCGCATCTATGAGGTCTATGGCACCATAGAGGAAGATGAAATCTTTTCATCGGACGGGGAGATATGAGCGCACTCGAGCTTCATCTTCCCGCCCTTCAGGTTGTGCTACCGCTGATGGGGGCGATGTTGGCGGCCCTGACGCGCTCAGGACGCATTGCATGGGCGATTGCGCTTGTCGTGACATGGGTGACGGCCGCCAACGCGGTGTTGCTCGTCCTCCAGGTGGTCAATAGTGGTGCGCCGATTTCCTATGTCCTCGGCGGCTGGTCAGTACCGATTGGTATTGAATACCGTGTTGATCAGCTCAATGTGTTTGTGATTGCGCTTGTCGCAATTCTTGGTGCGGTGGTGTTGCCGTATGCCAAGCGCAGTGTCGCGCACGAAATACGCCCCGAACTGCAGTTCGGCTTTTACACTATGTATTTGCTGTGCCTGGCGGGCCTGTTTGGCATTGCGGTCACTGGTGATGCGTTCAATGCCTTTGTGTTTCTGGAAGTGTCATCGCTTGCGACGTATGTGTTGATAGCACTTGGCCGACATCGCAGGGCGTTGCTGGCGGCGTATCAATACCTGATCATGGGCACCATCGGTGCAACATTTTACGTCATTGGGATTGGCATCCTCTATCTTGTCACTGGCACCTTGAACTTTGCCGACATTGCGAGCCGCTTGCCAGAGCAGATGGATACGTTTGGCCGCCCCGTAATGGTTGCGTTGTCGTTCCTGACTGTCGGCATCTGTTTAAAGCTGGCACTGTTTCCTCTGCATGTTTGGTTGCCTAATGCTTATGCTTATGCGCCAAGTGTGGCGACGGCGTTGTTGGCTGGCACAGCCACCAAAGTCGCCATCTACCTGCTGCTGCGCATCTTCTTTTCTGTATTTGGTATTGAGATCAGCTTCACAGCAATGCCGATCGGCCAAGTTCTTTTGTTCTTATCAGCTGCTGCCATGATCATTGCCTCGATCATTGCCGTCTTTGAGGACAACACCGAGCGCATGTTGGCGTATTCATCAGTGGCGCAGATCGGTTACATTACGCTTGGTATTGCACTTGCAAATCAGGCCGGGCTAACAGGTGGTCTGACACATATCATCAATCATGCGATTATGAAGACTGCAATGTTCTTAGCCCTCGGCGCTGTCGTCTATCGTGTTGGCACTGCCATGCTTCCCAGCCTTGCCGGTATTGGTCGCAAAATGCCGTTGACAATGGCGGCCTTCGTGGTTGCCGGTCTCGGTCTGATAGGTGTTCCGGGTACAGCAGGGTTTATCTCTAAATGGTATCTGATGCTGGGCGCGCTTGAGAGCGGTGCCTGGCATTTGGTAGCGGTGATCGTTGCAAGCTCTCTGATTGCGGTTGTTTATGTTGGCCGGGTCATTGAAGTTGCGTATTTCAAAAGCCCGTCAGCGGAAATGGCCGATGTGAAAGACCCACCGTGGTCGATGTTGCTGCCCCTGTTGTTGCTGTCTGCAGCGACGATTTACTTTGGCTTTGAGACTACGTGGTCTGCTCAGTGGTGCGCTAAGATTGCAACTTATTTGCTTGGTGGTACGTCATGATTCCAAGCCTCCTTGATAGCAATCTCTTAACGCCCCCCAACTTGGTGGCGCTCGCAATGGTTGTGCCGCTTATTGCAGCCTTTGGTATTGCATTGTTTAGTCGCTGGCCAAACCTTCGTGAGATGGTCACGCTGGTTGCCGCATCAGGCGTTGCATGGATCGTGTGGAGTTTGGCTCCGATCGTGATGGCAAGTGGGCGCCCTGAGCTTGGCGTTGCGGAAATCCTTCCAGGGATTTCTTTTGCTTTCAAAGTTGAACCACTTGGCATGGTGTTCGCACTTGTTGCTGGCACCTTGTGGTTGATCAATTCGATCTATTCGATAGGCTATATGCGCGCCAACAATGAACCGCGCCAGACATCGTTCTATATCTGCTTTTCCATTGCTATTGCAGCGACGCTTGGTTTGGCCTTTGCAAAAAACCTGTTCACCTTCTTCGTTTGCTATGAAGTGCTGACGTTATCAACCTATCCGTTGGTGACACATAACGGAACGCCCGAGGCGATGCGCGCTGGCCGTGTGTATTTGTTATTGCTTCTGGGCACTTCGATGGTGGTGCTGCTGCCAGCCATCATTGCAACTTATGTATTTGCCGGTACGTTAGAGTTTCAAGCTGGTGGCATCCTAGCTGGCAAAGCCAGTGATGTGGTGATCGGACTTTTGTTGGCGCTCTATGTGTTTGGCATCGGCAAAGCCGCTGTTATGCCGTTTCATGCCTGGTTGCCCAATGCAATGGTTGCGCCAACGCCGGTGAGCGCGTTGTTGCATGCTGTTGCGGTCGTGAAGGCAGGCGTTTTCTCGATACTCAAGGTGGTGGTCTATGTCTTCGGCATCGACACGGTTGCGACAAGTCCGGCCCAACCTATTTTGATCGCAGTTGCAATGGTCACCCTTGTGTTGGCCTCATTGATTGCGCTCAGTAAAGACAATCTTAAAGCTCGGCTTGCCTACTCAACAGTGAGCCAACTCGCCTACATCGTGCTTGGGGCCCTCATTGCAACATCTTTGAGTGTTGTTGGGGCAGGGCTGCACATCGCAACCCATGCGGCAGGGAAAATCACCCTGTTTTTCTGCGCCGGCGCTATTTATCTGGCTCACAAGAAAACCGAAGTCAGCGCTTTGGATGGCATTGGCCGCCAGATGCCCTATACAATGACCGCTTTTCTCATCGCATCGTTATCGCTGATTGGTTTGCCGCCGTTGGCTGGCATGTGGAGCAAATCGCTGTTGCTGCAAAGCGCACTTGACGCGCAGCAGTTGATGGTTGTTGCAGTGCTCATGCTGAGTTCTCTGCTTAGCGTCGCCTACCTCATGCCCATCGTGGGGCGTGCGTTCTTTAAACCTCTACCCGACGTCACCGACGGCGCTCCTGTGGTGCGTAAAGAGGCACCATGGCCCTGTGTAGTGGCCTTGCTGGTCACAGCCGCACTGACGTTGGTGTTGTTCTTTGGGGCCGGTTCCATCACCCAGTTGCTTGAGCCAATCGTTTCATCTTCCAACTCCCTAACGGTGCCTTCTGATGTCTAAACCTGAAGATTATCGTACCATTCCGCTTGGCGAGAGAAGTTATTGGCTGGACCGTCCGGCGAATGTCAACAAACTGGTCTATGCCTTTTATGCGCTCTGCGCGTTGATCTTAGTGATTGACCTTTTGGTGCCAAAGCACGGCCCGTTTGCGATTGAGCACATGTTTGGCTTTTATGGATTCTTTGGATTTATTGCCTGTGTTGTGTTGGTGTTGATTGCCAAGCAATTGCGCCGCGTCCTCATGCGCCCGGAGGACTACTATGATCGCTGAGCTTAGAGCGCTGGTGGATCTTGGGCCTTTGGTCAATGTCTCGCCGGGATTGATTTTGATTTTTGGCGCGCTTCTGGTGCCTTTTCTGAGCGGTGGACTGCGGCGCGTTTGGACGCTTGCGCTGCCCGTTATCGCATTCGCACACCTTATACTTCTGCCAGAAGGATATGCCGGTCATGTGCATGTGCTGGGGCTCGATCTCGTCACGCTGCGCGTCGACGATTTAAGCTGGATGTTTGGTATTATATTTTTGATAGCAACCCTGCTTGGCATGATCTACGCGCTCCATGAAAGCCATTGGTTGCAGCCAACCGTTGGTCTTGTTTATGCAGGCTGTGCGGTTGCCGCCGTTTTTGCAGGCGACCTAGTGACGTTGTTTGTTTTTTGGGAAGGCATTGCGATTGCCTCTGTCTTTTTGATTTGGGCACGCGGAACAGAAGCGGCCTATCAAGCGGGTAACCGATATCTCATTACGCAAATTGGTTCTGGCGTTCTACTGCTGGTTGGCCTGTTGATACACTACAGGGCGACAGGCTCACTGGCATTCAATGCGCTCAGTCTTGACGGCCCCGGGGGGCTGTTGATGTTTCTTGCCTTTGGTATCAAGTGCGCCTTCCCCTTGCTGCACAACTGGCTTGAGGATGCCTACCCGGAAGCCACCGTCGTTGGTACGGTTCTTTTATCGTCTTTTACGACCAAAGTTGCGATCTATGCTCTGGCGCGTGGCTTTGCAGGCACAGACATCCTGGTGCCGATTGGTGCTGCGATGGCGGCATTCCCAATTTTTTATGCGGTGATTGAAAACGATTTACGCCGCGTGTTGGCCTACAGCTTAAACAACCAGCTTGGCTTCATGGTGGTAGGTATCGGGATTGGCACAGAACTCGCGCTCAATGGTGCCGTTGCCCACGCGTTTGCAGATATTCTCTTTAAAGGGTTGCTGTTCATGTCCATGGGCGCGGTGCTGTACCGCGTCGGAACCGTCAAAGGCTCTGAACTGGGCGGGCTCTATAAGTCGATGCCGTGGACAGCAGTATTTTGTCTTGTCGGAGCCGCATCAATTTCAGCGTTCCCGCTGTTTTCTGGTTTTGTTACCAAAGCCATGATCATGACGGCGGCGATGAAGGAAGGCTATTTCTGGACCTGGATGATCCTGCTGTTTGCAAGTGCGGGTGTCTTTCACCATGCGGGCATTAAGATTCCATACTTCGCCTTCTTTGCGCACGATTCTCGAAAGCGCTGTGAGGAAGCACCTTGGAATATGCTGATTGCGATGGCGTTGGCAGCCATTGGCTGCATTGCGATTGGTTCGCTGCCTGTCTATTTCTATCAGCTGCTGCCATATGCCAGCAGTTATGAGCCCTACACTACAGAGCATGTCATCACACAATTGCAGTTGTTGATGTTTTCGGCCCTGGCGTTTGCACTATTGATGCGCACGGGTATTTATCCACCCGAGCTGAAGTCAATCAATCTCGATTCCGATTGGGTCTATCGCCGTCTCGGCATGAAGGTGGTTACAGGCGTTGGCGCACTTGCCAAGTCTTTAAGCGCGTCGTTTGGCTCAATGGTTGATGGTGTGACCTCCGCACTGGGTGGCGCACTGCATCGCCATCATGGCCCCGACGGCGTTCTCGGACGCACCTGGCCAACGGGCACCATGGCGTTTTGGACCACCGTGATGCTTGGCGCCTACCTGCTGTTTGCCTATTTGAATTGAGGCTTACGCCGTACCCCGGTTCTCGAAAGCCGCAACAGCTTTGGCAAGCGCCTCCGGGTTACGGTCTCGTGAATAATAATTGCCGAGCACCAATACATCCATGTCCGTGCGCAGGAAGCAGGAAATCGCATCATCTGGCGTGTTGACCACAGGCTCTTGGCGATTGAAGCTTGTGTTGAGAAGGACGGGCACGCCGGTAATTTTTTCGTAGGCCGCGATCACATCGTAATAACGCGGGTTGGCATCGCGTTGAATGGTTTGAATGCGGCCAGTGCCATCAACGTGTGCTGCGGCAGGAATCACATCCAACTTTTCTGGCCGGATGCGCGGAGCCATGGTCATGAAGGGATCGGGTGTTGAAAAGTCAAAATATTCTTCCAACCGTTCAATCAAGACAACAGGTGCAAAGGGGCGGAATGCTTCACGGTGTTTGATACGGGCGTTGATAAGATCTTTCATCTTGTTGGAGCGTGCGTCTGAAAGAATGGATCGATTACCAAGTGCGCGCGGGCCAATTTCAGCCGCCCCCTGGAACCAGCCGACAATTTTTTGGTCACTCAAGTCTTGTGCCGTGCGCTGCAACAGCGTCGCATCGTCGAGACGCTCAAACGATAGCCCGGCCCGCTCCAAGCCTGCAACAATCTCATGGTCATCATAGCTTAAGCCATAGTAAGCATGGGTCAGCACCTGTTCGCGTGGCTTTCCAAGCGTTTGATGGTAGTGCCATAGCGTGCTGCCAAGCACGACGCCTGAATCAGAGGCAACCGGCGGCACCCAGACATTTTCGTAATCTGTTTCTTCGGCAATACGCGCATTGGCAACGCAGTTGAGCGCAACGCCACCAGATAAAATCAGGTTGCGCGATGGATAGCGCGTAGAGAGTTCACGTACGACGTGTAGGATTGTTTCTTCGGTGACCTTTTGAAGTGCGAAAGCTAAATCACACTGTCGCTCCGCTATCTCTTCACCGGGTCTGCGCGGTGGCCCGAACATCTTATGGAATGAGGCCTGGAATGGATCGATGAAGCCGTGCGTGTGATACTTGATATGCTCACGATTGATGGAAAACTGGCCATGGGGCAAAAGCGTTACAAGTTTGCGCACGTCCTCGATATACTTTGGCCCGCCACAGGCGGCCAGCGCCATAACGGTGCCCTCTTGGAAGGTTGGAAACCCAAGGTGCTCAGAAAAGCAGGTGTAGAACATGCCAAGCGAGTCAAAGAAGTTTTTAACCCACTGTTGATTGAGCTTGTTACCTTCACCGACATAGACACTGGTTGCTGTTTGGTCGCCATAGCCATCCATGACAAGTATCGTGGCATCTTCGTAAGGCGACAAATTATAAATCGCGGCATGTGCATCGTGGTGTGCGACCTGGTGAATTTTGGGAAGGTTCTTAAAGCCAACCCGTTTGCCGAGTTGTAGCCAAACGCGCATCGGGATATTGACGACGGCTGTGTCTTGCGTTTTGTGCGCGGCGGGGCGCGCCAGGTTCAAACTTTGCGGCAGGTTGCTAACGATGGCTTTGACAAAGGAGCGGCGCAGAAGCTGCATATTCCAGGGAATGGTGATGGCGTCAAAGTCTTGGATATCGAAGCCTTGGCGGCCAAAAATTTCAGCAATGGCAAGCTCCGGAAAGGCCTTGGTATGCTTTTCACGATTAAGGCGCTCTTCTTCGATGACAACCGCCAAACGACCGTCCTGCAAGACTGCTGCACCAGCATCGTGCGTCTTAGCTACAATTCCGAGAATATTCAAAGAGTGCCCCCATAGGTTGTTTGTGGCTGCCGCCGCGCGCCCAGTATGCTGGATACTGGTTCTAGCGACTTTAGCGCGAGCGTCAAAAGGCTTTACAGCTAGGGTTAGCAATTCTAAATGCCACATTGGGTTTGCGGGTCGTGGTGCGAGTCCCATCGGCGGCCATGCGGGTACTACAGCTGGTCGCGTTAACCGTGACCCGCTTTGCACAGATGATGAGAAGAAAGTAAAAGCCTGCGTATGGAAAAATTTAACTCAGCAGCGGACTTTGTTGCAAAGCGCGCACCTCAGCGCCCGGCCTTAGCGGCTCGCCCCCATGCGGCGGCCAATGCTGCACGCTGGTTCCTCGATCATTTTCCGGGCGATGTCGCCTATGCCTACAAAGCCAACGCCTCTGTTTTTCTAATCGGTGCGCTCTATGGGGCGGGCATTCGCCATTTTGATGTGGCTTCGGTGGCAGAACTCGAAGATGCCGTCACTATTCCAAATGCCGATCTTCATTTCATGCATCCTGTGAAGTCGCGCTATGCCATCCGCCGTGCCTATCACGATTTTGGACTCAATACGTTTGCACTCGACAGCGAAGACGAACTGCAAAAGATTGTTGAAGAAACCAAGACTGCGTCCGGCTCACTTGCAAAAGACCTTAATCTATTTGTGCGTGTGGCGGTTCCAGCGATCAACAGCCGCATTCCCTTGGAGCACAAATTTGGCATTTCGGGACAGGCGGCGGCGCAACTTTTGGTCAAGACGCGACAGGTGTCAGCTCAGGTTGGCATTACCTTCCATGTCGGCTCTCAAACAACGACACCTGATGCCTACGCTGCAGCACTCGAAGACGTCCACAAGTTGATTGTGATGTCAGGTGTGGTCATTGACCGCTTAGATGTTGGCGGTGGTTTTCCGTCCATTTACCCCGATAGCCGACCGGTTGAACTTGGCGAGTTCATCACGGCAATTGAAGACGGTATAAAATTATTGCCAATGCGCGAAGGTGTTCGGCTGATGTGTGAACCAGGTCGCGCTCTTGTGTCTGAAGCTGAGAGTTTGATCGTGCGCGTTGATGCGCGGCGCGGCAACGAGCTCTTTATCAGCGATGGCAGCTACGGCGTTTTATTTGATGCGGCGCATCTTAATTTTGTGTTTCCGGTACGGATTGTTTCGCGCACCATCGAGGAACGTGAAGAGCTGGTCACGTTTGCGTTGTGGGGCCCGACCTGTGATTCCATTGATTACATGGAAGGTCCCTTTATGCTGCCAGCGTCGGTGAGGGAGGGCGACTATATCGAAATCGGAAATGTCGGTGCCTACGGGCGTGCATTGGCAAGCCGTTTCAATGGATATGGTGCCTACGACGATGTGATCTTGCTCGATCAACCGCAATTGTCGATTTACCCTGAGATCGAAGATGCAGCTGAGGGTTCGCAGTTGCCGCTGTCCTCTTAAGTGTTCGCAAAATAGCAGTGCATCGCACCACTCTAAAACATGGCTTGCCCCACAACACAGCCTGGATGAGAAAAATGCCAACGTTTGAATTTGACTATCTTCCAGGATTGGAGAGCTTTCTCGATCCAGATCGCGTAGATTGTGAACGACCAGACAGCGCAGGTGCAGTGGTGATCCCTTTTGGCTTAGAAGCCAGCGTTAGCTATGGCAGCGGCACGGCAAAGGGCCCTGAAGCTATTCTCAATGCCAGCCACCAATTGGAGCTATACGACGAACAGTTTGGCAGTGAACCCTACCGTGACTATGGAATTGCAGCGCTCAAACCCTTGCTTCCGAAACGCCCGCTTGCGGCAGCGTTGGATCAACTTTCCGATGTTGTTGGCCACGTCCTTGACGCAAAAAAGTTCCCATTGGTGTTGGGTGGCGAACATTCTCTAACACCTGGAGCGATCCGCCCATTTGCGGATCGCTTTGAAGATTTGGTGATTTTGCAGTTCGACGCTCACGCAGATTTGCGTGATGGCTATCTGGGTGAGCACTATAGCCATGCCTCTGCTATGCGACGGTGCCTCGATCACGCGGGCATCAGTTTGGTCTCCGTCGGCATTCGCGCCATCTCTTCGGCCGAAGTAGCCTATTGTGATGCTAATGGTGATCGAGTGACCCTCCATTATGCAAAAGACCAAGCGGCGTGGGATGTCGCTCAGATCGTCGCCCCGCTCAAAGGGCGACCGATTTATGTAACCTTTGACATTGATGCCTTTGACAGCGCGCTGATGCCCGCCACGGGAACACCGACCCCTGGCGGGCTAGGGTTTTGGCAGGCCATGGACATTCTTCGCGCTGCCGGTGATGTCGCAACGCTAGTCGGCGGTGATGTTGTAGAATTGGCACCAATCTCCGGCTTTCATGGCTGCGATTACCTGGCAGCCCAGGTCGCCTACAAAATTATGAGTACGGCTCTCGCTAAACGCGTTTAGCGCCTCCTGAGCGGGTGGCCAATCGAGAAATAGTTTTCCACATCAGGCACATTCAAGCCTAATCTCCACGCGACTCATTTTAGGTCTGAAGCCACATCTTTCTTACAAAGGATGCGGTGGATGCCCGGCAGGTTTTTATTAGGCCAGAAGTTGAAATCGGTGGTTGAGCGGCTTAAAGGTTCAAGCGAGCCTGAAGCCGTTCGCGTAGACCGTGATCAGCTGAGAACAACGCTGATGCAATGCGAATTTGAAGTGCGTGATATGCATCGACTGCTTGACGCTCGTCCCAAAGCAGGCAGCCATCGTGTGGCGTTACCGAGCTGTCGCTACTAAATTTACAATAATCACAAGTGGAACAGGCGCTGACATGGGTTAGAGCAACTTACCTGCGTTTAATCAAATGCAGGTTGCACTAAGTGATCCAAGGTGATTGGCTTTTTGCTCTAAAGTCAGCAAGTCAGCCGGTAGTTTTAGCGCGCCCCTGGTTGAGATGGCGTCACCAACAAGGGTGGCGTCAACTGATTTGCGCAGTGATGTGTGATAGAGTTCGCCTTCAAAGAAGGCACCGCCGTTGAGGTGCGCATCACCTACGGTCGCCCGTCCCACAATCTGGCCTGAGACCCTGAGCGTGCGCGCTGTAGCCTGACCCAACAAGTATCCGTCTGGTCCAACCACCAACTCGGAGCAAATCAATTCACCTTGAAACCAGCCGTCCAGTCGGATGCGGCCAGCTGCTAACAGTTGGCCGCGCATCCGCGCATAACTTTCAATCACCAACATGACATAACCCCTTGTCAGGTCTGATCGGTTACAAAAGATGACATGGTTTAAGCGGGCAACCGTGTTGGCAAAATGGCAGAGGAAGGTCAGTTATTGCAGAACAGGTTATGCTCGCGGTGATGTCAATTGAGGTGCCTGACGGTGTCAGTTCCTGACGGTGTCAGTTCCTGACGGTGTCAGTCACCGCCCTGGCGAATGACAAAGCGGAACACACCCTCTGAGTTTTCAGAGGAAAGCAGTGTGTGCCCGGTTGCGTTGCAAAAGGCCTCAAAGTCCAGGGTTGATCCTGGGTCCGTTGATAAAACTTCAAGCGTGCTGCCAGCCGCCATGTCGCGCAGAGCTTTTTTGGTTTTCAGGATTGGCAGCGGGCACGCGAGCCCCTGGGTATCAAGAAGCTTGTCTGCCATCGTCGAATCGCCTCGGTGCTGCATTTTTTTTTGCCGCCCACCCTCGAACAAGAGGTCGGGTGATGCCATGGGTTGAGTTCAATATCACACAATCTACTGTGCCGGTGTTCTGATCACCCCTGAAAAGGCCATAATCACTTGCGTGCGACCAACGGGGCAGGCACAGAGAAGGGCGCGATTCATAAATATCGGTAAAATCACCTCTCGTCATCTGCCCCTCGTTGAGTCAAAGCAGTGATGGGAGGGGCCAAAAAGTCTGACGCACCGGGAGGCGGCAAGAAGACATGAGCGACGGCAACGAAGAACAACACTCACGGTTAAGCGTTGCGGGGCTGCACCGCATCGGTTTCCTTGGTTTGGCCTACCCGTTTGTTGTGCTGACCGTCGTTGGTTTGATCACTGTTGCGGCCGCTTTTGGCATTGGGCGGTTGAAAGTCGATGACTCGCTGTCTGAACTGTTTCGCAGCGATACAGAAGAATTCCGCCAGTACGAGGAAATCGACAAACGCTTTCCATCGAGCGAGCACGATGTGCTGGTCGTTGTTGAGGGCAAAGACCTCCTAAAACGCAAGCAACTGACAGCGTTTGGCGAAGCGGCGATTGAGCTGCAATTGGCTGACGGGGTTGAGGGCATCGTCTCGATGTTGTCTGCGCGCGGCAAGCCCGACGCCACGGGCTATGCTGCGCCTTTGGTGCCTGACGAGTTGCCGGAGGATGACACTGCTTACGCACAAATTATCAAAACCATGCGCAACAATGATATCGTCAAAGGTAAATTCCTATCGGACGATGGTGAATTGGCGATGATCGTTTTGGCGCTTGACCGCAAGATCGTTAAAGAGTTGTCCGCCAGGACAGTGATCGGTGGCATCAAGGACATCCTTAAACCGATATTTGATGAGGCTGGTCTCAGGTTTAAACTCACTGGCGCGCCAGTGATGCAACTTGAGATCCGTAATGCGGTCGAGCGTGATCGTCTCGTTTATAACGGATTGGGTCTGTTGTTTGGCGCCCTGATTGCAGCCATATTTTTCTCGCGCGTTTCGTTGATGTTGGTGGCGGCCCTTCCACCTTTTATTGCAATCGTGTGGACCCTGGGGCTGCTCGGCTGGCTGGGGTATAAACTCAATCTGTTTCTCAACGTGATGACACCGCTGATTATGGTGATGGGCTTTTCTGACTCCATGCAAATGGTGTCCTCAATCCGACTGCGATTGCGTGAAGGAGATACACGCTTTGAGGCTGCACGTTATACGGTCAAAGTTGTTGGACCTGCCTGTGTGCTTGCCAATGCAACAGCCTTGCTTGCGTTCGTGGCATTGTTATTGTCACAATCCGGTCTGATCCGCACGTTTGGGTCCGCTGGCGCCATTGCGACGATTATTTCTTATCTTGTCTGCTTGTTGGTTTTGCCAACGTTGGCCGTCGTCTTCATTCGCAACGAAGGCAGGCTCTCAAAGGCCAAAGCACCAGCTGATTTTCTGATGGATAGTCTGACAACCATCGTCGGCACAGTCGTCGATCATGTGGTTAAGCGCCCGATCATCTATTCAATTTTAGGCTGGGGCTTGCTGGCGCTGTTTTATTGGTCGTTCGCTAATCTCGAGACGCGCTATCGCTTGGCAGACCAGGTGCCTGACCGTGAACAGGCATTGGAAGCAAGCGCTAGTTTGGATCAGAAGCTGACCGGCGCCAATCCTGTGCACGTGATGATCCAATGGCCCAAGTCACAGGGCCTTTATGATCCTGCAACATTTCAGGTTATTGGCGCAGCGCACAAAATTCTCGAAGACAAAGCTGGTCTTGGCAATGTTTGGTCGATTGATAGCTTGCGCCGTTGGCTCTCGGAGGCAGGCGATACAAGTATTGAGACCGTGAAGAAGTATGTTGGCATTTTACCAGAACATCTCGTACGCCGATTTATTGACAAAGATGACGCCTCTGTTTTGGTGACAGCGCGCCTGCCGGATATTGATGCCAGTGAAATTTTGCCAATTGTTGAAACCATCGACAACGCGCTTGAGCCGCTGCGCACAGCCAATCCGGGATTTGAATTTGCAGTTACGGGGTTGCCTGCCATCGCAGCCCGCAACAGTCATTCGATGATCTCTGATCTCAAAGACAAGATCCCAGCCATGGTTGCCTTCGCTGCAGTTATATTAGGTCTGGCGTTTCGCTCGGTTTTTGTCTCGGTCATGACGATCCTGCCTGGATTATTTCCGGTGGTGGCAGCGTGCATGGTTCTTTATCTGCTCGGATTTGGGTTTGAGTTTGCCTCTGTCGTTGGTCTGATTGTTGTGTTTGGCATTGGTATCGATTCACTCATCCACTTTATGAATCGGTTGAAGATACAAGAGGAACTTGGCGAACCAGCTGACCAGGCCATTCGCTCAGCTAGAATTTTGGTTGGCCCGGCGATCATTCTGACAACCATTGTTTTGGCATTTGGTTTGGGCGTCACGATCTTCTCCGACCTGCCATCACTGAGATTGTTTGGCATGGTCACTGGCTTGACGCTGGTGGCGTCCCTAATTGGGGATCTCATATTTCTACCCGCAACAGTGCGTGTCGGACGCATGCTGTGGCCAAGCAAGGATAAGGGAAGCGACGCTAGTTAGCGGCGAAGGCAATCAGAAGATCAAAACCCGCGCGGCACATGCACGCGCGGGTTTTGTTTTGATATATCGCACTGTCGCACTAGCGCAATTGAGACTTCCGCTTGCGCGTCTTTAGTTGCCATTTCTGTTTATTGATTTGCGGCTTAAACAGCTTGTTATTGGGCTTAGGCGCCTTGTAGATCTGTGGCTTTTTCGGCAGAGGGCGCACTTTGGGTTTCGTGCGACACGTGCCGTTGACCCACACTTTACCCTGCAAGGCACAAAGCACTTTTTGCGACGTTTTAGGCCTACATTTGCCGTTCTTCCACTTCCAGCCCTTCGCCAAACACTTCTGTTTTGGTGTTGGACCCTTGGGTTTGCACCTACCGTTCTTTGACTTCGGCGTGCCATCAGGGCAGTAAAGCTGGATCGGTGGCGTGGCCTTGCTGACGCAGCGGCCATGTTTCCAGACTTTGCCTTGCAGCTTACACAGAAGCTGTTTGGACGGTTGCATCCGACATTTGCCGTTCTTCCATTTGCCGCCCTTCGCTAAACATTTCTGTTTTGGCGTTGGTCTGGTTGGCGGGCAGCGACCGTTCTTCGGTTTAGGCAAACCGTTCGGGCAGTAAAGCTGGATCGGTGGCGTTTTGTCGACGCAGCGTCCGTTCTTCCACTTTTTACCCTGAAGTTTACACTTCACCTTGTCCGAAACGTTCGGCCGACACAGACCATTCTTCCAAATGCGCCCTTTCTTACGGCATTTCTCTGCCGCTGTGTCCGGCGTGATGCATTTTCTACGACGCCACGTGCCACCGCGTAATTTGCAGAAGCATTTTGCATCATTGGCGCGGCACGCCGTCGGGTTGCGGTTTTCGCATTTCCACAGTTTGGAATTCCAAACCTTCATGTAGCCGCACGGGCACTGGCTGCTCTTTGGCACAGGTTTGCCGTCTGGACATAGCCGCTCCGTTTCTTTCGGCACACATGTACTGTTGCGACGTTTGTATCCGCTCTTGCAAACGCACATGCCATAGCGGTTCTTGGTTTCATTGGCACCACGGCATTGGGGCGGTGGCGGGAGAACCTCAATGGGCTGACACACACGCTTGCGACGCTCGTAGCCTGATTTGCAAACACAGCGGCCATACTTGTTTGACACTTCGTTTTTGCCGCATTGCGCATGATCCTGACAGCGTTCTGGTAACGGCAGACGACGTTTTATGATTTGCTTGCAGCTGAGTGGAACACACTTCAGGCGACTCCAGCTCCAGCGTTGATAACGTCCGCACGAGATGTCTGGCACGCATCGGCGCACTTTGCGATCCCAATGGGTGCCACCTGGGCACGTGTTTATCGACACGCAGCGCTGTTTTCTCGGATTCCAGCGTTGGCCATCTGGGCATGACTTGGTGCATGCACCATACGTGCGGTTCCAAATCGTGCCACGTGGACAGCACTTGCCGTTTGGCTTGCGCCGTTCTGGATCGTAGCATTGCTTTGGTACACATGCGCCGTCATAGCGTGACCATGTTTCACCACGCGGGCACGGACACCGGCCATTTGCGCGCCGCTTGCTGCCATCAGGACATGTTGGGGTTGGGTCAACAATCGGATGGATCGGAACAATTTCCGGCAATGGCTTGATGCAATTTTTGGATGGGATCTTGGCAACGGCTGATGCTGTGTCATCACTGCCGTTGCTGTTGCCTCGGGTGCCGGCAATCGGGAACGTCAAACGGGCTGTATTTTTGAGATTGCACAGACCTTTGTCTGGCACTTCGGCCGACACAGAGAATTTAAGCGTATCACCCTTTTGCAGATTGAGGGCTGGGTGCTCGCACTTATAGTTCGTGCCACCACCAGAGCAATTCCAAGCCGCATCGAAGGTCAGCGCGGTTGGTGTTGCTGAAAACGTTTCTTCCAACTTGATGACACTGGTCAGCGGATCAGGACCAAGGTTGGTCAATGTCACATCATAGTCGCAGCGCCAGGACGCACCATTTTTGATGCACGGCCCTTTGGCGACTTTTTCTGTTTTGATGTTCGTTGGATCACAGGTGATGAACAACATGCCACCGACCCACCATTGCAAGAAGGCATCGGCACTGGCGTCGGCTTCATCATCGGTAAGCTTGAAGTTGGCTTGTGTGCCACCTGCAGGCGCCGCAAGTTTAACGCGGTTCACCATCTCGCAACCCTGCGCTTCGAGGTTAGGCAACGACATCGTCAGTCTCATCGGGAAGCTGATGGATGCGCCGTTAATAAGATCGACGCTGACGCTGGTGTTGCACAGGTAGTTCGGGGCCGCACCACCACAGACAAGGCCAGGATTACCACTGGCAAGCGTTGCGTTGGCAGGTACCGTTTCATTCAATGTGACAAAATCGGAAAACGCGACAGGACCCTCGTTGGTGAGCGTAATTTTGTAATCGCATTCAATCGTGTCACCACCCGCCTTCTGACATTTGGCACCATTAAGCGCCGTTTTATCAACGCGGATGTTGGAGGCCACATTTGTTGGCAGCACTTCTGTCCATACGCAGCTTTGGCCAGCGCCGGGGCCAGGTGGGCCTGGAGGGGGACCAAAACCGGGGTCGGTTACGGAGAAGCAATTCTGCGCCCAGTAGCCAACGCCTGCCGGGTCTGCTGGCAGCGTGACAGTAATCTCAAAACTGGTTTTGCCACCTGCCGCCAAAGTTAGCGGGGCAACGCAGGAAAATGGAACGGTTGCCGGTGGCCCACCCAAACATTGTGGGTCGGGATTAATAGCCGCCACCGGGACAGCCACCGGACCACCTGAGATAAATAAGCGATCGGTCAGCAATACATTGCCATTGAACGGCAGATTGCCCGTGTTGGTGATTTTTAGCGTATAGGTCGCGTCGCCACTTGCAACAGCGATATCTGGACCAAGTTTTTCAAACTTAAGCGCCCGTCCGCCTTCATCACAGGCTTGACCGACGTGTGGCCAAGCAAGTGTGGCGCAATTCCTAAAGCCAAAGTTGCCGACGTTGACCAGACCTGCGGTGTCGAGCCGTACGGTGACACTGCGCGCTGCACCAGGCGGCAGCGCCGGACCTGGAAGGGCACAGGCAAAGTCAGGTGTTGGCGTCGGTGTACAAAACCAATCGATGCCGTCCGGTGTCGCAGATGTAATATCTGTGGCCGTGCCTGAACCAGGGCCTGCGATAATGGTCGAGACATCAGAAAAGACCAACGGCCATTCTGATGTTTCCGAGCCCGTATTGGTGAGGGTAATGGTGCACGCCACAATGCCGCCGAGACCGCCCGGCTGACAGACTTTGTCGATGGTGACGATCGGGGTGCCGGGTGGGATTTCAAGTTCAGGCGGATCAATCGGTATAATCGGCACATCAATGTCAGGTTCCGCAATTTCGGCGACCGTCTGGCACGGTGCATAAATTGCAACGTCTCCGCCGTGGCCAATGCGACGTGTGTCTTGGGCCTGGTCCTCAAAAGCGACGAACCAACTTTCCCATGGGGCTGTGTCCGAACCACCAAAGAAATAATCGACAACGCCTTGCAAAGCACCTGAGCCTGTCAGGGGCTGGGAAGCATTCAGAGGGGCTCCGGATGTTTTGCTTAAGCCCTGCAGGCCGGAAAACAAGCGCCGTCCGCCGCGTTTGACTCGGGGCTCATCGTCGCCATCGCGCAAGTTTGAGCCGCTGGCCCACAACGTGGTGGCGCACTGCCCAAATTCCAATTGTCCGCGACTGTCATAGCCGTAGCCGAGTGCGATGCCGCCATCGCTTGAGCGATAGGGTTGTTTGAGGCCAACGGCAATTTCGTCAGGCGCGGCTTTCCATTCCTGTCCGGTCTCATCCCACCGGTAGCGCAGGACCGCAGCTGTATCTGGGGTTGCAAAGACGGAATAGTCATAGCTGCTAACAGCGGGACCGCGTTGAGAAAGGTAGAGCGTTGTCGCGCCATCAAAAACAATTTTTGTAATTGTCGCATCCGAGGGCACACCGTTGAGATTGATCTCTAAACGCGCATCACTTGCAAAACCGCCGTCATTATTCATGCCGACGGACCACACTTCAGGACCCTCTGCCACAGAATAAAATAATCTATCCTTATGCCGTGCCAGAGCCACCACGCGGCGCGCCTTGGCTGCATAGCCCCAGGTCTTGGGATCTTCACTGTCGAATGAGGGTTGCGTAATTTCAACGCGATCACTTGCCCGGAAGGGCTCGGCGCGACGACCGACGCCCCATAGAGCTGTTTCACCATGGTCAAACTGACCCAGCATACGACCCGACATGTCCAATCGATGAATAAAACCTGTTTCGAGGTTGCTTGCAAAAACCTGTTCATGGGTTTTGTCGAACGCCAAACCGCCAATGCCGGGACCGGCATTTGGTTTGCTTTTTGAGGTGACAGTCGCGAATAGGCTAACAGCACCTGTTGTGCCATCAATCTTCCAAATGGAACCTGGACCGCCATTGACGCGCTGAGAAAACTGTCCGGGCATCCATGTTGCTCCTGGAGTGCCCTTCAAAATGCGCTGTGCCGTGCCGTTGCCGGTGTCCTTGACGATGTGCAAGCCATAAAACGACGTTGCAGCGGTTAAAATATTGATTGCGTCCCCACCACCTTGGGGTGCGAGCGCGGTTGCAAACACCTGACCAATGTCTTTGGCCGCGATGGAAAGTTTGAATGGTGCATCAATGAGCTTGCCAGAGGGTCCACCGCCAAGTGCACTGATGTCTACGATTTTGAGTGAAGCCCCATCGCCGTCAATATACGTGCGATCAAGCGGGTGAACATTTCCGGGTAGGGAAGCGTCTTCGCGGGTTCCGGAAAAACCTGTGACAACGGCATTACCTTTGGAGATGAGTGGCGTTGCATCCTGGGCTTTGGCTGAAGGGAGTCCGCCAAGAGCGAAAAGACTTGTAGCAAGTGCAACAATGGAAAAGCGCCGCCATGTTGGCGCGGGTGCGCTAGTTGTTTTAGTCGCAGCCAAATACTTGTTCGGCGCGGGCAGGGCTTCTGGTTGTGTACTGTTGTGCTCAAACTTGCGGGCACACTGACGCGAACACATGCCTGCATTCGGACAAATATGATGCGCTTTTTGTAAGTCCATTATTGTCTCCATTAGTGCTGTGCCCGTAGGCACTTCTTAGTGCGAACGGGTGTCAACATTCATCAAGCGTGAAAACAACAATGCCTGTAATCTACAGAACACGATGTTCCCTATGGAACAGCAAGTTTGGTACGTTTCAGTTTCTTTAGGCGTGGAACCACCCAAGGATATTGTTTAAAGGACTAGACACATGTCGCACACAACATTAACATCTCAAAATGACGATGAAGTAATAAATGTGCTTGATGATAAAAGTTTACTCGCTGCTGTCGCCGATGGAGATGGCGAGGCATTCCAAACGCTCTACCAGCGTCATCGAAACCGCATATTAAGTTTTCTCATCGGAATTGTTGGCAATCGCGCCCAAGCCGAAGAAGTGATGAATGAAGTTTTCTTGGCAGCATGGCGCAGTGCGGGCAGATTTGAAGGCCGCGCCCAACCCCTGACATGGCTGATGTCGATTGCACGCAATCAGGCGATTAGCCTTCTGCGTAAGCAGCGTGAAGTGACGGGAATCTTGGATAAGGTGACCTACAACTTGGCGGACTTGGCTGACGGCCCCGAGCAGCAGGCTCAAAAATCAGCCGATGCGGACATATTGCGCCGCTGCATCAAAATGCTGTCACCGGCGCATCGGGCGATTGTGGATCTCGTCTATTATCAGGATTGTTCGGTATCAGAGGCTGCAAAGATCCTTTCCGTGCCGCAAAATACAGTCAAAACGCGGATGTTCTACGCCCGCAAAAAGCTATCGGGCATGTTGCAAGAACACGGTCTTGCTACCGCATAAAGGAGGTGAGCCCGTTCAAGAACGCTGACATCACGCGCTAGCGTTTGGGTTTGTTTGGCCAGTGAGGATCATAGGGCCCAAACGGAGCCTAGTCGCTATCGGTCATTTTTTCAGTATTGACGGTCATGGCTGAGACGCTGGAGAGTTATGTCGCATCACTTGGTTCATGACACCGCTGGGCGAGCAAGTCTGCCACTTCATGAGCCGTTTTCTCGCGTGCCACACGTAAATAGCGGATGGCGGCATCGGCGCGTTCGACAAGGTAAATTTTGCGCTTCAGTTCGGCTGAGACCCGGTCGGATTGGGCGAGCAATTGGTTGGGCTGATCTTCCAAATTATCTATTTGGTGGTCTTTCCTTCTTTAGGGCCTTCTTAGGGTGCCTTTTGGGCGGCCGCTTTTTATTGATAGATCCTGCTCGTCGTCCACAGCGTGTTGCCCAAAAGTGGAACCCGGTTTTGGGACAAACAACACGCTTAAACATAGATCTAAAGCATGTTCGTTATGCCGACTAAGCAAGACATGCTTTAGGTGCCTGATAAGGTTGATTGATTCAGGTGCAGATTAGGTCGCAACCAGGCTCAATTCAGACGTGACGACGGTCCGTCGCCGGAAAATCATGGGCTAAAGGGGGCTGAGATGCCCTGCTTTTGCAAACAAAATGGCATTGAAAACAACGGGTTAGAAGACACAGAAATATTTTTTGCGCGCCCGTTCCCGCCGGAACAGCTGAAAAAGCGACGCTCTCGTAGGGTGTGTTTATCGACGAACAACAAAGACCCCTTGGAGAGCCCCGATGACCACCTTGAACACAATCCTTCGCACTGCCCTGACAACCGCCGTTGTTGCAGGCGCCCTGGCAGCCCAGGCTTCCACCGCTTCAGCCGTTTCGCTGCGCGTTAAAGTTTCTTGCACCGGTGATTACCTGAACTACTGCTCACAACACGCTCCAGGTTCTGCAGCCACCAAAGCTTGCATGCGCCGCAACGGTTCCAAGCTTTCAAAGCGCTGCGTTAAGGCTCTGATCTTAGCCGGCTATGTTTCCAAAGCTGAAGTGTCCCGCCGCGCAGCAAAACGCTAAACGAAATTCCCCTGAAACGGGGCGTGCTCCTCCCAAGGCATACCAAAACCCCGGAAGGCTTCAGGCCCGCCGGGGTTTCTTTTTTGCATGAGGAATGGAATAATTCTGATTTAGACGTGCGGTTTATGAGAAGTTTGTTCTGTCTGTGATTGCGTTTTTGTCGTGTCACAGGTGGAACATCCAGGCTCGCGTGGATGGTGCATGATCGTAGCGAACGGGTCGTCTCATATGAGATGTGCCTCACATGAAAATGTGAGCCAACGCAAATTGGTCTTCAAAATTGAAAGGACCTCGCCCATGAAATGGATCGTAGTTTTAGCTTCGGTTGTGACAGCGTTTAGTGCTTTTACAACCGCGCCCGTGATGGCAGGTGATGTGTCAGATGTCGTGCGTGCCCGCGCCAATGCGCGCGCTGGTGGTGGCACCAGCGGTCATGATGCCTACATCTTAAAGCAAAGCGGAGGCGCATTAAGCGGCTCCAAATCCAAGGCATACGCGAAAAAGAAAGCCGCCGCCAAACGTCGCTCGCTTAAAGCAACCAAGCGCAAGGCGGCCGCCAAGCGCCGTGCCGCACGTGCTGCCAAAAAGAAAGCCGCTGCCAAGCAACGCGCTGCCATTGCCGCTAGGAAGGCCAAACAAAAGCGTGCCGCTGCAGGTAAGGCGACCGCAAAAGCGTCTGCCTCTGAAAAGTCTGAGGACACCACGCCAACACCGTCAACTGCCGCAGTGCTGACCAATCAGGACGTTGGTGATGATCAAACAGACAGCGCGACGAACGACGAACCGCCTGAAGTTGTGGCTGCCAACGATGACGACAAGGACAACACCAAAGACAATGGCAAAACCGTTGAGACACCAGAAGTGGATAACTCCACAGTAAAGGAAGACGAAGCAGAAGGCGGTTGCAAGCGCTTCATTCCTGAGGTTGGTCAAACCGTTTCGGTTGACTGCTAAGCACAGTCCGAAAAGCACAACACCAGAACCGGTGGCCAGGGATGGCTGCCGGTTCTTTTTTTGCTGGGGTAGCGGCCAAACTTGGGGTTCGAGACGACACCGCCGAACCCACCTCCCGGGACCATGGTCACCGCAAACTTTGCAGGCATTTGGCAATAGAGTCAGAGGCGGTACCCCTGTTTCCCAGGTGACTGCCAGTCCCAGGTTTTGGGTGCAGTGTGGGGTCTGTCTCGAATCCTGCGTTTCTTGCGTGGGCCAGCTCTAATGTGAATGAGGACCTTGCGATGAAGTGGACAGTGTTGATTACGGCAGTTGTGGCGGCCTTGAGTGCCTTTTCCACGGCACCTGTGATGGCATGATCTTGCCGACGTCGTGCGTGCACGTGCCAATGCGCGCGCTGGCGGTGGCACCAGCGGGCATGACGCCTGGGTATTGAAACGCCACGGTAGACTTGAGTGGGCCAAGCACCACCTCACGCCGCAGTCTGGCAAAGAAAAAAGCTGCTAAAAAGCGCGCACTGTTAGCGGCTAAAGCCAAGAAGGCCTCAGTTGCAAAGCGTCGTGCTGTGGTTGCAGCGAAGAAAAAGAAAGCAGCTGAACGCCGGGCTTATCTTTTGGCCAAGAAGAAGGCTGAAAAGAAACGTGCTATTTTACTGGCCGCAAAGAAAAAGAAAGCCAAGCTTGCTGCAATTACCGCGCGCAAAAAAGACAAAGCGCAACAGCTGGCAGCCGCCACGCTTGCGAAAGTAGAAGCTGAGGCTGGCTGTATCTCGCCGTCATGCTGGACGTGCATTCACGTCGTGTCATCGGCTGGGCCGTCAGCAATCGATTAAAGCGAGATCTAGCACTGCGGGCTTTGGATATGGCGATCGCCTTACGCAAGCCAAAGCCGGGATGCCTTCACCATACGGATCGCGGCAGTCAGTACTGCTCACACGATTATCAAAAACGTGTCAACAAACACGGCTTTAAGGGTTCGATGAGCGGCAAAGGCAATTGCTATGACAACGCTTGGTAGGCGGAGCCGTCTTCGACAGCGGGTCGAAACCTTCTTCAAAACGCTGAAGGCGGAACTGATCTGGCGGCACACATGGCAGACCAGACGCCAGGTGCACGGCGCGCTGTTTCAATACATCAACGGCTTTTATAACCCGCGTCGACGTCATTCAACCTTAGGCGGAAAAAGCCCGTTGGCCTTCGAGCGAAAGGCTGCTTAAATGAGTGCTGGAACCGGAACCAAAGTGTGACAGGTCCAATGTTGACCTTAGTGACGGCCAAAACACTTTTGAAAACAAAGCTGGATTTCAAGGTCGCGTCACGGCCGGCCTTGGTGATGATGTCGTGACCAATAGCGGTCTCTTCGATGGAACGGTTGACCTTGGCGGTGGCAGCAACAGCTTCACTAACACGGCTGACGGACAACTTGCAGCAGGTGCACTTTTTGATGTTGGCGCAGGCAATCAGGTCGTCAATGCTGGCACCTTGTTCCCCGGTGGTCGCGACGTTATTCAGACCACACAGGTCACGGGCAACCTTACGCAAACATCAACAGGTGTCTTTGAAGTTGATGTTGATGATACGCAAGAGGCAGCGACCGACCGCCTCGACATCGCAGGCACGGCCGACCTTGCAGGTAGCGTCCGGGTTAACGTGATCAATCTGTCAGATGTCGGCGAAGATGGCGAAGACGCAAAGCATGCCTTCACGATCATCACCGCGACAGATGGAGTTACCGACTCTGGCCTAATGCTCAATGTTCAAGATACCATCGGCTTTGATTTTGACCTTGAGTTTGCTGACAACGGGAACGATGTCATCCTGACAGCGGTTGCTGCACGCGAAATTACACCGTTGCTCACAGGCGCTGGTGGTGGGACAGACGGTACATCTGGTAGCAACGATTTGGCAGTCGTGATGGCGCTTGATTCAGGATCTACAGGGCCCAATGCCTCACCTGGTTTGCAACAGCTCGCAAATGCGTTGCGTGGTCAAGATGATGGCGCTGCACTGGTTCAAGCGGTTGAGCGCCTGACGCCAAAAACGCAAAGTGCCCAGGTCGGCAATGCGATGTCAGGATCAGCAGCACTTGGCAATGCCATGCTCAGCTGTTCAACGCGTGAAGGCGAATATGCCTATACCCGTGAAGGCCAGTGTTATTGGGGCAAGGTTACGGTCCGCAAGCTGGATCGGGATGCCACAACGGGTCACTCCGGTATTGAAGAAGATGGCGTTTCGTTTGCAGCCGGTGTGCAGGTAGCATTGCAAAATGAACTGCGCGTTGGTGTGGCAATGAGTTACGAGACAATAGACTCAACGACAACCTCGCAAACGCAACGCTTGGGCAGCACCGAGGGTGATCGCATTCAAGCCGGTGTGGTTGTGAAAAACCAATGGGGTCCGGTTAATGCCTACCTCAATTTAGTAGGCGGTTATGGCTGGTTCGATCACACGCGTGTTGTCGGACTTGGGTTTGGCAATGCAACCGCCGATCAGGACGTGAAGAGTTTTATGAGCCGCCTGCGGTTATCCTATCTCTATTCTCTGGCGGGCGGGCTCAACATTCGTCCGATGGTTGATTTCAGCGCCACCTACATCTCTCTCGATGGCTATACAGAGCGTGGCGCCGGAGCGGCCAACCTGATGGTGGCCGATATTGATGAATGGTTCCTCTCCGTTACGCCAGCACTTGAAATTGCAGGCGAGATGCGTTCGGGCGGCAGCATACTGAGGCCCTATATTCGCGCAGGTGTTAGCTTTATCGATCAAGACAGTCTCTCGGTGCAATCGAGTTTTGCCGGTGTTGCCGGTATTCAGCCGTTTACCGTCAACAGTGATCTTGAAGATACCTTCGCAGTTGTTGAAGCCGGACTTCATGTCTTGACAGAAAGCGGTTTCAATCTGCGCTTTACCTATGACGGACGCTATGGTGAAGATAGCCAAGAACATGCAGGCAGCTTGAAGGCATCTAAGAATTTCTAAGTGATACCCCGTCAGACAATGTCAGTATGATTGCTCGCTGCGCTTTCGAAAGTTTCCTGTTGTGAAATGTGTATCACCCCTGCTCGCCTTCGTGTGTGCCCTCACCTTTGTCAGCGCAATTGTGTCTGAGGCCCTTGCGGCGGGTAAAAAATCAGCGGCCACTAAGGCGCCTGTTTCGCCGTGGATACATGTCTGCAAAGACAGCAAGAAGAAGGGTGAGGAAACCTGCCAGATCATTCAGCAGATCCTTGAGAAGAAATCTAAAAAAATTCTGATCTCAGGCGCCGTGCGCCTGAAGGGCAAAGATAAAAAACCGTCATTTCTTATGCAGCTACCACATGGCATGTTTATACCCGCTGGTATTGTGGTGCGCATCGACAAGGACGACATTAAGAAGACAATAGTTCAAACCTGTGATCATCGCGGTTGCTTTGCAGGTATTGCGGTGCCAGATACTACGCTCGCTCAATTGAAGTCCGGCAAAAAACTTGTGATTGCTTTTAAGAACCTGAAAAAGCAAACGATTGCAGTTACGCTTTCGCTGGATGGCTTTTCTGATTCTTATGCCAAGCTTGTCGCTGAAAAATAGTGCGCGCCACGCATTTTGTTGCAATTTATTTTGATATTGTTGATCTAGAGATTCAGAGCCCCTGGGGCGTTTCCCCATTGCTTGATGAGTTGTCCATAGTCCACTTTCGAGAGGTAATCCCCCCGCAAAGTAGTGGTGTTCGTGGTTAGAATTTTCTCGGCAAGATAACTGAGGAGAATTTTCATGAAGAGGTCACGTTATAGCGACACCCAGATCGTCGTGTTGTAAACGCGCGGAGCACGATGGCGCCTTTTGCGCCAGGCAGAAGGCGGCGTGCCTGTGTCCGAGCTGTGCCGCGAGCATGGGATGAGCCAGCGCCAGTTTCTACAAATGGCGGGCCAAGTTCGGTGGCATGGATGCCTCGATGATTGCCGAAATGAGGGATCTGGCGGAGGAGAACCGTCGGCTCAAGAAGATGTATGCCGAAAAAAGCATGCAAAATGATCTTTTAAAGGAGGCCCTTGGAAAAAAGCGCTGAGGCCGTCTCAACGTCGCGAGATGGCCGTTCACGCGGTGCGCGGGTGTGGTGTTTCCATCGCGTTGTCCTGCCGGACATTTTTGATCAGTCAGACCTGTTATCGCTATGAGCGCAAGCTTGATGATGACAATGGGAAGATTGCCGACTGGCTGATCCGCTTGACGGGCAATCGTCGGACATGGGGGTTCGGCTTGTGCTTTTTGTATCTGCGTAACGTCAAGGGCTTTGGTTGGAACCACAAACGGGTTTACCGGATTTACCGCGAACTTGAGCTGAACCTTCGGATCAAACCGAGGAAACGGTTACAGCGCTCAAAGCCAGAACCTCTGACTGTGCCAGACCGGCCCAATCAAACCTGGTCGATGGATTTTATGGCTGATCAGTTAGGCGATGGGCGCGCCATTCGCACATTGAATGTGCTGGATGATTTTAATCGCGAAGGGCTTGGCATCGAGGTTGACTTCTCGTTGCCTGCGACGCGCGTGGTACGCACTTTGAACCGGATCATTGAATGGCGTGGCAAACCGCTTAGCATCCGGGTTGATAACGGTCCGGAATATATCAGCGCAAAACTCATGACCTGGGCCGAGCAGCGAGACGTACGGCTTGATTATATTCAGCGTCCATGCGGAGCATGGCTTCACCATGACAAAAACCCCAACAGAATGCCTATATCGAACGCTACAATCGCACGGTTCGTGGCGAATGGTTGGGCCAAAACATCTTTGCAACGATCAAGGAGGCGCAGGCACAGGCCACCAAATGGCTGTGGACTTATACAACAACGACCGTCCCAACATGGGGCTAGGCGGGATCACACCCGCCATGAAACTAAAACTCGCCGCCTAAGTTCTACAGGCGGACCCCATTGGAAATGGGGGGATTACCCGATCTATTAACAGACTGGAGAATCGCGTACACGCTGCAATGTAAGGTTGCAATTTTAGCGCTGCACAAGTTCGGTCCGTTCCAGTGAATTTGTTGCGTGCATTACAGTTAGCCGTCAAGCTGGTGATACGTAACGTGCCTCCAATGCCAAATAAAATAAAAGGGTCGCGGATATTGCGCAGTGCTCAGCTAGCGCAGCATACGCTTTCTTTTGTTTGCCAGCGCCTTTGGACTACGACGACACGCAGTTTCAGAGTGCATACGCCATGGCTGAGCCAAGCAACCGCAGCAAATGTTGTTGTTAGTCTGGTGACGTTCTTTACATTCTTATTCCTGCTTGGAACGTCCGCCTGGGCGCAGAACACCAATGTGAATTTTGGGCCGGCTCAAACAAATGCAATTGGTGGCAACCTCACGTTTAATCTCGTAGTTGGGACGTCGATTACCGGCAACGCAACACTAAATGTTACGAACATTTATGGAGACCTGAATAGCAACAATGAAGTTGTAACGATTTTCGCGGATGGCGTGGTGGTGGGTACCTTTGGTGGCTTCGGTGGGAGAAATTGCACCAACGGCCCGAACCAAATCATTTCAATTCCCCAGGCGACGCTTCAGCCTCTCATTGCTGACGGGGCGTTGACATTGACGTTTGACGCCAACAATCGTGTCGACTTCTGCACAGTTGCCGGATCAGGCAGGCGCGAACCGCCAAACCTGCGCGTTGGTGGAAACCTTTCTTATCCCGGTGCAACGCCCCAATTTACCGTCACAAAGACGCCAAACGTTGCCAATGTAGATGAGGACGGAGACGTTATCACCTACGCCATTGCGGTTGCCAACACTGGCAATGTTACACTGACTGGTCTCACCATCACGGATCCGTTGACCGGAGACGAAGCCTGCCCGGTTGCAACGCTGGCACCGATGGCGTCAACAAACTGCACCGCGAGTTACACGGTTCAGCAGTCGGACATTGACGGCAATGGCATTGATATCAACGGCGCGGTTGATGGCGATGGTGACATCGACAACACCGTTACGATCGACACCGATCAAACGGCTCCACAAACAGCGTTGGCTGCCGTTATGATTGGGCAGAACCCGGCTTTCACGGTGACCAAAACTGCTGACGTCGCGAGTGTTGACAGCGATGGCGATGTGATCACCTACGCCATTGCGGTTGCCAACACTGGCAATGTTACACTGACTGGTCTCACCATCACGGATCCGTTGACCGGAGACGAAGCCTGCCCGGTTGCAACGCTGGCACCGATGGCGTCAACAAACTGCACCGCGAGTTACACGGTGCAGCAGTCCGATATTGATGGCAACGGCATCGACACCAACGGCGCGGTGGATGGCGATGGTGACATCGACAACACCGTTACGATCGACACCGATCAAACGGCTCCACAAACAGCGTTGGCTGCCGTTATGATTGGGCAGAACCCGGCTTTCACGGTGACCAAAACTGCTGACGTCGCGAGTGTTGACAGCGATGGCGATGTGATCACCTACGCCATTGCGGTTGCCAACACTGGCAATGTTACACTGACAGGTCTGACGATTGCGGATCCGTTGACAGGCGATGAGGCGTGCACGGTTGCCTCGCTAGCGCCGATGGCGTCAACAAACTGCACCGCGAGTTACACGGTTCAGCAGTCGGACATTGACGGCAATGGCATTGATATCAACGGCGCGGTTGATGGCGATGGTGACATCGACAACACCGTTACGATCGACACCGATCAAACGGCTCCACAAACAGCGTTGGCTGCCGTTATGATTGGGCAGAACCCGGCTTTCACGGTGACCAAAACTGCTGACGTCGCGAGTGTTGACAGCGATGGCGATGTGATCACCTACGCCATTGCGGTTGCCAACACTGGCAATGTTACACTGACAGGTCTGACGATTGCAGACCCGCTGACCGGAGACGAAGCCTGCCCGGTTGCAACGCTGGCACCGATGGCGTCAACAAACTGCACCGCGAGTTACACGGTGCAGCAGTCCGATATTGATGGCAACGGCATCGACACCAACGGCGCTGTCGATGGCGACGGCGATATCGACAACACTGTCACCATTGACACCGATCAGACGGCTCCACAAACCGCCACGGAAACCGTTTCTGTCACGCAGAACCCGGTATTCTCGGTCACAAAAACAGCAGATGTTACCAGCGTCGATAGCGATGGCGATGTCATCACCTACACCATTGCGGTTGCCAACACCGGCAATGTTACACTGACCGGTCTGACGATTGCGGATCCGTTGACAGGCGATGAGGCGTGCACGGTTGCCTCGTTAGCACCGATGGCGTCAACAAACTGCACCGCGAGTTACACGGTTCAGCAGGCAGATATTGACGGCAATGGTATTGATATCAACGGCGCGGTGGATGGTGATGGCGATATCGACAACACCGTCACCATTGACACCGATCAAACCGCACCGCAGACCGCCTCAGAGACGGTGGCGGTTGCACAGAACGCGGCCTTAACGGTGACCAAAACAGCAGATGTTACCAGCGTCGATAGCGATGGCGATGTCATCACCTACACCATTGCGGTTGCCAACACCGGCAATGTCACGCTGACAGGCCTGACGATTGCGGATCCATTGACGGGCGATGAGGCGTGCACGGTTGCCTCGTTAGCACCGATGGCGTCAACAAACTGCACCGCGAGTTACACGGTTCAGCAGGCAGATATTGACGGCAATGGTATTGATATCAACGGCGCGGTGGATGGTGATGGTGATATTGACAACACGGCGTCCGTCAGCACAGACCAAACCGGCCCACAAACTGCCTCTGAAACCGTGGCGATCTCACAGAATGCAGATTTTACGGTGACCAAAACCGCTGACGTCGCCAGCGTCGATAGCGATGGCGATGTCATCACCTACACCATTGCGGTTGCCAACACCGGCAATGTCACGCTGACTGGTCTCACCATCACGGATCCGTTGACCGGAGACGAAGCCTGCCCGGTTGCCTCGTTAGCACCGATGGCGTCAACAAACTGCACCGCGAGTTACACGGTTCAGCAGTCCGATATTGATGGCAACGGCATCGACACCAACGGCGCTGTCGATGGCGACGGCGATATCGACAACACCGTTACCATTGACACCGATCAGACGGCTCCACAAACCGCCACGGAAACCGTTTCTGTCACGCAGAACCCGGTATTCTCGGTCACAAAAACAGCAGATGTTACCAGCGTCGATAGCGATGGCGATGTCATCACCTACACCATTGCGGTTGCCAACACCGGCAATGTCACGCTGACAGGCCTGACGATTGCGGATCCGTTGACAGGCGATGAGGCGTGCACGGTTGCCTCGTTAGCACCGATGGCGTCAACAAACTGCACCGCGAGTTACACGGTTCAGCAGGCAGATATTGACGGCAATGGCATTGATATCAACGGCGCGGTGGATGGTGATGGCGATATCGACAACACCGTTACCATTGACACCGATCAGACGGCTCCACAAACCGCCTCAGAGACGGTGGCGGTTGCACAGAACGCGGCCTTAACGGTGACCAAAACAGCAGATGTTACCAGCGTCGATAGCGATGGCGATGTCATCACCTACACCATTGCGGTTGCCAACACCGGCAATGTTACACTGACCGGTCTGACGATTGCGGACCCGTTGACCGGAGACGAAGCCTGCCCGGTTGCCTCGTTAGCACCGATGGCGGCAACAAACTGCACCGCGAGTTACACGGTGCAGCAGGCAGATATTGACGGCAATGGTATTGATATCAACGGCGCGGTGGATGGTGATGGCGATATCGACAACACCGTTACCATTGACACCGATCAAACGGCTCCACAAACCGCCTCTGAAACCGTTTCTGTCACGCAGAACCCGGTATTCTCGGTCACCAAAACTGCCGACGTTGCATTTGTCGATACTGAAGGCGATGTCATTACCTATGCGATCGCTGTCACCAACGCTGGCAACGTCACCCTGACAGGTCTGACGATTGCAGACCCGCTGACCGGAGACGAAGCCTGCCCGGTTGCAACGCTGGCGCCGATGGCGTCAACAAACTGCACCGCGAGTTACACGGTTCAGCAGTCGGACATTGATGGCAACGGCATCGACACCAACGGCGCTGTCGATGGCGACGGCGACATCGACAACACCGTTACCATTGACACCGATCAGACGGCTCCACAAACCGCCTCTGAAATTGTGGCGATCTCACAGAATGCAGATTTTACGGTGACCAAAACCGCTGACCTGGCAACGATCGATAGCGATGGCGATGTCATCACCTACACCATTGCCGTGACCAACACTGGCAATGTCACGCTGACAGGTCTGACGATTGCAGACCCGTTGACCGGAGACGAAGCCTGCCCTGTGGCAACGCTGGCGCCGATGGCGTCAACAAACTGCACCGCGAGTTACACGGTTCAGCAGGCAGATATTGACGGCAATGGTATCGACACTAATGGCGCTGTCGATGGCGACGGCGACATCGACAACACCGTTACCATTGACACCGATCAGACGGCTCCACAAACCGCCACGGAAACCGTTTCTGTCACGCAGAACCCGGTATTCTCGGTCACAAAAATGTCTGATGTCGCGGCGGTAGAGAACGACGGTGATGTCATCACCTACACCATCGCAATCACCAACACCGGCAACGTCACGCTCACAGGCTTAACGATTGCCGATCCTTTGACCGGAGACGAAGCCTGTCCCGTTGTAACGCTTGCGCCTCTCGCCTCAACCAATTGCACAGCAACCTATACGGTACAGCAGTCAGATATTGATGGCAACGGCATCGACACCAACGGCGCTGTCGATGGCGATGGCGATATCGACAACACCGTCACCATTGACACCGATCAAACCGGGCCACAATCAGCGTCTGAAACGGTTGGCTTTAATCTTAGTCCCGCGCTCTCGGTCACCAAGACCGCAGATGTCACATCTGTTGATGCTGAAGGCGAAGTCATTACCTACACCATCGCCCTCACCAACACGGGAAACATCACGTTGACGGGTCTCACAATTGACGACCCTCTGACCGGAGATGAAGCGTGCCCCGTCACGTCGCTGATACCTTCGGCCTCCACCAGCTGCACCGCCACCTACACGGTTCAGCAGTCGGATATTGATAATAACGGAATTGATACCTCTGGCGCCGTTGATGGTGATGGCGACATCGACAATACCGTCACCGTCGACACCAACCAAACAGCACCCGTTGTTGCGTCAGAAACGGTGAACATCGCTAGAAACGTGGCATTCACTGTCGGCAAAACCGCCGATATCGCGATTGTGAGCAAAGATGGCGACGTCATCACCTACACCATTGCGGTCACCAATATTGGCAATGTGACCCTCTCAGGCATTGCGATTACGGATACATTGACGGCAGATGAGGCATGTCCCGTTGCAAGCCTCGCTCCGCTAGTCTCAACCAATTGCACAGCAACCTATACGGTGCAGCAGTCAGATATTGACGGAAATGGTATTGACACCAACGGCGCGGTGGATGGTGATGGCGATATCGACAACACGGTTACAGTCAACACCGATCAAGCGCCGGCGCAAATGTCTTCAGAGACTGTCGCCATTACGCAAAGCCCCTCGTTGACGGTGACCAAGACGGCGAACCTGACAACGGTTAGCAGTGACGGTGATGTGATCAGCTATACGATTGCGGTCACCAATACCGGCAATCTCACGCTGACAGGCTTAACGATTGCCGATCCTTTGACCGGAGACGAAGCCTGTCCCGTGGCCACATTGGCACCGATGGCGGCAACAAACTGCACCGCGAGTTACACGGTTCAGCAGGCGGATATTGACGGCAATGGCATTGATATCAACGGCGCGGTTGATGGCGATAGCGATATCGACAACACCGTCACCATTGACACCGATCAAACCGCACCGCAGACCGCCTCAGAGACGGTGGCGATTGGGCAAAATGCTACTTTCACAGTGACCAAGTCCGCCGACCTGTCGTCTGTCAGCAGTGACGGTGATGTGATCAGCTATACGATCGCTGTCACCAATACCGGCAATGTCACGCTGACAGGCTTAACGATTGCCGATCCTTTGACCGGAGACGAAGCCTGTCCCGTGGCCACATTGGCACCGATGGCGGCAACAAACTGCACCGCGAGTTACACGGTTCAGCAGGCAGATATTGATGGCAACGGCATCGACACCAACGGCGCGGTTGATGGCGATAGCGATATCGACAACACCGTCACCATTGACACCGATCAAACCGCACCGCAGACCGCCTCCGAAACGGTCTCGATTGGGCAAAATGCTGCTTTCACAGTGACCAAGTCCGCCGACCTGTCGTCTGTCAGCAGTGACGGTGATGTGATCAGCTATACGATTGCGGTCACCAATACCGGCAATGTCACGCTGACCGGCTTAACGATTGCAGACCCGTTGACCGGAGACGAAGCCTGCCCCGTGGCCACATTGGCACCGATGGCGGCAACAAACTGCACGGCGAGTTACACGGTTCAGCAGGCGGACATTGACGGCAATGGCATTGATATCAATGGAGCGGTTGATGGCGATAGCGATATCGACAACACCGTCACTATCGACACAGATCAAACCGCACCGCAGACCGCCTCAGAGACGGTGGCGATTGGGCAAAATGCTACTTTCACAGTGACCAAGTCCGCCGACCTGTCGTCTGTCAGCAGTGACGGTGATGTGATCAGCTATACGATCGCTGTCACCAATACCGGCAATGTCACGCTGACAGGCTTAACGATTGCCGATCCTTTGACCGGAGACGAAGCCTGTCCCGTGGCCACATTGGCACCGATGGCGGCAACAAACTGCACCGCGAGTTACACGGTTCAGCAGGCAGATATTGATGGCAACGGCATCGACACCAACGGCGCGGTTGATGGCGATAGCGATATCGACAACACCGTCACCATTGACACCGATCAAACCGCACCGCAGACCGCCTCCGAAACGGTCTCGATTGGGCAAAATGCTGCTTTCACAGTGACCAAGTCCGCCGACCTGTCGTCTGTCAGCAGTGACGGTGATGTGATCAGCTATACGATTGCGGTCACCAATACCGGCAATGTCACGCTGACCGGCTTAACGATTGCAGACCCGTTGACCGGAGACGAAGCCTGCCCCGTGGCCACATTGGCACCGATGGCGGCAACAAACTGCACGGCGAGTTACACGGTTCAGCAGGCGGACATTGACGGCAATGGCATTGATATCAATGGAGCGGTTGATGGCGATAGCGATATCGACAACACCGTCACTATCGACACAGATCAAACCGCACCGCAGACCGCCTCAGAGACGGTGGCGATTGGGCAAAATGCTACTTTCACAGTGACCAAGTCCGCCGACCTGTCGTCTGTCAGCAGTGACGGTGATGTGATCAGCTATACGATCGCTGTCACCAATACCGGCAATGTCACGCTGACAGGCTTAACGATTGCCGATCCTTTGACCGGAGACGAAGCCTGTCCCGTGGCCACATTGGCACCGATGGCGGCAACAAACTGCACCGCGAGTTACACGGTTCAGCAGGCAGATATTGATGGCAACGGCATCGACACCAACGGCGCGGTTGATGGCGATAGCGATATCGACAACACCGTCACCATTGATACCGATCAAACCGCACCGCAGACCGCCTCCGAAACGGTCTCGATTGGGCAAAATGCTGCTTTCACAGTGACCAAGTCCGCCGACCTGTCGTCTGTCAGCAGTGACGGTGATGTGATCAGCTATACGATTGCGGTCACCAATACCGGCAATATCACGCTGACCGGACTGACGATCGCTGATCCTTTGACCGGAGACGAAGCCTGTCCCGTGGCCACATTGGCACCAATGGCGGCAACAAACTGCACCGCGACTTACACGGTTCAGCAATCTGATATTGACAACAATGGCATTGACACAACCGGCGCGGTTGATGGCGATGGTGATATTGACAACCTTGTCACTATCGACACAGATCAAACCGGCCCACAAACTGCCTATGCAACCGTGTCCGTTGGCCAAAGTGCATCCATTGTTGTCAACAAGACCGCAGATGTTGCTACAGTGGATGCCGACGGTGATGTGATCAGCTATACGATTGCGGTCACCAATACCGGCAATGTCATGCTGACCGGACTGACGATCGCTGATCCGCTCACCGGAGACGAAGCCTGCCCGGTTGCAACGCTGGCACCGATGGCGTCAACAAACTGCACCGCGAGTTACACGGTTCAGCAGTCGGACATTGATGGCAACGGCATCGACACCAACGGCGCCATTGATGGTGACAGCGATATCGACAACACCGTCACCATTGACACCGATCAAACGGCACCCCAGACCGCCTCTGAGACGGTCGCCATCGAACAATTTGCCGGTGTTGTGGTTACAAAATCCACGTCAAATGCGGACTTCTCCAATGTTGGCGATATTATTCCTTATGAGATTGTGATCCAAAACACAGGCAGTGTGACGCTCACCAGCATCACGTTGACGGATCCGCTGACCAACGATGAGTCGTGTCCATCCTCATCGCTTGCATCTGGCGGGACGATGACCTGTACGGCAACGCTCAGTGTTACGGCCAGCCAACTTCTCGCCCGTGAAATTGTGAACGTCGCGCGCGTGACCACAGCGCAAGCGGCACCACGCATGTCCAACCCCGTGACCCTACGCCTTAACCGCGCGTATGCCCGCAATCGGACGTTGCGTGCGATTAACAATTTCCTTGCTCGGCGCGCGGACCAAATCACAGCGTCTGACCCGGATCTGGCCAACCGCCTAAATGCAGGGTGCGGAAATGGAAAGTTACCTCAAGTCTCCGGCAATGGCAGCGATGAGACATCTCAGTTCAGAGTAAGCGGAAGTCTGCGAGACTCGCTTCGTCATGGTGACAACGAGCCACAAAGAGAGTGCCCTAAATTTGATATTTGGATGCAAGGCCAGTGGGGCACGACCAAGGCGGATCAAGGCAGACAAGATCTTGGGCTCCTCTACATCGGGGCTGACTACCGGCTGTCACCTGGTCTTGTGTTTGGTGTCCTGGCACAATTTGACTGGAGCAATGAAGAAGACGCCGTTGAGAAGATTAGTGCCAAAGGCTTTGGTTGGATGGTCGGCCCCTATTTGGTGGCGCGTCTCGACAAAAACCTGATCTTTGATACACGCATCGCATGGGGTCAATCGACGAACAAAATCAATCCGCTCGGCGTTTACGAAGATGAGTTTAAGACCAACAGGTGGCTGGCAAGAGCGCGCCTGACCGGCAACTTTGATGTCGGTGGCTTTAACTTTACGCCTCATGTCGGCATTCTATATTTTGAAGAGCAGCAAAAAGCCTACGTGGATAGCCTTGGCACCTATATCCCTGGCCAGACGATCAATCTTGGCCGCGTTACATTTGGTCCGAAGGTGAGTTTCAGAGTAGAGGGCCCGGATAATATGGTTCTCGTGCCGCATTTTGGCGTCACCGGCATCTGGGACTTTGAGAAAGCCGAAATTGTTGATCTTGAAACCGGATTTGCGACCAACGCGGGAAGCGACTTGCGTGTGCGCGTTGAAGGCGGTCTGAGAATCGAATTTCCGAATAACTGGGATGTGCAGGCTCGCGGCTTTGCTGATGGTATCGGCACCGATGATAGTGAGACCTACGGTGGCAGCATCAGGCTAAGGATTCCGCTGAACTAATCGGACGTCGGGTGCGCTTCTGCCCCATGGATTTTTTCTCCAACTTTATGTTTCAGCTTAATTGTTAGATGCGTCAGCAAGGTTAGCAGACGTAATTCTAATATTTAGGTGAGTTTAGCTCTTGATCTTGAAGCTGAAGTTACGCCGCCGCTGCAGAGATCTCGTCTGTTAGTACTTGGCGGTCGCAAGTCTCTATTCTGCGGGAGTTTTGCGGGAGTGCGTGCTGCACTGTGCTGAACAAAAGGGCCGATGTTGCAACGGGCGCCCCTGTAAGTCATTGAATTTACGTCGTTAGATCTATCGTTTGCGTCCTCTTAATCAGCGGGTCCACGGTTCGAGTGTGTGTACACCCAGCAAGGGTTTCAAAGGGTTAGTGTTTTCCAGAAAGCGCACGGATGGCGCTTGCGGGAGATTTGCAACAAAATCGGTTCAGCAACAGACGTATGCGATAGCCTTCTGCAACAGCCATTGCTTGGGTGTGACCGCTCACGTGAAGATGAGATAATCTAAAACGTGTCCAAAGTTTCAAAACGGATTCCAGCGCCGTTTGGGTGAAAATCTCAAATATGAGAGGCTGGCACCGAGGCGGAGACCAATACCTGAGCGAATAGGAACGATTATCGTGCCCTTGCGCCCGAGAACGGTCACACCAACGCCACCAGCGAGATAGGCCGCGCCCTCGATGCCGGGGTAGCGGATGAACAGCTGGTCGATTGTTCGCAAATTGTAAATGAGGAACATCACGCGCGAGCCATCGGCGCCGAGGTCGTAGCCGATCGAGGGGCCATTCCAGTACACTTTCTGGCGTGTGCCATCTGTAAAATGCACATGGCCTTTGCCGTAACGCAAACCGGCGAGGAGTGCGCCGCCGCCTTCGGTGCCAATAACGTAGGCATTGGGTTGGCCGAACTTGGCTAACGCGCCATTGATGGCCGCCGCGATATGTGAAGAGACGTTGCCGAACAGGCCGCTGCCCGCTTTGGAAATATCGGAAACAGAAAACGTGGTTTTCAGGGCAGGGAGTGCATCCGTGGGCAGCGGTTCTTGAGCCAACGGCTCAAACGCTGTATCCGGTGTTGCTGCAACGCGCGGTTCCCAATTGGGGTCCGCATTGGTTGGGCCAGACACTTGTGCATTTCGGGCGGCTGTAGGAGCCTGAGGTGCCGCGACCCGCGCTTTCGATTTGGGTGCGGGTTTTGGTTGCACCTTTGCGACTTTTTTTGGTTTTGGCTTTTGGTCCGTGCCCGCAATCTGTTTGTCGAGTTCTTTTAAGACATAGTCAGAACGTTGCTGCATCAGGGCGATGAGCTGTTTTTCTGCAACGGTGAGTTTCTCAATTGAGGTACAGTTTTGTGCGCCATCCTGCGGATCGCTGAGGCGGTCGATATCGCCGATCAGGCTATCGATTTTACGATCATAATCGGTGATGCGCGGGTCCTTTATATTCTGCCACACCCAGCTCTCGGCAACGGGCATGGTCATCTTTTTCTTTTTTGCAAGAGCGGCCAGCTTGGGACGAAAATCGGTGCTCCCTTTTTCATCAAGCTTGCGTAAAGATGCCCCAATACGGTCGACCGTTTCACCAAGGGCGTCTGTTGTGCAGCTCTCGGCGAGAGCAGGACCGCTAGCCAATATGCCAATGAGACAAACAAGAGTGATCGGCCAAAGAGCTCTGACGGCTTTTGGGGTGACACGTGCCCGTCTTCCCGACAGCCTCTCAGTTTGCCGGCTCTCAGTTTGCCAGCTCTCAGTTTGCCAGCTCTCAGTTTGATTGTGGTGCGAAATGGTGAACGTCATTGGATCTCTTTCTTGGGTCTGGTGGCCGGTTTTGAGGGTGGCGGCGAAACCCAAATGGTTTATTCGACAAGATCTTAGCGAAAAGGCCGTGAGATGAGGACGCTGTTGGCTCAATTGAGGCGCGAATTCCGGTGATGTGTCTGAATGCCTGACGCCACCCCGCCAACCATGCTGAATCCGCGACGCGAGCCCCGTCCTGAACCCGGATATTACCCCCAGTGGCAGGGCACCAGCAGATATCAGCCATCGTCTCCTACTTTAGTCGGTATCGTGGAATAGGGCTGTGATCGGGCTTCAATCTAGAGTGATTTTAAGCTAGGTTGTCGCAGAAGAGTTTGAAGTCTCACGAAAAATGGCGCGAAAAGTGCCGTGCGAGGAGGGAAAATGCAGAAGGCTTTGGTGATTGATTCGGGCAAATGTACCGGATGCAAGCAGTGCGAAATGGCCTGCTCCTACGAAAAAGACAATGAATTTAACGTTGCCAAGTCGCGCATTCGGGTTTTTGACTTCCACGAAGACGGAAAGTTTGTCCCCTACACCTGTACCCAATGTGCTGAAGCTTGGTGTCAACAAGCCTGCCCTGTAAACGCTATCACCACCGATGCTGCAACAGGTGTCAAACTGGTTCATGACAACCTGTGTGTTGGCTGCAAGGTGTGCACCATTGCTTGTCCATTCGGTACGGTGAACTACAACTCAACAACCGGCAAAGTGATCAAATGCGATCTGTGCTTTGGCGAGCCAGCCTGTGAAGCAGCCTGCCCAACCGATGCCATTACCTATCAGGACATCGACCAGACCGGTTTCGATAAGATGAAAGTGTGGGCCAAGCAGGCTGCAGGTGGCACGGAAGCAACCGGTCCGAACACGCCGACCGGTCACTAAGCTTCTTAATCTCGCAATCGACAAGCCTCGGCAATGTGGGCGCGGCGTCTTTTGGATACACCAAGACCCGTTGCCGAGTTTTAGAACACAGAAACAAAAAAAAGTGCGTTACGCGCACATCAAAATAAAATAGGGAGCACATCGGCCATGGGTTGGCACCGCAAAATTCTCCGCATTAATTTGACCAAAGGCACTGTTGATGTCGAGCCGCTTAACATGGAGTGGGCACAACTATATCTTGGCCAGCGCGGTCTGGCCTCAAAGTACCTAATCAATGAGGTTGACCCGAAGGTTGATCCATTAAGCCCAGAAAACAAGCTTATCTTTGCAACTGGCCCATTGACAGGCACGGCCGCATCCACAGGTGGTCGGTATTCTGTCATTACCAAAGGCCCACTGACGAACGCCATCGCGTGTTCCAACTCAGGCGGCTATTGGGGTGCAGAGTTTAAGTTTGCCGGCTGGGATATGGTGATCCTGGAAGGCAAGTCGGAAAAGCCTGTTTATCTGACCATTATGGATGACAAAGTTGAATTGCACGATGCCTCTGAAATTTGGGGCACTACTGTTTGGCACACCGATGATTGGATTAAAACCAAACATCAAGACCCGATGATGCACATCGCAGCCATTGGCGTGGCAGGTGAAAAAGAAGTTCTCTATTCTGCCATCGTCAACGATTTGCACCGTGCTGCGGGTCGCTCCGGTGTTGGTGCGGTGATGGGTTCGAAGAACCTGAAAGCCATTGCAGTGCGTGGCACACAGGGTGTTTCCGTGAAAGATGGCAAGACATTTTTGAAAGCAACGATGGATGGCAAGAAGGTGCTCGCAGAAAACGCAGTCACCGGACAGGGCCTGCCAACGTATGGCACGCAGGTGTTGATGAACGTCATCAACGAAGCGGGCGCCATGCCAACGCGTAACCACCGCGATGTTCAATTTGAAGGCGCGCATGATATTTCCGCAGAAGCTATGCATGAGCCACGCAAGTCGGACGGAAAGAAGAACCTGCTAACCAACCAAGCCTGCTTTGGCTGTACCATTGCATGCGGTCGGATCTCGAAAATCGACGAAGAACACTTCACCGTGAAGAATAAGCCGGAGTATTGGCACGCGTCAGGCGGGCTTGAGTACGAAGCAGCTTGGGCACTCGGCTCCAACACAGGCGTTGATGACCTGGAAGCACTGACCTACGTCAACTTCATCTGCAATGAGCAGGGTATGGACCCGATCTCATTCGGTGCCACGGTTTCTGCTGCAATGGAGCTTTATGATCTCGGTCTTCTCACCACAGAACATACCGGTGGTATCGAGTTGAAATTTGGCTCTTCTGAAGCGCTTGTGAAATGCGTTGAGCTGACTGGGAAAGCAGAAGGCTTTGGCCGCGAACTTGGTATGGGCTCGTTGAGGCTGTGCACCAAGTATGGTCGCCCAGATCTATCGATGACAGTGAAGGGTCAAGAGTTCCCTGCTTATGACGCGCGCGGCATTCAGGGTATGGGGCTCACCTACGCCACGTCAAACCGCGGTGCCTGTCACTTGCGCTCTTACACAGTGTCATCTGAAATTCTCGGTATTCCTGAGAAGACCGATCCATTGGATACCGATGGCAAGCCAGCGCTGGTGAAAGCATTCCAGGATGCAACTGCTGCTGTCGACTCGGCTGGCATCTGTGTCTTCACCACGTTCGCTTGGACACTCGACGATATTGCGCCTCAGGTCGATGCAGCCTGTGAAGGCGGTTGGTCGTCAGAAAAGCTTCTGGAAACTGGCGAACGCATTTGGAACATGGAACGCATGTTCAATATGCAAGCTGGCTTCACGGGCAAAGATGACAACCTGCCATCTCGTCTGATGTCTGAACCTGCCAAGACGGGACCGGCAGAAGGTCGTGTCAGTGGTCTGGAAAAAATGCTGCCTGAATACTACCAACTCAGAGGTTGGACGGCAGACGGCGTTCCAACCAACGAGACCCTGTCACGTCTTGCGGTCTAGTGATCATGGCGCGCGCCCTCACACACTGGGGGGGCTGCCACAACGTTACGCGGGCAGGTTCACTGCGCTTTCAAGCGCCGCGGACCTGCCCTTTTTCAAATCTCAACAAGCAAATAAGTGGTGAACTCCATGCATTATGTAATTCTTGGCGCTGGGCCAGCAGGTGTGACTGCGGCTGAAACCATTCGTGCCAACGATAAAGCTGCTACGATTACACTGATAGGTGGCGAGCCAGAACCGCCCTATTCTCGCATGGCAATTCCCTATTTGCTGCACGGTTCGATCAACGAACACGGCACCTATCTGCGCCAAGATGACGACCATTACAATAAGCTTGGCGTGATCTATAAACACGGATTTGCTGAACGCCTTGATCCGCAAAGCAAACAGCTGCATCTCAGAGGCGGGGAGGCTGTCAGCTATGACAAGCTGTTGTTGGCTGTTGGCGCGTCTCCGATCAGCCCGCCAATTCCAGGTGCTGATCTACCAGGTGTCCACAACTGTTGGACGTTGGCTGATGCGCGTGAAATTCTGAAACTCGCAGACAAAAACGCGCCGGTTGTTTTAGTCGGTGCGGGCTTTATTGGTTCTATTGTTTTGGAAGCACTTTATCAACGTGGTTGCCGTTTGACGGTTGTTGAAATCGCTCCTCGTATGGTTGCGCGCATGATGGACGAGACAGCTGGTGGCATGTTGGGGGATTGGTGCGTTGCAAAGGGCGTCGATGTGGTGACCGATACGCGCGTTGAAGAAATTTCAACAACAACAGGTGGCGCAGATCTCGCCGTTCGGTTGTCCAATCGCAGCTTGATTCCGGCAAAGCTTGTTGTGATGGCAGCGGGTGTGAAGCCCAACACTGCCTTCCTTGAGGGAAGTGGTGTTGAGTTGGATCAGGGCATTAGGGTCAATAACTTCTTGGAAACAACAGCACCTGATGTCTATGCGGCGGGTGATTGTTGTGAGGGTGTTGATCTCTCGACCGGCAAGCCTGACATGCTGGCCATTCAACCGGTTGCTGTTGAGCATGGTCGGATTGCAGGACAAAATATGGCTGGCGTTAAGACCCCGCATGCAGGCTCACTCAATATGAACGTGTTGGACACCATGGGGTTGATTTCGTCGTCATTCGGCCTCTGGCAGGGAACGCCTGGTGGCACCACGGCAAGCCTGACGGATTCCACCAAATACAAATATCTTAAACTGAACTTTGAGGACGACAAATTGGTCGGCGCGCAATGCGTTGGAATGACAGATCACGTCGGAATGTTGCGCGGCCTCATTCAAACCGGCTTCCGCTTGGGTGAGTGGAAAGACAAGCTGATTGAATCGCCGGACCTGCTGCGTGAAGCCTACATTGCAGTTGCGCAAGGCTCGCCAATTTCAGGGCCGACAGGCCATCACGTCAACACGCCTGTTGTGGACTAACCCTCACAGTCACGTTATCCCTTCCAGAGGAGCCTGCGTTTAAGTAAACGCAGGCTCCTCTGGTACTATGATCTAGATGGCTCAGTTGCTCTGGGATGCCAAACTGAATATGGACGTAACCCTAAAACTCTATGCCTCATTGGGCGTCTATCTGCCTGATCACGCGCTGAAGAACGAGGCGGTTGTCTCTGCCGAGGACGGCACCAATGTCGAGGCGTTGATTGACCAATTCAATGTGCCGCGTGAAGAGTGTCATTTGGTGTTGGTCAATGGTGTATTTAAAGCGCCCAGCCAGCGCAGCCAAACAGTGCTTAAGGCAGGTGATGCGGTTGCTGTATGGCCACCAGTTGCAGGGGGATAAGTGTGGTGCCAGATGATAGCGCAAATGCACCCATTACTAAGCTGATGTCGCTTGCCGAGCATGAATTTGTCATGAGCTGCGAACGTTTGGCCGGTGAGGGTGACGCGGTGACCAAGCGAGAAGCTACTATCAGTGTAGGGCAAGGCGCGGTCGTGATCCGTTATGAGCCACTGCCGGGCGTGCGCCTTGGAGGCTTGTTGGAGTTGCCACGCGCCAATGTCACGCTGACTTATGCGGGCGTTTCATCTGAAGATCAGGAAAAGTTCACAAGCCAGTTTGAAATGACGTTCCAACGCGGCGGCGGTTAGCTGCCCAGTGATGTTTGGCGTTGTGTTTGAGATAGAGCATCGCGCCTTTTCTCGTACACAGCAAAGCTATTTGCGCGACGCTCTATCTCAAGACTCTATCTCAAGACTCTATCCTAAGACTGGCGATCAACTTATCTGCTCTAAAGTCGTGTTCCAACTTTTCGCAGGTTGATCTAGCTGGTGGCTGTCATTACGACAGCGCCTCAACATCAGTGATGCCCGCCAACATCAAGGCGAACGCATAATCAAGCGCGACTTCGCGGAGCTGAGAAAAGCGCCCCGATGCGCCGCCGTGACCAGCTTCCATATTTGTTTTAAGAAGAATGAGATTGTCACTGGTGTTGCACGTGCGCAGTTTGGCAATCCATTTGGCAGGTTCCCAATAAGTCACGCGGGGGTCCGTGAGGCCAGCCAATGCAAGAATGTGCGGATAGTCTTGGCGCACCACATTGTCATAAGGGCTATAGGCGCGGATCACGTCAAATTCGTCGCAGCTTTCAATGGGGTTGCCCCATTCAGGCCACTCCGGTGGTGTCAGCGGCAGGTCTTTGTCGAGCATGGTGTTGAGCACGTCAACAAACGGCACGTCGGCGACAATACCAAGAAAAAGATCAGGTGCCTGGTTGGCGACAACGCCCATCAACATACCACCTGCCGAGCCACCATTGGCAACAATGCGCGTGCGCGTTGTGAAGCCTTCTTTCACAAGGTACTCGCCTGCTGCAATGAAATCACTGAAAGTGTTTTGTTTGTTATTGTGCTTGCCGTCTTTGTACCAGCGATAGCCTTTTTCCTTGCCGCCGCGAATATGTGCAATGGCATAGATGAAGCCGCGATTGACCAAAGATAACCTGTTCGCAGCAAACGAGGCTGGCATTGAAATGCCATAAGAGCCATAGCCATATAGAAGCAGGGGAGCGGTGCCATCTAAAGGTGTATCTTTGTGGTAGAGCAGCGAGATCGGGATCATCTCACCATCATGGGATGGCGCCATCAAACGACGCGTGATGTAATGACTTGGTTCATGTCCGCTTGGCACTTCGCGGCGCTTGCGTAATGTGCGCGTCCTGGATGCCATGTCGTAGTCATATGTTTCAGCAGGCGTGGTCATCGATGAATAGGTGAAGCGCAACGTCGTTGTGTCGAACTCATAACCAGATTGCATGCCCAGACCGTAGGCTTGTTCGTCAAAGGCGATCGCGTGTTCATCGCCCGTCTCAGAATCGCGAATGGTGATGCGTGGTAGACCGTTTTCTCGTTCCAGACGCACCAAGCAGCCTTTATAAGCGCACATCTCAAGTATCAGCCGCCCGGGCTGATGCTCGACAATCTCGCGCCAGTTGTCCATCTCAGGCGTGGCCACGGGGCAGGTGCAAATGCGAAAGTCTTCAGCACCCTCTGAGTTGGTGAGAACGATCAATTCATCGCCATGATGGTCAACCTGGTATTCGTGGCCCGCTTTGCGCGGCGCAATTAAGGTCAGCGGTTCGCTCGCTGCTGCAGTGCTTAAGAGATAGAGTTCGTTGGTTTGGTGGTCATGCGCATCAATAATAAAAAACGCGCCAGAAAGCGTTTTTTCGATACCAACATAAAAACCAATGTCCTTTTCTTCATAGATCAAAACATCATCTTCAACAGGTGTGCCAAGTGTGTGTCGAAAGACAAACAAGGGGCGATGATTTTTATCAACTTTGGTGAACAGCACAGTTTTGCTGTCAGATGCCCAAACAATGTCACCGCGTGCATCTGGAATGATGTCGGCAAGTTCTTTTCCGGATGTCAGATCGCGGAACCGGATGGTGTACAATTCAGAGCCTTTGTCATCGGTTGAATAGGCCAGAATTTTGTGATCTGGACTGTGGCTTGTGGCACCAAGATCCCAATAGGATTTGTCCTCTGCTTCTTTATTGCCATCGAGGAGGACTTCAGAATCGTCTGTGCTATGCGCATTTCGAGGCTTGCGCAGCAGTCGCGGATACTGTCCACCGGGAATGAAATCGGCGTAGTAGGCATATGCACCGTCGTTGGATGGAACGGTGCTGTCATTTTCTTTGATACGTCCGCGCATTTCCTCATAAAGCGTATCCTGCAGCTTCTGGGTTGGTGCCATGTGCGCCTCGGTGTATGCATTTTCTGCATTGAGGTGCGACCGGATATCCTCATCCAACAAACTCGGGTCGCGCATCACGTGCTGCCAATTGTCAGCGCGCAGCCAGGCATAGTCATCGTTTAGTGTGTAACCATGATGGCTTGTTGAAGTTGGCTTGGTGGCGGCCAGCGGTGGCTGCCGGTCTTTGAGGGGTGAATTTTGCACGCTCATTATTTTGTTTCTTTGCCCAGGTTTCTTTTAAGTTGGTTGTTCTACGTTAGGTATTGTTTCATGAGAACCACGGCTTCCAATTTGGACACGGCACGCCAATTACTATGACCCAGTGACGGTATAGGAATGGCCGCCCTTCGACGCAAAAAAATAGCGCTGTGGCCCCTCTCAATCAGGGAAATTACCAGCGTCATGAGTAGTAATTGTCATTTATTTTGGCCCCAAAACTAAGTTTACACAAAAAAAATCAGCAATATCTCCTGGCCAACCAAGAAAAAGATGAATATTACTGCATAGGCAGCCTGAGAATTGTTAGGTTGAGCAGCATGCTGCGCCTATTACCATAGTCTAATTTAAAAATACTCTATTGGAAGTATTGTTAAACCTTTGCACAAGACAAGCACCCGCGAGTTAAACAATCAACGACACGTGAAAACGGTGCGCAATTTTATTGGAGGATTAAATGAGTGAAGAGGTTGAGTTTGTAGATCTAGTCGAGATGACTGCCCAGATAGTCTCAGCCTATGTCAGCAACAATGAAGTGACTGCAATAGACCTTCCACGTTTGATCTCCGACACCCATGGTGCGTTAGCGCGGGTGGCTGGCAATGGTGTGGATGCGGAAAAAGAAGGCTTAAAGCCCAAGGTGCCGATTAAAAAGTCTGTAACGGATGATCACATCATCTGTTTAGAAGACGGCAAAAAGTTTAAGTCACTCAAGCGTCATTTGCGGACGCATTATGATCTATCTCCAGATGAATATCGCGAGCGTTGGAACCTGCCGCACGACTATCCGATGGTGGCGCCAAACTACGCGCGCGAGCGGTCTAATCTGGCCAAACGCATGGGCCTTGGTACGCGCAAGCAGAAATAAAAAAAGTTGTGCACACGATCTGCATTCCGCAACCCCCTTATTGTGAGGCAGGATTTTCCGCGCGCGGGTGCGACGGGCTTTGTTGGCGAACGACGTCAGCTTCTCGGCGATACGTGTCTAGAAGAGCCCTGTGACGGGCGAGATTGTAGCTCCAATGACCCGATCTGCCCCTCTGACGCTCCTTACGCAGCGCCCGTTGCAATTGCGCAAGCACGCGCACTCTCCCAGCATAAGAGGTATCGGTGAGGTCACCTGCCCAGAGTGGCAGGAGGTCTGCCAGTGTTTGATCGCGATCATGGGTATCTTGTGATCCTGACATCTTGCAATGAGATGATACGCAATCGGCTGGTTGCTTGCTAAGCGTGGATGTGCGCGCCATCAGTTAACTACTCCAAGATAATGCTGCAGAAGGATTTCTTCTTCGTACAGCATGTCATGGGAGGTGGTGCGTGAGGATAACTCAGGCCCGCCAGTTGCCGGATACTCAGGTAACCACAGCTAAAAATGGCCGACTTCAAACTCGGTGTCAGTCCTGCAAGGCACCGGGTTTGATGGGAATGCTTAACGAGTTATCCCCCTCGTTCACCGATCGGGTAGATTGACGACTTGGGTTGGCCTTTTTGGCGGTATGGTTGGGGCCTCAAAAATTGGTTGTAGATGTAGATGTAGACTACATTTTTTCTGTATTGCGGAGTTTTTCTGATGGCGATGGGCATGTCCTTGCGTTCAAAAGACAGGCATTTCAGTCCAGCCCGAGATATGTTGCGACATCATACCAGACCAGAACGTGCTTACCGATCGATCATTGATTCAGCGGTAGCCCAGGTGTTCGCTATCAATCTCGTAGAGCTTTCGCGCCAATCACGCGGGCGAGCCAAAGTCGCGCTGGCGCGACAAGTGGCGATGTACGTTGCTCATGTAGCGTGTGGATTAAGTTTTACAGAAATTGGTTCTCTTTTTGACCGTGATCGCACGACGGTGGCACATGCATGTGGCATCGTGGAAGACCGCCGTGATGATCCGATGTTTGATACGGTTGTTGAGTTGTTGGAATGCGCCGTGTTGAACATGTTGTTTTTTCCGCGACAAGGTGACCAAAGTTCAGACCGAGATGCGGGTTATGCTGCGTCAACAACGGGATTGGGTGACTAATGCCACGGTGCCTGCACCCAAACGTTGCCTTGTTGAACGAAAAAGCGCAGCGCGCTTTGCGTGCTCTTGCGCATGGTGATGCTTTTGCATTGCCCTTGGCTGCAAAAGACGGAGGCGTTCCTGTCATTCGCCGTCGCCCCAAGGGTGACAAGATCACAGGTGACTTCCCGCAGTCCATTTGGACCAAGTTAGTGAGTCTAAGTTTGGTCGCGCCGTGTTCCAATCCATGTGAATGGTGCCTGACCCAGGTTGGTCGCGCCACCGCAAAGGCACTCGCACCAGCAAAGCGTAAAAGAAAGTCGCGCGCGGTGCCGTCAAAATGCGGTGAGGCCTTAGGTGCTGGCGACAAACCTTTGATCAACGAAAAAGAAAGCCCATTAAGTTGGTTGTCGCACCGCAAAGGGCGAGATGGAAAACCGATGGTGAGTACGGCACAGTTTACTGCAGGTGAACGCTTGCGCCGTGATTTTTCGCGGGCAAGCCTCAATCCAAGGGTAACGATGGAATGGTCGATGGCGTTGTCAGCCAGCGCGAACCGGCGAAATGGAATAGGGCCAAATGCCGTGATGATGAGCGACGCTTCAGCTGCGGCACGTGAACGGGTTAATGCTGCGCTTGCAGCAGTTGGTCCGGAGCTTGCCAGTATTTTGGTGGATGTCTGTTGCCATTTGAAGGGTCTTGAGGTTTCCGAACAGCAGGCCGGGTGGCCGCAGCGTTCTGGAAAAGTCATCTTGCTGTTGGCTTTATCAAGCCTGGCGCGACACTACGGGTTGAAGGAGCCTGAAAATGCGCGCGAGGGTTCTCGTCCCTGCGATGTCCGCCATTGGGGCCAAGACGGTTATCGCCCAACGCTTGCTTAGAGCGTCGCGCAAACAGCTTTACTGGTACGAGAAAAGGCGCGACGTTCTAGGATTTTCTGTTCGTTGGCGACGGTGGTGCAGTAGGAGGTGCGCTCGGTGCTGCCGTGGAAGAGTTTTGCTCGGTTGGCGGTTGTGGCGGCGGGCTTGCGGTCGTACCGCCTTCTGCCAAGGGTTCACTTGAACGTCGCGACTTGCCTTCAAAAAAAGCGCCCTGTTCGATGGCGAGCGCCTGATGATAAATATCGCCCTCAACGTGGCTTGAGGTTTGCAGAAGAACACGTTTACCGCGCACGGACCCCATCACCTTGCCACGAATGACAATTTCATCGGCTGCAATAGAACCTGTGATCAGGGCCTTCTCACCAACAATAACGTGATTGCTTCTAATGTCGCCCTGGATCTCGCCATCAATTTGAATTTCGCCTTTCGAGACCATATTGCCGGTGATCTGAAGGTCATGACCAATAATAGATGGGGCGCTGCGGTCACTGGCGCGGGCTGCTGTCGGGCTTTGAGGACGCGTTGGCGGTGGCGAGCTGGCTCGTGTAACTCTTGGTGGCGTTTCTTCAGGTTTCAGGGCTTCGTTTTCGGTCTTCCTAAAATTCGGCAGCATACACCTAATCTCCGCAACAGAACTAACTCGGGCTCCGGCGTGGACCGGAAACAATTTACCAGGCGATAGAGCAGACTGGAATGTGCCCATTTTGAGGGCATCCTCTTGCTGGCGTTGGCGGGTGATCCCGTCCAGCGCTCTTGTCGCGCTAGGCTTGGCTAGCACGTTTCCCAGGTCCGGTCACGAGACTTTGCCGTAGCGGCAAAACAATTTTGCTCTAAAGAGCGAAAGAATGAGCCCATGGTAACCGGGAGATCGAAAGCGCATACTGGGCCTTGGGTCGCGCATCGTGCAGGCGGGGCTGGGGTTTGAAACCTTAAAGCTCACGTGCTGCCGACAAGACCTTTTTGATGTGCCCTGTGACGCGCACTTTGCGCCAGATCTCCACAATTTTTCCCTTGCTATTGATCAGGAAGGTTGCGCGTTCGACACCCATGTATTTGCGGCCATACATGGATTTTTCGACCCAAACCCCGTAGCTTTCAATCACATCCCTGTCTTCATCTGCACCAAGAGCAATCGAGAAGTCATGCTTGTCTTTAAATTTCTGATGGCTGGCGATTGAATCGGGAGAAATTCCGATGACTTGGACGCCGATCGCGGAAAATTCGTCCAGGGCGGCTGAAAAGTCGCGGGCTTGGGCGGTGCACCCTGAGGTGTCGTCCTTGGGGTAGAAATAGACCACCACGGGCTGCCCTTTCTGCTTTGAAAGCTGAAACAGGCTGCCATCATCCATCTTGATCTTAAAATTAGGGGCTTTACCACCGGGCTCGAGCATCACCATCTGCCTTTCTTTTGTCGCTTTTGGCTACCCTGATCGGCGTATCGTGTCGAGTGCTTGATTTGTGGTCTTACCAATGGTGATAAGGTGTTGGTGGGGCTTGTATTTTCCAAATTGTTTCGGAAAAAGAACACCCCCCTGCCCAGGGGCGGGCGCAGGTGGGGTTTGAGATGGTGCAACCAGGGCCGGAGAGGGACGAGGCGACACTGGCATGGGAGATAACAGCGTGACGACGCGCGCACGAGCAGGACCAACGGGTCGCGACGTGGGTCATCCCCCTCAGCGTCGCAAACCCGATGGTCAACAGCCGAAGCGTCGCCGCATCGCAAAATCCATGTTTCGAAGTCGCAGTGGGCGCATACTTTTGTTTGTGCTGACACCCGTTTTGATTTTGACAGGGCTTACCGCTTTGGTGACCTACACACGGTTGCTACAAGGCCCGATCTCTTTAGAGCGGTTTGCCGGACCAATTGAGCGCAGCATTTCTGATAGCCTTGGTGCGTTGACTGCCAAGGTGGATGATGTCGCGCTTGTCCTGACAGACGATTACAGTTTTGAATTTCGGCTCATTAACCTAACGCTTTCAGATTCCTCAGGCGTGCGCGTTGCTGGTGCTCCCGTCGCCTCCGTTTCCCTCAACCCCAGTGATCTGATAACCGGCTCCATCGTACCATCCAGGGTTTATCTGATCGATCCCAGTTTGTTGGTGACCTACCGCAAGGGGAGCGGGTTTTCATTGGAAGTGGCGTCCAAGCTTGTTGAAGATCCGTCACTTGTCAGCCAGAGCCGGCACGACCAGCGTGGACAACGATTAACACGCGATGTTGGGCAACCTGGGCAACCTGGGCAACCTGGGCAGCGTTTGGCATCGGATGTCGACCAGGGGGCTCAGAACAGCAGGCAACGTATTGATATTGCGCGCTTGGTCTCAGACCTTAACGCGCGTGCGCGGGCCGGCATGGACGACAATACCCAGCTCAAAGAAATTGGTGTGCGCAATGCGACGGTCGTTCTCGACTATGAAGGGCAAAAAAGTGAATGGCTGATTGCCGAAGCAGCCGTCGATCTCAACGAGGGTGAAAGTGGAGGTGCCATATCAGGTGCCGCGCGTGTCCAATCAGATCGTGGCCCGTGGGTGTTTTCATTCCGAACAGTTGATTCTGAGCGCGACAATATTGTTCGTCTCACGGCCTCGGCGCGAGACTTGGTGCCAAATTCAATCGCCCGCGCTGCACCGGCTTTGAGCCTCTTAAAAACACTTGATATGCCTGTTGGATTGGATGCCACGATGCAGGTGACCGATGCAGGCCAGATGGAAGCGGCAACGTTGGCCATCGAGCTTGCTGCGGGCAAGCTGCACTTGCCGAGCATTTCAGGTACGCCATTGCAACTTGATAGCTGCATTTTCAATCTGTCTTACGATGGCTATCAGGAAAAAATTACAATTGCGCCCTCCACTTTGCGCTGGGCCGACAGCTTCCTCACCATTGTAGGTGAGGCAACGCCGCAGCCAAATAGTGTCGGCGGTGATGAGATTTGGGGATACCAATTCTCGTCTGTTGATGGGCAACTGGCGGCTGAAGAGTTTGGTGTCGGTGGCGTAAAGATTGATGCTTGGCAATCCAAAGGTTCGGTGTCTCTATCTAAGGGCAAGCTGAACATAGACACTTTTGTGCTGGCCGCAGCCGGTGTTGATCTTGCAGCCAACGGTGAGTTGCTCGCAGGCCAAGAACAAACCAGCACAAAGTTTAATGCTAAGCTTGCCTCTAAAGATCTAAAGTTGACCACTGCGCTTTGGCCGCGCGCCTTTGCGCCAAAGGCACGAGATTGGTTTGGTCGTCATGTTGAGACCGGACACGTAAAGTCCGGCACCCTCAAGCTGGTCAGTGGTGGGTTCATGAACCAGGAAGCACCGATAGGTGCGCCCAATCACCAGCGCGTGTCGTTGGCTCTGGAAGTTGGTGATCTTTCTGTCCGCCATAATCTGTTAGCCAAGCCTGCGCGCGCTGAACGCGCGCTTATCCGCCTCGAGAATGATGTCCTTGAAGTCACTGTGCCCAAAGTCACACTGCCCGCGGGGAAAGCGGGTGAAATCGAGATCAAAACCGTACGCGTGAGTGCGATTGATCTTTTTGGCAACGCACCGCTTGCTGAAATTGCTTTTAAAGTGCGTGCACCTGTTAAGTCAGTTTTGGATTTTGCACAAAATGCCAAACCTGATTTGTTTCAGAACGCCTCCATTTCAACTGCTGCGGTGCGTGGCTTGGTGGTTGGTGATTTCAAGTTGAATGCACCATTGAATGATGACGCAAGCAACTCGATCACGATTACGGAAGGCCGTGCCCAGGTCAAAGACTTTAGGCTGAGCAAGAAAGTTGGCAATTATGCTATTCGCGGTGGTGCCTTTGATATTGATGTCAGCAACCAGGCGATCGATGCTAAGGGTAATATTTTGATCAACGGCGTTGGAGCCAAGATCAAGCTTCAGCATATTATTGGTGGTGCCTTAGATAAGCAGCCGCCGCTGCGTATCACAACGAATTTAGACAGTTCAGATCGTGACCAGCTTGAGCTCGACATCAATGATATTGTTGCAGGTGATGTACCAGTAGAAATCAGTGTGGGTCTGCGCGAGGGCGGCGCGCCTGCGGTTCATGTCACGGCGGATCTGACCACTGCAGATCTTCTATTTTCTGAAGTTGCGTGGCGCAAACCCTCCGGGCGAAACGTACGCGTTGAGTTTGACCTTGTCTCAGGAGACAACGGGCGAACAGAATTACAAAATATTCAGGTTGTCGGACAGGGTATTGCCATCGAAGGCTGGGCGGCGATTGGTAAGGACAATATACTGCGCGAGTTTTACTTCCCCGATTTCTCAGTTGATACCGTGACCCGCCTGCGTCTCCAGGGAAAGCAAAGCAAAGGCCGCATATGGAATATCAAAGCAGTTGGACCGACTTACGATGGCCGCAGCTTCTTTAAATCCCTGTTCTCGATGGGTGACTTGAGTAAGGAACGGCCCAAAGCCCGCAAACCATCCAAAGGTGTTGATGTCGACGCGCGCATAGAAAATGTCGTTGGTAGCGGCAATACCGCTTTGCGCCAATTTAAGATCAAAGTTTCGCATCGCAATGACAAATTGACAGCCCTTAATGGTACGGCCAAGCTCGGCAATGGCAAAAATGTTGCCGTTTTACTGAAGCAGGTAAACGGCAAGCGTATTCTTTTTGCAGAGTCTGATGATGCAGGCACAGTATTCAAGCTGATTGACTTTTATCCCAACATGGTAGGCGGTCGTGGACGTTTGGAGCTCGACCTTGATGGGCGTGGTAACGCGTCGCAAACGGGCATTCTTTGGACTGAAAATTTCCGCATCTTAGGAGATCCTGTTGCGTCTGAAGTTTTTGCTAGTGCTGCAGGGGGAAAAAGCAAACGCCAAGTGACACGTCAGGTGTTTGACTTTACGCAACTAAGAATGCCGTTCTCCGTTGGCCATGATCAATTTGCGATTCAAAAGTCGTATTTGCGTGGGCCCGTTCTCGGTGCATCTGTGAGTGGCAACGTGGATTATCGTTTGCGCCGCGTACATCTCGGTGGCTCTTATATTCCGTTGCAGGGTCTCAACAGCGCGCTTTGCGGAATTCCATTGCTTGGTGAAATCATCACCGGGCCCAAGTGTGAAGGTGTGCTTGGCATTACGTTTGCCGTGACAGGCTCAATGGCCAATCCGCAGGTGGCCGTGAATCCGCTTTCAATGGTGGCACCAGGAATCTTTCGTGACATCTTCCAGCTCACCAATCCTAGAGTGAAAGTGGTGCCGCGCCAAAAAATCCGCCCCAAAACGCCTGCTAAAAATCAAGTTCGGTCTTCAAGTTCGGTCTCAAGTGGTGGTGCAGCTGCCAGGCGCGCGCCAAACAACGGCGGTGCTGTTATTGATGGCTGGTCGTCGGGCACACGTGCGCGGCCATAACCAGAAGCAACCTAGTTTTTGTTGTGGAGCCAGTTTTTGTTGTGGAGTTTGTGAGCGCGCTCAGATGAGACTACTCAGGACGCAGCAGCACGTGGCGCTTCTTGCCGAACGAGAGCTTAATCACGCCGTCGTCGGTGACATCGGATTTGGACAATGTTTGACTATCGTTGGCAACAATGGTGTCGTTGACCTTAAGCCCGCCACCTTTGATTTGACGACGCGCATCGCCATTGGATTTCACCAGACCAGCCTGCACAAATGCGTTGAGGACACCAAGCCCGCCCGCTAAATCTGACGCGGCAATTGAAACCGATGGTAAATCATCAGCATAAACACCGGCTTCAAAAGTTTTTTGTGCGGCATCGGCTGCCTGACTGGCTTTGTCATCTCCATGGATGAGACGCGTCGCCTCTGTGGCTAAAACCTTTTTGGCTTCATTGATGTCGGCACCCTTGAGCGCAGCCAATTCATTGATCCGCTCGATGGGCAGGGTCGTAAACAGCTTTAGGAATCGCACCACGTCGGCGTCTTCCGTGTTACGCCAGTATTGCCAATACTCATAGGCTGACAGGTGATCTTCATTCAGCCAAATGGCGCCCGAAGCTGTTTTGCCCATCTTTGCGCCAGAGGCCGTCGTCAACAAAGGGCAGGTGAGCGCAAATAACTGATGTGTGCCCATACGTCGGCCGAGATCCATCCCGGTGACGATATTGCCCCATTGGTCTGAGCCGCCCATCTGTAGGTTGCAGTCGTGGCGGCGTGCCAATTCAACATAGTCATAGGCTTGCAACAGCATATAGTTGAACTCAATGAACGATAGCTCTTGCTCGCGATCAAGGCGCAGCCTGGCGGAGTCCATTGTCATCATGCGATTGACAGAGAAGTGTTTTCCGACATCACGCAGGAAGTCGATGTAGTTCAAGGGCGCAAGCCACTCCGCATTGTCAACGCTGGTTCCCTGTTTGGCACTTTTGCCAAACTTCAAGAACCGTTCAAAGACTTGTTGGATGCCTACTTTATTTGCTTCGATTTGATCAAGGGTGAGAATTTTGCGTGTTTCATCTCGACCAGATGGATCACCGACGCGCGTTGTGCCGCCGCCCAGTAGAACGATGGGTTTGCCAGCGCCTGTTGTTTGCAGCCAGTGCAGCATCATGATCGAGATCAGCGACCCGACATGGAGCGAAGATGCAGTGCAGTCATAGCCCACATAGGCGACGAGTTTGCCTTTGCTGGCCAATGCGTCGACGGCTTCAAGGTCTGAGCATTGGTGGATGAAGCCACGCTCTTCAAGCGTCTTTAAAAAGGGGGAACTCAGTGCTGTCATTTGGGCTTTGTTTTTTTTGGGGGGTGTCAGTGGTTCTAAGGTCGTGTTAGGTGCCGCGTGCGTGTGGCCCGGTATATCCAGGCCTAGCGTGACACGTGAATTTGGGCGCGACCATGCACCGGTTAGGAGTGAACGGCAAGATGAAGTGTGCACTTGGGCTGATGAGCGGCACATCAATGGACGGCATTGATGTCGCACTTATCCGCACCGACGGGCAGATGCAAGTCGAACGCGGGCCAGCGATGAGCTTCACATATACCGAGGCACAGCGCACCATGATCCGCCAAGCGATAGGTGATGCGCGCCTGTGTAAGCGCTCTGCTGACCGGCCGGGCCGATTGGCTGAAATCGAGCGCGAATTGACCGAGATCCACGGTGCGGCTGTCTCCGCCTTTTTGCGCAAAAAGGGGTTTGATCGGAAGGCAATTGATATTGTCGGCTTTCATGGCCAGACCGTTGCCCACCGACCCGACGAAAAACTCACCGTGCAACTGGGTGATGGACGTTTTCTTGCCGAGCTCGTTCGCTGTCCTGTGGTTTATGATCTGCGCCAACAAGATGTGCAGGCGGGCGGTCAGGGCGCGCCGTTGGTGCCTGTTTATCATCAGGCTGTTGTGTCTGGCATTGTTGGCAACAAAGAGCGCCCTGTGGCCGTTCTCAATATTGGTGGTGTTGCCAACGTGACCTGGATCGGCCGCGATGACAGCCTGCTTGCCTTTGATACGGGCCCTGGCAATGCACTGATTGATGACTGGATGGCAGCAAAAACCGGCAGGGCGTTTGATGATGGTGGCCAGTTGGCTGCAACGGGTCGGTGCCATGCTAGTGTTCTAGAAACGTTGATGGGGGATGCCTATTTTGCAGAACCCTCTCCGAAGTCTCTTGATCGGGATCATTTTTCTGTCGAATTGTTAGCCAGCCTCAGCGCGGCTGATGGGGCTGCAACGTTATGCGAATTTACGGCGATGAGCATTGCACGTGCTCAAGAACAGTTTCCAGATTCTGTAACCATGTGGATCGTCACAGGTGGTGGCCGACACAACGCATTCTTAATGCAACGCCTGAAACATCACCTCAGGGGGTCGCTACAATCGGCAGATGATGTTGGTCTTAACGGTGACAGCATGGAAGCGGAAGCGTGGGGCTATCTGGCTGTGCGCTCTATCTTCGGGTTGCCTATCACGTTTCCTGGTACAACGGGGGTCAACGCACCTCTTACCGGTGGCACGGTTGTCGCACGGCCGTGATCAGTTTTGGACCTTGTGATTGTTTCAGCCGGCTTGGCGACTTAACGAACCAGCCTGCGCACCATATTTTCAAGGCCCATTGTTATATAGGAAAGGCTGTCATAATCGACGGTGTCGGGAAGGTCGTTGATGGAGTGATAGTAGGGATTACGAAACGGAGCGGTATCAGTCACCATCAAGGCAGGATAGCCGAATTGGTGATAAGCCCAATGGTCGGAGAGATCGACGCCCTCAACATATCCTGGCGCCAGTCCACCAACTGAGGGAAAGACACTGGCGTTGCGAAACGCGCGCGTGACGCGCTCAAGAAAGATGCGTGACTTTGGTAGGGCAACAAACGCAACAAAGTCACCAACGTTGGAAAAGGCGGCGCTAAAGGGAAACGGTAATCGCTGGCTGTCAGGTTTAGTGCTGAAGTAGCCAAGTGTTTCCAGAGCGATAGCACCCATGATGTTTTCACCCTGGTCTTTCATCATTTTGGCATGCTGCCAGCTTCCCATGTTTTTGGTCTTACCCCAGGGGTGCTCTTCATTGACCCAGAACAGGAGTCGCAAGCGATGGTGTTGGGGTTGCCAACCTTTGAGCCGGCGCGCCAACTCAAGAGTGGCTGCAACACCGGTACCGTTGTCATGGGCACCAGGTGAAACCCCATCGCTATCATAGTGGGCACCAAGGATCAGAGTTGCGGGATGTTCTGTTTGAATTTGCGGCTCAAAGACCACTTCAATGTTGCGTACATATTTACCGGCAACGGGGAACTCCTGGATCTCTGGCCTATGGCCTACTTCATATAACGTGTCTTGAATGTGGGTTGCTGCCGACTCCAACGACACGAAGTGGGCAATGTTTCGAGGCCCTTGTGCGATCTCGGCAATATGGCCTGAAAGTCGCGATGCAAGGTCCAGCCCTTCAGCGTTGAGTTTAGGCAACGGCGCTGTTTTGCTTCGTCTCGGAAAAACGATGCAATACCAGATCAGTGCGCCAACGGTTGCAATACAAACGAGGCCAGCAATGGCGAGGGTGGTTGCCAAAACAAAAATCCAAAATCCAAAACGTTGGGCAATCTATCAGATAACGGACTATTCCTTAGCATGCAAATAATGAGCTAGTGAAGATAATAATAGTGCGGCAGGAAAACATTGTGTCAAATTTTAACAGACTTAACTTTCAGCTCTAAACGAGCATTGTCGTAAATATGCGTGATTGAGCTAACGCTTTGAGCCGCTAGAGCGTCGAGTTTCCTCTACTACACAGCCAAGCTGTTTGCGCGACGCTCTATCTTATGACTGGTGAACAACTTATCTGCGAAAAGTCGAACTCAACTTTTCGCAGGTTGATCTAGCCCTACTGAACTCATCCACCTACTTGTTTTGTTCTTCGTCCTGTTGAGCTTTCAAGGCGGCAGCGCGGCGCTCTTTTTCACGTTCTTTTTCTTTTTCAAGTTCCTTGGCTTTGGCTTTTTCTTCTTCAGCCATGGCAAGGCGCATGTCGAGATAACCACCAACAACGTTGTTAAGTGGCTCAATCTGGTTTTCAAAAAAGTGGTTGGCACCCGGGATCACTTCATGATCGATGGAAATACCGCGCTGGGTTTTCAGTTTCTGGGTCAATTCAGCAACCGAGGCAGTGGGTACGACGCGGTCAGCATCGCCATTGACCATCAACCCTGATGACGGGCATGGTGCTAGGAAAGAAAAGTCATAAAGGTTGGATGGAGGGGCAACGCAGATAAAGCCATCGATTTCCGGGCGACGCATAAGCAGCTGCATGGCAATCCAGGTGCCAAATGAGACACCGGCAATCCAACAGTATCTGGCGTCTGGTTTGACTGTCTGCATCCAATCGAGCGCAGAAGCCGCGTCTGCGAGTTCGCCGGGGCCGCCATCCCAGATACCCTGGCTGCGCCCAACGCCGCGGAAATTGAAACGCAGAACCGAAAAGCCGCGTGCAACGAACGCATAGTACATGCTGTAGACGACCTGATTGTTCATCGTACCGCCAAATTGCGGGTGCGGATGCAGGATCAGGGCGATCGGGCTGTCACTGCCAGCATCGTGATGTAAGCGTGCTTCGAGGCGGCCAACTGGCCCGTTGATGATCAATTCTGGCATAGGTTTTAGGTCTCTATCTGCGCTTAGGCTTTTCAGCCCTGTTGGGTGCCCGTGTCCCTCGGACCAGCCCAGGAGGTCATCACAACATCGTGCCTTCATGAATACTTGACTTGAGCGCTCGGAATTTACATATTCCGCCCAAGTTTAGAATTATTCGAAAAAGTGAATGGCCCGTCCTCGCCCCGGCTGGGTATGGAGGGGGTTCTTAGCACAAGTCGTGTGGCTAAAGGCAAGGGGCACATCGCGCCAGCCGCCTATTTTGGGTTCGCTTGAGGATTTGGTGCTTGGAATTTGGGGTTTTACCCCGCGTTGGAGTGTGAATTGGAGCTGAATACCAAAGGTCGTTACGCGGTGATGGCAATGGTCGATCTGGCCAAGTACGGGTCTGCCAACTCGCTGCCCTTGTCCGTTGTCGCACGTCGTCAGGCGTTGCCTATGGCCTATCTGGAACAGATTTTTGCTCAACTACGCAAAGCCGACCTTGTTGTCAGCGTGCGCGGGCGTGCGGGCGGCTATCGCTTGGCACGGCCAGCAACCGACATCTCAATTGCCGATGTAATGAGTGCGGTTGAAGAAGCGACCCAGATGACCCGATGCAGCACTAGTGAGACAGGGTGCCTTGGTGAAAAACGCTGCCTTACACACGGACTGTGGGATGCGCTTGGCAGCCACATCGAAGAGTTTCTGGGCCGGGTCACATTGCATGATGTGGTTGTTGGACTGCCCAAAGGAGATAGCCTCGCGCTCAGTTCTGTCTCATTCGATGCAAGCAAGGAGGCTCATAAGTCATGACCAGTACCTACCTTGATTACAATGCGACGGCACCGCTCCATCCTGAAGCACGTGACGCCATGGTTGCAGCCTTGGATGTTATCGGCAATGCGTCATCCGTTCATGAGCCAGGGCGTCGGGCCCGTGCTGTGGTTGAAACGGCGCGTGACAAGGTTGCAGATTTTGTTGGTGCCGAAGCATCGGAAGTGATTTTCACAAGTGGTGCAACGGAAGCCAACAATTGGGTTATGGCTGGCGGTTGGGAGCGCATCATCCTGGCACCAATCGAACACGAGTCGATTTATGTGCCTGCACTGAATTCCAAGTCGCACGTTGATGAAGTTAGGGTCGACGAAAACGGCGTTGCAGACGTTGGCCAGATCGCAGAGCGGGTCTTGTTGTCCAATGACTTCTCCTTTGACGAGCCAGCACGAACTGCAATAACGCTGCAAGTTGCAAATAATGAAACCGGCGCCCTGCAGCCGGTTGCACAAACGGCAGCCTTCGCCCGCCAACATGGACTATTTATGCACACCGATGCTGTCCAGGGTGCGGGCCGTGTGTCGCTTGATTTCCATGCGCTTGGCGTTGATGCCATGAGCCTTTCAGCGCATAAGATCGGTGGCCCAAAAGGGATTGGTGCTCTGGTTTTGAAAGACTACGTAGCAATGCCGACGTTTATCCAGGGCGGTGGCCAGGAACGTCGCCGTCGCGCTGGGACAGAAAACGTTGCTGCCATAGCAGGCTTTGGTGCAGCCGTTGAAGCGGCAGGCCGAGAGCTTGAAAACATAAAGCGCATTGCAACGTTGCGCGATCAATTGGAAGTGGGCCTGAAAGACATTGATCCCGACATTGCAGTATTGAGTATCGATGTGCCGCGCATCGCCAACACCACTTGCTTTGCAGCACCGGGCAAGCGGGCGGAGACAACGTTGATTAGATTGGACTTGGCGGGCGTTGCGGTCAGTTCAGGTGCAGCCTGTTCTTCCGGCAAGGTCGGCATCTCCCGCGCGCTTGATGCGATGCGGGTTCCGAAAGATCTGGCTCAATCAGCAATTCGTATCAGTATTGGGCATGCCACAACAGAAGACGAGATCAGGCACTTCTTAAAAGTATGGAAGGCGCTTCATCACAGCGACAAAGCCGCTGCTTGAATTTTAAACATCTAACAAGCATGTCTTAGAAAAAAAGACGCCAGGAGAGTTCACGGATGCCAGCGGTACAAGAGACTATTGATCAGGTTAAAGAGATTGATGTCGATCAATATAAGTACGGGTTTGAAACCGACATCGAGTCGGTGAAGGCACCCAAAGGTTTAAACGAAGACACCGTCAAATTTATCTCTGATAAAAAAGGTGAACCGGACTGGATGCTGCAGTGGCGTCTTGATGCTTATAAGCGTTGGCGCGCAATGACCGAGCCAACGTGGGCCAAGGTTAGCTATCCAAAGATCGATTTTGAAGATCTCTATTATTATTCCGCGCCCAAGAATTCCGAAGGGCCGAAGAGCCTTGACGAAGTCGACCCAGAACTTCTGGCCACCTATGAGAAGCTTGGCATTTCATTGCGCGAGCAGGAAATGCTGGCAGGCGTCCAGGGTTCCAAAGTTGCTGTTGATGCCGTGTTTGACAGTGTCTCTGTTGTCACGACGTTTAAAGACGAGCTGGCTAAAGCGGGTGTCATTTTCTGCTCGATCTCAGAAGCGCTGAGAGAGCACCCTGAGTTGGTGAAGAAGTATCTCGGCTCTGTTGTGCCGCAGTCTGACAACTATTATGCGGCGCTGAATTCGGCTGTGTTTTCCGACGGCTCATTTGTTTACGTGCCTGAAGGTGTGCGCTGCCCAATGGAGCTTTCGACGTATTTCCGTATCAACGAAAAGCAAACCGGACAGTTTGAGCGCACGCTTATCATTGCTGATAAAGGGTCTTATGTCTCTTATCTCGAAGGTTGCACCGCGCCAATGCGTGATGAGAACCAGTTGCATGCAGCTGTCGTTGAGCTAGTGGCGTTAGATGACGCTGAAATCAAGTATTCGACCGTGCAGAATTGGTACCCAGGCGATGCAACGGGCAAGGGTGGCATTTATAATTTTGTCACCAAGCGCGGTGACTGCCGGGGACATAACTCCAAAATCAGCTGGACGCAGGTTGAAACTGGCTCTGCCATTACTTGGAAATACCCTAGCTGCATTTTGCGCGGTGACAATTCCACAGGCGAATTTTACTCCATCGCTGTGTCCAACGGTTACCAACAGGTCGATAGCGGTACCAAGATGATTCATCTAGGCAAGAACACGTCAAGCCGGATTATCTCCAAGGGCATTGCAGCAGGTAGATCACAAAATACTTATCGCGGTTTAGTGTCCGCCCATCGCAAGGCAACATCTGCACGCAACTTCACCTGTTGTGACAGTCTGCTGATTGGAAATCAGTGTGGTGCGCATACCGTGCCCTATATAGAAGCAAAGAATTCAACCGCTCACTTTGAGCACGAAGCAACGACCTCAAAAATTTCCGAGGACATGTTGTTCTATTGTCGCCAGCGAGGGCTTTCTGAAGAACAAGCGGTAGCCCTGGTGGTCAACGGTTTTGTGCGCGACGTGCTGCAACAACTGCCGATGGAATTTTTGGCTGAAACGCAACGGCTAATCGGGATCAGCTTGGAAGGGTCGGTAGGTTAGCGCCTCAGACCTTGAGCGACCCACGCCTCAAAGCCCACGCCTCAAAGACAGACAACACACTTTGAATTTGTAAGGACACGACAACCATGCTCGAAATTAAAGATCTCACCGTTAAGTTGGCGGAGGAAGACAAGGAAATCATCAAAGGTCTGTCGTTGACCGTACCTAAAGGTGAAGTGCACGCGATTATGGGCCCCAATGGGTCAGGCAAATCAACCTTGGCTTATGTGCTTGCCGGTCGCGATGACTATGAGGTGACCGGTGGTGACATTCTTTGGAATGGTGAAAGCATCATTGATCTGGAGCCAGATGAGCGCGCCGCCAAAGGTGTCTTCCTAGCGTTCCAGTATCCGATGGAAATTCCTGGTGTCGCCGGGCTGACGTTCCTGCGCGCGGCCGTCAATGCGGTGCGTAAGAAGCGCGGCCAAGACGAGCTTTCAACCCCGGACTTCATGCGCGTTGCACGCGACAAGGCCTCAAGCCTCAAGATTGATATGGAGATGCTCAAGCGGCCGGTCAATGTCGGCTTTTCAGGCGGTGAAAAGAAGCGCTCTGAAATTTTGCAGATGGCGTTGTTGGAGCCATCCTTGTGCGTGCTCGATGAAACAGACTCAGGACTTGATATTGATGCGTTGAAGATTGTCTCGGATGGCGTCAATGCCCTGCGCTCGCCAGACCGTGCCGTTGTGGTCATCACGCACTACCAGCGTTTGCTCAATCACATTGTGCCAGACAAGGTGCATGTGCTCGCGCACGGCAAAATTCAAAAATCGGGCGATAAGGGCCTCGCCTTGGAGCTTGAAAAATCCGGTTATGCCGAGTTTGGCGATGCGGCCTAACGGTTGCCGCTGGGACGCCAAATATGATTTGATCAGAAAGCACGAGATATGAACGTGGTGACAACCAAGAATAAGGTCGAGCAAGGGCTCATTGAGGCCTTTCATAATGTGGCCGACACGCTTGTTGGCGGGGCTCTGCAACGCAAAGCTGCGATTGCGCGGTTTGAAGCCACCGGCCTGCCGCATCGGCGCATCGAAGAATGGAAATACACGGACCTGCGCAACATGATGCAGGAGGCGCATGCGCCTCCTGTGTCTGGTTCTGGCGCGCTGGAAGAGGGAGAACTTCAAAAAGCGCTCGGACCATTTGCGCATATTAATGCCAACCGCATTGTTTTTGTGGATGGTCTGCATCAGCCGAGCCTAGATCAGTTAGGTGACAGTGAGGTTTCCATTACAACATTGGCCGGTCAACTGGCCTGTGAAAGCAAAGCTGCCAATGCGCTGTTGGCCGACAGTGAAACCACGTTTCGGGGTAGTGCTGTTGTTGATCTGAACACAGCTTTTGCCACAGACGGTTCTGAGATCGTGATTGCAGCGGGCAGCAATCATGCCAAGCCTATTCTTGTTGTTCATGTCGCCAAATCGGCAAACCCGGTGACGTTAACGGTGCGTCATAAAATTACCTGTGGCACTGGGGCGGAAGCTACTGTGGTCGAGATCTTTGTGCGGGCACCTGGCGCAGCAGATACAGGTCTCATCAATACGGTGAGCGAAGTGGATGTTGGAAATGGTGCGAAGTTCTCGCACGTCAAATCTGTCAGCGATGTTGCCAAGACCAGCCAATTGGCCAACTGGCACATCACGATTGGTGCTGACGCCAATTATCGCGCATTTCATTTTACCGCCGGTTGCGGTTTGGCGCGCTCTGATGGCTTGATCCAATTCCGCGGTGAAGGCAGCAAGCTCGATTTCTCCGGTGCCTTTTTGGGACGTGACCGAGACCATATCGACAACACGCTGGTGATTGAGCATTTGGTACCACACTGTGAAAGCCGCGAACTGTTCAAAGGCGTTTTGGATGACCAGGCGCGGGGCATTTTCCAGGGTAAGGTTCTGGTAACGCAAGACGCCCAAAAAACAGATGGTAAACAGATGGCCCAGGTCTTGATGCTGTCGCCAGATGCAGAGTTCGATTCGAAGCCGGAACTTGAGATCTACGCTGATGACGTGTTGTGCGGACATGGCTCAACCTCGGCGGAAATTGATGATGATCTGTTGTTTTATTTGCGCTCACGCGGCATTCCCGAAGAACAGGCGCGCGCATTGTTGATCGAGTCGTTTGTTGGTGAAGCGCTTGAGTGCGTTGATGTTGAAAGCGTTCGCGACGCATTGACCGAATTGGCGTGCACCTGGCTCGCCAAAGTTTAGACGTGCGGGTTTTGACAAGGATTAGGCAGTCATGACGACAGCAACACATCGCCAGAAAGACAAAAAGCAAAGGCCCTCGCCTCAGACGCAGGCAAAGGGTGGGCAAACGTCTCACGCCTTTGATGTGCAGCAGGTGCGCTCCGACTTTCCAATCCTGTATCGCGATGTCTATGACAAGCCGCTCGTCTATCTCGACAATGGCGCATCAGCTCAAAAGCCTGTGCAGGTGATTGAGGCGATGGATCATGCGTATCGCTTTCAATATGCCAATGTGCATCGTGGCATGCACTATCTCTCTAATGCTGCGACTACGGCCTTTGAAGAAGCGCGTGAGACAACGCGCCGGTTCCTCAATGCCGAAAGCACGGATGAAATCATCTTCACACGTAATGCTACTGAGGCGATTAATCTCGTCGCGCAGTCGTTTGGGGGCATGGTCATTGGCGAAGATGATGAGATTGTACTCTCCATCATGGAGCACCACTCGAACATTGTGCCGTGGCATTTTCATCGCCAACGTGGCGGCGCCGTTCTAAAGTGGGCCCCGATTCAGGATGATGGAACATTCCTGATTGATGAATTTGAGCGCTTGCTGACCGATCGTACCAAGCTGGTTGCGATTACACACATGTCCAACGTGCTTGGCACCGTGGTGCCGGTCAAAGAGGTGATCGCGCGCGCGCATGCCCGCGGTATTCCGGTGTTGATCGATGGAAGTCAGGCAGCGGTTCACACGACCGTTGATGTGCAAGACCTTGATGCTGATTTCTATGTGTTCACAGGACACAAGACCTATGGCCCGTCGGGCATAGGTGTTCTCTACGCCAAGCGCAAACACTTGGAGGCAATGCCACCCTTTCTGGGCGGCGGTGAAATGATCGACACCGTGCGTGTTGATGACATCACCTATGCCAAGCCACCCCATAAGTTCGAGGCTGGCACACCTGCGATTGTCGAGGCGATTGGTCTCAACACGGCGCTCAATTACATGATGCAAATTGGTCGCGAAGCAATCGCCGCGCACGAGCACGATCTGGTCACCTACACCGAGCAGAAACTTGACACCCTGGATTGGGTGACGGTGTTTGGAAAAGCTGCTGGCAAGGGGGCTATCGTGTCATTCAACATTGACGGACTGCACCCACACGATGTGGCAACGATTGTCGATCGCTCTGGCGTTGCGGTGCGTGCCGGTCACCATTGTGCCCAGCCGTTGATGGAACGCCTTGGCGTCACCGCCACATGCCGCGCCTCATTTGCGATGTACAACACACGCCAAGACGTGGATCAGTTTGTTGCCGCACTTGCAAAAGCCAAAGAATTTTTTCTTGAATGAGACCCACACCATGGATGATCCCAAGACAGACACACCGCTAACGCCTGAGGCTCCCTCGGGTGCACCTGGGCAAGCACAAGCAACTGAGACGGCGCAGAAGACTCAAGCGTCGCAGGCCGAGACTAAACCGGCCCCACCCCCAAACAGTGTTGCAGCAGGTGGCACCGCTGTTGAAGGTTCTGCCCTTTCCGAAGAACAGCTTGACGCGATGACGGCGGACATCGTTGCGGCGTTGAAGACTGTATTTGACCCTGAAATTCCTTCTGACATTTATGAGCTTGGTTTGATCTACCGGGTTGAGATTGGTGATGACCGTTTTGTGACGGTCGACATGACGTTGACCTCGCCAGGCTGCCCCGTCGCGGGTGAAATGCCTCAATGGGTGGAGAACGCCGTTGCGGCTGTGCCCGGTGCCAGTGGCGTGAAAGTCAATCTGACATTCGATCCGCCTTGGGACCAAAGCCGGATGTCGGATGAAGCCCGCTTGGCATTGAATATGTTTTAATGCGTAGTAAGGCGCTTGTGATAGGCTCGACAAATATGATTTTCTACCTATCTATGGAAAGAGCGCAGTAAACAGCTGCTGAGACCACCTGAGAGACCATGACCAATCCACGACCCAAACCCAAAGTGATGACCATGACGCCTGCGGCGGCTCAGCGCGTTAAAGGCCTGATGGCCGCTAAGGGGGATAATATTTTAGGGCTGCGCATTGGCCTGAAAAAGGGTGGCTGTGCGGGCATGGAATACGACATGTCATGGGCCGAAGAAATCAAACCGTTGGAAGATGTCGTTGAGCAGGACGGAGCACGCGTGATTGTTGACCCGCAGGCTGTGCTTTATCTTCTGGGAACCGAACTCGATTACACAGTCGACAAGTTGTCGGCACAGTTTGTGTTCAACAATCCGAACCAGCAAAGTGCGTGCGGTTGTGGTGAGAGTGTCAATCTGGCGCCGGCTTCGCCGCCTGCAAGCGCTGGCGCAACGATGACTGCACCAGACCTGCCAAATGCTCCCACCTCGGACGACGATGCAAAAGCCTAGATCAATCTTCCTCAAATCGGAATTGATTTAATGTAACGTCCGATCCTCGGAATCTGCATGGCAATGACGAGATGTCCACAGGTGACTCATACACAAATTCGTGCGCACCTGAGCATGCTCAGGAATTTATCAAGCTGTTGCAACAGCTGACGGAATTCATGTGAGACGCATGGTCGTGGGTGAGGATGCAAATGCCTGTCAGCTCAGAATTTATTGATTTCTTGTTAGAAAATTTGGCGTCTATTGGGTCCGTGCAGGCGCGGCGCATGTTTGGTGGAGCGGGCCTTTATTGTGATGGCGTGATGTTTGCGCTGATCGCGGATGATGCGGTTTATCTCAAAGCCAATGAAGCGACGAGCCAAGCTTTTTTCAATGAGGGTCTAAAACCATTTACCTATCACGGCAAAGCAAAGCCGGTCACAATGTCGTACTGGCGTATCCCTGAACGGTTGTACGATGACAGGGATGAATTTGTTGACTGGGCCGAAATTGCATTAGGCGTTGCCAGGGCTGGGGCAAAGGGGGGAGCCAAGGCAAAACGAAAGTCGGCTGCGAAAAAAAGAAAAGGCTAGATCCAAACACGTCGCGGAAAAAGTCTAACTCCAAGCAGATGATGTAATGAGGACAACGGATGAAATTAGCAGCCGGTGTGTGTAACTCTGGGCGGAGTTCAGCATAGACTGCCGGCACAGGACATTCATCTGCGATAAAACAACCCTGCAAGAAAAAGAATCTGCTGTGAAACAATTTATACGCCCGGTTCGTATCCAGATAACGTCCTAAGCAATAGGGAAGATATCAGGATGAGAAATTTTGCGACAATGAGTGTTGCCGCTGTGCTGGGTGGTTTTGCTCTTTCAGCTCTTAATCCATTTGACAACTCAGCCAAGGCCATCGAGTCCAAACAAAAGCCGGTATTAGAGCTCTTTACCAGCCAGGGATGCTCGTCATGTCCTCCAGCAGATGCATTGTTGCGCAAATATATAGCGCGCGGAGATGTAATTGCACTTAGCTTGGCTGTTGATTATTGGGACCGCCTTGGTTGGAAGGACACTTTTGGCAGTCCGGCGCATAGCGCACGCCAACGCGCATACGCACGCGGTCGCGGTGATGGCGAAGTCTACACACCACAAATGGTGATTAATGGCCGCTCTCATGCTGTTGGGAGTAATGCTGGTAGCATTGATAGGGTCTTATCAAGGACAAATACAAAATTAAACGCTTCTCGTGTTGCACTGTCTGCAAAATTGAGTGGCGATAATCTTGTCATCCATATTGGCAATGCACATGCTGGCAATAGCGCAAAATCTGCCAACGTCATACTGGCCTTGGTGCAAGACCGTGGTCGCGTCAACATTAAGCGTGGTGAGAATTCCGGCAGGCAGATTAGTTACCATAATGTTGTGCGAGATCTTCAACAGATAGGTTCGTGGCATGGCAAAGGTAAAACGCTGCGTCTAGCGGGTAGTAAGTTCAAGAATTCTTGCTGCGAGTCTGTCGTTGTAATGCTGCAGCAAACCCAAGGCGGTCCAATTCTCGCCGCAGCGCAACTGAGGATCCGTTAATGTGGACGGGTTCAACTATCAAACACATCAGGCGGGAGACTGGTGTTCGCTGTGTCCTAGTTTTACTGGCTTGGAGTTTGTGGCAAGGCTCGATGATACTTCCGACAATTGCTGGTCCAATAGACCTTACACCTGCTGCACTTCAGAAACTTAGAAATGGCGAGACGCTTATTCATGTTTCTCGTGCTGAAGGTACAAACGCGGGAGGTCGTGTCATGGCTATCATTGATGTGCCAACTTCGCCTCGTCGGTTATGGGCAATAATGCTGGATTGCACAAAGGCTACAAAACTTGTTTCAGGATTAAAGAGTTGCCGTGTGATTGAAGCTGGGCCCCAAGGCACCTGGGACATTCGTGAGCACATAATCCAGTGGATTTGGGTATTCCCTAAAATGCGCTCCGTTTTTCACTCAGAGTATATTTCAAACCGTCGCATACAATTTCGAAAAATAGAAGGTGATTTCAAGGAATTAAAAGGTGAGTGGCGACTGGAACCTTTGAACAGAGGTCGCAAAACGCGACTGTATTACCAAGTTGTAGTTGACGTTGGCTCAGTCATACCTGGTGCGATCATTAGGGCCGCAATAAAGCATGACCTTTCCAAAACTCTAAAGGCCATTCGCCATGAAGCTGTGTTCTCAAGCGCATCACGCTAATACGATTTCAGTCGTTGTACCAACCTTTAATGAGCAAGACACGATAGCTGATACACTGGCGCATCTGTTAGCATCTGGGTGGAATGAGATCATCGTGTCTGACGGTGGAAGTCACGACGACACTCTGGGGAAAATTTTTAAAGATCAACGCATTAAGGTGATCCATAGCAAACGAGGACGAGGTGTTCAGATTAATGCTGGTGTCGCTGCCGCGTCATCAATCATTGTCGCTGTTCTTCACGCCGACACACAGTTTCCGGAAGGTGCTATTCAAGCTATTCATAGCGCCATGTCTCGTTCTGGTGTGGTTGGCGGCTGCTTTCAGCTCCGCTTTGATAGGCAATCCCCGATCCTCAATTTGTATGCGCGGATGAGCCGCTTTGAAACGGTAGTGTCAACATTTGGCGATCAAGCCTATTTCTTCTGGAAGGATGCGTTTGTTGCTGCTGGTGGTGCACCAGACTGGCTACTTCTTGAAGATGTAGAATTGCGCCAACGATTGCGTAAAATAGGCCGCTTTGAAAAGCTCGATCTCAGTGTAACGACCTCTTCTCGACGTTTTGATGCCCACGGCTGCGTCGTTGTGCAGGTCGTTAACACGATATTGCTGCTTGGCTATATCTTTGGTATTCCCAATCGCATGCTTGCTAAATTTCAGCAGAATTTTTCAGGCTGGGCATAGTGCCTGCTCCTTCAGGTGACAGGCTTTTCTGGAGCGGGCCTCGTGATGTCGACTTCGTCCGGAGGCAAAGGCTAAGGTGCTGGCTCGAGCCCCCGACACTTGCAGCCTCATCTTTTTACATCTGCCACGTTGATGACAATGGGCGGTTCAATCAGGCGCGGTGCGAGCGGCGTTTTTGGAACGAGCCTCAGGTTGTTGGTAAGATATCCGTCTTTTGAACCCGCTGCACGCCAGCCTTTTCTGCCCGGCACGGATGCGCGACGCGCATGAGGCCTCATGGTGCGCGCTAAGGCCCTATTTGAACTGATGCAGTGTTGCGATAGTAGCTTGTGATACCCAGCGTATTTCGCGTTAACGGGCTTTATCAAATGTCAGCAGAACAAGCTGGCCGATGTCCGAAACCATCCACGTCATTGCTATAGATCGCAGTCGTGCGCATGCAGCAAACAGCGCCTTGCCTGCACAATTCCGAGCCTCTTGAGGCCAGGAACAAAGGAAACTTTTGCCGCATGGATTTCACGAAGTTGCAATTGGAATGGCTTGGGAACGTCAGAGGCGATGTGCTTGCAGGTCTGGTCGTCGCTCTCGCCCTCATCCCTGAGGCCATCGCATTCTCAATTATTGCCGGTGTTGACCCAAAGGTCGGTCTGTACGCGTCATTTTCAATCGCGGTGTTGACAGCAATTCTTGGTGGGCGACCTGCCATGATATCGGCCGCGACGGCGGCAACTGCCGTACTGATGGTGACGTTGGTGAAGGACCATGGGCTGCAATATTTGTTTGCGGCCACAGTACTTGCAGGCGTTCTTCAAATCGGCGCTGGCATTTTCAAACTGGGCTATGTGATGCGCTTCGTGTCGCGTTCAGTTATGACTGGATTTGTTAATGCGCTCGCCATTCTCATCTTCATAGCACAGCTACCGGAATTGATTGGCGTTCCTTGGCTGACGTATGTTCTGGTCGCTTTAGGATTGGCCATCATCTATTTGCTGCCGTTAGTAACGAAGGCGGTGCCATCACCGCTCATTTGCATCGTCGTTCTGACGGTTTTGTGCATCACATTTTCGCTCGATGTCAGGACTGTTGGTGACATTGGAGCTCTGCCCTCCAGCTTACCCGTATTTCTCATTCCCGATATCCCGCTCACTTATGAGACCTTGGCTATAATATTCCCCTATTCAGCTGCAGTTGCAGTTGTTGGCCTGCTTGAATCATTGATGACCGCGCAGATTGTTGATGAATTAACAGACACCTCGAGCGATAAAAACAGAGAGTGCGTTGGTCAAGGCGTTGCTAATCTGGCAACAGGGTTTATTGGCGGTATGGCAGGCTGCGCGATGATCGGACAATCGGTGATCAATGTAAAATCAGGCGGGCGAGGCAGACTATCTTCCCTTTTGGCCGGTGTTTTTCTGCTCTTTCTCATTGTAGTGCTAGGCGATTGGGTCAAACTCATTCCGATGGCGGCGCTGGTCGCAATTATGATCATGGTGTCCATCGGCACGTTTAGCTGGGTGTCGCTTAAAAACCTGAGAGACCATCCGCGCAGTTCAAGCATTGTGATGCTTGCGACCGTTGCTGGCGTGGTGCTGACCCATAACCTTGCTATCGGTGTGTTAGCTGGTGTGCTTTTGTCAGCGTTATTCTTCTCTTGGAAAGTTGCGCAGATTTTCCGCATCACATCGACGTTGAACGAAGATGGCACACATCGCACTTACCTCGTTGAGGGGCAGTTATTCTTTGCCTCCGGTGACGACTTCACAGCGGCAATTGACTTTAAGGAAGCCATAGAAAGAGTAACGCTCGATATTTCCAGAGCACACATCTGGGATGTGTCGAGCGTTATAGCTCTTGATATGGTGGTTCTTAAGCTGCGCCGGGAAGGCGCGAGTGTTGACATCGTTGGCTTAAACAAGGCCAGCGAAACCATCGTCGACAAACTTGCCATTCATGACGAACCAGGTGCCTTTGAGCGCCTCATGGGACATTAGGAGCACATATGCCTAGGATCATTACTTTTGTTGATACCTCAGTTTATGCTGACAGTGTTTGTGATCATGCCGCCTGGGTTGCCAAGCGTATGTCTGCGGATGTTGAATTGGTTCACGTCTTAGGACGTCGTCAGATATCCGATGTCACGACCAATCTTAGTGGTTCGTTAAGTGCTGATGCGCGCGATCATCTTCTCGCTGAACTGTCCGCGAATGATGAGCAGAAATCAAAGTTGGCACAAAAGCGTGGTCGGCTTCTTCTAGGATATGCAAAAGACCGGATTGCCGCCGTTGGTATGAAAAATGTCACGACCAAGTTGCGCATTGAGGATCTGGTCGACACTATGCACCGCTTCGAAGTCGATGCGGATCTCATTGTGATCGGAAAGCGCGGCGAAGCCGCTGATTTTGCCAAGCTGCATCTTGGCTCGAACATTGAGCGAGTTATTCGTGCCAGCAGCAAACCAATATTTATAGCTTCACGCGCCTTTAAACCGATTAAGCGTGTTCTCATCGCCTTTGATGGCGGCGCGAGTATCACCAAAGGCATTTCGTATCTGCAGAATACCCATGCGGCCTATGGGGATTTGGATGTGCATCTGCTTAAGGTGGGAGACTGCACAGATGATGCCAAGGACCGCATTGAGCATGCTGCTGGCCTGCTCAATGCGGTCGGCTACACTGCTGAGACAAGAATATTACCCGGTCAGCCTGAGCAGATTATTTCTGAAGTTGTCGAAAAAGAAAAATTTGATCTGCTGATCATGGGTGCGTTTGGACACTCTCGCATTCGCAATCTGTTCATAGGCAGCACGACTGTTGAGATGATCCGCGCGTGTAGCATCCCTATTGTTTTGTTTAGATAACAGTCAAAGCCTAACGCCGATTAACCTAGATCAACCTGCGAAAAGTTGGAAATGACTTTGACCAGATAAGTTGATCGCCAACCATGGGATAGGGTCATGAGATAGAGTGTCGCGCAAATAGCTTCAGCGTGCACAACAAAAGGCTTGATGCTCTAAAGTGATGTACCAGGCTTTGATGATACATCAGGTAGGCAAACTCTTGTGAACGCGGCTTAAAGTAACCTGAAACGGGGCAAGTTACTTTTGCCCCGTTGCCATTACATTTTAGCCGTCAGCATCGGATGCTGATCGTGCGGGCTTGCGTAGGAATGCGGGCACGTTTTCGGCAAAGCCACCATCGGCTCCCGAATCCCCTGGCTTTGTATTGCGTTTGGCCGGCCGCTTTGAAGGCCGGGGCTTGCGGTCTTCAACATCGTCTGGACGCACAGGCGCAGGTGCATTTTCTGCACGATTTTCCTGAGCATTCTTGACGTCTGATGTCTGGTCACCATCACGGCGTGGCCGACGGCGTCTTGGCCGACGGCGCGCAGAGGCTTCGCCTGTAGGGGCGTCTGTGGAGGGCGCTGCATTTACAGTTGGCTGCACCGTTTCGTGATCAGCGGCATCGTTTGGTACTGTCTCAGGTTCAGATTTAGGGCCGCGACTTCGCTCGTCACGACCGTGCCCCCGCCGGCGACCACCACGTTCGCCATCCCGGCCACCTTTGTTGCGATCAGAACCGCGTGTTGCGTTGCCACCTCGCGCGGCTGATCCGCCGCGTCCACTACTGCGACTACTGCTACGGCGCTTCTTGGCTTTGCTGTCCGCAAAATCGGTTTCTGTCGGTTCCTCGCCAACCCAGGTTATCGCGTCGCCTGTGACCTTCTCAATGTCGGAGAGAAAATTCAGGCTGTCATAGGTGACAATTGAGACGGCGGCACCTTGTTTGCCAGCGCGCCCTGTGCGTCCAATGCGGTGGACATAGTCATCAGACTGCCACGGCAGATCAAAGTTAAACACGTGACTGACGTCAGGAATATCGAGGCCGCGGGCTGCAACATCACTTGCCGCCAGCATTTGGATCTCGCCATTGCGGAACTGATCCAACGTCTTCGTGCGGCTGGATTGATCCATGTCGCCATGCAAGGCACCAGCGCTAAACCCGTGCTTTTCAAGTGATTTGAGAAGAATGGCAACATCGCGCTTGCGATTGCAGAAAATGATAGCGTTCTTAACCTCACCATGACGGATCAATTTGCGTAGCAATTCGCGTTTGGCCGAATCTTCACTATCGGTACAGTAGTGAAAAGTTTGAGTAATGGTTTGGGCCGTTGTTGCAGGCCGTGCCACTTCAATGCGCACAGGGTCCGTGAGGAACGTGTTGACTAGGCGCGTGATTTCAGGTGGCATGGTGGCTGAGAAAAACAACGTTTGGCGACGCGGTGGCAGTAGTTTGCAGATTTTCTCGATGTCGGGGATGAAGCCCATGTCGAGCATGCGGTCGGCTTCATCAATCACAAGAATTTCGACACCCATCAACATCACCTTGCCACGCCCGAAGTGATCAAGCAGGCGTCCAGGTGTTGCGATCAGAACATCTGCACCGCGATCTAGTTTGCGAACTTGGTCGACCATTGAAACGCCGCCGATCAAAAGCGCAACGTTAAGCTTGTGGTTGACGCCATAGCGCTCAAAGCTTTGTGCGACTTGTGGCGGCCAATTCGCGTGTTGGTGCCAGAATGAGCGAGCGCGGCATGCGCGCGCGCGCACGACCCTTTTCAAGGCGGGTAATCATCGGCAAAACAAAAGATGCAGTTTTGCCGGTGCCAGTTTGGGCGATGCCCAACACATCCCGGCCCTCGGTTGCAGGCGGAATGGCTTGCTCTTGGATTGGCGTTGGAGTGGTGTAACCGCTGGCCTCTACTGCGGCCTTAACCTTGGAGCTTAATGGCAGCTCCTGAAACGTTTTAGGTGTCGACAAGCACTTGATCTCCATCTGCGTGTGTCACCGCTCCTCCGCGCTGTTTGGGGCACGGGATAGGCGGCTAGAGCATCCTGCGTTCAGTTGAACGCAGATAAGTTGCTCTATCACTTTGAAATAGATCAAATTATCCACCCTAAATCGTTTCCGATTTAAGGCGGTTTGATCTAGGGGAGCGCAGGGAAGGTAAAGTAAATTGAAAAAACGGGAAAAGCGGACCTTCAAGCAAAGAGATCAATAAATCAGGATCCCCTGCGCCCATGCCCGCTTGCTCGCATATCGATTTTGGAAAGGCAAGGAAAAGCAGAGGTTTTTGCAGGTTCTACTGTCGCAGTTGTTTAAATAAAACAAAGGCAGGCGGCTTATCTGCCACCCGCCTTTGCGGTCAAATTTGGATAATTTGATCGAGTTCATAAGAGCTAGAGCAACTTATCTGCTCAAAGTCGATGCCAACTTTTCACAAGGTTGGTCTAGTCTTCGCCTGCGATCATCCAGTTGTAGAGCAGTGCGCCAATCACACCACCGAGGATTGGTGCCACCCAGAACAGCCATAGCTGCGATAGAGGTGCACCATTAGTTGCAAAGATAGCTGGGCCTAAGCTTCTTGCAGGGTTTACTGAGGTGTTGGTAATCGGAATTGAGATCAAGTGGATCGCGGTAAGCGAAAGACCAATGGCAAGAGGGGCGAAGCCGCTTGGCGCGTCAGGACGCGTTGCTCCCATAATGACAATCAAGAAGAACATCGTCAGCACTGTCTCAATGATGAAGGCAGGTACCATACCTGCGTTGATCATGGACATCGGGCTGCTCCAACCATTCGCTGCGAACGTTGCCCCTGTTGAGCCGATTTGATGAAACATGAAGCACGACACGATGGCGCCAAGACACTGGGCAATGATGTATCCGGGAGCATCGCCCAGTGGGAACCTGCCACCTGCAACCAGGCCGAGCGTTACAGCTGGATTATAATGCCCGCCAGAAACATGGCCGATAGATCGCGCCAGCGCCATTACCGTTATTCCGATGGCAAACGCAACGCCCAAGATACCTGCGGGCACCTGAAACTCCAGAATGTCCGCCGAAAGAATAGAACGCTGCGCCTAGAATCGAAGTCATGAGCATAAAGGTGCCGAAGAATTCGGCTGTCAGTGCTTTGATTTTCATGGTTTGTGTCTCAACTGCCAGTGCTAAAAGTTGCCAGTGCTAAAAGTTTATTGTCCTACCGCACGCACATGAGAGGGGCGCAATCGTTCTCGCGCTTTAAGAGTTTTGTGCCCACCCACAGTCACGACGAATCACTAAGCGCATTGTGTCAATCTATCACAGATCAATCCCTTTTCGTCAAATAACAACAGGAAAATGATCAGTTCTCTACCTTGGCGCGTACACAAAAACGGACAATGGTTCTCTTAGGTTGCACGATGCGTGTCCGTTATTTTCGTGCGTGCAGCTTGAGACCAATCACACGGAGCGTCATGAACATGACGCAAGTGAGTACCGCAAAGCCGAGAACAGCGCCTGTGAGCAACGCGTAGTCTTCAAGACGGAGTATCATGTAGAGCAGGCCGTAGATCAAAACGAACAGCACAGCTGCGGCGAGCCCAAAACGCAGGCTTTTAAAGGCCTTACTGAAATATACCGCCAACATGCCGCTCGTAGCTAGGGACGCTGCAGCATAAGCTTTGGCAAATCGCTGTGTTCCGAGAACGATAATAACAGCACATAAAAGAAGATCATCGCCAAGCCAACAAATATGTACTGCACGGCGTGAATGCGCCGACCCGCCATCATTTCCATGACAAACACAGCCATGAACGCAAATGACAAGAACAAAATTCCGTATTTGGCAGCGCGGGAGACGAGATCATAAAAATCGACAGGGGCGTAGTAGCGAACACCAAAATTATGTCCCCCAAACCGGTCGAGTTGCCCGCGTTGAGCCTGATAGGCTTGCGGAATTGAGCGGGCGAGGTGCGGCACTTGCCATGAGGCGTCAAAACCTTCAGCTGAAATTTCACGTGTTGCGGGCAGGAAACCACCGGAAAAGCTCGGATGCGGCCAATCAGATGTCATGTGCGCTGTTGTAAGGCGACCAGCTGGCGCTACAAACAAGCTGTCGGAACCGGTAAACACAAGATCAATTTGGAACCACAAAGGCATTGGCGGCAGCGCCGAAATTCGTGCCTGGCGCAGCGACGTCCGAAATCGGACGGAGGCGGGCATGGATACCTTTTTGACGACCGCTGGAAAGGCCAATACTGGGCTCAAATTTTAGAGCGGTTTGATTGTCAAGCGTGAGTGAGGCCGACTCTTTCAATCCCGACACATCGCTCAAAGCGACGGCCACAATGGCATCATTCCATCTGACATCAATGGCGTTGGGGTCGATTGTGCGGATGTCGGGGGTCGCAAAATTTCCGCTCAGTTTCATATCAGCGGTATAAACGTTAACGTCAAAAATGGAGCGTTTCAGTACCTTGGATTTGGTTTTGACATCAAACTTCAGATCTTCGGGCAGGAACACGCGTCGTAACGTTGGGTCTTTGCGTTCAATACGCTCTTTGCCTTTGTAGGATTCGACCATCACCGCATAAGGCACAACCAGATAGGGACCGGAAAGGTTCTGTTGTGCACCCCATGTGCGCGCAACTTCATTTTTAACCTGGCGTGATCGGCTCTCGCGTTCAGAGATCAATCCCATGACCATAAAAAGCGGGATGAGGAGCAGAAGAATGAGAAAGCCGATGAGGAAGAATTTGAAGCCAGGGCTGTAGAAAATCTGGCGCAGTGAGGCGGTGAAATCAGACATTATAGACCCATGTAACGGTTGCGTTTCATGGCTCAAGTATCGTTAGCTCGCGGCGAATCTGAGGCACTGCCCTTTGTGGTTGCGAGGAAATTTTGTGCAGTTTTTGTGCAGGGCCGCCGAATAGGGCGGGGGCGCGCCAGCTAAATATCTAAATCGTTGGCGAAGGCGGCATTGTCTTGAATGAAGCGGAAGCGCGCTTCTGGTTTTGAGCCCATCAAGGCGTTGACAGAGTGAATGGCCCCTTCACGATCTTCAGAATCAATCTCGACCCGTAACAACACACGTTTGGTTGGGTCCATCGTCGTTTCTTTCAACTGGCTGGCATTCATTTCGCCAAGGCCTTTAAAGCGAGAAACCTCGACTTTGGCGTTGGCCGCAAATTCAGATTTTAATAGTTTGTCTTTGTGAGCGTCATCGCGCGCATAAACCGATTTGGCGCCATGGGTCAGTTTATAAAGTGGGGGTGCTGCCAGGAACAGATGGCTGTTCTCAATCAGCGCCGGCATTTGCTGGAAGAAAAATGTAATCAAAAGTGCGGCGATGTGGGCGCCGTCGACATCGGCATCAGTCATGATAAATGACGCGCTCATAACGCAGGTCATCATCATTGTAGCGCCCGCCAATGCCCGCACCGAGCGCCTGAATGAGATCTGACAGCAATTGATTTTGGGCCAGCTTGGCAGGCGTCGCGTTGGCGACGTTGAGAATTTTTCCACGCAAGGGAAGGATGGCCTGGCGCTCGCGATTGCGCGCACTCTTGGCACTGCCCCCGGCGCTGTCACCTTCAACGATAAAGATCTCCGTGCCAGCGGCTTGTCGAATTGAGCAATCGGCGAGTTTTCCTGGAAGGCGTAGTTTGCGCGTGGCACTTTGACGGCCGATTTCTTTTTCGCGACGCCGCTTCAGACGATATTCAGCCTGTTCAATCGTCCATTCCAAAAGCTTGGTGGCTTGTTGGGGATTGTCTGCAAGCCAATGGTCGAAGGCATCGCGGACCGCATTTTCAACAATGCGCGTGGCTTCCGTCGTTGCCAGCTTATCTTTGGTCTGGCCTTGAAATTCGGGTTCGCGAATAAAAACAGACATCATCGCAGCGCCCGTTCCAAGCACGTCATCGGCGACGATCTGTGTGGCTTTTTTATTGCCAACCAACTCACCGTAAGCACGCAGGCCACGGGTCAGCGCTTGGCGAAATCCGTTTTCGTGCGTGCCACCTTCCGCCGTTGGGATCGTGTTGCAGTAGGAGCGGCAAAAACCATCCGCGTCTGAGATCCAGGCAATGGCCCATTCTACCGTGCCGTGTTTGCCTTCGCGCTCAACAAGGCCAGAGAACACATCTTTGGTCACCTGCGTCTGTTTTGATATTTCAGACAACAAATAGTCTCTGAGGCCGCCAGGGAAATGGAAGGTGGCTTCTAACGGGGTGTCGTCTTTGACAAGGCTGGCATCTACACGCCAACGAATTTCTACGCCACCAAACAGGTAGGCTTTTGAGCGCGCCATGCGGAACAAGCGCGCCGGCTTGAAAGCAGCACCCCGTCCAAAAATTTGCTGATCCGGTTTGAAGCGAATTTTCGTGCCGCGTCTATTCTTAATAGCGCCTAGCTTTTCCAGTTTTCCCTGCGGGTTGCCGCGCGCAAACGACATCCGGTAAAGTTGCTGGCCGCGTGCCACTTCAACGTCCATCTCTTCGGCAAGCGCATTGACGACGGAAACACCAACACCGTGCAGACCGCCTGACGTGATGTATGCCTTGCCGTCAAACTTTCCGCCCGAGTGAAGCGTTGTCATGATCACTTCAAGTGCGCTTTTGGTTTTGAATTTGGGATGCTTATCAATGGGAATGCCGCGCCCGTTGTCTGTGACACTCAAAAAGCCGTCAGCGTCGAGGTGGACATCAATCCATGAGGCATGGCCTGCAACGGCTTCGTCCATGGAATTGTCAATCACTTCGGCGAACAAGTGATGTAACGCTTTTTCATCCGTGCCACCAATGTACATGCCGGGGCGACGGCGTACAGGCTCAAGGCCTTCGAGGACCTCAATGTCAGCAGCGGTATAAGCATCAGCGGCATCCGCGCCTTTGCGAATGCTTTTTTTTGGCTCGGCCATGGGGTCCGTAAAGCTAGAAAAGAGATCGCGTGCCATATTGGCCATGGGCGCCGTGTCCGAAGTTGGGTTTCAAGTCAAACCGCCAGCAACAGACGCGAGCACAGGGCGCGCAGGCGAATCTCAGGATAACAACCAGATGGCTTCACCTGCCATGGTGAGGCGGCGTTGGCAAGGATTGACCAGTTTGCAGGTCGGGTAGGCTGACGGAAGTCTGGAGCCCTGTGCGTTTTTGCCCTCGAGCAACCCTGGCGTTTCATGTTCTTTTGCCAACACTCAGTAAACTGGTGTTGGACACAAACGCAGAGAAGTTGCTCTAACTGTTTGATTTCCAAGACAAGCTTGCGCGGGTTGGTCTCTTTGAATCCCAAGACTGAGCAAGCTTGTCTTGGATTAGATCAAATTATCAGCCTTAAATCGGATTTGATTTAAGGCTGATTGATCTAGATGGCGCAATTGTCGATGAGCCGCGTTTTGCCAAGCCAAGCGGCGGCAAGGACACGTCCCCGGCGTGTCGTGCCCATCTTGTAGGGCCCGAGCGTTTCAGCATCGCGCACCGCCACATAGTCAACCGTGGCGAAACCCGCTTTGGTAAGACGGCGGGCGGTCTTGGTTTCAAGGGAAGAAATGCGCTCCCCTTGTTTTGCACTTATGGCCGTTGCTTTCAGGGTTGCGGCGAGCGCGGGCGCGATATCGCGTTGTTTGGCTGAGAGATAACGATTGCGCGAGGATAGCGCCAAGCCATCATTGGCACGTAGCGTTTTTCCTGCAACGATTTTGACGGGCATATTAAGATCGCGCACCAACTGCTTGATGACCGAGAGCTGTTGGTAGTCCTTTTCACCGAAGATCGCGATATCGGGTATCACTTGATTAAACAGCTTGCAGCAGACGGTGGCAACACCTGCAAAGTGTTTGGGACGAAACGCACCTTCCAGCTCAAGGGCGGCACCACTTGGCACAATGGACGTTGCAAAGGTAGCGCCGTACATCACTTTTACAGAGGGTGCCCAAACGACATCAACATCAAGTGCGCGCAGCTTTTTCAAGTCGCTGGCTTCATCACGCGGGTAGCGTGACAAATCTTCGCCCTTGGCAAATTGTGTTGGATTGACAAAAACCGACACCACAACCCGATCAGCCTGCTTCTTGGCCAGCTTTACCAACGACAAGTGTCCGTCATGCAGTGCACCCATCGTCGGTACCAATGCGATGCGGGCCTCCCCATTCCGCCAGTTAGCGGTCTGGGTTCTAAAGGCGCGGAGTGTCGTTATTTTTTGCAAAGTGTGACTTTCAATCGTTGGTCTTGTGATGAGCGCCGGGTCCCATGTGCTGACAGGTGTTGAGATGAATAAAGGCTGATGCAACCTTTTGGAGATGCGGTCGCAACCTGTCAACGCACGTTGACAGGTTGGGGTGTCACTTGAGGGCAACGGGATGAAATGAGCCATCGAAGCGAATCAGTGGATGTGTCTAGATTGGTGCGAGAGAGAAACCCCAAGTTTGAACCACGTTGATCAGGAATTGGTCTACGGGTCATTTGTTGTTGTTTTTTGAGTGCATTTGGTTTCCTCAAGTTGCGTGAAATGTTGCATTCCGCGGGCGCCAACAAGCCGCCCATGCGTGTCGGACAGGTGATCGCGACGTACGGCCCGGTCTTTAATACATAGGACGTTATGGCGAGGCAGACCCAAACCGCGCGAACAAATATATACGTTGGCAGCGAAAACCTCAAAGAGGAGGTCGGCCCGCCGCCGCGCGATGAAATTTCCAACCATCATCTGGGTGAGGAGTTGCGCCTTGTTGGGGGGCTGACAGAGCGCGCGATATATACCGAGGATGAACGCTGTCGCACGGCCTCGATTGCGCGTCGCCTGGTTGAAAGCTCGCGGGGAATTAGTGGTAGGCCGGCTGATGGCATCGACGCATTTATGCGCGAATACGACCTGACAACGGAAGAAGGGGTCATCCTTCTATGCCTGGCGGAGGCGTTACTGCGCATTCCGGACCAGGAAACAGCAGATGCGTTTTTGGCAGACAAGTTGGCAGGTGGGGATTGGCGTCGCCACCTCGGTCAAGCCGATAGCGTGTTCGTCAACGCCTCGACATGGGGTTTGTTGCTCTGTGGACGAGTGATGAAACTCAAGCAGCGGGTTGGCGGAGATCCGCTGGCATCAATTTCGCGCCTTGTTGCCCGTTCTGGCGAAGCCGTTGTGCGCCGCGCGGTGCGCAAAGCCGTCGAATTGTTGAGCGAACAATTTGTGATGGGGCGTGATGTTGCTGGCGCCATTGAGCGTTCCAAAGTCTATCAAAAAAAAGGTTACCGCATCTCCTATGACACGTTGGGAGAAGAAGCGGTCTCAAGTGGCGATGCCAAAACCTATTTTGATCGCTATATGGCGGCGTTGGAAGCCATAGGCGAAGATATCGGTGCATTTACGAAGCCGTATGCGGACGCATTGATGGAACGCCCATCCGTGTCCGTGAAGTTGTCGGCGCTGCACAATAAATTTGTACCAGGGAACGAAGACCAGCTCATCGAAGAGCTGGTGCCGCGGGTGCTGGAGTTGGCGCGGGCGGGGCGCGCATTTGGCTTGCCCATAACGCTGGATGCGGAAGAGCAGGACCGGCTTGATACGACGCTGCAGGTTTTTGGTGCCGTTTTTGCTGCTCCTGAATTGGCGCATTGGAATGGGCTTGGCATAGCCGTGCAAGCCTACTCGAAGCGGGCAATTCCGGTTTTGCGCTGGTTGCGCAAGCTGGCGCTCATGCACGGCAAACGTATACCCCTGCGTCTTGTCAAAGGGGCGTATTGGGACAACGAAATCAAATGGGCGCAGGAGCAGGGGCTTGCTGATTATCCTGTTTTCACGCGCAAGCTCCATACCGATGTGTCGTATCTGGCCTCAATGCGTTTTCTGTTCAGCGATGTTAGTGTGTTTTATCCGCAGATCGCGACCCATAACGCGCACTCTATCGCTGCTGCGATGACGGCGGCAGGACATTCCGACTTTGAATTTCAGCGCCTGCATGGGATGGGCGAAGCGGTATATGACTCAGTACTCGGCAATGATGGTTTAGGCCGGTCGTGTCGTATCTATGCGCCAGTGGGTGCGCACGATGTGTTGTTGTCCTATCTCGTGCGTCGGCTATTGGAAAATGGTGCCAACACTTCGTTTGTCAATCGCCTTGCTGACCGGGACGCTCCTATTTCAGACATGGTTATGGATCCCGTTGCGCGCCTTGAGCAGGAGCGCGAACAACAAACGCCTGTTAAAATGTTGGTGCGCCCGCGTGATGTGTTTTGGCCGGATCGCAAGAACTCAATAGGTGTGAGTTTTGCCGACCCCAAAGCGCGCGCAGACTTAGCGACGGATTTGCAATCCGCGATCGCGCAAGAATACGAAGTGGGTCCCATTGTTTCCGGCAAGCCGCAATTAGACGGCGAACGTGCCACCTGGTTGCTATGTCCGCATAACCGAGATCAGCGGCTCGGGTCCGTCAGGCCAGCGACGTTGGATGACGTGGAAGCGACACTTGATGCAGCATCCAAAGCGGCTCCGGAATGGGATCGGCTGGGCGGTACCGAGCGCGGTAAGATGCTGCAATTGGCAGCTGACATTTTGAGCGTGATCGCACACAGTTGATGGCTGTTTTGGTGCGCGAGGCGGGCAAAACCATTTCAGCAGCTCAAGGTGAAGTGCGCCAAGCGGTTGACTATCTGAGATACTACGCTGGCGAAGCTCGTGAAGTCTGTGCAGAGCCGCTTTCGCTGCGCTCCACGACAGGAGAAACGAACCGCACGCGGTTGCATGGTCGTGGCGTGTTTGCGGCCATTAGCCCGTGGAGTTCTCCGCTGGCGGTGTTCACAGGCCAGGTGGCGGCGGCGCTGGGTGCAGGCAATTCGGTTATCGCCAAATCTGCACCACAAACACCTCTCAGTGCGTACCTCGCCGTTTCTCTGCTGCATGAGGCTGGTGTCCCCGGCGATGTTTTGCACCTGCTACCTGGAGGTGAGCGCATCGGTGCTGCATTGAGCAAAGACACGCGGGTCAAAGGGATCTCCGTGACCGGTCGTAGCACCACCGCGTTGGCCATTCAAAAAGCGCTGGCAGACCGACAAGATGCAATCCATCCGTTGATTGCAGCAACCAGCAGCCTCAATGCGATTATTTCGGACAGCAGCGCTTTGGCTGAGCAGTTGGTGCGAGACGTGATGTGTTCCGTATTTTCGAATGCTGGACAAACATGTGCCGCCGCGCGGGTTTTGTTTGTCCAGGATGATACCGCAAGTCGTGTCGTTGATATGCTGGTGGGTGCAACGCGGGATCTGCGCATTGGTGATCCGATGTTATACACGACCGACGTTGGTCCAGTTATCGACAGCCAATCCCAGGACCGTCTTGATGCCCATAAGTTGACCATGAAGCACACCGGAAGTGAGCGGGTTGATTGTGCACTGCCGCCTGAATTGTGCTTTGGCAGTTTTGTTGCGCCCGCGATCTATGAAATCCTCGACATGAGTGTGCTCAAAAATGAAGTGTTTGGGCCGGTCCTTCATATTGTGCGCTATCAGCATGGGTATTTGGACAAAGTCGTCGATCAGATTAATGCATCGGGTTTTGGCGGCGCATTATCGGTGCATAGTCGTATTGATACGGTCGCAAAGTATGTTGAAGATCACGCGCGGGGTCGGCAATCTTTATGTCAATCGACAGCAGGTTGGTGCGGTGCCCGGCGTGCAGCCCTTTGGTGGTGTTGGGAGGTCCGGCAGTGGTCCACATGCTGGTGGCCCGAACTATGTGCGCCAGTTTGCACAAGAAGCAACCCGAACCGACAACATAACGGCTACGGGTGGCAATATTCGCCTGTTGGCACATGATCTCAAAGAGCCTGATTAACCGACTTC